>NZ_JBBCKO010000012.1:0-115433 GCF_037153335.1 Pseudoxanthomonas sp. USHLN014
GGGCGGGGGCCGCGCCTAGCGAGGCAGGACGCCGAGCGCCCGAGTCAGGGCAGGATGCCCTGATCGAGGGATAAGCGGCCCCCGCCCGCCGGACCGCTGCCCCTCCGAAGCCGAAGCACACACCGCCTCAATTACTTGGTCCAGCGACCACCCAAAAACCAAAAGGGGCCACAGGGGCCCCTTTCGCCTGCAGATGTCGATCCAGCGCTTTTCAGTTCTGCGCGGCCACCACATCCACACGCACGCGAATGCGATCGCCCGGGTTATAGGCAGTGCGGGTCTGATAGGTCCGACCGGCATATTCGTAGGTGACGTTGTAACCCTCCACCTCGCCTTCGTAACGCTGGTCGGACACCGGCTCGCAGACGCGCACCGTGCCGCGTTCGGTGTGCGAGTTGTCGTAGACCGACTGACCGGCCGCGGTACCGGCGGCGGTGCCCACCGCGGTGCCGATCACCCGGCCCGTCCCGCCGCCGAAGCGGCTGCCGACGACCGCACCGAGCACACCGCCGGCGATGGTCGCCGCGATGCGGCCGCCCGGCGTGGCCTGGCGCTGACCATTGCCATCGTAGTAATCGCCGCCGCGCGCATAGGCATCGTCGGCATCGCGGTAATAGCACTGCTGCTGCGGAGGCGGCGGCGCGGCGATGATGGGATCGACCCGCACCACGCGCGCATAGTCGTAATTGCCGCTGTCGCGGCCGTCGTAATAGTCGCGGCTGTTGGAGGCGTAGCCATCGCCATAGCGCTGCGCGTAGTAATCCGCATAGCGCGACTGGGCAGACGCCGGCGCGATGCAGGTCACACCGATCAGGAACAGGCCGAGCGTGGAGCGGATCATGTGGGCGGTCTCCGGCGCCGGATCGGCGCATGCGCGCATCGTCGAGCCGCCGCGGTGAGCCGGTCCTGAACCCGGCCGGCGGCCTGCCGCGCGTTCAACCGCGCGACAGGCCCTTCTCTGGAACGCCAGACAGACTCAGCCGGCGAACTCGGTCTCCAGGCTCACCGGCACCGCCTTGAGCGCCTTGGACACCGGACAGTTCTCCTTGGCGTTCTCGGCGATCTCCTTGAACTTGGCCGCGTCGATGCCCGGCACCACGCCCTTGACCTTCAGGCGGATGTGCGAAAGCGCCGGACCACCGTCCATGGACAGGTCCACTTCGGCGCGCGTGTCCAGCGAGGTCGGCGGCGAGCCGGCCTCGGTCAGCAGATTGGACAGGGCCATGGTGAAGCAGCCGGCGTGCGCGGCGGCGATCAGTTCCTCGGGACTGGTGCCCTTCTCGGCACCGAAGCGGCTGTTGAAACCGTAAGGCGTGTCGGACAGCAGCCCGCTCTGCGGCGTGGACAGCTTGCCCTTGCCCGACTTCAGGTCGCCTTCCCAGTGTGCGGTGGCCGGACGCGAGATACCCATGCGATGTGCTCCTGTGTGCTTGAAAGGAACCCGCAGCCTAAGCGCCACGATGTAAGCGCACCGTGCCGGCCGCGCGCAGGCCATCGCGCAGTGCGGCAAAAACACGCGAGACGTTGTTTCCCCCGACCATCGCCCGCTTCTTTTGTGGGAGCCGCCATGGCGGCGATGGGGTTTATCGGCAAGGCCGCATCGCCGCCATGGCGGCTTCCACACTGGGGCTCGACACCTTCAAAAGCGTCACCGGAAGCTCGCCCACGCGCCTTTGGTCGAGAAAACACGAAAAAACCGCGAAAAAAGCCGAATTCCTCTTGGCTGGGCCCGCGCCTTGCCCTACATTCCGCAGGCCGACCGTTCGGCCAGTACATCCACCAACACGGTACACAGGACACATATGGCAAAGACCACCAAGAAGGTAGCGCCGAAGAAGGCCGCCAAGACCGCCGCCAAACCGGCTGCTCCCAAGCCGATCAAGGAAGCCCTGACCAAGTCCGGTCTGGTCGCCCACATCGCCGAATCCAGTGGCGTGGCTCCGAAGGACGTGCGCGCTGTCATGGCTGCGCTGCAGTCGGCCATCCAGGGCTCGGTGAGCAAGAAGGGCGCGGGCACGTTCACCCTGCCGGGCCTGCTGAAGATCAAGACCGTCAGCGTGCCTGCCAAGCCGAAGCGCAAGGGCATCAACCCCTTCACCAAGGAAGAGCAGTGGTTCGCCGCCAAGCCGGCTTCGACCAAGCTCAAGGCTACCTTCATGAAGACGCTGAAGGATTCGGCGGCCGCCTGATTCCTGAAGGCGCCACCGGTTTCACTGCTCGGGACGGCCTTGGCCGTCCCGAGTCGTTTCCGGGCTTCCCGCATCGCGGACAAGGCGCAGCCCGAACGACCGTCTCGCATCGCGCGCCTTGACCGCAGGCTCATCGGCGGCACGCCACGCTTAAGGCACATGCACGCACCGTCCGTCACCACGCCCGCTCGCCGCCTGCGCCGCGCCCTGCTCTGGCTGGTCGCGCTGGCCCTGCTGGCCTGGGCCGCGGGCTGGGCGTGGAACCAGCCCTTCATGCAGACCCCGCGCATGCTCTGGCGCGTGACGCGCATGCCGCCGGCACAGGCGCTGCCGGTCCCGGTCGAAGGCGTGCGCGCCACGCGCATCGCCGCCACCTTCGGCGCGCCGCGCGGGCGCGACCGCACCCATGCCGGCGTGGACATCTTCGCCGCGCGCGGCACGCCGGTGCGCAGCGCCACACCGGGTGTAATCGTCTCGATTCGCGATGGCGGCCTGGGCGGGCGCCAGGTGTGGGTGCTCGGACCAGGACGCGAGCGCTACTACTACGCGCACCTGGACGACTGGGCGCCCGGATTGCGTGAAGGACGCAGCGTCCTGCCCGGCGACCTGCTCGGTTTCGTCGGCACCACCGGCAACGCGCGCGGCACGCCGCCGCACCTGCACTACGGCATCTACGGGGCCGAGGGCGCGCGCGATCCGCTGCCGGCATTGCGCGCCTGGCGCCCGCCGGAACACTGAGTCGCGCCCCATCGGCTCGCGCGACGGCGCGCGGATACCTACCTTGGCCACTCGCACTTCGCCTCGTGACCGCCATGCAGGACCCTCGCCCGCACCGCTATCGCATCACCATCACGCCAGTCGAAGACGACGGCTACCCGTGCCGCGACCGCTGCAGCATCGAATTCGAACATCGCGCCAGCCAGGACTGGCTGCGCCTGATGCACCAGTCGCAGCGTCACCGTCAGCTCAGCGCGGACGAGCGCGCCGCCACCCTGGTGGCCAGCCACGTGCTGCGCGATCTGGCCCATCGCCATCGCGATGCGCAGGAGGACCCGTTCGCACCGCTGGAGCCGGCGCTGGACCGCTTCATCGCCGGGATCGACCCCAACCGCTAGCGCAGGCCGCGCGTACACTGCGCGCCACCGCCACTGCCCGACCCCGCCATGCGCCTGCTGCTGCCCTTGCTGCTGTGTCTGTTGCTGGGCAACTGTTCCTGCAGCCGCAAGCCCGAGCCGCAGGCCGAGCTGGCCACCACCGCCGCGCTGCCGCAGGCCGGCACGCGCCCGGACGATCAGGCCGCGCTGGCCAAGCGCCAGGCCCTGGACGCGCAGCAGCAGGCCCACCTGCTCGAAGCCGCCGGCGTGCTCCACGCCTACCTGGCCGACATCGCCTCGGGCCGGCTGGACCAGGCCGATGCGCAATGGACCGGCGGCAAGCCCGCGCCGGTGCCCGACGATGCCGCGCTGCGCGCGCTCGGCCCGCGCACCATGCGCATCAACAGCGACGCGCCCAAGCCGCTGGACCCGGATCAGTACCCGTCGCGCAGCCTGGAAATCCCCGTGCATCTGCAGGTCGCCGATGCGCAGGGCCGTGTGCAGCACTGGGACGGCTGGTACCGCCTGCGCCGCAAGATCGGTAACGACGGCTGGACGCTTTCCAGCGCCTCGATCCGCCCACAGCTCGATTGAGGCCCGGTTCACCCGATGTGCTTAAGGTGTGCCTGGCCTCCAGCCGCCTCTCTCGGACGTTTCCATGCAGGCTCTCCTCGCCCACCGCATGCGCGCCGCCCTCGTCGCCACGGCCCTGGTGATCGCACCGATCACGGCCGCGTCGTGGGCCCAGGCGCAGTCCTCCAGCCAAGCGCCTTCCAACGAGCTGTCCGTCAGCGCGACACAGGTGCAGGGCTTTCTCGAGCATGAGTTCCCGCGAGATTTCCAGGCGCTGGGCGGACTGGTCTCAATGACCGCCAGCAATCCGCAGCTGCGTATTCCGCCGGGCAGCGACCGGGTCCAGATGCAGTTCGACGCCAGCGCCAGCGGCAATCCGCTGGGCCGGGTCTGGCTGAGCAGCGGCCTGCGCTACGACCCGCAGGCGATGACGCTGTACCTGGACGCGCCCACCGTGGATCGCGTCGCGGCCACCAACGGCGGCGAACTGCACGAACGCGATCGCCAGCTGGTCAGCCTGTTCCTGCAGGACTACGCCCGCAGCGAGCCGCTGTACCGCCTGGATCCCAAGTTGCTGGCCAGCCTGGGCGACGTGCGCGTGCAGTCCGCGCGCGTGCGCGATGGCCGCATCGTGGTCCAGTTCGACCAGCCCGTGGGCATGCCGGATCTGAGCGATGCGCCCTGACCCAACGCGCGTGCGTATGCTGATGCTCGGCCTGCTCGCGGCCGGAATCGCGACGCTGACCGCCTGCGATCCGGGCAAGAATCGGCAGGCGCGGTCTGGCGACGCCCCTCCCGCCACCAGCGCGCCGACGCCCGCCACGCCGCCGGCGTCGGTGCCGAGCGATTCGCAGACCGAAGACGCGCTGGCAGAACCGCCGCCGATGCAGGCCGCGGAAGTCGCTATCCCTGGAGAACCGACCGCACAAAGCGCGCAAGACACCGTGCGTCGGTACTACGCGGCGATCAACGCGGGCGACTACGCGGCCGCCTATGCGCTCTGGAGCCGGGACGGTGCCGCCAGCCGACAGCCGTTCGATGTCTTCGCCAAGGGCTATGCCAAGACCCGCCAGGTCGAGGCGCGTGTCGGCCAGGCCTTCGATGCGGAGGGCGCTGCTGGCTCGCGCTATATCCAGGTGCCGGTCGACCTTACTGCGTTGCAGGCCGATGGCAGTACGCGGCATTACAGGGGCAACTTCACCTTGCGTGCAGTGATGGCGGACGGCGCACCGGCGAAGGACCGGGCCTGGCATCTGGATTCAGCGGATCTGGAAGGCTACGAGCCTCGGTAGGGAAGATGGACGCTGATCGCCTCATCGTGCGAGCCAGCTATCTTCTTTAATTGCGTCGCGACCTCGTTGTAGAGCGGAGCTTGCTCCGCTGCATTTCGGCCGGATCCTAGGAAGGCCCCAGCGGAGCGAGCTCCGCTCTACAGACGGGCGCGCGGCCCGAAGGCCGCGCCCCGTTTTCTTCTCGATTTCGAGCTGTCAGTTCGCAAGAGCTTCCGCGATCGCCTTGCTGAAGGCCGGGATATCGTCGGGATTGCGGCTGGTGATGATGTTGCCGTCGACCACCACCTCGCGGTCTTCCCAGGTGCTGCCCGCATTGGACAGGTCGGTCTTGAGCGAACTCCATGAAGTCAGCTTGCGACCCTTGGCCAACCCAGTCTCCGCCAGCAGCCAGGGGCCATGGCAGATTGCCGCCACCGGCTTGTCGTCGGCGGCCACGGCCTTGATGAAGTCCAGCGCGGACGACTCGCGGCGCAGCGTGTCCGGGTTGATCACGCCACCCGGCAGCACCAGCGCGTCGTAATCGGACGGCTTGGCCTGGTCCAGCTGCTTGTCGACCTTGACCGACTCGCCCCAGTCCTTCTGGTCCCAGCCGCGGATGCTGTCCTTGCCCTTGAGCGAGATCACCTCGACCTTGGCGCCCATTTCCTCCAGGCGACGCTTGGGCTCGGTGAGTTCGGACTGTTCGAATCCATCGGTGGCGAGCACGGCGATGGTCTTGCCAGTGAGCGTGGTCATGAGGGAAGGCTCCGTTGAAGAAAGGAACCCCATCTTCGGCGCCGCGCCATTTGAGGCCTGTCGTTTCCTGGTGGCGATGTCTCGACGCGACGCGAACACGCGCCCCATTCAGCTCATATGCCAGCCATGGCTGACCAGGAAGCTCTGCCCGGTCAGCGCATTGCTCGGGTACTCGCACAGGAACTTCACCATCGCGGCCACGTCCTCGACCGTGGTGAAGGTGGCATCGACCGTATTGCCCAGCATCACGCGCTTGATCACTTCTTCCTCGCTGATGCCGAGGCTGGCGGCCTGCTCCGGGATCTGCTTCTCCACCAGTGGCGTGCGCACGAAGCCCGGGCAGATCACATGGCTGCGCACCCCATGCGGCCCGCCCTCCTTGGCCAGCGTGCGCGACAGGCCGAGCAGGCCATGCTTGGCGGTCACATAGGCCGACTTCAGCGGCGAGGCCTCGTGCGAATGGGCCGAGCCCATGTAGATCACCGTGCCGCGCTTGCGCGCATACATGCCCGGCAGTACGGCCTTGGTGGTGAGGAAGGCGCCGTCCAGGTGGATGGCCAGCAGCTTCTTCCATTCCGCGAAGGGAAAGTCCTGGATCGGATGCACGATCTGCACGCCGGCATTGGCGACCAGGATGTCCACGGGACCCAGTTCCTGCACGACCCGGTCGATGCCGGCATCGACCGCCGCTTCGTCTGTGACGTCCATCGCCACGCCCAGCGCCTGGCCGCCCTCGGCCTGGATCTGCGCGGCGGTGGCCTGCGCACCTGCCTGGTTGAGATCGGCGATGGCCACGCGCGCCCCCGCCCGGGCCAGGGTCTGCGCCAGGGCCTTGCCGATGCCGCTGGCCGCGCCGGTGATGACGGCCACCTGGCCTTGGAGGGACTGGGTCACGGGGCAACCTCGCAGGGAACGGGCCGCCAGTGTGCCGCAGGCGCGGGCCCTTCAGCGTTGGTCGAAAGGGCAATGCCTCCGGACCTGCCTCCTGGCTACAGCGTGAAGCGGTAGCTGAACTTGACCAGCAGCTGCTCGTCCTCGCGCAGGCGCAGCGCATCGCCCAGCAGGCGGCCGACCGGATCGCTGCGATCGGTCTCCTGGTAGCCGCCGCGCGCGTAGACAATGTACAAGTCCGACATCGGGGCGACCTCGTAGCGGTAGCGCACCTGGAAGCCCAGGTTGCGCACGCTGAAGTCCTGCACGGCCTCGTCGGTGCGCAGCGGCTGGGTGTTGGCCAGCACGCGGTAAGCGCCCTTGGCCTGCGCCTCGATGGCCAGCGCCTGCAGCTTCACGCGCAGCTCCTGGCGGTTGGCCAGGTTCCAGGTCAGGCCGGCGTTGAGATGCCATTCGCGGCCGTTGTACAGGCCGACCAGGTTGTCGCGCTGCCAGATCGACCAGGCCGGTGAATGATCCGCATAGCCGCCCAGGTAGAGGCTGAAGTCGTCGTTGACGAAATAGGTCGCCGTGTAGTCCGCGCTGTAGTTGAGCGCGCCTGCGTCGGTGATGCTGCCGCGCCGCGCCCAAAGCTCCACCTCGTGCGCCCAGCGTCCCTTGCGCGGGCGGCTGTATTCGTAGACCAGCTGGGTATTGAAGGGCTGCTGCACCGAGCCGTGGCCGCGCGTGAGCAGGTCGTCCACGCCGGCATCGTTGAAGTTGACCTGGATGAACTCCTCGCTGCCGTCGCGCAGCTCGCCCTGGCGGCTGATGCGCAGCTGCCGGTCGAGCATCTCGCCGTGGTCGTTGTTGACCTGGCTGATGCGCCAGCGCCAGTCCTTGGAGGCATAGCGCGACTGGGCCGGCTGTTCGGGGAAGCGCTTGCGCACTTCCCAATGGCCGTAGTTGAGGCTGTTCTGCGACAGGTAGCCGGCGTCGTTGAGCTGCAGATCGCTGCCGAAGTGCATGGCGATCCACTGCTGGCGCCAGCCGTGGTCCATCTCGTAGTCGGCCCACAGCGTGCCGCCGCCATCGCGCGTGGTCTGGCCGGCCTGTCTGATCTGGCTGCCGAGCAGGCGCGTGCGCACGTTCCAGCGCGCGTTGGGGCGCCAGTTGTGGTCCACGCCCAGCACGGTCGCCTCGCGATCCAGCCACGGGCGCTCGACCTGGGTCAGCATCAGGCCCAGGTTCTGCGTGCTGAAGTCGCGCACCAGCCGCAGCGCGCGGAAGCTGCGCCCGGCCTCGCCGTCCTCCTCGGCCACGAACACGCCGTACTTGGTCGCGCCCAGGCTGCCGTTGACCTTGACCGCGGCGTTGATGTCGGCCGCGCCGCGCCCGTCGTCGGAAGGCCCGCCGATGCGCCGGGTGTACAGCAGCTGGCTGAAATCGGACGGCGTGGTGAACTCGAACAGCCCCTGGTTCTCGGTGAAGAACGGGCGCTTGTCGCTGACATAGGTCTCGGTGGCGTCGAAGTTGACCACCAGGTCGTCGCTTTCGACCTGGCCGAAGTCCGGGTTGAGTGTGGCGGTCATCTGGAACTGGCCGCTGGGCTTCCAGAACACGTCCACCCCGCCCTGTACATCGGTGCCGCCGTGCACGTTGTCGTACAGGCCCGAGATGTACGGGGTCACCGCCAGCAGCGACTGCTGGTAGTCGGTGACCTCCACGACCGCGAAGTCGGACAGGAAGCGCGGCCGCTCGAAGCTGGCCACCGGCCAGGCGGCGCGCTCGCCGGTTGCGCCGATCACGCGGTCCAGGTAGAGCTTCATCCGCCGCTTGCCGCCACTGGCCTTGTGCATCGGCGCGATGTACCAGGGGATCAGCATCTCCACCGACCAGCTCTGCTCGTCCGCGCTGACCGCGTGCTGCCAGTGGCCGTCCCAGTCGGTGTTGAAGTGGTTCTCGTTGGTGACCACCGCGTCATTGATGCCGTCGGTGGAGGACACCACGAAGTTGTAGCCGGTGCGCCCGTCGCCGTCGAAGTCCACCATCAGGTTGACCCGGTCGACCTGGTCCTTGAAGTCGCGCCGCACCTTCTGCAGGGTGCGCGGCACGCCGGGCGGCTGCACCGCACGCACCGCCACCGCCAGGCCCTCGGGAGTGGCCAGGATCCAGGCCCCGGTGGGTTGGCTGCCGGGCGCGCCGGTCAGCGGCTGCACCTGGCGAAAGTCGGTGATGTGCTGGGCGCCGGCCCATTCCGCCGGATCGATCCGGCCATCGATCTGCACCGCGCCGGCGGGCACCGCCAAAGCCATCGACACGCTTGTCGCCAATACCGAGCCACGCATGGTCCTGCTTCCTTCTGAGCCTGAGGGGCCGATGGCCGCCTTCGGGTGCGTATGTTGGGAAGCTTGTCAGCGCGTGCCGACTGGCATTGGTCATTGCAACCTTTTGTCCGCCGCGTGCATCCACGGCCATGGCGCGTTGCATGCGCCGCTTCGCGCGCGGCCGTGCGGCCCGCGCGCGGACTGCCTCAGCGCTTGGGCTGGAGCATGGTCCCGGTGCAGTTCTTCGAGCCGCAGCGGCAGGCCCAGATCTTCTTCAGCCGCGGCGTGTGCCGCTCGCCCAGGGTGATGCCGTAGTTGTAGGTCAGCTCTTCGCCGGGCTTGATGGCGCGGATGGCCTCGATGAACACCTTGTCCTTGGTACGGTCGTCGCCCTCGGCCTCTTCGATCAGGGCCTCGCAGTTGGGATTGCAGCTGTGGTTGATCCAGCGGGCGCTGTTGCCGCCGCGGGCGCCGTCGATGACGTATTCATCATTGAGCGTGAACAGGAAGGTATGGCCGCTCTCGACATCGCCGCCTTCGTCGGCATCCACCTGCGCGTGCGTGCGCAGCTCGCCGCGGTACTCGATCAGCCGCTCCCCTTTCTTGATCGGGGCCACGGCGAACATGCCGTTGCCATGGATGGCGGACTTGCGGGTGGCGATCTTGCGCGGCATCGAGGCATCCATGAAGAGGGTCGTCCCGCATTGTCGCCTCGCGCAGCAGTTCGTGCCACTGCATGTCGATCGTCTGCGCAGCAGCGCTGCTCGGGATGGCCTTCACCCGTCGGTGCGAGGCCCTTACAAGCGTCGTCGCCGAGCCCAAGCTCGTCGTTCCAGCGAACGCGGGAACCCAGCGACTTTCTCGCGGACGGCACAGGACACGGAGGTCCGTGCGTCACGCGAATGGGCAGCTGTTGTTTTGGCTCTTCTTCCGATTCCAGATTGCTGCGTGTAAGTGCACCTGCTGCGGTGGGGCGAGTGCGCCTGCTTCGGAAGGGCAGCGGTCCGGCGGGCAGCGGCCGCTTTTCCCTCAATCAGGGCATCCTGCCCTGATTCGGGCGCTCGGCGTCCTGCCTCGCTCGTCGCGGCCACTGCCCGCCGGCCCGCTGCCGCACGCATCAGGTCACAGGACTTCGGTTTGCGAGGACGTTCGAGACCCTTGCCCATGCGCAGAGCGCGATCAGTGACGGGAGGGCCTCGACTTGAGGCCCTCTCCCTTTCGCCATAGGCGAAGGGGAGGGATGGGGAGGGGTCGGGGCTTTACCGGTCAAGCCACAGAAGCAAGAGCAAAAAAGCATCCCACCCCGGCCCTCCCCTTCGCCTGCGGCGAAAGGGAGGGGGCAAGGCGCTGCTTGATGCCTTCGAGTTGGAAGAAGTCCTGATCCATCCGCCGCAAGGCGCCGCCTTGCGCTGGGGCTCCGGCATCGACGGTGCCGCGGTCCCGGACCACTCGGCTTCCATGGTGCAGCCAAGCTGTACGCGCCCATTGGTTCACGCGGTCTGGGGTTTGAGTCGCGCACCGGGAAAGCGTACAATTTCGGTCCAATTTCATCCGTCGCCCCTGCGTGGGCGCCCCCGCCACCATGCTGCGCGTCACCAAGCTCACCGATTACGCCACCGTCCTGTTGACCGTCCTGGCCAACCGCAGCGGCGAAGTGCTCAGCGCCACGGAACTGGCCGAGGCCTCGGGCCTGGAAGCCACCACCGTCAGCAAGGTGCTCAAGCCGCTGGCCCAGGCCGGGCTGGTCGAAGGCCTGCGCGGCGTGCACGGCGGCTACCGGCTGGCCCATGCGGCCGGCGACATCAGCCTGGTGCAGATCATCGAGGCCATGGAAGGGCCGCTGGCGATCACCGAATGCAGCCAGCACGACAGCCAGTGCGGCATCGCCCAGCGCTGCGGCGTGCGCGCCAACTGGCGGCTGATCAACGACGTGGTGGCCGACGCGCTGCGCGGCATGACGCTGGCGCAGATGCTGCAGCCGGCCGCCCCCTCCCCCACTCCCGATACGCGCCGCCGCCCCATCGCCGTGCGCGTGGACAACTGAACTGTAGGCAGCCCCCATGGCCACCGAAGCAACCCAGGTTCCCACCACCCCCGTCCGCAACGCCGAGATCGTCGAACAGCTCGGCCGCCGCTACGAGGCCGGCTTCATCACCGAGATCGAGTCCGACTCGCTGCCGCCCGGCCTGAGCGAGGACATCGTCCGCGCGCTGTCGGCCAAGAAGGACGAGCCGCAGTGGATGACCGACTGGCGGCTGGCCGCCTATCGCCACTGGCTGACCATGCCGGTGCCGCACTGGGCCAAGCTGAAGATCGCGCCGATCGATTTCCAGGCGCTGAGCTATTACTCCGCGCCCAAGGGCCCCAAGTACAAGTCGCTGGACGAGGTGCCCCAGGAGCTGCTGGACACCTACGACAAGCTGGGTGTGCCACTGCATGAGCGCGCCAAGCTGGCCGGCGTGGCGGTGGACGCGGTGTTCGACTCGGTCTCGGTCGGCACCACCTTCCGCAAGGAGCTGGCCGAGAAGGGCATCATCTTCTGTTCGATGTCCGAAGCCATCAAGGAGCATCCGGAGCTGGTCAAGCAGTACCTGGGCTCGGTCGTGCCGGTCGGCGACAACTACTTCGCCGCGCTGAACTCGGCGGTGTTCTCCGATGGCAGCTTCGTGTTCATCCCCAAGGGCGTGCGCTGCCCGATGGAGCTGAGCACCTATTTCCGCATCAATGCCGGCCACACCGGCCAGTTCGAGCGCACCCTGATCGTGTGCGAGGACAAGGCCTACGTCTCCTATCTGGAAGGCTGCACCGCGCCGATGCGCGATGAGAACCAGCTGCACGCCGCGGTGGTCGAGCTGGTCGCGCTGGAAGATGCCGAGATCAAGTATTCGACCGTGCAGAACTGGTACCCGGGCGACGAACAGGGCCGCGGCGGCATCTACAACTTCGTGACCAAGCGCGCCGAGTGCCGGGGCGCGCGCAGCAAGGTGACCTGGACCCAGGTGGAGACCGGTTCGGCCATCACCTGGAAGTACCCCTCCTGCGTGCTGCTGGGAGACGACTCGGTGGGCGAGTTCCACTCGGTCGCGCTGACCCACCATCGCCAGCAGGCCGACACCGGCACCAAGATGATCCACGTGGGCCGCAACACCAAGTCCAAGATCGTCTCCAAGGGCATCAGCGCCGGCCGCGGCCAGAACACCTACCGCGGCCTGGTGCGCGTGGACCGCTCGGCCGAGGGCGCGCGCAACTACACCCAGTGCGACAGCCTGCTGATCGGCAAGCAGTGCGGCGCCCACACCTTCCCCTATATCGAGGTGAAGAACCCCGGCGCCACCGTCGAGCACGAGGCCACCACCTCCAAGATCAGCGACGACCAGCTGTTCTACTGCCGCGCCCGCGGCATCAGTGAGGAAGACGCCGTGTCGATGATCGTCGACGGCTTCTGCAAGCAGGTCTTCCGCGAGCTGCCCATGGAATTCGCCGTGGAAGCCAAGAAGCTGCTGGAAGTGTCGCTGGAAGGCTCGGTGGGCTGACGCCCGTCGAGCCGGGATTCGGGATTGGAGATTCGGGATCGGCGATCGCCTCCCGCTCCCCCGCATCCCGCCTGCCTTCCGCTTTTACGAATCCCCAATCCCGAATCCCCAATCCCCATGCTCAAGATCGACAACCTCCACGCCGCCGTTGCCGGCAAGGACATCCTCAAAGGCCTCTCGCTGGAGGTGAAGCCGGGCCAGGTGCACGCCATCATGGGCCCCAATGGCGCGGGCAAGTCCACGCTGGGCAACATCCTGGCCGGCCGCGAGGGCTATGAGGTCACCGAAGGCAGCGTGCAGTTCGAAGGCGCCGACCTGCTGGCGCTGGAACCGGAAGAGCGCGCCGCGGCCGGCGTGTTCTTGGCCTTCCAGTATCCGGTCGAGATCCCGGGCGTGAACAACACCTACTTCCTGCGCGCCGCGCTCAACGCCCAGCGCAAGGCGCGCGGCGAATCCGAGCTGGACTCGATGCAGTTCCTCAAGCTGGTGCGCGAGAAGCTGGCCGTGCTGCACCTGAAGGACGAGCTGCTGCATCGCGGCGTCAACGAGGGCTTCTCCGGCGGTGAGAAGAAGCGCAACGAGATCTTCCAGCTGGCCGTGCTGGAGCCGAAGTTGGCGATCCTGGACGAGACCGATTCGGGCCTGGACATCGACGCGCTCAAGGCCGTGGCCGAGGGCGTCAACGCGCTGCGCAGCGCGGGGCGCTCGTTCCTGGTCATCACCCACTACCAGCGCCTGCTGGACTACATCAAGCCGGACGTGGTGCACGTGCTGGCCGACGGCAGGATCGTGCAGACCGGCGGGCCGGAGCTGGCGCTGGAGCTGGAAGCCCACGGCTACGCATGGCTTAAGGACCGCGTGGCGCCGGAAGCCGCGGCATGAGCACGCTGCTGGACTCTCTGGCGTCCGCCTTCGAGGGCGATGCCACGCGCCGCGCGGTGCTGGACGACGCCCTGGCCGCCGGCCTGCCGAGCCAGCGCGACGAGGCCTGGAAGTACACCTCGCTGCGGGCGCTGGAGCGCCGCCGCTTCGTGCCGGTGGACGCCGCGCCGCGGGTCGATGCCGCGCTGCTGGCGCATATCCCCGCCCCGCGCCTGGTGTTCGTCAACGGTCGCCACGCCCAGGCGCTGTCCGACCTGGCGGGCCTGGACGAAGGCGTCAGCGTGCAGCGCCTGTCCGAGGCCCTGGCCGAGGGCAGCGACGCTGCGCGCTTCCTGGCGCGCCGCTTCGAACGCAACGACGAGGTCTTCGCCCGGCTCAACGCCGCGCTGGCCAGCGAAGGCGTGCTGCTGCGCGTCGAGGCCGGCGTGCAGGCGGACACGGCGCTGCAGCTGGTCTTCATCGGCGCGACGGAATCGGACAGCCCGAACCTGGACGTGGGTGCGCCTGCGCGGGATGCGCATGTCGACCGCGCCTGGCATCTGCGCAACCTGATCGAACTGCGCGCCGGCGCGCGCCTGCGCGTGGTCGAACACCACCTCGGCGCCGGCGAGCACGCGCACCTGGCCAATGCGCTGACCCATGTCCATCTGGCGCGGGGCGCACAGCTGGTCCACGCCCGTGCCCAGCACGAATCGGACAAGGCCACCAGCCTGCTGCGCACCGACGCGGTGCTGGCGCGCGATGCGCGCTACACGCGCGTGGACCTGGAGCTGGGCGCCGCGCTGTCGCGGCACGAGCTCAACGTGCGCCTGGAAGGCGAGAACGCGCGCCTGGACGCCAACGGCGTGCTGCTCGCCGGCGGGCGCCGCCACGTCGATACGCGACTGGGCATCGACCATATCGCGCGCGACACCAGCTGCGGCCTGACCTGGCGCGGGCTGGGCGCCGGCCGCGGCCGCGCCGTGTTCCATGGCGGCATCCTGATCCGCGAGGGCGCCGACGGCACCGACGCGCGCCTGTCCAACAAGAATCTGCTGCTGTCCGACACCGCCGAGATCGACACCCAGCCGGTGCTTGAGATCCATGCCGACGAAGTGCAGGCCGCGCACGGCGCCACCGTCGGCCGGCTCGACGCCAATGCGCTGTTCTACCTGCGCTCGCGCGGCCTGCCGCAGGCCGACGCGCAACGCCTGCTGACCGCCGCCTTCTGCCGCGAGCCGCTGGCCGTGCTCGAGGACGACGCGCTGATCGGCCAGCTGACCGCCATCCTCGACCTGGCGCTGCGCCAGGCGGGCGCCGCATGAGCATGCACGAGAACAGCGGCAGCGCCGGCGTGCGTCCGGAAGAGTCCGGCCAGGCCCAGGGCGTGGACTGGGACCGCATCCGCATGGACTTCCCGCTGCTGACGCGGGCGGTCAACGACAAGCCGCTGATCTATTTCGACAACGCCAACACCGCGCAGAAGCCGGTGGAAGTAATCGCCGCGGTGGATGGTTTCTACCGCCGCCAGAACGCCAACGTCAGCCGCGCCGTGCACGCGCTGGGCACCGAGGCCACCGACGCCTACGAGGGCGCGCGCAAGACGCTGGCGCGCTTCCTGGGCGTGCGCGGCGACGAGCTGATCCTGTGCAGCGGCACCACCTTCGCGCTCAACCTGGTGGCGTATTCCTGGGCGTTGCCCACGCTCAAGCCCGGCGATGTGATCCTGGTCTCGCGCATGGAGCACCACGCCAACATCGTGCCGTGGCAGCTGATCGCCCAGCGCACCGGCGCGACGATCCAGGTGGCCGAGATCCTGCCCGATGGACAGCTGGACCTGGACGCGCTGTACAAGGCCATGACCCCGCAGGTGAAGCTGCTGGCGGTGGCCCACGTGTCCAATGTGCTGGGCACGGTCAACCCGGTGCGCGAGATCTGCAAGGCCGCGCGCAAGGCCGGGATCGTCACGGTCGTGGACGGCTCACAGGCCGCGCCGCACATGCCGCTGGATGTGGCCTCGATCGGCTGCGACTTCTACGCGGTCACCGGCCATAAGATCTGCGGCCCTACCGGCACCGGCGCGCTGTGGGCGCGCCGGGAGCTGCTGGAGGCCATGCCGCCCTTCATCGGCGGCGGCGAGATGATCAAGGAGGTCAGCTTCGAGAAGACCACCTTCAACGAGGTGCCGCACAAGTTCGAGGCCGGCACGCCCAATATCGCCGGCTTCGTCGGCCTGGGCGCGGCGCTGAACTATCTCGACGGCGTCGGCATGGCCGCGATCCGCGCGCGCGAGGCGCAGCTGCTGGCGCATCTGACCGAGGAACTGCAGCGCATCGAAGGCCTGCGCATCTTCGGCACCGCGCCGGACAAGGCCGCGGTGGTGTCGTTCCTGATCGACGGCGCCCACGCGCACGACCTGGCCACGCTGCTGGACCTGGAAGGCGTCGCCGTGCGCTCGGGCCAGCACTGCGCCCACCCGCTGCTGCAGTACTTCGGCGTCGCGGCCACCCTGCGCGCCTCGCTGGCCTTCTACAACACCCACGAGGAGATCGAAGCCTTCGTGGCCGCGCTGAAGAAGGCCCGCACGCTGCTGGGGTGACTCTCTCCTCGAATCTCCCAGCGGCCTGGAGCTTGTGGTAATCCCCTTTGGGAGACTCCGCTGCGCTTCGTTCGGTGCGTGGGGAAGGCCCCAGCGGAGCGAGCTCCGCTCTATAGGTGGGAGCCGCCGTGGCGGCGAGTGGCTCTACCGGTAGAGCCCCCATCGCCGCCATGGCGGCTCCCACGAAGCCGCCGGCCTTTTACAATGGGCCGATGACCACACTGACCTTCCGCAACGCCACCCTGGACGACATCGAGGCGATCACCGCACTGGTGACCTCGGCCTATCGCGGGCAGGCCAGCCGCGCCGGCTGGACCACCGAGGCCGACCTGCTCGACGGCCAGCGCATCGATCGCGAAGTGCTGGCCGGCGACCTCAGCCGCGCCGACAGCCGCGTGCTGCTGGCCTATCGCGACGACGCGCTGGTCGCCTGCGCGCACGTGGCGCGCGAGGGCGATGCCGGCTATTTCGGCATGTTCTCGGTGCGCCCCACCCTGCAGGGCGCCGGCATCGGCAAGGACGTGATGGTCGAGGCCGAGCGCATCGCCCGCCAGGAACTGGGCGTGGAGGTGATGCGCATGAGCGTGATCGATGTGCGCCAGAGCCTGATCGCCTTCTACGAGCGCCGCGGCTACGTGCGCACCGGCACCTTCAAGCCCTTCCCGTACGGCGATGCGCGCTTCGGCACGCCGCTGCGCGACGACCTGCGCTTCGAGGTGCTGGAGAAATCCCTTGTCTAGGAGCCGGCCGTGAGCGAGACTTGGACCTTCGTCTGCGCCACCGAGGAGCTGCTGCCGGGCGAGATGCGCAGCGGCTTCGACGAGGTCACCGGCACGCCGATCGTGGTGTTCAACCTGGACGGCGACCTCTACGCGCTGGAGGACCGCTGCAGCCATGCCGAATTCGAGCTTTCGGCGGCGGGCACCTTCGACGCCGAGACCGGCAGCATCGAGTGCGTGCTGCACGGCGCGCGCTTCGATATCCGCGAAGGCGTGCCGCTGTGCGGGCCGGCCTATGCGCCGGTGCCCAAGTTCCCGGTCAAGGTGGAACACGGCGGCGTGTGGTCGCGCGACGACCGCGACTGACCGCTCCAGGGTTCTGCACCGCCCCTGGCCGGCCATGCGCCGGCCTTTTCATTGCACCGTGATGTTGGCCCCGCGTTTCGCCGGCCCGCACCGGAGCCGATCATCGCTCCCGCAGACGCGCGACCACCGCCACCATGAGGATCGCCACGACGGCGATGCCGGTGGCGACATAGCCGATGCTGCCCAGCCCCCATTGCGGGATCACCAGTCCGCCGATGACCGCGCCCAGCCCGGTCCCGGCGTTGGCGGCCGAGACGTTCAAGGTGCCGGCCAGCGCCTGCGCATGCGACGCGGACTGCATCACCCGCACCTGGCAGATGGGGAATAGCGCGGTGTAGGCAATACCCCACAGCGCGAGCGCGCCCGCCAGCAGCCCAGCGGAGCCCGCCAGCGGCACGCTGGTCGCCATGCCCACGCCGAGCAGCAGCGCGAAGGCCGCGGTCGCGCCCAGCGGACTGCGATCGACCAGGCGCCCGCCCAGCCAGTTGCCGAGCAGGCCGATCGCGCCGAAGCCCATCAGCCACCAGCCCACGTGCGCCGGCGCCACCCCGGCGATGCGCTCCAGCAGGTCGGCCAGATAGGTGTAGGCGGTGAACATCGCCGTGAACACGACGACCGACAGCACGACGTTGGCGACGAAGAACGGGTCCTTGAGGATGCGGGTCTGTTCGGCCAGGCGCAGCCGTTCGGGCCTGGCCACCCTCGGCATGAAGACGGTCAGGGCCAAGGCCATCAGCAGCGACAGCCCGGCCAGGATCCAGAAAGTGCCGCGCCAGCCGATCGCATCGGCGGCAAGCGTGCCCAGCGGAATCCCGAACAGCAGCGCGGCGGAGATGCCCAGATACACCTGCGACACGGCACGGCCCGCGCGTTGCGGCCCGACGATCTGTCCGGCCGTCTCGCTGGCCGTGCCCCAGAACACCGGCAGCGCCAGCGCCGGAATGAACCGCGCCACCGCCAGCACCCACACATTGGGCGCGATCGCCGCCAGGGCGTTGGACGCCGCGAAGATCAGCAGGATGACGACGAACAGCCGCTTGCGTTCGACATGCGAGAGCAGCGCGGTCAGCACCGGGCCGAACAGCATCACCGTGAAGGCGAACAGCGTCACGAGCTGACCGGCGGCGGAAATCGAGATCTCCAGGTCGCGGGCGAGCGCCGGCAGCAGCCCGACGATCAGGTACTCGGTGGTGACGATGACGAAGGCGGCCACCGCGAGGATGACGATCGACAGACCGCCGCGACCGGCCGGGACGGCCGCGTTCGGCGCGGACAGGGAAGACATGGAGATGAGGCTCCGGGTACCAGACGTGGGCCTGCCAGCTTATTGGCGAACCAGATTCCAATCCCGGATCATTTTTCAACCTAATATGGACTCAATTTCCATAATCAGGGCACGGCAGATGATTCCTTCCGAGCGCCTCAAGGGCATCGAAGCCTTCGTTGCGACCGCCGACGCAGGCAGCTTCACCGCGGCCGCCGAGCGTTTGAACCTGACCAATTCGGCCGTCAGCAAGAGCGTGGCGCGCCTGGAAGACCGGCTGGGCAGCCGCCTGTTCGAGCGCACCACGCGCCGGCTGGCGCTGACGGACGCCGGCACGGCGTTCTATCGCACCTGCGTGCGCGTGCTCACCGACCTGGAGGAGGCAGAAGCCGTCCTGGCGGCCCAGCGCCATGAGCCGGTGGGCCGCCTGCGGCTGGATTCGCCGGCGGCGTTCGGCCGGCTGCAGGTCTGGCCGCTGCTGCTGCGGTTCGCGCAGCAGCATCCGCACCTGCGCCCGCATGTCTCGTTGACTGACCGCTTCGTCGACCTGCTGGAGGAAGGCATCGACGTCGCCGTCCGCATCGGCGGTCCGGATCACTGGCCGGCGTCGCTGGGGCACCGCTACCTCGGCAGCGAGCGCCTGATCTTCTGCGCCTCGCCCGAGTACCTGGCGCGCAGCGGGGCGCCGGCGTCGCTGGCGGACCTGTCCCGCCACGACACGGTGCTGTACGGCAAGGCCGACGGCTCCACCAGCCCCTGGCTGATCGCGCACGACGCCGGCGCCGTGGAGCGACGGACCATGGAGGGCCGGATCGTCGTAGGCAGCGGCGAGGCCCAGGTCGCCGCGGTCAAGGCCGGCTGCGGCATCGCGCAGCTGGCGACCTGGCTAGTGCGCGAGGACCTGGCCTCCGGCGCGCTGGTGCCGATCCTGCCGGGTTACACGACCGATGGCCTGCCGCTGAATCTAGTCTGGCCCGTCGGCCGGCAGTTGCTGCCCAAGGTCCACACCATCCTGGACCTGCTCGCCTCGGAACTGCGGATCGCCTAGTCGCTCGCTGAAGTCCGCGTCGACGGCCTCACGCGGGGGGATGCAGCTCACATCGCGCGACAAACCGAGCTGAACGGTTGTGAATAAAAATCGTTCTCATTACAATCACGACCCATTAAGGAATGCGTGCCCGGCCTGGCCCGGGCCGCCTTCCGCCTCACGCGATGCCGTCGCTCCCCGGTTGGTCTTGGGGGCCTGGTCGCGTGTGGCCCCGCACTCCCGTCAGCCGTCGCCAATGGGGGAACCAATCTTCACTTCATTGGAAGCACCGCTGACATGTCGCACATCCGTTCCCGCAAGCACCTTCCGGGCGCCCGCCCGCTGACCGCCGCCGCCCTGGCCACCTCGCTGGCGCTGGCCCTGCCGGGCACCGCCCTGGCGACCGACGGGATCGACGCGCCGGGCGCGTCCGCCGACCAGCAGCGCGACCACGACCGGGACGAGCACGATGGCCAGCGCCATCACCGCGGCGACGCGCGCACCCTGGACAAGATCGACGTGCACGGCTCGCGCATCCAGGCCAAGGCCGTGGCTTCGCCCAAGTTCACCCAGCCGCTGCAGGACACGCCGCAGACCATCCAGGTGATCACCAGCGACCTGTTCAACCAGCAGGGCGCCACCACCCTGACCGAGGCCCTGCGCAACTCGCCCGGCGTGGGCGCGTTCTATGCCGGCGAAAACGGCAGCACCAACACCGGCGACGCCATCTACATGCGCGGCTTCGACAGCTCCAGCAGCATCTTCGTCGACGGCGTGCGCGACCTGGGTTCGATTTCGCGCGATGTGTTCAACATCGATCAGATCGAGGTCGAGAAGGGACCGGCGGGCACCGACAACGGCCGCAGCGCGCCGACCGGCGCGATCAACATGGTCAGCAAGCGCGCCACCCTGCACGATGCGGTCTCCGGCACGCTCTCCGGCGGCACCGACGATCAGCGCCGCGGCACGGCCGACTGGAGCCAGACGCTGGCCGGCGGCCTGGCACTGCGCCTCAACGCGATGTGGCAGGACAGCGATGTGCCCGGCCGCGACCACGTGGAGAACAAGCGCTGGGGCCTGGCGCCCTCGCTGGGCTTCAACCTGGACGGCGCCACGCGCGCATGGCTGAACCTGTACTACGTCAAACAGGAGAACGTGCCGGACGGCTTCGTGCCGACCATCGGCCTGCCGGGCTGGACGCCGCAGCCGGGCCTGGCGCAGCTGGCCGGCCACCCGGTCGATCCGGAGAACTTCTACGGCACGCGCCTGGACCACGACGATGTGGAAGCCAAGCAGGCGACCTTCATCCTCGAGCACGACTTCTCCGACACGCTCAAGCTGACCAACACCGCGCGCTGGGGCGAGACGACGCAGGACTACCTGCTCAGCGCCTTCATGACCACCGGCGGCACGGCGGCCAATCCCCTGGCCGGCAACATCAAGTGGACCAATCCGGGCGACCTGTCCACCTACACGGTCGCGCGCAGCCTGCCGACCTTCAAGGACCAGCGCAACAAGATCATCACCGACCAGCTCAACCTGCGCGCGGACTTCGCCACCGGCGCGGTCGTGCACAACCTGAGCACCGGCCTGGAGCTGACCCGCGAGGAGCAGTTCAACCGCAACTTCGGCACCACCGGCAGCCTGCCGGCGGCCAACCTCTACAACCCGGACTGGAATGCCGTCGGCACGCTGGCCTGGTACCACAACGGCACCGGCAGCTACGGCAAGACCGACACCGCCTCGGTGTACGCGTTCGACACGCTCAAGTTCGGCGAGAACGTCCTGCTGACCGGCGGCGTGCGCTTGGACCATTACAAGACCGAGTACCTGGCCAGCGCCATCTGCAACAACGGCACCGGCCGCAACGCGGTGCCGTGCAACGGCGCGCCGGTCGGCAGCGGCGTGACCACGGTGGACACCGACACCAGCGATACGCTGTTCAACTGGAAGCTCGGCGCGGTCTACAAGGCCGGCGATGCGGTCAGCCTGTACGCCAACTGGGCGCTGTCGCAGCAGCCGCCGGGCGGGGCCAACTTCGCCCTGGCCGCGGCCGACGGCGCGGCCAACAGCATCAACGCCGATCCGCAGAAGGCCAGGACCTTCGAGGTCGGCACCAAGTGGGCCGTGCTGGACAACCTGGCGCTGAATCTGGCGCTGTTCCAGACCGATGTGACCAACGAGATCAACGCCAACGCGCTGGACGAGTTCGGGCATCCGACCCAGACCGGCGAGAAGAAGGTCAAGGGCGTGGAGCTCTCGGCGGTGGGCAACATCACCGACAACTGGAGCGTCTCGGCCGGCTATACCTCCATGTCGACCAAGGTCACCGAGGGCCCGTCGATCAGCGCCGACGGCACGCCCAACCTGAGCTACACCCCGGACGACGCCTTCACCAGCTGGACCAGCTATCGCTTCCCGTTCGGCCTGACCATCGGCGGCGGCGTGCGCTACTCGGGCCAGATGCACCGCGGCAGCGACGGCGCGGTGGGCACGCCCAAGTACGCCAAGTCCTACACGGTGTACGACGCGGTGGTGTCCTACGACGTCTCGCGCAACTTCAGCCTGCGCCTGAACGGCTACAACCTGTTCGACAAGGACTACGTGGCGGCGATCAACAAGAGCGGCTACCGCTACACTCCGGGCACGCCGCGCACCTTCCTGCTCAGCGCGGACTTCCGCTTCTGACGGGCCAGGCCTGACGCCGCTGGTCTGATGGCACAGGACCGCCGGGCGACCGGCACTCCAGCACGGGAAGGCACGCCTTCCCGTGCGTCGTTGTAGGGAATCCTTCCATGCTGCTGCATATCCCACAGATCCTCGATGCGGACCAGGTCCGCCACATGCGGCAGGCGCTGGAAACGGCCGAGTGGACCGACGGCCGCGAGACCGTCGGCGCGCAGGGCGCGAAGGTCAAACGCAACCAGCAGCTGCCCGACGCCTCGCCGCTGCGCGAGCAGCTGGGCCAGCAGGTGCTGGCCGCGCTGGAGCGCAACGCGCTGTACTTCGCCGCCGCCCTGCCCCTGCGCACGCTGCCGCCGCGCTTCAACCGCTACACCGGTGGCGGGGAGTACGGCTTCCACGTCGATGGTTCGGTGATGGCCGTGGATCGCCCGGGGCAGCCGCGCCAGCAGGTGCGCTCGGACCTGTCGTGCACGCTGTTCCTGTGCGAGCCGGACGAATACGACGGCGGCGAGCTGATCATCAGCGACACCTACGGCGAACACGAGGTCAAGCTGCCGGCCGGCGACCTGATCCTGTATCCCTCCAGCAGCCTGCACAAGGTCACCCCGGTCACGCGCGGCGCGCGGCTGGCCTCGTTCTTCTGGGTGCAGAGCATGGTCCGCGACGAAGGCCGGCGCCGGCTGCTGCTGGAGATGGACACCGCCATCCAGCGGCTGACCGCCAGCGGCGGCGATGCGCAGGCGATCGTCCAGCTGACCGGCGTGTATCACAACCTGCTGCGCGGCTGGGCCGAGGTCTGAGTGGACTGCACGCTGGCCGGAAGGTCATCGGCGCGGCGCGGGATTTAATTGAGACCGATTCTCATTCGTGGTGTAATGCCGCGCGCATTTCGCCTCTCCCGCTGCAACGGAACATCCCCACTTGGCCCAGGCCGCCGACCCGCTCTCCACGCAGCAACGCCGCGGCTTCTGGCTGCGCACGCTGCATCAGTGGCACTGGATCAGTTCGGCGATCTGCCTGATCGGCATGCTGCTGTTCGCCGCCACCGGCATCACCCTCAACCACGCGGCCAGCATCGAGGCCAAGCCGCAGATCGTGCATCGCAGCGCCACCCTGCCGCCGGCGCTGCGCCAGGCCCTGGGCACGCGCGAGGACGGCAATGCGCCGCTGCCGCGCGTGGTCGGCGACTGGATCGAAGGCGAGCTGGACATCAGCCTGTCCGGGCGGCAGGGCGAGTGGTCGGCCGATGAGGTCTATGTCTCCCTGCCGCGCCCCGGTGGCGATGCCTGGCTCAGCCTGGACCGCGCCAGCGGCGCGATCGAATACGAATCCACGCGCCGCGGCTGGATCTCGCTGTTCAACGACCTGCACAAGGGCCGCAACGCGGGCACGGCCTGGAGCTGGTTCCTGGATCTGTTCGCGGTGGCCTGCCTGGTGTTCTGCATCACCGGCCTGCTGTTGCTGCAGCTGCATGCCGGCCAGCGCCGCATGACCTGGCCGATGGTCGGCCTGGGGCTGCTGGTGCCGCTGCTGCTGGCGCTGATCTTCATTCACTGACCTTCCCCACAGGACTTGCGTGCCATGACCAAGACCGTCCCGATCACCCTGACCTTCGCGCTCAGCGGCCTGCTGACCGTGCCGGCGTCCGCCGCCACCATGCAGGTCAAGGTCGAGATCCCCAAGCTCAACGTCGCCGAGTACCACCGCCCCTACGTGGCGGTGTACGTGGAAGGCGCCGACGGCAAGGCCGCGTCCAACCTGGCGGTCTGGTACCAGAACACCGACACCAAGGAAGGCCACGGCACCAAGTGGCTGCCCGACCTGCGCCAGTGGTGGCGCAAGTCCGGCCGCAGCCTGGACCTGCCGATCGACGGCGTGACCGGCCCCACCCGCCCGGCCGGTGTGCAGACGCTGGACTTCGCCGGCGGCAGCCCGCAGCTGTCCGGCCTCGCTCCGGGCAGCTACACGCTGGTGGTCGAGGCCGCGCGCGAGGTCGGCGGCCGCGAGCTGCTCAAGATCCCCTTCACCTGGCCGGCCACCGCCACGCAGTCGGGCAAGGCGCAGGGCGCCTCCGAACTGGGCACGGTCTCGCTGACGATCAAGCCCTGATCCCCGATCCGCCGTCGTTCTTCGCACACGCAACCGGAGCATCCCGCATGAAGCGTTCCCTCACCCTGGCGCTGGCCCTGGCCGCCGCCGTCACCTCCTTCTCCGCCGCCGCGCACAAGCAGTGGCTGCTGCCCTCGGGCACGACCTTCTCGGGCAACGATCCGTGGGTGAGCGTGGATGCGGCGGTGTCCAACGACCTGTTCTATTTCGAACACGTGCCGATGCGCTTGGACGATCTGGTGATCACCGCGCCGGACGGCTCGACCGTCAAGCCGGAGAACGCCTCCACCGGCAAGTACCGCAGCGTGTTCGACGTGGAGCTCAAGCAGGAAGGCACCTACCGCATCGCCTCGGTCAGCAACGGACTGTTCGCCAGCTACGAGACCGCCGATGGCCAGCGCAAGCGCTGGCGCGGCGACGCGGCCAAGTTCGCCGCCGAGGTGCCGAAGGACGCCAAGAACCTGCAGGTCTCGCAGATGGCCTCGCGCGTGGAGACCTTCGTCACCCATGGCGCCCCCACCGCCACCGCGCTCAAGCCCAGCGGCGAGGGCCTGGAACTGGTGCCGGTGACCGCGCCCAGCGATCTGGTCGCCGGCGAGGCGGCCAGCTTCAAGCTGGTGCTGGACGGCAAGCCGGCGCCGAACGTGGAGGTCACCGTGATCCGCGGCGGCACCCGCTATCGCAACGCGCAGGAAGAGATCAAGGCCAAGACCGACGCGCAGGGCGCCTTCTCCGTGACCTGGCCGGACGCGGGCATGTACTGGCTCAACGCCAGCAGCGAGGACGACAAGACCTCGCTGCCGCAGGCCAAGCAGCGCCGTCTCAACTACGTGGCGACACTGGAAGTGATGCCGCAGTAAGCCGCGATGGGCGCATGGCGCGGATGCGCCTACGCCCTGTGTGTCCCGAGTCCCCGCCTACGCATGGTTGCCGCCGTCGCCTCTCCCCTCGAACTGGCCCGCCTGGGTGGACAGACCATGGGCACGACCTGGTCGGCGCGCGTGGTGGTCGCGGCCGGCGCCGGCCTGCATCGCCTGCACGATGCGCTGCAGGCGCAGCTGGACCGCGTGGTCGCGCAGATGAGTACCTGGGAGGCGGGCTCGGACCTGAGCCGCTTCAACCGCGCCGCGGCCGGGACCTGGCATACGCTGCCGGCCGAGTTCGCCACGGTGATGGAGGCGGCGCTGCGCATCGCACGCGCCAGCGACGGCGCCTTCGATCCGGCCTGCGGCGCGCTGGTCCAGGCCTGGGGATTCGGCGCCGGCGCGGGCCTGCCTGGCCGCCCCGCCGATCACGCCCTGCAGCAGGTGCGCCAGCGCCCCGGCTGGCGCGACCTGGAATGGCGCGCGCAGGGGGCGCAGCTGCTGCAGCCCGGCGGCGCGCAGCTGGACCTGTCGGCCATCGCCAAGGGCTACGCGGTCGATCTGCTGCTGGACACACTGCACGCGCGCGGCCTGCGCGATGCGCTGGTGGAAGTCGGCGGCGAGCTGGCCGGTCGCGGTCGCAAGCCGGACGGCACGCCCTGGCGCGTGCTGGTCGAGACCGGTGCCGACGAGGACGGCGGCCTGCCGCCGCGCGTGCTGGCGCTCAAGGCCTGCGCGGTGGCGACCTCGGGCGATCGCTGGCACCGCTTCGAACAGGACGGCACGCGCTATTCGCACACCCTCGACCCGCGCCGCGGCCGTCCGGTCGAACAGGCCGCGGCCGCGGTCAGCGTGCTGGCCGCCACGGCGATGGAGGCCGACGCCTGGGCCACCGCGCTGACGGTGATGGGATGGGAGGCAGGACTGGCGTTCGCGCGTGCGCATGGGTTGGCGGCGCGCTTCGTGGTGCGCGGCGCGCACGGCGCCAGCGAGCACATGACGCCGCAGTTCGAGGCCGCGCTGGCGGCATGAGCGCCCTACCGCGTCCTGCGATACCGCGCGCCGCCTGGGGCAATGCCCTGGTGCTCGCGCTGCTGGCGGCGCTGGCGGCGGCGCTGTTCGCCTGGCAGCCGGGCACCTGGTGGCCAGGCGCGCCGCGTCCGTCGCGCTGGCTCTGGGCCGGTGCCAGCCTGGCGGCGTATGTCGGCTTCACCGGCTGGATCCTGTGGCGCACGCGGCGCACGCCGGCCGCGCCGGCCAGCGCCATCGGCACCGACACGGTGCTCGTCGCATATGCGAGTCAGACAGGCTTCGCGCTGCAGCTGGCGCAGCGCACCGCGCAGTCGCTGGAGCAGGCCGGCACGCCGGTGCACCTGCTCGACCTGGCCGCGCTGGATGGCGCGCGGCTGGCCCGCTACCGGCGCGCGCTGTTCGTGGTCAGCACCACCGGCGAAGGCGATCCGCCGGAGCCGGCGCTGGGCTTCGTGCGCGACGTGCTGGCGCGGCCGGCCGCCCTGGCGGACCTGCAGTACGCCGTGCTGGCGTTGGGCGATGCGACCTATGCGCAGTTCTGCGCCTTCGGCCGGCAGCTGGATGCGTGGCTGCGCACGCATGGCGCGCGGCCGCTGTTCGACCGGGTCGAGGTCGACAACGCCGACGAGGCGGCGCTGCGCCACTGGCAGCATCACCTCTCGCTGCTGACCGGCGATGCGGACCTGCGCGACTGGAGCGCGCCGCGTTACCAGGCCTGGACCCTGACCGAGCGCGCGTTGCGCAACCCCGGCAGCGTCGGCGGGCCGGTCTATCACCTGGCCCTGACGCCGCCGGAGCCGATGCCGGACTGGCAGGCCGGCGACCTGGTCGAGATCGGCCCCCGCCATGCACCGGCCACGGTCGCGGCCTGGCTGCATGCACACGGCGTGGACGGCGGCGCGCAGGTGCGCGTGGACGACCAGGACACCGCCCTGGCCGACGCGCTCGCCTCGCGCCAGCTGCCCGACAGCGTAGACCCCGGCATTGGTCCGCAGGCGTTGATCGAGGCGTTGGCGCCGCTGCCGCACCGCGAGTACTCCATCGCCTCGCTGCCCGCCGACGGCGCGCTGCACCTGCTGCTGCGCCGCATGCAGCGCCCCGACGGCAGTCCGGGCCTGGCCAGCGGCTGGCTATGCGATCACGCCCCGATCGGCGCACCGATCGCGCTGCGACTGCGCACCAATCCCAACTTCCATCCGCCCGCGGCGGACGTGCCGCTGATCCTGATCGGCAACGGCACCGGCATCGCCGGCCTGCGCGCGCTGCTCAAGGCCCGCATCGCGCAGGGCGCGCGCCGCAACTGGCTGCTGTTCGGGGAGCGTCAGCGCGACCATGACCTGCATTACCGCGAGGATCTGGTGGTCTGGCAGGACGATGGCTGGCTCGAGCGGGTAGACCTGGCGTTCTCGCGCGACCCGGGCGGACACCATTACGTGCAGGACGCGCTTCGCGCCGCGGGGGAGCCCCTGCAGGCCTGGGTGCGCGACGGCGCGGCGCTCTACGTCTGCGGCAGCCTGGACGGCATGGCCCCGGGCGTGGATGCAGTCCTGCGTGAGACGCTCGGAGATGAGACGGTCGAGTCGCTGCGCCTGCAGGGGCGCTATCGCCGCGACGTCTACTGAGGATCGTCGGACGCGTCGCGCGTGGTGAACTTCACCGCGATCAGCTCACCGCCGCCCTCCAGCGCATAGCGCGTGCGGCCCGGCGCGCCATACAGCAGGGCACTGTCGCCGCTCCACAGCGGCGGCAGGCCGCTGGCCGCGTCGAAACGCGCCTGCCCGCCGATCAGATGGATCGCCCAATGCGTGCGCGCATCGGCGAAGAACAGCATCGGCCCGACCAGCGGCCGCAGCAGCAGCTCGGCCTGCAGCGCCTCCGGGCGCCACATCAGGTTGAAGTCGTGCGTGGGTCCGTCGAGCAGCTCGCCGCGCACCCCGCGTGCGCCGCTGAAGCGCAGCCGGTCGTGCGGCGGGTGCAGGGTGACCTGCTCACCGCCCTCGAAGCACAGCCGCAGGCCCTGGCCGCGCAGCAGCACCAGCTCACGCTCGATGCCCGGGAACGGCGAGAACGGCGCGTCGCGCTCGATCTCGGCGATGGACAGGCGCCAGTCCCAGTCCTGGTCGTCGCGCCCGCCGGTGGCGATCTGGCGCGTCCAGCCGAGCTGGTTGCGCCAGCGTTCGCGGCGGTACTCGTTGGCGGGAATGACGCGACTGGTCGGCATGGCCGCAGGGAGCGTGGACAGGGGCGCCAGTCTAGAGCGTGCGCTGCCTTGGGACTGCAGGCCCTGGCCATTTTCGGCACGCAGAAAAGGAAACCGCCCGGGTGCGTGCGGCGCACCCGGGCGGCGGTACATCCCTGTCGGCATCGTGCCCAGCTTGCTGGCGTCCTGCCCTGCCCTCGTCAACGGGCTACGTCCTTGTCGGCGTCCATGCCTGTCACGCAGCGTCCTGCCCGTCAGACCGAAGCGATGCATCCGGCACCGCTTCGCCCCGTGACCATGCTTGCCTTCTAGCGGCGGGTGACCGGCTTGGCCGGTGCAGCCGCGGCGGAAGGCCTCTTCGGTGCGGCCGCCGAGCGACCCACCTCGATCCGATCGCGATTCTTCTCCACCGTCTTCAGGCCGATGCCCTTGACCATCGCCAGCTCCTCGGCGCTCTTGAACGGGCCGTTGGCCTTGCGGTAGTCGACGATGGCCTGCGCCTTGCTGGCGCCCACGTTCAACAGCGTGGCGTCCAGGGCGGCCGCATCGGCCGTGTTGATGTTGACGCGGCTTTCGGCGGCGAAGGCGCCGGCCGACAAGGCCAGCGACAGGATCAGCGATTTGATCAGGATCGAAACGGGTTTCATGGCGACACTCCTTGTGCGATGAGGATGGTTGTGCCGGGGCGGTTCCCTACGCCTTACCGGTGCAGCCAGTCTCCTCCCTCCTCGCACCGCCACGATATCGGCGCAGCGCCTCCACGGCTGCCGGGCAACACCCCGTCGGCGTGTAGGAAAAGTCCTACCCCCCAGGCCGGCCCGATCGGGTACCGGAAGCGGCGGGGGTACCATAGGCGTTCATTTCAAAGCTTGAGCGCCATGGATACCGCACGCCTTGACCGTTTCGTCGGGCAGCTGTGGGACGCACAGATCGTCCCGCAGCTGGTCGAATACATCCGCATCCCCAACAAGTCGCCGATGTTCGACGCCGACTGGGTCGCCAACGGCCACATGGCCAAGGCCGTGACGCTGATGGAGACGTGGGCGCGCGCGCAGCCCATCGCCGGCCTGCAGGTGGAGGTGATCCAGCTGGAAGGCCGCACGCCGCTGATCTTCCTGGACATCCCGGCCAGCGGCGCGGGGACCGGCGAAGACTGCGTGCTGCTGTACGGCCACCTGGACAAGCAGCCGGAGATGACCGGCTGGGACGAGGACCTGGGGCCCTGGAAGCCGGTGCTCAAGGGCGACAAGCTCTTCGGCCGCGGCGGCGCCGACGACGGCTACGCGATCTACGGCTCGCTGGCGGCGATCATGGCGCTGCAGGAACAAGGCCTGCCGCATGCGCGCTGCGTGATCCTGATCGAGGCCTGCGAGGAGTCGGGCAGCTACGACCTGCCCGCCTACGTCGACCACCTGGCCGAGCGCATCGGCCGGCCCTCGCTGGTGGTGTGCCTGGATTCGGGCTGCGGCAACTACGAGCAGCTGTGGTGCACGACCTCGCTGCGCGGCATGGCCGGCGGCAACTTCACCGTCGAGGTGCTCAGCGAAGGCGTGCACTCGGGCGATGCCTCGGGCATCGTGCCGTCCAGCTTCCGCCTGCTGCGCCAGCTGCTCTCGCGCCTGGAGGACGAGACCACCGGCAGGATCCGCGTGGAGGAACTGTTCGTGGAGATCCCGCCCGAGCGTCTGGAGCAGGCCGGCAAGGTGGCCCAGGTACTGGGCGATGAGGTCTACGACAAGTTCCCGTTCCTGGACGGCATGACGCCGATGTCCGACGACCTGACCGAGCTGGTGCTCAACCGCACCTGGCGCCCGGCGCTGTCGATCACCGGTGCCGACGGCCTGCCGCCGCTGGCCTCGGCCGGCAACGTGCTGCGCCCGCAGACCTCGGTGAAGATCTCCCTGCGCCTGCCGCCCACGTTGGACGGCAAGCGCGCCGGCGAGATCCTGGACGAGGTGCTGTTGCGCGATCCGCCCAATGGCGCCCACGTCGAGCTGAAGCTGGAGAAGTCTTCCACGGGCTGGAACGCGCCGCCGCAGTCGCCGTGGCTGACCCAGGCCATCGAGGACGCCTCGCAGGCGGCCTTCGGCAAGCCGGCGATGTACATGGGCGAAGGCGGCACCATCCCGTTCATGGGCATGCTGGGCGAGAAGTTCCCCGGCGCGCAGTTCATGATCACCGGCGTGCTGGGGCCGCATTCCAACGCGCACGGGCCCAACGAGTTCCTGCACATCCCGATGGGCAAGCGGGTGACGGCCTGCGTGTCGCATGTGCTGGCCGCGCACCACGCCGCCAGCGTGGCCGGCCTGACCAGCGGCACCGCGGCGGTGGCCGGCGGCGAGGCGCACGGCGAGCACGGCTGCTGCTGAGGCGAGGCATGAACGCGGAGGAACGCGCGTCGGCGGCCTGCCCTCCGCCGCCATTTTTCGCCCCAAGTGGCGGTGCTAGGCTGCGCCGATCATCCCCGAGAGCATGCGCATGAGCGGACTGTTCGGCAGCGAGAGCTGGCTCTACATCATCCTGGTCGGCTTCGTGGTCGGCCTGCTGGCACGGCTAATCACGCCCCACAGCGCGCGCATGGGCTGCCTGCTGACCATTGGCCTCGGCATCGTCGGCGCGGTGCTGGCCGGCTGGTTCGGCCGGCAGATGGGCTGGTATGCGGCCGGCGAACCCGCCGGCTTCTTCGGCGCCCTGCTCGGCGCGGTAGTGATCCTGGGGCTGACCAGTCTGTTCACCCGCCGCTGAGTCCACGGCACGGCAGGCCCTGAAAACCAGGAAGGCCATCCTCGCGGATGGCCTTCCTTTTTTCTTCTGAGCCTGTCGCGATCAGCGCTTGCCGTGGCGCGCGTGCATCGCGTGCTCGTGGTCGAGCCAGTTCTCGCCCTTGTTCTTCAGGAAGAAGATGTACACCAGCAGCGAGATGAACATCACCACCGTGGCGTAGATGATGAAGGCGTCCATCTGCTTGGCGCCCTTGGCCCACTGGTACAGCATCGGCGCGGTGCCGCCGAAGACCGAGTTGGCCAGCGCGTAGCCCAGGCCCACGCCCAGGGCGCGGATGTAGGTCGGGAACAGTTCGGCCTTCACCACCGCGTTGATCGAGGTATAGCCGGTGAGGATCACGAAGCCGATCACCAGGATGGCGAAGGCCGCGCCGAACGTGGTCTGCTGCGGCAGCGCGGTGATCAGGTACCAGGTGTAGCAGACGCTGCCCACGCCGAAGAACACCAGCAGACTCTTGCGGCCGATGCGGTCGGACAGCCAGCCGCCGAGCGGCTGCAGCAGCATCAGCACCGTCAGCGCCGCCAGGTTGAGCGTGGTGCCCTTCATGATGTCGTCGCCGGCGAAGGCGGTCTGGATCATCTTCGGGCCGGTCACCGAATAGGTGTAGAAGGCCAGCGTGCCGCCCGCCGTGATCAGGAAGCACAGCAGCAGCGGGCGCCACTGGTTGACGAACAGTTCGCGCAGCGAGCCGGACTTGCGCGCCGCGCCGGACTTGGCGTCCTCGATGGCGGCGCTGGACAGCGACTCGTCCATCGTGCGGCGCAGCCAGAACACCACGATCGCCGACACGCCACCGATGGCGAAGCCCACGCGCCAGCCCCACTCCACCACGTGCTCGCGGGTGAAGAAGGTCAGCAGCAGGAACAGCGTCAGCTGGGCCAGCACATGGCCGCCCACCAGGGTGACGTAATGGAACGAGGACAACAGGCCGCGATGCCCCGGCACGGCCGCCTCGGACATGTAGGTGGCGCTGGCCCCGTATTCACCGCCGGTGGCAAAGCCCTGCAGCAGACGCGCCAGCACCAGGAACACCGCCGCCCACACGCCGATGGTCGCGGCGGTCGGCACGATGGCGATGCCGAACGAGCAGATCGCCATCAGCGTCACCGACAGCGTCAGCGAGGCACGGCGGCCGTGGCGGTCGGCGAAGCGGCCGAAGAACCAGGCGCCGATCGGACGCATCAGGAAGGTCACCGCGAAGATCGCCCACACGTACAGCGTGGCGTTCTTGTCGCCGGCGGAGAAGAACTTGGACTCGAAGTAGGTCGCGAAGACCGAATAGACGTAGACGTCGTACCACTCGACCAGGTTGCCGGCCGAGCCTTTGAGCGTGTTGGAGATCGAGCGTTTCAGGCTGTGGTGGCTCTGCGCCATCGGATCGGCGGTGGTGGCGGTCGGTACGCTCATGCGGGCCTCGCTGTGATGAGGGGGAAATGGATCGCCTTCGCGCCTTGGCGCCGGACGGCTTGGGCCATGCTGACGGCCTGGGCCGTGAGCGCAGCGCGAGGGCAGTCGAACGTTATAAACGCCGAAGGCCCGCCTGTGGGGCGGGCCTTCGACTTATTGGCTATGCCGCAGCGGCGGCTCAGGTGCGGCCGTACTGGTCCTCGAAGCGGACGATGTCGTCCTCGCCCAGGTAGCTGCCGGACTGGACCTCGATCAGCTCCAGCGGCAGGCGGCCGGGATTCTTCAGCCGGTGGGTCACGCCCAGCGGGATATAGGTGCTCTGGTTCTCGGTCAGCAGGATCACCTCGTCACCGCGCGTGACCTCGGCCGTGCCGCTCACCACAATCCAGTGCTCGGCGCGGTGGTGATGCATCTGCAGGCTCAGCGTCGCGCCCGGGTTGACGGTGATGCGCTTGACCTGGAAGCGCGCGCCCATGTCGATCGAGTCGTACGCACCCCAGGGGCGATAGACCTTGCGATGCAGGACCGCCTGGCTGCGCTCGTCGTGCTTGAGCTGGGCCACGACCTTCTTGACGTCCTGCACGCGGTCCTTCTTGGCCACCAGGATCGAATCGTCGGTCTCCACTACCACCACATCGTCCAGGCCGACCAGCGCGACCAGGCTTTCGGCGTAGACGTAGCTGTTGCGCGTGTCCACGGTGATCACGTCGCCCTCGACCGCATTGCCGTTGGCGTCCTTCTCGGTCACGTCCCACAGCGCCGACCACGAGCCGACGTCGTTCCAGCCCACGTCCAGCGGCAGCACCTTGGCGTCGGCGGTCTTCTCCATCACCGCGTAGTCGATCGAATCGGACGGCGAGGCAGTGAAGGCATCCTTGTCCAGGCGAATGAAGTCGCCGTCGCGCTTGGCCTTGGCCAGCGACTCGCGCACCGCCGAGACCATCTGCGGGTTGAACTTCTCCAGCTCCTCGACGTAGCGGCTGGCCTTGAACAGGAACATGCCGCTGTTCCAGTAGTAGCCGCCCTCGGCCAGATACTGGGCCGCGGTGTCCGCGTCGGGCTTCTCGACGAAGCGCAGCACCGGCTGCACGCCCTGGCCGCCGCCGGCCTGGATATAGCCGAAGCCGGTCTCGGCATGGCTGGGCACCACGCCGAAGGTCACCAGCGCGCCGGCCTCGGCGGCCGGGCTGGCCTGCTCGACCGCGTTGCGGAAGGCTTCGGGGTTGGTGATCACATGGTCGGAGGGCAGCACCAGCAGCAGCGGGTCCTGCCCGTCCTCCAGCGCGCACAGCGCCGCGGCGGCGATGGCCGGCGCGGTATTGCGCGCGACCGGCTCGAGCAGGATGCGCGGCTGCGGCGCGCGGATCTCGCGCAGCTGTTCGGCCACCAGGAACCGGTGCCCTTCGTTGGCCACCACCAGCGGCGGCAGCGAGGTCAACGGTTCGACCCGCAGCCAGGTCGCCTGCACCATCGTCTTTTCGTCTCCCAGCGGCAGGAACTGCTTGGGATAGGCTTCGCGCGACAGGGGCCACAGGCGTGTGCCGGAGCCGCCCGACAACAGGACGGGTTGCAGTTTGCTCATGGTGTCAGAGTCTCTTCCGTGGGGGATATCGGGCTCAGTGTACCCTGCGCACCCCGACCTGAATGCGGCACGTTCCATGAACGAGGCGTCCTCGCCTTCGAGCCCACACGCACGCGCGGACCAGCGACTTTCCTGGGCGCGCATCACACTGAATGCGCCCGCTCTGTCACTGCAGCGGGCCAGTGTGGACGCCGGCCAGCGCAGCTATTGGCGCACCCAGGGCGCGGCCGAATCGCTGATCGTGATGGACTCCCCACCCGGGCTGGAGGACGTGCGCCCGTGGCTGTCCTGGCACGCGCTGCTGGAAGACGGCGGCGTGCGCGTGCCGAGAATCCTGGCGCGCGATGTGGACGCCGGCTTCCTGCTGCTGGAAGACCTCGGCCAGCCGACCCTGGCGCAGTTGCTGTCGCGCGATCCGGCGCAGGCCGATGCCTGGTTCGACGCCGCCTTCGACCAGCTGCTGATGCTGCAGGCGATCGCACCGCCGGAAGGCACGGGCGTGTTCGGCGAGGCGCTGCTGCAGCGCGATGCCGGGCTGTTCGAGGAATGGTTCCTGCGCCGGCATCTGGGCATCGAACTGGACTGCGACGCCAGCGACGGCCTGGAGCTGGTCCAGCGCCGCCTGATGGACAACGCCCTGGGCCAGCAGAAGGTGCTGACCCATCGCGACTTCATGCCACGCAATCTGATGCCGGTAATGCCGGGCCCGGCGGTGCTGGATTTCCAGGACTGCGTGCGCGGGCCGGTCGCCTACGACGCGGTGAGCCTGTTCAAGGACGCCTTCCTGAGCTGGCCGCTCGAACGCGTGGACGAGTGGCTGCTGCGCTACCACGCGCGGGCGCTGCAGGTCGGCGTGCCGGTGCCGGCCTCGGCGCAGACCTTCCTGCGCGATGCCGACTGGATGGGCATCCAGCGCCACCTCAAGATCCTCGGCATCTTCTGCCGCCTGCACTACCGCGATGGCAAGTCGCAGTACCTGCCGGACCTGCCGCGCTTCATTACCTATCTTGATCAGGTGCTGCCGCGCCATCCGCAGCTGCAGCCGCTGCAGCAGCTGCTGGACCAGCGCATCCGCCCGGCCCTGGCGGCGCGCAGCGCATGAAGGCGCTGATCTTCTGCGCCGGTCTGGGCGAGCGGATGCGGCCGCTGACCGACCACACACCCAAACCGCTGCTCGAGGTGGGCGGCGCGTCGCTGGTCGTCTGGCATCTGCGCAAGCTGGCCGCGATCGGCGTGACCGACGTCGTCATCAACCTCAGCTGGCTGGCCGACCAGTTCCCGCGCGCGCTGGGCGATGGCAGCGCCTTCGGCGTGCGGATCGCCTTCTCGCACGAAGGCCCGGTCCCGCTGGAGACCGGCGGCGGCATGCTGCACGCGCTGCCACTGCTGGGCGAGGCGCCGTTCCTGGCGGTCAATGGCGATGTGTGGACCGACCTGGACTTCGCCACGCTGCCGCGCGCGCCGGCCGGTGACGCGCATCTGGTGATGATCGACAACCCGCCGCACCATCCGCGCGGCGACTTCTGTTTCAGCGACGGGCATCGCCTGCAGCCGCGCCGCGACGATGCGCAGAACTTCACCTATTCGGGCATCGGCGTGTATCGCCCCGAGATCCTGCGCGACTGGCGCGCGGCGTTCGAAACGGCCGAACCCAATCCCGGACTGGACGCACAGCCGCCCCGCTTCCCGCTGGCGCCCCTGCTGCGCGCGGCGATGGCGCGCGGCATGGTCACCGGGCATCACCATGCCGGACGCTGGACCGACGTGGGCACACCGCAGCGTCTGGCCGAACTGGACGCGCGGCTGCGCGCCGAGGGCGTGGGAGCCGCCACAACGGCGATGGAGCTTTCGAAGTAGCGCCCATCGCCGCCATTGGCCAATGGCCACAACGGCGGCCCCACCTGTAGAGCGGAGGCCGCGACGTGATCGGAGCAGACAGTTGCGCCCACAGGTGTGCTCCAGGCCAAGCGCGACCGCAGGCCCTACTCCTCCGCCAGCACCTGCCGCAGGAAGGGCACGGTCACCCGCCGCTTGGCCGCCAGCGAGGCACGATCCAAGCGTTCGATCAGATCGACCAGCTGCGCCGGTTCGCGCACGGTGCGGGTCAGCATCCAGTCCACCGCCGCGTCCTCCAGCACCAGCCCGCGCCGGGCCGCGCGATCGCGCAGCAGCGCCGCGCGCCCGGCATCGTCCAGCAGGCGCAGCACGATGCGCGCGCACTGCGCCAGGCGCGAGCGCAGGTCGGGCAGGACCAGGCCGATCGCATCGGGCACATCGGCGGCGGTGTAGAGCAGGCCGATGCCGGCCGCACGCGCGCGGTTGTGGAAGTCGAACAGCGCGATCTCATCGGCGCGATCTCCGGCGATGGCCTCCAGCCCGTCCAGCGCCACCAGGGCATGGCGCTCCAAGCCGTCGAGCGCCTGCTGCAGGTGGCCGGCCGCCGCCTTCAGCGGCAGATACGCGGCTTCGCGCCCGCTCTCGCCGGCCGCCGCGCAGGCCGCCAGGGCCAGGTGGGTCTTGCCGGCGCCGTGCGCGGCCGCGACGTAGAGCCAGTCGGCCTCGGGCGCGCGCGCCAGGGCCTGCAGCTGCGCCAGCGCGCCGGCCGGCGCGCCGATGAAGCTTTCGAAGCGCTGATCAGACGGGGTCCGCAGCGCCAGCGGCAACTGCGGCACGCTCATGGCGAGGAGGGATCCTGCGGTGGATGCAGGCCGTCGACCGGTGTGCGCTGTGGATCGAGCAGGATGGTCGGCTGCCCGCCGGCATAGAGCTGGCTGTGGGTATAGCGCTCGTGCGCATAGCGCAGCAGCACATTGGCCACCGCGGCGATCGGCAGCGCCAGCAGCATGCCCAGGAAGCCGAACAGCTGGCCGCAGGCCAGCACGGCGAAGATCACCGCCACCGGGTGCAGGCCAATGCGATCGCCGACCAGCTTGGGCGTCAGCACATAGCTCTCGATCACCTGCCCCACCGCGAATACCACCGACACCAGCACCAGGTGCTTGACGTCGCCGTACTGCATCAGCGCGGCGATCAGGCCCATCGCCACGCCGCTGGTCGGCCCCAGATACGGCACGAAGGTCAGCAGGCCGGCGATCAGGCCGATCAGGATGCCAAGGTCCAGGCCCACCGCCCACAGCCCGGCGCCGTAGAGCACGCCCAGGATGATCATCACCAGCAGCTGGCCCTTGAGGAAGCCGCCCAGCACCTCGCTGGACTCGCCCGCCAGCCGGCTGACCACGCCGATCTGGTTGCGCGGCACCATCGCCGCCACGCGGCCGACGATCAGGTCCCAGTCGCGCAGGAAGAAGAAGGCGATGACCGGGATCAGCACCAGGTTGGCCATCCAGCCGAACAGCGCGAAGCCCGAGCGCGACACATAGCCCCACAGGGTATAGGCCACCCCGCCGGCCCGCTCCCAGTTGCTGCGCAGCAGCCCCCAGATGTGGGTGAAGTCCAGGTATTCGGCCACGCGCACGTTGAAGCGGCCCTCGATCCACGGCAGGGCCACCTGGTAGAACCACTGCTGATAGCGCGGCAGCGACCGCACCAGGATGGAGATCTGGTCCTGGATCGTCGGCACCAGCAGCAACAGCACCACGGTGATGGCCAGCAGCATCACGAAGAACACCACCGTGACCGAGATCCCGCGCGACCAGCCGCGCGCCTCCAGCCGGTCCACCAGCGGATCGCCCATCCAGCCCAGGATCGCCGCGCAGGCGAACGGGGTCAGCACAGGCGAGAGAATCCACAGCAGCCACACCAGGGCGGCCGCCAGCGCCGCCCACTGCAGCCGGCGCAGGAACTGGGCGATGACCTGCAGCGGGTCCTCGATGATCATGGGTGCACCGTCCTGGGCGTCAGCGCGCGGGTCACTTGAGGTAGAACTGCGGCGGATTGCCGTCGCCGCCGACCAGCGGGCCATCCTGGCCGAGCATGCGCTGCAGGCCTTCCACGCCGCTGAGCAGATCCAGGTCCAGCTCAAGCACATCGCCCTGCGCGCGCACCGGCGCGATCCGGCGCACCACCGCCGTCTGCTGCAGCGCCGCCGACAGGCGCACGTAGTCCTCGGCGCTGCGGATGCCGCTGACGAGGATCCGGTAGGTGCCCGGCTGGCCGCCGACGGCCTGCTTGGCATAACGCTTGACCAGCGCATCGGCGGCCACGTCGGCGCCGGTGGCCATGGACTGGCGGGCGTCGGCGTTGTCGCTGGACGAGGTCGCCAGCACCTTGCCGCTGTCCACGAAGGTCCAGTCGGCGACCCAGCCGGACTTGCCGCGGTAGAGCTTGCCGATCAGCTGCATCGGCGGGGCATAGCGGGCCGAGGCGCTCGCCACCGCCGCCGTGTCGCCGCGCCAGATCGCCGCGGCCAACGCGGCCTCGGCCGCGGTGCCCTGCGGCAGGCCCAGGCGGTAGCCGCGGTCCACGGCGCGGTCCAGCACCGAGCGCGCCGCGCCGGACTGCTGCACGCCGACCAGGCGCGGGCCCGAGCCGTCGTCGATGGCCAGCCACAGCACCGGCTTGGCGCGCGGCTGCGGCCAGACCGGCAGGCCGAGCACGCTGGCCAGCACGTCGACCTTCTGCGGGTCGAAGCGGGCGATCAGGGTGGTGCGGAAGGACGGCGCGCCGGTGGCCGAGGTGCCCTGGTCCTGGCGGTAGTCGTAGCTGTCCAGATAATTCTTGGCGTTGCGCAGCTCGGCGGCCACACCGGGGCGCGTGGCGGCGTTGCGGTCGCCGCTGACCTTGCCCAGCACCTGCCCGAGCGCGCGCGCCAGGCCGCCGTTGCGGTCGCCCTCGCTCTGGCTGGGCACGGTGACCTCGGCCTCGTACAGGCCCTGGGCCTTGGCGACGTCGCCCTCGGTGCGCAACGCGTCCTGCGCCACGGCAGGAAGTGCGCAGAAGAGGAGGAGGGCGGCAGCAGCGGCCAGGGCGTGCAAACGGCGCATCGAGCGTCCTAAAGTCAACAGCGAATCGTGCGGATTGTTGCCCGAACAGCCCGCCACCGCCAGCACGCCCCGTTCACGCCGCGCACGCCGAGGGACGCACTTCCCTTAAAATGCGCCCCCGCCTCCCTCAGATCCGGCCGCCTTGTGACCCAGCCCAACCCGCCCGCCGCCACGCCCATGACCTACCGCGACGCGGGGGTGGACATCGACGCCGGCAACGCCGTGGTCGAACGGATCAAGCCCCTGGTCAAGCGCAGCTTCCGGCCCGAGGTGATGGGTGGCCTGGGCGGCTTCGGCGCCCTGTTCGACCTGTCCGGCAAGTACCGCGAGCCGGTGCTGGTCTCGGGCACCGACGGCGTCGGCACCAAGCTCAAGCTGGCACAAGAACTGGGCCGCCACGACACCATCGGCATCGACCTGGTCGGCATGTGCGTCAACGACGTGCTGGTGCAGGGCGCCGAGCCGCTGTTTTTCCTGGACTACTTCGCCACCGGCAAGCTGGACGTGGACACCACCGTGGCCGTGGTCGGCGGCATCGCCAAGGGCTGCGAACTGTCCGGCTGCGCGCTGATCGGCGGTGAGACCGCGGAGATGCCCGACATGTACGCCCCGGGCGAATACGACCTGGCCGGTTTCACCGTCGGCGCGGTCGAGAAGGCCGAGATGCTCGACGGCAGCGCCGTGGGCGAAGGCGACGTGCTGATCGGCCTGGCGTCCTCGGGCGCGCACTCCAACGGCTATTCGCTGATCCGCCGCATCTACGACCGCGCCGGTCGCCCGGCCGAGCTGGATATCGGCGGCGTGCCGCTGATCGATGCGCTGATGGCGCCGACCACCCTGTACGTCAAGCCGGTGCTGGCGCTGCTGCGCAGCCATGGCGCGGGCGCGGGCAAGCCCATCCACGCCATGGCCCACATCACCGGCGGCGGCCTGACCGAGAACATCATCCGCGTCGTGCCCGACGGCCTGGGCCTGGACATCGACGCGAGCGCCTGGCCGCTGCCGCCGCTGTTCCAGTGGCTGCAGCAGGCCGGCGCGGTGGCCGACGCGGAGATGTGGCGCACCTTCAACTGCGGCATCGGCTTCGTGCTGATCGCCGATCCGGCCAGCGCCGCGGCGCTGGAGACCAGCCTGGACCAGGCCGGCATCGGCCACTGGCGCATCGGCCAGGTGGTGGCCGCCGGCGCCGGCGAGCGCGTGCGGATCGGCTGACGGCCCGGCGCTTGCCCTGCCCTCGCTCCGGGCGCCGCGCATGACCCTGCCCCGCATCGCGGTGCTGGCCTCTGGGCGCGGCAGCAACCTGCAGGCGATCCTCGACGCGATCGCGCAAGGTCGGCTGGACGCGCGCCTGGTCGGCGTCTTCTCCGACCGCCCGCAGGCCGGCGCGCTGATGCGCGTGCCGGCGGAGCTGCGCTGGTCGGCCAGGCCGTCCAGTTTCGAGAGCCGTCAGGCCTACGAGCAGGCGCTGGGCGACGCCCTGGCCGCCTCCGGCGCCGACTGGATCGTGTGCGCAGGCTATATGCGCATCCTGGGCGAGGCGCTGATCGCGCGCTTCGCCGGGCGCATGCTCAACATCCACCCCTCCCTGCTGCCGCGCCACCGCGGCCTGCACACCCATGCCGCGGCGCTGGCCGCCGGCGATGCCGAACATGGCTGCAGCGTGCATTTCGTCATTCCCGAGCTGGATGCCGGCAGCCTGATCGCCCAGGCGCGCCTGCCCGTCGAGGCCGGCGACACGCCCGAGAGCCTCGCCTCGCGCGTGCTGGAACTCGAACACCGCCTGCTGCCCGCGGTGCTGCGCCTGGCGGTGGCCGGGCGCCTGTCTGAACGTGATGGCACGACCCACGTCGATGGTCAGCCGCGATTTACGCCGCTGACACTAGATTCCCTCGAACGGCGCATGCCCGACCCCGAAGCGACCCCGTGAAGACCATCCTGCTGACCGGCATCCTGCTGCTCGCCTGTGCCGTGCCCGCAACCCAGGCCCAGCAGGCGCCGGCGACGCCCAACGCAACACCGCCCGCCGCGCCAGCGGCTGCCGACAGCGCCGCGCCGGACGCCCCCCAGCCCTGGACGCTGGCGCCGTTCACCGCCACCTACGAGGCCTGGTACAAGGGCAAGCGCGCCGGCGATGCCACCCTGCAGGTGGTACACCGCGAGGGAAACCAGTGGCGGCTGGATCTGGAGATCCGCGGCGAGCGCGGCGTGGCCAGCCTGCTGCGCCTGAACATCCAGCAGAGCACGGTGTTCGACGTCACCGACACCGGTGCCGGCATCCTGCTGCGGCCGCTGAGCCAGAGCACGGTGCGCAAGGCCGTGTTCGGCGACAAGCAGCAGACCGGCAGCTACGACTGGCGCAGCAATACCGCGCAGTGGGAAGGCAAGGTCGACAAGGATCGGCGCGCGCCGGTGCCGCTGAAGGCCGGCGACATGAGCTCGCTGCTGCTGGACCTGGCGATCATGCGCGACGCCAAGCCGGGCGCGGCGCTGGACTACCGCGTGGTCGACAATGGCCGCGCGCGCCAGTACCAGTACGCGGTCGCCCCGCAGACCGAGATCGTGCAGGTCGGCGAACTCAGCTACGACGCCATGCGCGTGGCCCGCACCAACGGCGGCGACCGCGAACAGATCTTCTGGGTCGCCTCCGGCGTGCCCACCCCCGTGCGCATGCTGCAACGCGACGATGGCGAGGACGCCATCGACCTGCGCCTCATCGATTACCAGGGAGTGCAATGACATGACATCCAACCCGATCCGCCCGCTCAAGGCGCTGGCCGCCATCGCCGTGCTCGCCCTGGCCGCGGCGCCGGCCCTGGCCCTGCAGCCGTTCAACGCCACCTACCAGGCCAGTGCCATGGGCATGCAGGGCAACGGCCAGATGACCCTGGCCGCCCAGGGCGCCGGCAAGTGGAAGTACGACCTGAACGTGCGCAACCAGCTGGTCAACCTGACCCAGTCCACCACCTTCGAGGAGAAGGACGGCCAGTTCCGTCCGCTGTCCTCCAGCGATGCCTCGCTGGTGCTGGTCAAGAGCAAGCAGGTGAAGACCGCCTACGACTGGGCCAGCAAGCAGGCCACCTGGAGCGGCGACATCAAGGACAACCGCCGCGGCCCGGTCGCGCTGGAGCCCGGCGACATGGACGCACTGCTGGTGAACCTGGCCATCGTGCGCGACGTGCACGCCGGCAAGCAGACGCTCAACTACCGCATGCTGGAGAACGGCAAGGCCACGCCGATGAGCTATCAGGTCACCGGCAAGGACACCATCACCATCGCAGGCAAGCAGGTCACCGCGACCAAGGTCAGCCAGACCGAGGGCAAGAAGCAGATGATCGTGTGGGTGGTGCCGGACATGCCGGTGCCGGCGCGCATGCTGCAGCGGGAGAACGGTCAGGACTCCTACGACCTGACCTTGACCTCGTTCAACTGATCCGAAGCGGGAGTTCCTAGCGAACCCGTGGGAGCAGCTGTCTCTCAGATCGAGCGCGGCCTCCTTGTAGAGCGGAGCTTGCTCCGCTAGGGCTTCCCGACGATCCGGCCGAAAGGCAGCGGAGCAAGCTCCGCTCTACAAGTGGGAGCCGCCCTTGTGGCGGCGCCCGCATTTTTTTGGAACGACTAAAGCCGGCGACATCTGCGCGATGCCGCGCATGCCGCCTACTTCTTCGCCTCGCCCGCTTGCGCCGGATGCAGCTCGGTGCGGCATTCGACGCGGATCTGCGTGCCGCTGCTGCGCCACTTGTAGGTGGTGCAGGTGCGATTGCCTTCGGTGGTCTTCTCCGCGACGACCGCGTAATAGGACTGGGCGATCTCCTGGCCGGTGACCTGGCCGTTGCCGTCCCAGTCCATGTCCTTGCTGGAGATGCCGCTCAGACCGGCCGCGCCGATCCAGGCCATCCACGCCACCGCCAGCAGCGCGATCCCCACCAGCGTCAGCAGCGCACGGCGCCGACGCGAGAACACCGGCGTTCCGGTGCGGCGCTTGATCATCGTCATGACGCGCGCCTGATGGTGGCGCCCAGCGCGCCGAGCTTGCCTTCGATGTTCTCGTAGCCGCGATCCAGGTGGTAGATACGGTCGATCGTGGTCTCGCCGCTGGCCACCAGGCCGGCCAGGATCAGCGAGGCCGAGGCGCGCAGGTCGGTGGCCATGACCGGGGCGCCGGACAGCTGGGCGGCGCCGCGCACGATGGCGGTGTGGCCTTCCACGCGGATGTCCGCGCCCAGGCGCAGCAGCTCGTTGACGTGCATGAAGCGGTTTTCGAAGATCGTCTCGTTGATCACGCCCACGCCCTCGGCCACGCAGTTGAGCGCCATGAACTGGGCCTGCATGTCGGTCGGGAACGCCGGGTACGGCGCGGTGGTCAGATCGACCGCCCTGGGCCGCTTGCCCTGCATGTCCAGGGTGATCGTGTCGGCCGTGGTCTCGATGTGCGCCCCGGCCTCGGTGAGCTTGTCCAGCACCGCCTCCAGCGTGTCCGGACGCGCGCTGCGCGCGGTGATCCTGCCGCCGGTCATCGCCGCGGCCACCAGGAAGGTGCCGGTCTCGATGCGGTCCGGCACCACGGCGTGGCGACCGCCGCCGAGGCGCTCGACGCCATGGATGACGATGCGCGAGGTGCCCGCGCCTTCGATCCGCGCGCCCAGCGCGTTGAGGCAGTCGGCCAGGTCGGTGACCTCCGGCTCCATCGCCGCGTTCTCCAGCACCGTGGTGCCTTCGGCCAGCGTGGCGGCGGCCATCACGTTCTCGGTGCCGGTGACGGTGACCATGTCGAACACGAAGCGCGTGCCCTTCAGCCGCGCCGCGCGCGCCTTGATGTAGCCGTTCTCGACGGTGATATGCGCGCCGAGCGCCTGCAGGCCCTTGATGTGCTGATCGACCGGACGCGAGCCGATGGCGCAGCCGCCCGGCAGCGACACCACCGCCGCGCCGTGGCGCGCCACCAGCGGGCCCAGCACCAGGATCGAGGCGCGCATGGTGCGCACCAGCTCGTAAGGAGCCACGAAGCGGTCCACGGTGCTCGGGTCGATGGTGATGCGGCGCCCCGCGCCGTCGCCGCCCTCGTCGATCTCGACCCCGGCGCCGATGCCGCCCAGCAGCTTCACCGTGGTGGCCACATCGTGCAGGTTGGGGACGTTGGTGATCTCCACCGGCGCGTCGGCCAGCAGCGTGGCGCACAGGATGGGCAGCACGGCGTTCTTGGCGCCGGAGATGGTGACTTCGCCGTTGAGCGGCGCGCCACCGGTGACGATGATCTTCTGCATGGAGCTTGGGGATGTCCGAAAGGGAACGCGACCGCGCTTAGGCGGCTTCGTCGGGGGTGACGGTCTTGAGTTGCAGGGCGTGGATCGCGCCGCCCATCAGGTCACCCAGGGTGGCGTAGACCATGCGGTGGCGCGCCAGCGGCAGCTTGCCCTTGAACGCCTCGCAGACCACGGTGGCCTCGAAATGCACGCCGTCATCGCCCTGCACGCGCGCCTGGGCGCCGGGCAGGCCCGTCTGGATGAGTTCACGGATGGTTTCGGCGTCCAACGGCCTTTCCTCCTAAAATGGCCGACCATTCTAAGCCCAGGCCATCGCCACCGATGCCTTCCACCGCGCAGCACAGCGTTCCCGTCGACGATGCCGCCCTGGCCGCCAGTGGCCGTCGCGCGGTGCAGATCGAGGCCGACGCGCTGACCGCGCTGGCCCAGCGCATCGACGGCCCGTTCTCGGCCGCCTGCCGGATGGTGCTGGCCGGCGCCGGGCGAGTGGTGGCCATGGGCATGGGCAAGTCGGGGCATATCGCGCGCAAGATCGCCGCGACCCTGGCCTCCACCGGCACGCCGGCCTTCTTCGTCCACCCCAGCGAGGCCGGTCACGGCGACCTGGGGATGATCACCGACGCGGACATCGTGCTGGCCATTTCCTACTCCGGCGAGTCCGACGAGATCCTGATGCTGCTGCCGGTCCTGCGCCGCCAGGGCAACCTGGTGATCGCCATGACCGGGCGCCCGGCCTCGACCCTGGCCCGCCAGGCCGACCTGCACCTGGATGTCAGCGTCCCGGCCGAGGCCTGCCCGCTGCACCTGGCGCCGACCTCCAGCACCACCGCCACCCTGGCCATGGGCGACGCGCTGGCCGTGGCCCTGCTGGAGGCGCGCGGTTTCACCTCGGAGGACTTCGCCCGCTCGCATCCGGCCGGCAGCCTGGGCCGGCGCCTGTTGGTGCACATCAGCGATGTCATGCACACCGGCGAGGACGTGCCGACCGTGTCCCAGGACGCCACCCTGGCCCAGGCGCTGGTGGAGATGAGCCGCAAGCGGCTGGGCATGACCGCCGTGGTGGACGACCAGCGCGTGCTGCGCGGCATCTTCACAGACGGAGACCTGCGCCGCGCCCTGGACAATGCCGGGCTGGACATCCACACCACGCCCATCGCCAGCCTGATGACCCGTCACCCGGTCACCATCGGGCCGCAGGCGCTGGCCACCGAGGCCGCGCGCCTGCTGGAAACCCGCAACATCGGCAGCGGCCTGATCGTGGTCGACGCCGAGCAGCGCGTGATCGGCGCGCTCAATGTTCACGACCTGTTGCGTGCACGCGTGGTGTAAGAACCACGCCACCTGCGCCTATTCATGAAGGACCGCCCCGTTTTGACCGCCCATGCCCACCTGCCCGACGTCACCGACGCCCTGCTGCAACGCGCCGCGCGCGTGCGCCTGGCCTGCTTCGACGTCGACGGCACACTGACCGACGGCGGGCTGTTCCTGGATGCCGAGGGCCGTGAAGGCAAGACTTTCCACGTGCAGGACGGGCTGGGCCTGGTGCTGCTGCGCCGGCATGGCATCGAGGTGATGCTGGTCACCGCGCGCAGCGGCCAGGTGGTCGAGCACCGCGCGCGCGAACTGGGCATCGGCGTGCACCAGGGCGTCAAGGACAAGCTGGGCCTGGTCGAGCGGCTGTGCGCCGAGCGCGGCCTGGCCCTGGAGCAGGTCCTGTTCATGGGCGACGACCTGGCCGACCTGACCACGCTGCGCCGGGTTGGGCTGGCGGTCGCGCCGGCCAACGCCCATCCCTGGGTGGCGCCGCTGGCGCACTGGACGACCCCAGCCGGCGGCGGCCATGGCGCCGCGCGCCAGGCCTGCGACCTGGTGCTGGCCGCGCAAGGGCATGTCGAGCGGCTGCTGCAGGAGGGCGCCGCATGAACTGGCGCATGGGCCTGGGACTGGCGCTGCTGGTGGCGCTGCTGCTGTTCGGCTGGTCGGCCTGGAACAATCGCAAGAAGCCGCACACCAGTGGCCCGGCCGCGCAGTCGGACTACATCATGCACGACTTCGAGATGGTCACCCTCAACAAGGACGGGACCGAGGGCGTGACCTTGCGCGCCCCGGAAATGCACCGCACCGCCAGCGATGAGACCTTCAGCATCACCACCCCGCTGTTCCTGATGCCCGACAAGGACGGGCACCACTGGGAGCTGCGCAGCAAGAGCGCCTGGGTGGCGGCCAAGGGCGAGAAGGCCGTGCTGACCGGGGATGTGATCGGCAACAGCCCGCCCGAGGCGGCGACCCGCTCGACATTCACCACCAGCCGGCTCGATGTGTTCCCCGATCAGCACATCGCCAGCACCGACCAGCCGGCCACGCTCACCCAGCCCGGCGCGATCATGCAGGGCACCGGTTTCGTCATCAACTCACAGACCCAACAATTCCAGTTCAAGTCCAAGGTGAAAACACGCTATGTGCCCAAATCCGCGCAATAAGACTGGCCTGGCCGCGCTGGCGGCCGCCTGCCTGCTGGTGGTGGCGGGAGGCGCACTGGCCAAGAAATCCGACCGCGACCAGCCGATGACCATCGACTCGGACACCAACGACATCAGCTTCGCCGACGATGGCGTCAGCACGCTGACCGGCAACGTGGTCATCGTGCAGGGCACCCTGGAAGTGCATGCCGACAAGGGCCTGATCTACCGCAAGGCCGGCGAAGTCTCGCGCGGCGTGTTCACCGGCACCAAGACCAAGCAGCCCACGCTGCACCAGATCAACGATGACGGCACGCCCATCGATGCCACCGCCGACCGGATCGACTACGACATCACCAACAACATCATCACCCTGACCGGCAACTACAAGATCACCTCCCCCCGCGGCACCAACGCGGGCGAGAAGATGGTCTACAACACCGTGACCGGCAACATGCAGAGCGGCGGCGACGGCAACCGCGTGCGCACCGTGATCCAGCCCAAGAACAAGGCCCCCGCCGCGGGCGCCGCGCCCGCTCCCGCCAAGCCGGGGACCAAGTAATGCTGTCGGCCCAGGGACTGCGCAAGCGCTACAAGCAGCGCGAGGTGGTGCGCGAATTCGGCCTGACCCTCGACCAGGGCGAGGTGGTCGGCCTGCTCGGCCCCAACGGCGCCGGCAAGACGACCTGCTTCTACATGATCGTGGGACTGGTCTCGGCCGACGCCGGCAACATCGTGCTGGACGGCCAGGACATCACCAGCGAGCCGATGTACCGCCGCGCCAAGCTCGGCGTGGGCTATCTGCCGCAGGAACCCTCCGTGTTCCGCAAGCTGACCGTGGCCGACAACATCCGCCTGGTGCTGGAGCTGCGCGAGGACCTGGACAGCGACGGCGCCGAGCGCGAGCTGGCCTCGCTGCTGGAAGAGCTGCAGATCAGCCATGTCGCCGACCAGTTTGGCGCCAGCCTGTCCGGCGGCGAGCGCCGCCGCGTGGAAATCGCCCGCGCCCTGGCCGCCAAGCCGCGTCTGATGCTGCTGGACGAGCCCTTCGCCGGCGTGGACCCGATCTCGGTCGGCGAGATCCAGCGCATCATCACCCACCTCAAGGACCGCGGCATCGGCGTGCTGATCACCGACCACAACGTCCGCGAAACCTTGGGAATCTGCGACCGGGCGTATATCCTCGCCGAAGGCAGCGTGCTGGCGCAGGGGGCTCCGGACGAACTGCTGGCCAACGCGGACGTCCGTCGCGTCTACCTGGGAGAGACCTTCCGGCTGTGAGGCGCGCGTGGCGAACGCGGTAGGCGTTCGGTCCGCTATCCTGACGGTTCGCGAATGAAGCCACGCCTCCAGACATCGCTGGGCCAGCAACTGGTCATGACGCCGCAGCTGCGTCAGGCGATCCGTCTGTTGCAGATGTCCGCGGCCGAACTGGAGGCCGAGATCACCGAGGCGGTGGAGACCAACCCCCTGCTGGACTGGGCCGAGGACGGCCCCGATGCCCAGGCCGGCGGCGTCGACCACGCCGACCACGCCCCCGCCGACGAGCCGCCCGAAGAGCGCCAGCCCGAGCGCGAGGACTGGCAGGCCGACGAGAATCCCTGGAGCAACGAGGGCGGCGGCGGGTCCGGCGGCTCGTTCGACGACGACGACAACCTCGGCAGCGCGGCAGAGCGCGTGGCCCAGACCGACAGCCTGCAGGACCATCTGCTGTGGCAGCTGCATCTGTCGCAGCTGTCCCTGCGCGACCGGCGCATCGGCGCGGCGGTGATCGACGCCATCGATGACGACGGCTATCTGCGCACCGAGCTGGCCGAGATCGCCCAGACCCTGCGGCCGGAGGTCGTGGCCGGCGAGGACGAGATCCAGGCGGTGCTGTGCCAGCTGCAGCGCTTCGATCCGGTCGGGGTCGGCGCGCGCTCGCTGGGCGAGTGCCTGTGCCTCCAGCTGGACGTGCTGTCGGCCGACACGCCCGGCCGTGCGCTGGCGCTGACCATCGCCCAGGGCGCCCTGCTGGAGAAGCTGCCGCGCAGCGGCGTGGCCGGCCTGGCCAGCGAGCTCAAGCGCCCCCAGGCCGAGGTCGAGGACGCCGTGGCGCTGCTGCGCTCGCTGGATCCCAAGCCGGGCGTGCAGATCGGCGAACTCAGCCAGGACACCTATGTGGTGCCCGACTGCGTGGTCTGGCGCCAGAAGGGCATCTGGCGCGCGGCCCTGGCCAGCCAGCATCTTCCGCGGGTGTCCATCCACCGCGGCTACGAGTCGATGATCCGCCAGTGCAGCGAGTCGGATGCCGGCTACCTGCGCGGCCACCTGCAGGAGGCGCGCTGGCTGCTCAAGAGCCTGGAGGCCCGCGGCGACACCCTGCTCAAGGTCACCCGCTGCCTGATCCACCAGCAGGCCGGCTTCCTGGAATTCGGCGAGGCCGCCCTGCGCCCACTGACCCTGCGCGAGGTCGCCGGCGAGGTCGGCCTGCACGAGTCCACCGTCTCGCGCGCCATCGCCCGCAAGTACGTGCGCACCCCGCGCGGCACCCTGCCCCTGCGCGCGTTCTTCGCCTCGGGGGTGAGCACCGAGGGCGGCGGGGAAGCCTCCAGCACCGCCATCCAGTCGATGATCCGCAAGCTGATCGAGTCCGAAAACCCGCGCAAGCCGCTGTCCGACGCCAAGCTGGCCGACCTGTTGAAATCGTCAGGCGTGCCGGTGGCCAGGCGCACGGTGGCCAAGTATCGTGAGGCCATGGACATCCTGTCCTCGCACGAGCGCGTGCGGATGGGCTGATCCTTGAGATTGGCGGCAGGTTCACCTGCCACCTGCCAGCTTGAACACCGGGCCGACCGGTGCGAACTTGAACCCAACCCCGCCAACCACAGGAGCAGCAAGGAACCCCACGCCCGCCCGGTTTGTCCCAACAACCGACGCAACAACCACTGCAGGAGACAATGCGATGCGAATCGAGACCTACGGCCAGTCGATGGAAGTCACCCCGGCACTGCGTGACTACGTCGAGACGAAACTCAAGCGCCTTGAACGACATTTCGACCAGCCGCTCGAATGCCGCACGCAACTGGGGTTCTCCAAGCCCGACTACGTGGCCGAAGCCACGATCAACTTCTCCGGCCGTACCCTCCACGCCGATGCCGGCGCGGAGACCATGTACGCCGCGATCGACATCCTGGCCGACAAGCTGGACCGGCTGGTGCTCAAGCACAAGCGCAAGCAGATCGACCGCCAGCGCGGCCGCGGCGAGAACGCCGACTGAGCCTGTCCCGGCCACGATGCGTCCTCACCAGACGGCGGCCCTTCGGCCGCCGTCTGCGTTATGGCGCCGCGCCGGGCGGCAGCGCGCGTGGATGTGTCACCGGCACGTCGTATCATCGGGCTTCGATGCCGCTTTCCCCGACGCCATGAATTCCAGCATCACCGCCAGCGAGCTGTTCGAGCAGATGAAGGACAAGCTGGGCCTGCGCTGGATCGCCGGGCGGGCCGGCGGCAAGCGCCAGATCGACACCGCCGGCAAGGTCAAGCGCCGGCCCTCGCTGGCCGGCTACCTCAATGCGATCTATCCTAACAAGGTGCAGATCCTGGGCACCGAGGAGCTGGCCTGGCTGGACGGGCTGGATTCGCGCCAGCGCTGGGAGACCATCGAGAAGATGATGGCCGACCGGCCGCTGGCGCTGGTGATCAGCAAGAACCAGTCCTGCCCCGAGGACCTGCGCGCCACCGCCGAGGAGACCGAGACCCCGCTGTGGGTCTCGCCGCGCCGCGGCCATGAGCTGCTCAACTTCCTGTCCTACCACATGGCGCGCACGCTGGCGCCGCGGGTGACGCTGCACGGCGTGTTCATGGAGATCTATTCCATCGGCGTGCTGATCACCGGCGAGGCCGGCTCGGGCAAGAGCGAGCTGGCGCTGGAACTGCTGACCCGCGGCCATCGCCTGGTGGCCGACGACGCGCCCGAGTTCACCCAGATCGCGCCGGACGTGCTCGACGGCACCTGTCCGGAACTGCTGCAGGACCTGCTGGAGGTACGCGGGCTGGGCGTGCTCAACGTGCGCGACATGTTCGGCGACACCTCGGTGAAGAAGAACAAGTACCTGCGCCTGATCGTGCACCTGACCCGGCCGATGACCGAGCCCGGCGTGCACGGCTACGACCGCCTCACCGGCGACTCGGGCGCGCGCCACGTGCTGGACCTGGACGTGCCGCTGATCACCCTGCCGGTGATGCCCGGCCGCAACCTGGCGGTGCTGACCGAGGCGGCCACGCGCCTGCACATCCTGCGCACCAAGGGCATCGACCCGGCGGCGATGTTCATCGCCCGCCACAGCAACCTGCTGGAGCGCAGCACGCCATGAGTCAGGCCCCGACCGACGAGGGCGCCAAGCCCGCCGAACCGGCGCAGGCGCCGTTCGTGCTGATCGTCAGCGGCCTGTCCGGCTCGGGCAAGTCGGTGGCGCTCAAGACGCTGGAGGATCTGGACTACTACTGCGTGGACAACCTGCCCATCGAGCTGCTGCCGGACTTCATCCGCAGCCTGATGCGCGAGGATGTGCTGCCGCAGAAGGTCGCCGTGGGCATCGACGTACGCAACCGCCACAGCGACCTGTCCAGGCTCTCGCTGTGGCGCGCGGCGGTGGGACGGCTGGGGCTGGACGCCAAGCTGGTGTTCTTCGACTCGGAGGACGCGGTGCTGCTGCGCCGCTACTCGGACACGCGCCGACGCCACCCGCTGAGCCATACCGGCCTATCGCTGCCCGAGGCGATCGCGCGCGAGCGCCAGGTCACCCAGCCGCTGCGGCTCGAGGCGGACCTGGTGATCGACACCAGCCAGCTCAACGTGCACCAGCTGCGCCGCCGCGTGGTCGGCGAGTTCGCCTTCGACAGCCGCGACGCGCCCTCGCTGCTGTTCGAATCCTTCGCCTACCGCCGCGGCGTGCCGGCCGATGCGGACTTCGTGTTCGACGCGCGCGTGCTGCCCAACCCGCACTGGCAGCCCGAGCTGCGCCCGCTGACCGGCCGCGACGCCCCGGTGCGCGAATACCTCGAGGCGCAGGACGACGTGCAGCGCTATGTGCAGCAGGTCAGCGAATTCCTGGACACCTGGCTGCCGCGCCTGCGCGGTGAGACCCGCAGCTACGTGACCGTGGCCTTCGGCTGCACCGGCGGCAAGCACCGCTCGGTCTTCCTCACCGAGCGACTGGCCGAACACGCCCGCACCCAGGGCTGGGACCAGGTCGCCACCTTCCATCGCGAACTGGACTGACGCGCTAAGCGTGCGCCAACGCGTGCTGCGGCGCATCGCGGGACGGAGAAAACCGTGATCCCAGGTCGATGCGCGCGGCATCAGCCTGTTAATGTTGTCACCATGACCTGTGGCGTCCTGCTCATCACCCATCCTGGCATCGGCCCCTCGCTCCTGGCGGTGGCCGGCGGCATGCTGCGCAACCTGCCGTTGAAGGCCGAGGCCTTTGAGGTGCCGTTCGACGCGGACCTGGACGCGCTGCTGCCGCAGGCCTCGGCCGCGCTGCGGCGCGTGGACGGCGGCGAAGGCGTGCTGGTGCTGACCGACGTCTACGGCGGCTCGCCCAGCAACCTGGCCGCCCGCGTGGCGCGCCTGGGCACGCCGGTACGGCGCGTCTCGGCGCTGAGCCTGCCGATGCTGCTGCGGGTGATGAACTACCCCGAACAGGGACTGGACGAACTCCCGGCCACCGCGGCGGCCGGCTCACGAAATGGAGCCATCCTCGACGATGCTTGAGCGCGAACTCACCGTCTCCAACGCCTTAGGGCTGCATGCGCGCGCCACCGCCAAGCTGGTCCAGGTGGTCTCGCCCTTCCGCAGCCACGTGACCCTGGCCGCCAAGGGGCGCCAGGTCAACGCCAAGAGCATCATGGGCGTGATGCTGCTGGCCGCCGGCAAGGGCACCCAGGTCACCGTGCGCACCGACGGCGAGGACGAGGCCGCGTGCATGCAGGCCATCGTCGATCTGTTCGAACGGCGCTTCGACGAGGACGCCTGATGAGGAAACTGCTGCCGGGCCACGGGGCTTCGCGCGGCAGTGCCCTGGGTCGCGCGCGCGTGCGCCTGCCGCACGCGCTGGACGTGGCCGAGCAGCGCATCCGCGCGCGCGAGGTCGATGAGGAGCTGGGCCGCCTGCACGGCGCCATCGACGCGGCGCGGGCGGAAATGCGCGAGCTGCGCACGCGCCTGCACGGCGCGCTGGCGCGCGAGGTCGGCGAATTCCTCGACCTGCACGCCCTGCTGCTGGACGACCCGGAGCTGCTGCAGGGCCTGGACGACCTGATCCGCAAGGGCCGCTACGGCGCCGACTACGCCCTGCGCCTGCAGCGCGACCGCCTGGCGGCCGTGTTCCGCGACATGGACGACGCCTACCTGAAAAGCCGCATGGACGATCTGGACCATGTGATCGGGCGCATCCATGCCCATCTGCACAGCCGCGCCATCGATCCGGAAGGCCTGGCCGGCGAGATCCTGGTCAGCGATACGGTCGCCCCTTCCGAACTGGCGCAGCTGCAGGCCCAGGGCGTGGTGGCGGTGGTCACCTCCACCGGCAGCCCGCTCTCGCACAGCGCCATCCTGGCGCGCAGCCTGCACATGCCGCTGGTGGTGGGCTGCAGCGCGGCGCTGGCCAAGATCAACGACGGCGATGCGCTGATCGTCGATGGCGAGACCGGCGAGGTGGTGGTGGAACCCTCCGCCGCGGACCTGCGCGAGTTCCGCCAGCGCCTGAAGGTTCTCAAGCGCGAACAGCGCGAGCTAGGCCGCCTGCGCAGCAAGCCCACCCGTACGCGCGACGGCGTGGACATCGCGCTGCACGCCAACGCCGAATCGCGCGAGGACGTGGCCCAGGCCCATGCGCTGGGCGCGGCCGGGATCGGGCTGTACCGCACCGAGTTCCTGTTCCTGCAGCGTGCCGAGCTGCCCAGCGAGGAAGAACAGTTCCACACCTATCGCGACGTGGTGCTGGGCATGAGCGGGCGGCCGGTGACCATCCGCACCCTGGACCTGGGCGCGGACAAGGCCGACCGCACCGGCCTGGCCCTGCGCGGCGAGGCCAACCCGGCGCTGGGCCTGCGCGGCGTGCGCCTCTCGCGCGCGCACGGCGAGGTGTTCGATACCCAGCTGCGCGCCATCCTGCGCGCCTCGGGCTACGGCCCGGTGCGCGTGCTGGTGCCGATGGTGGCCATCCGCGAGGAACTGCTCGACGTGCGCAAGCGCCTCAAGCGCCTGGCCCGGCAGCTGGTCAAGGAAGGCCACGAAATCGCGGCGCAGGTGCAGATCGGCGCGATGATCGAGGTGCCGTCGGCGGCGATCTGCGTGGAACACTTCATCGACCTGGTCGATTTCCTCTCCATCGGCACCAACGACCTGGTGCAGTACCTGCTGGCGGCCGACCGCAACAACGATGCCCTGGGCGAGCTGTACTCGCCGCTGCGCCCGGCGCTGCTGCATCTGCTCGACGGCGTGCTGCGCGCCGGCCGCCGCCACGGCAAGCAGGTCGCGGTGTGCGGCGAGATCGCCGGCGACCCGGCGATGGCGCCGATCCTGCTGGCCCTGGGGCTGGAACACTTCAGCCTGCATCCCTCGCACATGCTCGAACTGCGCCGCACCATCCGCGGCCACGACCGCGGCGCCCTGCTCAAGGCCGCCCCCGCCCTGCTCAAGGCGCGCGACCGCAGCGGCATCGAGCGCTGGCTGGCGAAGGCAGGAGCGAGCAAGGAAGAGTGAGGCGTCAGCGGAAGCGCGTGTGCCATTCACTCCTCACTGCTCTTCACGCACTCCTGGCTTAAAAGCGATAATGCCGCGATGAACACCTGACCTGCAGCGCATCGTCCATCGGCGAGGCGGTGCTTCCACCGACCGCACAGGGGCCATGCGCATGGCAGAAGCCGTCCGCCACGACAAGACCGCACGCCAGCTGCGCCTGCTTTCCGACGCGCTGGACAGCGGTCGTCTGGGGCCAGTGCGGCGCCTGGTCAACACGCTCTCGCCGGCCGAGATCGGCAACCTGCTCGAGTCGCTGCCGCCCGGCAAGCGCGAGGTGGTCTGGGGCCTGGTCGATCCGGAGGACGATGGCGAGGTGCTGGTCCACGTCGGCGAGGAAGTGCGCGAAAGCCTGCTGGCCGAGATGGACCCCGACGAGATCGTCGCGGCGGTCGAGGACCTGGACATCGACGACCTGGCCGATCTGGTCGAGGACCTGCCCGACACGGTCATCGACGAGGTCCTCAAGTCGATGGACCGCGAGAACCGCGAGCGCCTGGAGCAGGTGCTGTCCTACCCCGAGGACAGCGCCGGCCGCCTGATGAATCCCGACGTGGTCACGGTGCGGGCCGACGTCAACATCGAGGTGGTGCTGCGCTATCTGCGCCTGCGCGGCGAACTGCCCGACCACACCGACTACCTGTTCGTGGTCAGCAAGAAGCACCAGTACCTGGGCCGCGTGCCGCTGGCCGCGCTGGTCACCCACGAGCCGTCCACGCCGATCAACCGCCTGATCGACGACGAGCAGCCGGCCATCGACGTGGAGGAGCGCTCGGAGGAAGTCGCGCGCAAGTTCTCCGACCACGACTGGGTCTCGGCGCCGGTGGTGGACGACAACAACATCCTGATGGGCCGCATCACCATCGACGACGTGGTCGACATCATCCGCGACCAGGCCGAGCACCAGGCCATGAGCGCGGCCGGCCTGGACGAGGACGAGGACTTGTTCTCGCCGATCCGGCGCGCCTTCCGTCGGCGCATGCTGTGGCTGGGCATCAACCTGGGCACGGCCTTCATCGCCTCCTCGGTGGTCAGCCAGTTCGAAGGCACCATCGCCAAGATCGTCGCGCTGGCCGCGCTGATGCCGATCGTGGCCGGCATGGGCGGCAACGCCGGCACCCAGGTGCTGGCGCTGATGGTGCGCGGCCTGGCGCTGGGACAGATCGGCGCCTCCAACGTCTACGTGCTGCTGCGCAAGGAGCTGGGCGTGGCACTGATCAACGGGCTGGGGCTGGGCACGCTGCTGGGGCTGATCGTGCTGGTGTGGTTCCGCCAGCCCGGCCTGTCGCTGGTGATCGGCACCGCGCTGACGCTCAACCTGCTGACCGCCGCGGCCGGCGGCGTGGCCGTGCCGCTGGCGCTCAAGCGCATGGGCTTCGACCCCGCGCTGGCCGGCAGCGTGATCCTGACCACCCTCACCGACGTGATGGGCTTCATGAGCTTCCTCGGCCTGGCCACCCTGGTGCTGCTCTGAAGGAGCGGGCGGATGCGCGACGGCGAGCGGCTGGGCAAGGTGACCGAGTGGCACGACGCGCGCGGCTACGGCTTCATCCAGCCAGTGGACGGGCCGAAGCTGTTCTTCCACATCCGCGACTACCAGCAGCAGGGGCGCAGGCCGGAAGTAGGCGAATGGCTGCGCTATACGCAGGGCCAGGGCCGCGATGGGCAACCTGCAGCGAAGCGGGTTCGCCGCGTCGTCCCCCCGAGCGCATCGGCCAGGCAACGCGCGGCAGCTAAAGCGCCTCAGGCCTGGCATGGAGGCTGGCCGGGCTGGTGCATGCTGGTCGCCTACGGGCTGGTTCTTGCGTGGCTGGCCTGGTCCCATCGCGTGCCGGACTGGGGCGTGATCGGCGTGCTGGCGATGAGCGGCGTGACCTGGACCGCGTACGCCCTGGACAAACGTGCAGCCGGATCCAACGCATGGCGCACACCGGAACAGACGCTACACCTGCTGGAATTGCTTGGCGGCTGGCCTGGGGCGCTGATCGCGCAACGCAGTCTGCGTCACAAGAACCGAAAGCGGAGCTATCAGATCGCGTTCTGGTCGCTGGTGGCGACGCACTGTGCGGTCTTGGCGCTACTGGTCTACTGTCGTCCGTGGGCATGATCTGCTGCAGCACGCCATGCGTAAGCCGAGCCAGGGACCTAGGATGCGCGCTGTGTCCGCAGGATCATGCGTTTCATGAAAAGGTTCTCCCTGTTGTTGCTTTGTTCCCTGCTCGCCGCCTGCGCTTCCAGGCCTGAGACCGTGTCCGGACGCTTCGTCGAACGCAGCGTGCAGGTCGATGGTGCGACGCATCGCTACCAGGTGTTCGTCCCCTCGCCGGCCGCCTATCAGGGTGCGCCGGCGCTGGTGTTGTTCCTGCATGGCTCGGGCGAGCGCGGCCGCGACAATCGCAAGCAGCTCGACGCCGGCCTCGGCCCGTATCTGCAGCGGCACCGGCGCGACTTCCCCGCGCTGGTGGTCCTGCCGCAGGTGCCGGACGAGGAGGAATGGACCGGCACCAACGCACGCGTCGCGCTGGCCGCGCAGGCGGCGACGCTGGCCGAGTTCCAGGCCGATCCCGCGCGCGTCTACGCCACCGGCATCTCGATGGGCGGCTACGGCACCTGGGAAGTGGCATTGCTGGCGCCGGAGCGTTTCGCCGCGCTGGCGCCGGTGTGCGGCGCGGTGCATCCACCGCGCCCGCAGCGGCCGAGCCTGCGCGTCACCCCAGTCGACGGCCTGGCCGATCCCTATGCCGCCATCGCCACGCGCCTGGGCGGCACGCCGATCTGGATGTTCCATGGCGCGCAGGACGATATCGTCCTGCCAGAAGACGACCACCGGCTGGTGGCCGCCTTCGAGGCCGCCGGCCATCCGGTGCGCTACACCGAGTATCCGCACGGCAATCACAACGTCTGGGATGTCACCTACGCCGACCCGGCGCTGTGGGCCTGGCTGTTCGCCCAGCGTCGCCCGTAGCGCCGCCCGCCACACCCGCTGCCGGACCGGTGGCGTATAACGACCCACGCCACTTTCCCCGGAGCCACCCCATGAAGCCCCTGCTCAAGTCCGCCGCCCTGGCCCTCGCGCTCACCCTGGCCTCGACCGCCTCGGCCGCGCTGAAGACCGGCGCTGAGGCGCCCGCCTTCAGCGCGCCGGCCTATCTGGCCGGCAAGCCTTTCACCTTCACCCTGGCCGATGCGCTGAAGAAGGGCCCGGTGGTGGTTTATTTCTTCCCCGCCGCCAACACCGCCGGCTGCAACCTGGAGGCGCACCTGTTCTCCGAGGCGGTGGACCAGTTCAAGGCGCATGGCGCCACGGTGATCGGCGTGACCGCCGGCAACACCGACCAGCTGGCGGACTTCTCCAAGAACACCGAGACCTGCGGCGGCAAGTTCCCGGTGGCGGCCGACGCGGGCGCCAAGATCGCCGCGCAGTACGACGCCACCCTGGCCGAGAAGCCCGGCTGGTCCGACCGCACCTCGTATGTGATCACGCCGCAGGGCAAGGTCGCCCACGTCTACTCCGACCGCAGCCCCAAGCTGCATGTGCAGGAAACGCTGGATGCGGTGAAGGCCCTGGAGCACAGCGCGCACTGAATGCTGCAACGCATCACGTTCCCGGAAGGCCCCGCCCGCGCGCGGGGCCTTTTTCTTGCATGGGAGTCTGCATAATCGGGCCAAGGGGAGAACCGTCGCATGTCCAAGGCCAGGGCCATCCTGTGGATGCTGCTGTGCTGCGCCATACCTGCCACGCAGGCTGCGGCCGGCGCTGCGGCGAGCGTGCGTCCGCTCGATCTCACCGATCTGGAGGCGCCGGCCTTCACCAACTTCGGCCAGGACGAGGGGCTGCCGGACGCCGGAGTGTCCTCGACCTGCGTGGACAGGAATGGCTTCGTCTGGGGCGCCACGCCGGCCGGCGTGTACCGCTACGACGGGCGCCGCTGGATGGCAGTGGACGAGCCGGCGCTGCGGCACTCGGCCACGCATGTGTTCGTCGACCATGGCGGGCGGGTGTGGGCGGCCTTCCGCAATACCGGCCTGGCGGTCTATGACGGCACGCGCTGGCAGGCGGCCAACACCGACACCGGCCTGCCCTCGAACCAGATCAAGCATTTCGCCGAGACCACCGACCCCAGCGGCGAGGTGGTGCTGTGGGCGCTGACCTGGGACCACGGCCTGATGCGCCTGCGCGATGGGCGCTGGGAGCTGGATCCTGGGAATGCCTCGCTGCCGGCCGACCCGCTGCGGTCGATGGCCCAGACCCGGCAGCTGGGCGTGCCCGGCCGGCAGTGGCTGGGCACCAACGCGCGCGGCCTGTGGTACCGCGATCCGGGCCAGGTCGCCTGGCGGCGCTGGGAAGGTCATCAGTTCGACGTGGCCCAGGTCGAGGACCTGATGCCGGTCATGCAGCAGGGCCGCGAGGAACTGTGGATCTCCACCTACACCGGCGGCCTGTGGCGCATGCGCGCCGACGGCCTGCGCCACTGGAGCCACGACCACGACGGCCTGCCAAGCAACGTGATCTATAACGTGGCCAATACCGCGCTGCCGGACGGCAACCGCGCGATCTGGGTGGCCAGCCGCGCCGGCCTGCTGCGCCTGCACGAGGACACCCTGCAGGTGTTCAACCGCCGCCACGGCCTGCGGTCGGACGTGATCCGCGACGTGATCGCCTGGCGCAGCCCCGACGGGCTGGACGTGCTGTGGATGGCCAGCGACTGGGGCGTGACCCGCACCGTGCTCGGCGCCAGTCCCTGGGTGATCGCCTCGCTGATGGGCTCGGACGGGCTGGGCGTGTTCGGCTTCCTGGTCGAGCCCGACGGCCAGGGCGGCGAGCGGCTGTGGGTGAGTTCCTCGGGCGAAGGCCTGTCGCTCTACCAGGGCCGCCAGTGGCACCACTTCGGCCAGGACGAGGGTGTGCCGCCGGACGCCAACATCGGCTCGGTGATCGCCACCCATGACGAGGCCGGACGCAGCACCTACTGGGTCAGTCTGCGCGGCGGCGTGGTGCTGCGCAGGTCGCCGGGCCAGTCGCGTTTCGCGCCGATCGCCACGCCCTGGAAGCACACCGAGGGCGAACTGCTCTACGACACCCTGGTGCGCACCTACGAGGGCCGGCGCGAGCAGTGGTTCGCCACCCGCGAGACCGGCCTGTACCGGCTGCGCGACGGCGCCTGGACGCGCTTCCCGCCGCCGGTGAGCAACGCCCCCTGGCGCGCGCTGCGGGTGCTGGACGTGGTCGACGCGCAGGGTCGTTCGTGGCTGTGGGCGGCCACCAACCACGGCCTGGCGCGCTTCGACGGTACACGCTGGGACACGCTGGGCACGGACCTGGGCCTGACCGACACCAACGTCATCGGTCTGAGCCTGATTCCCGACGCCGGGCACCGCCAGATCCTGTGGCTGGGCACCAGCAGCGCCGGCGTGGCGCGCGTGGACATCAGCGACCCGCGCCAGCCCCGGCTGCTGCCCGAGCCGCTGCCGCCACCACCCGACCCCAGCGTCTACAACGCCCAGGTCGACAGCAAGGGCCGGGTCTACCTGTGCACCAACAACGGCGTGCAGCTGCTCACCCCGACCGCGCGCGGTTACGAGAGCCGCATCTTCGGGCGCCACGACGGCCTGCTGCACCAGGAATGCAATTACGTGCAGTTCCTGGACCGGCACGACCGCTTCTGGACCGGCACGCTGGGTGGGCTGGCCGTCTACGACCCAAGGCGTGAGCTGCACGACACCCAGCCCAAGCCGCTGCGCGTGACCGGCCTGCGGATCGACGGCCGCCCGGTGGCCGGACCCGCGCTGGAGGTGCCGCCGGGCAAGCGCGAGCTGCGCATCGACTACGCGCTGCTGTCCTGGTTCCGCGAGGCCGACTCGCGCTTCCGCACCCAGCTACTCGGCTACGACACCGCGCCGGGCGACTGGACCGAACAGAATTTCCGCAGCTTCAACGCGCTGCCGCCGGGCCACTACCGCCTGCGCGTGGAGGCGCGCGACCACGCCGGCAACACGAGCACGCCATTGGAAGTGCCGATCAATATCCAGGCGGCGTGGTGGCAGACGCCGGGCGCGCGGGTGGCCGCGGGGTTCGCCGTGCTGCTGGTCGGCTACGGGCTGGCGGCCTGGCGCACGCGCCGCCTGCGCGAACAGCGTCGCGTGCTGGAACAGCGCGTGCGCGAGCGCACCGCCGAACTGCACGAAGCCAACGAACGCCTGCGCACCCTGTCCTACCGCGACGAGCTCACCGGCCTGGACAACCGCCGCCGGCTGCTGGAAGTGGTCTCGCCCTCGCCGGACGGGCCCCTGCCGCGCGCGCTGATCCTGCTGGACGTGGACCACTTCAAGCGCTTCAACGACCGCTTCGGCCACCCCGCCGGCGACGAGGCCCTGCGCCAGGTCGCCGCGGCCATGCGCGACTGCGCCGGCGCGCAGGCCACCGTCGCCCGGCACGGCGGCGAGGAGTTCGCCTGCGTGCTGCCGACCACCGACGCCCAGCACGCGCTGGACGTGGCCGAATGCATCCGCAAGGCCGTGGCCGCCTGCGAGCTGCGCGTGCCGGGCCAGGACGCGCCCTGGCATATCACCATCAGCGCCGGCGTGGCCATCGCCATGGTCCGCACCCGCGAGGACACACTGCGGCTGTTCAACGACGCCGACCTGGCGCTATACCAGGCCAAGCACGAGGGCCGCGACCGGGTGCAGCTGCATCGTCCGCTGTAGGCCCGCATCGCGGGCGGGCTGTTAGGGTATCGGCCCTTGCTTCGCACGATCCGTCGCCATGTCACAGACCACCCCCTCGGTGCTGTTCGTCTGCACCGGCAACATCTGCCGCTCGCCCACCGCGCAGGCGCTGCTGCTGCGCAAGGCGGCCGCGCAGGGCATCGAGGTGGACACCGACAGCGCGGCGGTCACCGACGAGGAAGTCGGCAATCCCCCCGACCGTCGTGCCCTGCAGGAGCTGCAGCGACGCGGCGTGCCCATGCCGCCGCATCGGGCCCGGCTGATCCAGGCGCGCGACTACCGCCATTTCGACCTGATCCTGGGCATGACCGCCCAGCATGTCCGCGCCATCGAGCGCCTGGCCCCGCCCGATGCGCGCGCCCGGATCGGCCTGCTGATGGAGTACGCGCCAGGCCAGCGCGCGGTCGACGTCCCCGATCCCTGGTACGGCGGCCCGCAGGACTTCGTGAAGGCCTTCGACATGATCGAGGCCGGCGTGGACGGCCTGCTGCGCAGCTGGACGCTGGCGCGCGACTGAGGCGGATCGCTCGCAACAAAAAACCCGCGGCACGGGGCCGCGGGCTTGGCGTTGCGTCGTCGCGGACCGGCCGCTTGGCGGGCGATCCGGATCGCAGGCTTACAGCGCCTGCATTGCCTTGTTGGTCTTGTCCTCGGTCTTGACCGGCACTTCGGGCTGCGGCTGCACCGCGGGCTCGGCGGCCGGGGCGGGCTGCAGGCCGGCGTTGTCCGGCACCTCGATGTAGGGCAGGTGCAGCGTCTCGCTGGTCATGCGCCGGATCCGGTTGGTCAGCGCCGCGCTCTTGTTGAGCTCCTGGCCATAGCTGGGCACGATCTGCTCCAGCTTCTGCTTCCAGCCGGCTTCCATCTGCCTGGGGAAGGCCTGGGCCATCAGCTTGAGCATGATCGGCGGCGAGGTCGATGCGCCCGGCGAGGCGCCAAGCAGCGCGGCGATGGTGTCGTCTTGGTCGGTGACGATCTCGGTGCCGAACTGCAGGCTGGTCTTGCCGGTCGCCGGGTCGCGCTTGATCACCTGCACGCGCTGTCCGGCGGTGACCAGCTTCCAGTCCTCGCGCTTGGCGTTGGGGTAGTACTTGACCAGTTCGGCCTGGCGATCGGCGTCGGTCAGCTCGGCCTGCTGCAGCAGGTACTTGACCAGGTCCAGGTTCTCCTCGCCCACCTTGAGCATCCCGCCCACGTTGTGCTGGTTCACCGAGGAGTACAGGTCCCACTGCGAACCGGCCTTGAGGAACTTGGTGCTGTACAGCGCGAACGGCCCGAACAGCACGACCGGCTTGCCGTCCAGCTTGCGCGCGTCGATATGCGGCACCGACATCGGCGGCGAACCGGTATCGGCCATGCCATAGACCTTGACGTCGTGGCGGCCGGCGATGGCCGGCGCCTGGAAGGCCAGGAACTGGCCGCCCACCGGGAAGCCCGCATAGTTCTTCGCCTCGGGGATGCCCGACATCTGCAGCAGCTTCAGCGCCGCACCGCCGGCACCGATGAACACGAAGCGCGAGCGGACCGTGCGCAGCTGGTCGGACTTGAGGTCCCGCACGGTGACGTTCCAGGTCTTGTCCTGGTTCTGGTGCAGGCCCTGCACCTCGTTTTGCAGGTTGAGGTGGAAGTGCGGGTTCTTCTGCAGGGCCGCGGTGAGCTGGTTGGTGATCACGCCGAAGTTCACGTCGGTGCCCAGCGGCATGTAGGTGGCGGCCACCTTCTGCGCCGGATCGCGGCCTTCCATCACCAGCGGTGCCCAGGCCTTGATCTGCGCCGGATCGGTCGAGTACTGCATGCCGTAGAACAGCGGATTCTTGACCAGCGCGTCGTGGCGCTTGCGCAGGTACTCGATGCGGTCATCGCCCCAGACGAAGCTCATGTGCGGGGTGGGATTGATGAAGTCCGACGGGGTTCCCAGCCGACCCTCGCGCACCTGGTGCGACCAGAACTCGCGCGAGACCTCGAACTGCTCGGCGATGCCGACCGCGCGCTTGGTCTCGATGGAGCCGTCGGGCAGCTCCGGGGTGTAGTTGAGCTCGGCGAAGGCCGAGTGTCCGGTGCCGGCGTTGTTCCAGCCGTTGGAACTCTCCAGCGCCACGCCGTCCAGACGCTCGAACAGCTGCACGTTCCAGTCCGGCTCCAGTTCCTGCAGATAGGTGGCCAGGGTGACGCTCATGATGCCGCCGCCGACCAGGACCACATCGACCGACTGGTCGCTGTCGGGCTTGGGGCCTGTCACGTTCTTGATCGGCCAGAACAGGAAGACGACGCCGACCACCAGCAACAGCAGGACGGCGCCGAGAAGGAATTTAAGTAATTTTTTCATCACGTATGGGGGATCGCGGGGGGAGACAAGTACGACTGAGCGGGAGGTCGTGACGCAAAAACGTCATCGCACGCCACATGCAGTATCGCGCGGACATCAAACCACAGCGCTCCGGACGATACTGCGTCAAGGGGTCCTCCTGTCCCGTTGGGTGGGATGCGATTCCGTCTTGAACCTCGCTTTGGGTGCCGCCGGGTCGTCCATGTAAGGCAACCGGCCTCGACGCGCGGCCTTCACAGACGGCTGACGAGGCCGCTGTCATTGATGCAGCACGTTCCACGAGATGCTTATGACGACACTGCGTAGCTCCAAGGCCATGCCGCCGGATATCGAATTCTCCCGCCCGCGCGAGGACAAGCGCGCCGCGCAACGCCAACTGCAGGACCGCCTGGACGCCTTCGAACGCGCCGGCGGCCGGGTCGAAAAACTCGGCAACACGCCGCTGCGCAAACGCGCTTGAGCTTCCAGATCGCGTCGCTACTCAAGCTTTAGTGGAAGCAACGGTCTCCTCGAATCTCGCAGCGTCCTGCCTGAGCGGAGCTTGCTCCGCTGCTCTTCGGCCGGATCATGGGGAAATCACAGCGGAGCAAGCTCCGCTCTACACATGGGAGCCGCCTTGTGGCCTGTTCGGCCAATGGCGCGATCAGGTTTTCCCGGTGAGGCCCCTCGCCGCCAAGGCGCTCCCACCGTTTGCCTTCGACTTCGCATCTGATCGCCAGCATCACCCGCTCAGCTGGCGGCATGCCCTGATCGCCTAGAATGCGCGCCCCTGCCGGCGTCTGCGCCGTTCCTCGGCGCTCGCCGTCCGCTCGAAGTCCTCGATGAATCAGCTCGCCCATTGCGTCCTCCACTACGCGCGCAGCCTGTGGGAGACCCAGCAGTTGCTGCCGCCGGTCGACGCCGCCGACACGCATGCCGCGGCACACGCGCGCGCCAACCTGCATCTGGCCAGCCTGGCCGGCTCGGTCGCCGCATTGACCGAGGCGCAGCGCGTGGAACTGGCGCGCGCCGCGCTGCGCGGCTGGCCGCTGCACGTGGCCGGTACCGTCGAAGACGCGCCCGATCCGGTGCGCCTGGCGCTGATGGCAGGCCGCGCCCCGACGCCGCTGCACGCGCTGCCTGCCGGGCTGACGCCGTGGATCGATGCCTCGCTGGCCGCCATCGCCCTGCGCAGCCTGCGCTACGCGCTGGAACTGACCGCACTGCTGCCCGACCCGACCCGCCAGCCGCTGCCCGATGACGCCTCGCCGCAGTTGCTCAGCGCCGCGGCGGCCGTGGACGAGCAGCAGGCCGTGTTGTGGGACACAATCGAGAAGGTCGGCGCCGACGAAGCGGCGCAGCTGGCCGACGCCGCGCGCGCCATGCTTGACAGCGCCGCGCCGGGCAGCCAGGACGCCGAGCTGCTGGCCTACTTCGCCAGCGGCATGTTCGCCCAGCGCACCTGCGCACACCGCTGAAGCGCACCGCCGCGCGCCGCGGAAGGCATCGGCCTGCCCGCGCATGACTTCCGGCAGTCACTGCCGACAGGACACGGGCGTTAGCTTGCACTCACTCTCAATGTGCGCGTAGGCGCGGGACCGCCGGTGGCAACTCAAGGATCGATCGCGCGCTGGACCGGGGCGGTATACCTGGTCGTGGTACTCACCGGCATATTCAGCCTGGCCTATGTGCCGGGCCAGCTGCGCGCCGTGGGCGACCCCAGCGGCATGCTCGAACATATCGTGGCGCGGCAGCGGCTGTTCCAGGCCGGCATCGCGTCCTTCGTACTGGAGCAGTTGGCCTTCCTGGCGCTGCCGTTCCTGCTCTACCGCCTGCTGCGCCACGTGCAGCGCACCCTGGCCGCCGCGATGGTGGTGCTGGCGGTGATCGCGGTGCCGATCGCCCTGATCGCCGCCGCCCATCGACTGGATGCGCTGACCGCGCTGACCGATCCGGGCCTGGACGCGGTGTCGAGCAACCTGCGCGAGGCCCTGGCCCTGCATTCGATGACGGCCTACCGGAACGCGATCTTCATGGCGACCCTTTTCTGGGGCCTGTGGCTGCTGCCGCTGGGGCTGCTGGTCTATCGCTCGCGGCAATGGCCGCGCGTGCTGGGCGCCGCGCTGATCCTGGGTGGTCTTGGCTATGTGTGCAACGTGTTCGGCGCGCTACTGGTACCGGGCTACGACCAGGGCACCTTGTCGAACTACGCGACCCTGCCGGCGGCGTTCGGCGAGATCGGCCTGTGCCTGTGGCTGCTGCTGTTCGGCATGCGACCGGTCGCCTCCACCCTGACGGACACGCTGGAATGAGCTCCCTTCTGCAAGACACGCCCGTCCCCGTGCGCCAGCGCCTGTCGGCGGCCTGGGGCGCGCTGATGTTCTGCTATCTGTATGGCGACTACTTCGGCCTGTACACGCCGGACAAGCTCAAGGGCATGCTCGCCGGCGAAGGCCCGGTCGGCGCCTACAGTGAGGGCTCGCTGGTCGGGGTCTGCCTGATGATGGCGGTGCCGGCGCTGATGGTGCTCGGCGCGCTGCTGCTGCCGGCGCGGCTGTGCCGCTGGCTCAACGCGCTGCTGGGCATGGCCTACACCGCGATCATGCTGCTCACCCTGCCCGGCGCGCGGCCGTACTACCTGGTGCTGGGCGGGATCGAGATCGTCCTGTCGTTGAGCATCGCCGTCATCGCCCTGCGCTGGCCGCGCGCGAGGACCTGACCAACCGGCCGCACGGACCGGCGCGGGCGTCGCCCGGGCCGGTCCGTGATGCAGGCGGCCTTAGGCGCCGGGGACCGCGCTGTTGTTGGCGCGGTCGGCGTCGGGCAGTACGTGGTCGGGGTCGATCGTCACCTTGGACACCGGCTTGCGCGTGGCCAGCAGCAGCTGCGGGGCGGCGCGCTGGATCCAGGTCTCCACCGGCACGCGCCGATCCTCATGCGTGCCATCGGTGTAGTCGATGCGCAGTGTCGCCGGCATCACCAGCTTCTGCCGGCTCTCCAGCGTCACCGCCAGGCCCTTGGCCGCATCGCCATCGACGTACCTGGCCGCGCTGATGCCCAGGTCCAGCTGCCAGTTGTTGAAGTACCAGCCGCGCCACCACCACGACAGGTCCTCGCCGGCCTCGCTTTCCATGAAGCGGAAGAAGTCCGACGGCGTGGGGTGCTTGTAGGCCCAGGTGGCGATGTACTTGCGGAACGCCGGATCGAAGCGCGCCGGCCCCAGGATCTGCTCGCGCAGCAGCACCAGCCCCAGCGCGCCCTTGAAGTAGGTCACCGGATGGCGGTACTTCTCGCTGGTCGCATCGGCCAGGTCCATCAGCGTGGGCGCGTCCTTGTCGGCCAGCACCGGCAGGATCTCATCGACCGGGTTGCCGCCCTTGGGCGCGTATTCGCCGTCGCGCTTGGGCGCGTACTCGCCGTGGTTGAAGGCGTCGGAGGCGTAGACGTCGATGAAGGTGTTGAAGCCTTCGTCCATGAAGGCATGGCGGCGCTCGTTGGAGCCGACGATCATCGGGAACCAGCCGTGGCCCAGCTCGTGCGCGGTGATCCAGAACAGCTTGTCGTCCTTGTCCTCGTAGCCGTCGAACACGATGCCGGGGTATTCCATGCCGGCGCCGTGGCCGCCCAGGTTGACCGCCACCGGCCACGGATAGGCGTACCACTTGTCCGAGAAGTGCTCGATGGCGCCCTTGACGTATTCGGTCGAACGCACCCAGTTGGCCGCGCCTTCCACCGGGTAGACCGACATGGCCAGCGCCTGCTTGCCGGCCGGCAGGTTGATGCGCGCGGCGTCCCAGACGAACGCCGGCGAGGCGGCGAAGGCCACGTCGCGGGTGTGGTCCATGTGGAAGCGCCAGGTCTGGGTGCCGCTGCACACGGGCCGGCTGGCCGGGTCGGTGACCTCCTCCGGGGTGCGGATCATCACCGTCTTGTCGCTGGCCTGCGCCTGCTTGAGCCGCGCGCGCTGGGTGGCGGTGAGGACCTCATCGGCATTGGTCAGCGCGCCGGAGCCGGCGACGATGTAGTTCCACGGCACGGTCACGGCGTAGTCGAAATCGCCGTACTCCAGGTAGAACTCCGAGCCCAGATACGGCTGCGTGTCCCAGCCGCGCAGGTCGTCGTAGACGGCCATGCGCGGATACCACTGGGCGATCTCGAAGATGTCGCCGTTCTTGGTCGGGGTGACCGCGGTGCGTCCGCCCCACTCGCCCGGCACCACGTAGCGGTAGGCGATATGCAGCTTGAGCACGCCGGTCCTGGCGGCCAGGTCGGCCGGCAGATCCACGCGCATGCGTGTGTCGTCGACCAGATACCGCACCGGCACGCGCTTGCCGCCCTGCTCGACCTCCACGCTGGCGATGGTCATGCCGTCGCTGCCGGGCGAGGTGCGGCCGGGACGCGCGGTGCGGGTGCTGGCCGCGCGCGAGTCGGCGCGGTAGATGTTCTGGTCCAGCTGCAGCCACAGCACGTCCAGCGCGTCGGGGCTGTGGTTGCTGTAGGTGATGGTCGCCTCGCCGCTCAGCGTGTGGCTGGCCGGGTCGATGCTGGCCTTGAGCGCGTAATCGGCGCGGTTCTGCCAGAACAGCGGGCCGGGCTTGCCGGCGCCGCCGCGCACGGCCGTGGCCGGCGTGGGCAGCTGCAGCGGGGCGAAGGCCTCCAGCGGCTTGAAGCCGGTGTCCTGGGCGGCGGGCTCGGCGGCCTGCGCGGCCACGCAGGCCAGCAGGGAGGACAGCAGGACCAGGGCGTGCAGCCCACGGCGACGGGACGCGGTCATGGCGTGGCGGGATCCGGGCGGAGAGGGGGACTTCGAATCCTACCTTGCAGTCCGGTCAGGTCATGGGCCATTGGTCCTGGGCGCGGCCCGCCGCGGATGGCCTAGAACGGTTTGGCCAGCACCAGGTAGACGATCACCACCAGCCCCAGCACGGGCAGCTCGTTGAACCAACGCAGCGCCCGCCCCGAGGGCAGCGCGCCGCCGCGCGCCACGCGCTTGAGCCAGCGCCCGGACACCACGTAGTGCGCCAGCACCAGCACCACCAGCGCCAGCTTGGCGTGCAGCCAGCCGCTGCCGGGACCGACCATGGTCGGGAAGTCCGGGATGACGCGGTAGCCCAGCCACAGCACCAGACCCAGCACCAGCGCGATGCCGAACATCATGTGCCCGAAGCGATACAGCCGCCGTCCCATCAGCACCAGGCGCGCCTGCACCTCGGGCTGGCCGGCGCTTTCGGCCAGGTTGACCAGGATGCGCGGCAGGTAGAACACCGCCGCCATCCAGGCCACCACGAACACCACATGGAGGGTCTTGACCCAGAAATAAGCCTGCATCGAATCGGCTCCGTGGCGCGCGCAGCTGCGAAGAGGCGATCATTGTCGCTCATCCCTTCCCAGGCCCGCATCTTGGACAAGCGCTACGACGCCGCCTATTTCCAGCACTGGTATCGCGGCGGCGACATCGGCGGCAGCGCGCGGCTGGCGCGCAAGGTCGCCCTGGCGGTCAGCTGCGCCGAGTACTGGCTCGAACGCCCCATCCGCACCGTGCTGGACATCGGCTGCGGCGAAGGCGCCTGGCGCGCGCCACTGCGCAAGCTGCGGCCCAAGGCGCAGTACCTGGGCTTCGACAGCAGCGACTACGCGGTGCGCCGCTTCGGCGCGCGCCGCAACCTGCACCTGGCCGCCTTCGGGGATTTCCAGTGGCTGCGCCCGTGCGCGCCGGTGGACCTGCTGGTGTGTTCGGACGTGCTGCACTACCTGCCCGACGCCGAACTGCGCCGCGGCCTGCCCGGCCTGGCCGAGCTGTGCGGCGGGGTGGCGTTCCTGGAGACCTTCGCCGCCGAAGACGCGTTCGACGGCGACCACGTCGGCTTCCAGGCGCGGCCGGCGGCGTGGTACCGGCGCCAGTTCAGGCGCGTGGGGCTGCGCGCGGCCGGCTCGCACTGCTGGCTCGGCCCGGCTCTGGCCGCCGAGGCGGCGGCGCTGGAAGCCAGCCCCTGAGCCGGTCCGCGGCGCTTTCATGTGGCGCGCCCGCCGTTGGGCTATCCTGCGCCGCGGCAACCGCCTGATCCAGCACGGTTTTGTTCCTATGATGCTTTACCAGTGGCATGAAATGGGCCGTCAGTGGATGGCCCCATGGGTCCACCTGGCCGACGCCAGCTCGCGCATTTTTTCCGATCCCAACAGCTGGCTCTCGGCCCTGCCGGGCGCCGAGCGCATCTCGGCCTACAACGAGCTGATGCACCGGCTGGGCAAGGATTACGAGAAGCCCGACTGGGACATCGGCGAGGTCGAGGTCGATGGCCACACCCTGCCGGTGATCGAGCAGGAGATCATCGCCAAGCCGTTCTGCCGGCTGCTGCGCTTCAAGCGCTTCACCGACGATCAGGCGGTGATCGCCGGGCTCAAGGCCCAGCCCGCCGTACTCGTGGTCGCACCCTTGTCCGGCCACCACGCCACGCTGCTGCGCGACACCGTGCGCACCCTGCTACGCGACCACAAGGTCTATGTGACCGAATGGATCGACGCGCGCCTGGTGCCGGCCGAGCAAGGCGGTTTCGGCCTGGAGGACTATGTCGCCTACATCCAGGAATTCATCCGCCACATTGGCGCCGACAAGCTGCACGTGATGAGCGTGTGCCAGCCCACGGTGCCGGTGCTGGCCGCGGTGTCGCTGATGGCCAGCGCGGGCGAGACCACGCCGCGCTCGCTGGTGATGATGGGCGGGCCGATCGACGCGCGCGTCAGCCCGACCCAGGTCAACGACCTGGCCACGCGCAACCCGCTGTCCTGGTTCGAGCACAACGTCATCCATACCGTGCCGGTGAACTACCCCGGCCACGGCCGCGCGGTCTATCCGGGCTTCCTGCAGCACGCCGGCTTCATCGCCATGAATCCCAGCCGCCACTTCCAGTCGCACTGGGACTTCTACGCCGACCTGGTCAAGGGCGACCTGGAAGACGCCGACGCCCACCGCCGCTTCTACGACGAGTACAACGCGGTGCTGGACATGCCGGCCGAGTTCTACCTGGACACCATCCGCGTAGTCTTCCAGGAGTTCCTGCTGCCGCGCGGGCTGTGGACGATCGACGGCGTCAAGGTCGATCCCTCGGCGATCACCGGCACCGCGCTGCTGAGCATCGAGGGCGAACTGGACGACATCGCCGGCCTCGGCCAGACCAAGGCCGCGCACGGGCTGTGCACCGGCATTCCCAAGGCGCGGCGCAAGCACATCACCGTCGAAGGCGCCGGCCATTACGGCATCTTCAGCGGCCGCCGCTGGCGCGAATCGGTCTATCCCGACGTCAAGGCCTTCATCGCCAAGTACAACTGAGGCAGAAGCGAGTGGAGCGAGCGAAGGCGCGATGGCTCCGCTCACTCCTCACTCCTGCGCGCGCACTTCTCGCATCGGTGACGGTCCACTTGCGCGGTTGAACAGCGCCTCGGCCACGAGCAGATTCGGGATCCAGCACAGCCACGCGATCACCGGATAGCAGGTCTCGAACGGGATGCCGCTGGCGACCGAGATGGGCAGATAGATCCGCAGGGTCACGGCCGCGAAGGTCAGCGCGAAGTTGCGCACCATCCACCTGCGATGCGCGGCCACATCGCCGGCGCGGATGGCGCCGAATGCCCGCAGGCCGGTGTAGAGCCAGGCCAACGCCAGGCACGCGAAGCCGAGCTTGGCTGTGAGCCCGCCGAAGGCGAGCGTGGCCATGTACAGGCCCGACAGCCCGCCTAACGCGACGCCGATTCCGAGGTAAATGCGCCCCATCCAGCGATGCACCTGCCGATACCGCCGCCGGAGCCGGGACGAGAACTGGAACGGCCCCGTCAGCAGCGCGAGCGATGAAGCGAACACATGGGTGTAGATACCCACCTGGTGCGCATGAAACGTCAGCCGCATGGCGGGATGGACGCCGATTCCCAAGGGCAGCAGCGCGTAGGCCAGGATGGCGTAAGCGGCGACGGCCAGGGCGAGGAAATAGAGCGCGATGTTGCCGATCGTCTTGACCACGGTGGTCTGTTTCCCTGGATGGATTTCCGCGTCGGCAGCGCCGATGCGTGCCGATGACCCGCTTGCCGAGGGTTGAAGGCAGGAATAGCGAAGAGGAGGCAGGAATAGCAAAAGCGCTGTCCCTCCACTCACGCCTCGCCTCTCACACCACCGGCGTGCGCACCAGCAGGTGCTTGGCGAGCCAGCCGTGGAAGCGTCCGATCCAGCGCGCCAGATGCAGGGTCAGGAACAGCAGCAGGAACCCGGCCACCGGCGTCACGATTGCGATCCAGGGGCTGGTGTCCAGCAGGTTCTCGCCGTTCGCCCAGAACACGTAGTGGTTGCCGCCCAGCAGGCTCAGCGGCGAGAGCAGGCAGGCGATCGCGGTGGATCCCAGCGTGACGATCAGCGTGAAATAGGCGATGCCCAGCGGCAGCATCAACAGCAGATAGAGCATCGCCGTCCAGGTGCCGGCATCGGTGAACAGCTCACCCAGACGCTTGAACCAGGACTTGTCGCGCTGGGTATAGAGCGGGCGCCGCGGCATGCGCACGCCGAGTAGGACTTCGACGATGCGTCCCTCGACCAGCGACAGCAGGCGCACCGACATCAGGAACAGCAGCAGGATCGGGATGCCGATGATCAGGATCAGCAGACCGACCGACAGGCTGGCGCCGGTCACCACCCAGCTGAAGTAGAAGACGCCGGTGGCCAGGGACAGCAGCATGTAGAACAGCGCGCCGTAGGTGCGCGGATCGGCGGCCACGCCGAAGAAGCGCCCCAGCCAGGAGCGACGCGGCGGCGGCGGCGGCGGGCGCAGCGCGCGGCTCACCGTGACCTCGGTCTGGCGATAGATGTCGGCCACCTCCTCCGGCGCGCCGTAGCTGCCGGCGACCGAGGCGATCACCTCGGCCTCGCTCTTGCCGGGCTGCTCGGCCAGCTCGGCGCGCAGATACTCCTCGGCGTCGTAGAGCGCGTCCTGGATCATGGCCGGGTCGGCGCCCTTCAGCGCCGCACGCAGCTGGTCCAGGTATTCGGGGATGGTGGTGGGCAAACCTTGTGCGTTCATGCGGTGGTCCCCTTGAGGACAAGATCGACGGAATCTCGGGTGGCGCGCCAGGCGGCGGCCCATTGCGCCAGGACCTGTCGGCCCGCGGCGGTGATGCGGTAGTAGCGGCGCGGCGGGCCGGACGCCGACGGCTCGACCTCGCTCTCCAGCAGGCCGGCGGCCTCCAGATTGCGCAGCACCGGATACAGCGCGCTCTGCTTGCCGGCCAGCACGCCCTGGCCCAGCTGCTCCATGCGCTTGGCGATCAGATAGCCGTACAGCGGTTCCTCGGCCTGGGCCAGCACCGCCAGCAGCGCGAGCGAGACGGTGCCGGCGCTGAGCTCCTTCTGGAACTTCTTCAGTTGGCTGTCGACATCGACCATGGACGCGGTGCGGGCACTAGGTTGAACACAACACTAGTGTGAACTTGGGACTAGTGGATGTGCCGGTGGTCATGCCCGCGGCGGATCGTGTTGCCGCCTTCAGCCGCCCGGGCGCAGGATGCCGCGCATGACCCTGCTCCCGCATACCGACGCCCTGCCCCCCGTCCCGCAACCGCCTTCTGCCCCCGGCAACCCGGCCTGTGTGATCACCTGCGCCGCCTACGACCGGCAAGGCACGCGCACCAACCTGACCCTGGACGAGATCAGCGACGTGCTGGCCCGCGACGACGGCTCGTTCGTCTGGGTCGGTCTGTACGAGCCCGAGGAACACGTGCTGCTGAAGCTGCAGGAGGAGTTCTGCCTGCACCCGCTGGCCGTCGAGGACGCCGGCAAGGCGCACCAGCGGCCCAAGCTGGAGACCTACGGCCACTCGCTGTTCATGGCCATGCACACCGTGCAGGTCATCGACGAACGCATCCGCTATGGCGAGACCCAGGCCTTCCTCGGCCAGCGCTATCTGATCACCGTGCGCCACGGCGCCTCGCTGTCCTACACCCCGGCGCGCCAGCGCATCGAGCGCGAGCCGGAGCTGCTCAAGCTCGGCCCGGCCTACTGCCTGTACACCGTGCTGGACTTCATCGTCGACAACTACCTGCCGATCATCGAGGAGTCGCGCGACACGCTGTTCACCCTGGAACGCGACATCTTCTCCGAGACCTACCGCGGCGCCGTGGTGCGCCGGCTGTACGACCTCAAGCGCGAGCTGACCCTGATGCGCGTGGCGGTCGGGCCGCTGCAGGACGTCCTGGCCCAGCTGGTGCGCACCCAGAACCCGCTGGTGCCCGAGGAGATCCGCCTGTACATGCGCGATGTCCACGACCACGCGCTGCGCGTCAACGACGGCATCGACACCCTGCGCGAGATGCTCGGCACCGCGCTCAGCGTCAACCTCTCCCTGGTGACCCTGGGCCAGGGCGAGACGGTCAAGCGGCTGGGCGCCTGGGCCGCGCTACTGGCGGCCCCGACCCTGATGACCAGCTGGTACGGCATGAACTTCGAAGGCATGCCCGAGCTGCACGCGCGCTTCGGCTACTGGGTGCTGATCGGCGCGGTCGCGGTGACCTGCGGCGTGCTGTACGTGCTGTTCAAGCGGGCGCGCTGGCTGTAAGCGGCGCCGCCGCGCGGGCGGCTACTAGACCAAAGTAGGAGCCGCCACCAGCACAATGGATGATTGACCCCCGCCGGGGCTTGTTGAACCCTGTCTGCCACATTACAGCCGGGGACATTTCATGAAGGGGCTATCCAAAGTCGCCTGGGCGCTGCTCGCGCTCCTGGGCGCGTTCTGTCTGGGGACGGTGGCGCTGCGGCGCGGGGAAACCGTCAACGCGTTGTGGATCGTGGTGGCGGCCGTCTCGCTATATCTGGTCGCCTACCGCTACTACGCCTTGTTCATCGCCAACAAGGTGATGCGGCTGGATCCCACGCGGGCCACGCCGGCGGTGCTGCGCAACGATGGTCTGGACTACGTGCCGACCAATAAGCATGTGCTGTTCGGCCACCACTTCGCCGCCATCGCCGGCGCCGGCCCCCTGGTCGGCCCGGTGCTGGCCGCGCAGATGGGCTACCTGCCCGGACTGCTCTGGCTGGTGCTGGGCGTGGTCTTCGCCGGCGCGGTGCAGGACTTCATGGTGCTATTCATTTCCAGTCGGCGCGATGCGCGTTCGCTGGGTGATCTGGTGCGCGAGGAGATGGGCCAGATTCCCGGCACCATCGCCCTGTTCGGCGCCTTCCTGATCATGATCATCATCCTGGGCGTGCTGGCCATGGTGGTGGTCAACGCCCTGGCCGAGAGCCCGTGGGGCACCTTCACCGTGTTCGCCACCATGCCCATCGCGATCCTGATGGGCCTGTACATGCGCTACATCCGGCCGGGCAAGATCGGCGAGATCTCGGTGGTCGGCCTGGTGCTGCTGCTGGCGGCGATCTGGCTGGGCGGCAAGGTCGCCGCCGACCCGAGCTGGGGCCCGGCGCTGACCTTCACTAAGGTGCAGATCACCTGGATGATGATCGGCTACGGCTTCGTGGCCTCGGTGCTGCCGGTGTGGCTGCTGCTGGCGCCGCGCGACTACCTGTCCACCTTCCTCAAGATCGGCACCATCATCGCCCTGGCGATCGGCATCCTGATCGTGATGCCCGACCTGAAGATGCCGGCGCTGACCGAGTACGCGCACACCGGCAAGGGTCCGGTCTGGACCGGCGGGCTGTTCCCGTTCCTGTTCATCACCATCGCCTGCGGCGCGGTGTCCGGCTTCCATGCGCTGATCTCCTCGGGCACCACGCCCAAGCTGCTGGCCAATGAGGCGCACATGCCCTACATCGGCTACGGCGGCATGCTGATGGAGTCCTTCGTGGCGATCATGGCGCTGGTGGCGGCCTGCATCATCGACCCGGGCGTGTACTTCGCCATGAACGCGCCGCCGGCCGTGGTCGGCACCGACGTGGTGGCCGTGGCCGCCAAGGTCAGCGAGATGGGCTTCGTCATCACCCCCGACGTGCTCACCGCCACGGCCAAGGACATCGGCGAGAGCACCATCCTCAACCGCGCCGGCGGCGCGCCGACGCTGGCGGTAGGCATCGCCCAGATCCTGCACGCGGTGCTGCCCACCGGCGACTCGATGGGCTTCTGGTACCACTTCGCGATCCTGTTCGAAGCGTTGTTCATCCTGACCGCGGTCGATGCGGGCACGCGCTCGGGCCGCTTCATGCTGCAGGACCTGATCGGCAACTTCGTCCCGGCGATGAAGCGCACCGAGTCGTGGACCGCCAACATCATCGCCACCGCCGGCTGCGTGGCGCTGTGGGGCTATCTGCTGCATTCGGGCGTGACCGATCCGTTCGGCGGCATCAAGACGCTGTGGCCGCTGTTCGGCATCTCCAACCAGATGCTGGCCGGCATCGCGCTGCTGCTCGGCACGGTGGTGCTGTTCAAGCTCAAGCGCGACCGCTATGCCTGGGTCTGCGGCATCCCGGCGCTGTGGCTGCTGGCGTGCACCACCACGGCCGGGCTGATCAAGTTGTTCGACAGCAATCCGGGCCAGGGCTTCCTGGCGCAGGCGCACAAGTTCCAGGATGCGATCGGCCGCGGTGAGGTGCTGGCGCCGGCCAAGTCGATGGCCGAGATGCACAAGGTGGTGGTCAATGCCTACGTCAACACGGCGTTGACCACGCTGTTCCTGCTGGTGGTGGCGATGGTGCTGGTGTACTCGATCAAGGCGATCCTGGTTGCGCGCCGCAACCCGCAGCGCAGCGATCGTGAGACCGAGTACGTGGCGCTGACGCCGGCCCAGATGGCGGACCTGTGATGGGCACCGCGCTGGTTCCCGTCGGTCAGTACCAGGTGCACCGCCGCGTGTGGCGGCGCCTGGTGCAAACCGCGCGGCTATGCTGCGGCATCCCCGACTACGACAACTACGTGCGCCACGTGCTGGAGAAGCACCCGGACCGCACGCCGATGGACTACAAGACCTTCTTCCGCGAGCGCCAGGAAGCGCGCTTCGGCGGGGGGCGCGGCTTCCGCTGCTGCTGAACTTGAAGGGCGGCCTCAAGGCCGCCCTTTCTTTTTGGCTCTTCTCTCGATGCAAGGATCTTGGCGTAGTGAGGGTTGTGACTTCGGAGGGGCAGCGGTCCGACGGGCAGGGGCCGCTTTTCCCTCGGTCAGGGCATCCTGCCCTGACTCGGGCGCTCGGCGTCCTGCCTCGCTAGGCGCGCCCCCTGCCCGCCGGACCGCTGCCTTGAGCGTCATGTTTTGAGGCTTCGGTTCGAAAAAAGTACTGATCCATCCGTTGCGAAGCCTCGACCCGGGCGGGAGCGCGGATAGCGGCCCCTAGGATGGCCCCCGGCGGCGAGTCCGCCATGGATGGCGGACCGAGCCGAGGAGCCCAGGCCCGGCCGGGTCGAGGCTGGTCTGCGAAGTGGCGCTCCCGGCTCCGCACTTCAGCGAGAACTCTTCCTTTGCACGCACCTCTGGGCGTGCCGCAAGCTCACACCAGCATGCCGCCCGAGGCCTCCACGCGCTGGGCGTTGATCCACTGCGTGGCCGGGTCGAGCAGCATGGCGATGACCGGGCCGATGTCGTCGGCCTTGCCCGGGCGGCCGAGCGCGGTGACCGAGGACACCATCGCGTTGACCTGCGCATCGTCGCGCACGCGGCCGCCGCCGAAGTCCGTCTCGATGGCACCAGGCGCCAGCGTATTGACGCTGATGCCGCGCGCGCCCAGCTCCTTGGCCAGATACCGGGTGAACACCTCGATGCCGCCCTTCATCATCGCGTAGGCCGAACTGCCCGGCAGCGCGAACCGCGCCAGGCCGCTGGAGACGTTGAGGATGCGCCCCCCATCGGCGATCAGCGGCAGCAGCGCCTGGGTCAGGAAGTACGGCCCGCGCAGATGCACGGCGACCATCTCCTCGAACTGCGCCGGCGTGGTCTCGGCGATCGGCGCGTAGAGCGCGGTGCCCGCGTTGTTCACCAGCGCATGCAACCGCGTCGCCTGCCACTGACCGAGCTGCGCGCGCAGCGCCTCGACGAAGCCGGGCAGCGCCGCGGCATCGGCCACGTCGAACTGCAGCGCGGCGGCGCGGCGGCCCAGCGCCTGGATCTGCGCGACCACCGCCTGGGCCTCGTCGGCATGGCTGCGGTAGGTCAGGATCACATCGCTGCCGGCCTTGGCCACCGCCAGCGCGCCGTTGCGGCCCAGGCCACGGTTGGCGCCGGTAATCAGGATGATGCGGGGGGACGTGCTCATGGGAAGGCTCCTGGCAGGCGCGGAGTGCGCCGATGCAGCGCACCTTATTGGGATTGACGCAGTCGATAAATCACTCGAATATGGCATTACTGTTCAACATCGGTGAACAATCATGGAGTTCGCCCAATCCCTGCGGACCTTCCAGCGCGTGGTCGAGCTGGGCGGATTCACCCGCGCCGCCGAATCGCTGGGCCTGCCCAAGGCCAGCGTGTCCACCGCCGTGCAGCAGCTGGAGGCGCGCGTGGGCACGCAGCTGCTCCACCGCACCACCCGGCGCGTGCAGCCCACCGCCGATGGCCGCGCGTTCTACCAGCGCAGCCGCGACGTGCTGGCCGACCTGGAGGAACTGCAGGGCATGTTCCTCACCGAGGGCCGGCAGCTGCGCGGCCGGTTGCGGGTGGACATGAGCAGCGGCATGGCGCGCCTGCTGGTGCTGCCGCAGCTTCCGGCGTTCCTGGCCGAGCATCCGCAGCTGGAGATCGAGCTCAGCGCCACCGACCGGCTGGTGGACGTGGTCCGCGAGGGCTTCGACTGCGTGCTGCGCGGCGGCACCCCGCAGGACAGCGCCCTGGTCGCGCGGCCGCTGGGCGTGATGCACATCGTCAACTGCGCCAGCCCCGCCTACCTCGCCCGTCGCGGCACGCCGCACGTGCTGGAGGACCTGGCCACGCACGAGCTGGTGCACTACGCCAGCGTGCTCGGCCAGCGCCCGTCGGGCTTCGAGTACTTCGACGGCGAGGCCTACCGCCTGCTGCCGATGGGCGGCGCGGTCACGGTCAACAACGTGGAGGCCTACCACGTCGCCGCGCTGGCCGGTCTGGGCATCATCCAGGTGCCGCTGCTGAGCGTGCGCGACGCACTGGCACGCGGCGAGCTGGTCGAAGTGGTGCCGCAGCTGGTGGCCGAACCGATGCCGCTGACCCTGCTCTACGCCCAGCGCAGACATCTGCCGCGACGCGTGCGGGTCTTCATGGACTGGCTGGCCGGCCTGCTGACGCCGCATCTGGCGCCGCTGCCCCGCGGCTGATACGAGGCACGGCCCCCGCCCTGGCGGCGCGCAGGCGTCATTGCCGTCTGTTCGGCAGCGCGGCCACGGCAGACCGCCGCGACGTTGCCCGTGCCAGGCCAGAGAGGCCTTGAAGCCCCGCCCTGTCTCTCGATGCCGTGACGGATGCACGGTCGCGATGCTTGTCTGGGTGACGCAACGCTTTGCTAGTATCGGGACGCGGCCCGGCACGAGGGCGGGCCGACGCACCCGCAGACGGAAAGGAACCCCGCAATGCGCAGGCACGTCCCGGCCCTAGCGGCCCTCGCGACTTCCTTGCTCATGGCTTCATGCGCCGCCGGACCGGTCGGCGCAAAGGAGAAGACCGGCATGTCAGCAACGATGAAGGACAGCTCCCGCATCCCCTTCCACGATCCGGCGATCGTGCCGATGGCCCAGGCCATCCAGCACGGCGACATCGCCCGCATCCGCGCGCTTGCCGGCTCGACCGACCTGGCCGCACACGGCGAGGACAACGTCACCCTGCTCGAATGGGCCATCTGGACCGAACAGCCCGAGGCGCTGGCGGCGCTGCTCGAGTCCGGCGCCGACGCGCGCCTGCTGGGCATGGACCAGGAGACCGTCGCCCACATGGCCGCCATGGTCGAGCCGCCCGAGTACCTGCGCGTGCTGATCGCGCACAAGGCGCCGGTGGACATCGTCAGCCCGCGCGGCGGCCGCACGCCGGTGTTCTCCGCGGTGCAGTCCGGCCGCGCCCCGCAGCTGGAGATGCTGATCGAGGCCGGGGTGGATCTGAATCGCAAGGACAGCATGGGCAACACATTGCTGCACGAAGCGGCCTCGGCGAACAACGGCAAGGCGCTGCTGCGCCTGCTCGAGGCCGGCGTCGACCCGCGCGCGGTCAACGCGCAGGGCGTGACCTTCCAGCGCTACTTCTTCATGACCCGGGAGCGGCTGCTCAACGCGCAGGGCAAGCAGGAGCGCGCGGCCGTCGAAGCCTGGCTGACCCAGCACGGGGTCGCCCGCGAGTAGACCGGTCGGCGGCGGCCCGTCGCCGATGACGCGGGCCGTGGGCCCGACCAAGACGCAAGGATTGGCGAATGGATGATCGCAACACACCGCAGAACGATGGATTCGCGGCCCAGGTGTCGGGCATGCAGCCGCGGCTGATCGACCGCGACCTGTCCACCCTGCTCCAGGACAACTATGCCGTGGCCGATCTGCGCCGCGGCGTGTCGGGGCCGGCGCCGACACTTCCCGGAGGCTGGGCGCGGATGGGCGACGACGATCTTCGCGCGCTGGGCATCGACCCCGCCTTGCAGCACAACGCCAAGAGCGGCTTCGACGCCTCGTTCTACCGCGATCCACAGGGCCACGTGGTCCTGGCCTTCGCGGGCACCGACGAGGGCAAGGACTGGAAGCACAACGTCGGCCAGGGCCTGGGCTTCGACGACCCGCAGTACCGGCAGTCGATCGAATTGGCAAAGAAGGCCAAGGTCATGCTGGGCGACGACCTCATCCTCACCGGGCATTCGCTGGGCGGCGGGCTTGCAGCGGCCGCGGCGCTGGCGTCCGATACGCTCGCGGTGACCTTCAACGCCTCGGGCGTGCACAACAAGACCTTGGAGCGCGCAGGGCTGGATCCCAAGGAGGCCAAGGCCTACGCGGCCGAAGGCCTGATCCGCAGCTACGCCGTCAAGAACGAGCTGCTGACCTATCTGCAGGAGGACAGCTTCCCGCTCAAGTACGCCATGCCCGACGCGCCGGGGCACCGCATCACCCTGCCCGATCCGGAGCCGCTGGGCGTGTTCGAGCGGCTGGTCCCCGGCAGGATGCTCATGCACCGGTTGGATCTGCACTACATCGACGCAGTCATGCAGGCGCAGGACCAAGCCGGCCTCGGCGCGCGCGCCAGCACCGCCGAGGGCGCGAGTGCGCCCACCGCCAACCGCCTGCTGGACGACGCGGTGCGCGGCCTGGCGCCGCAGCGTCAGCGCCTGGGGCTGCAGGACGACGAGACCTTCCTCAACACCGCCGCCAGCCTGGCGGCCGACGCCCGCCGCGAAGGCCTGCAGCGCATCGACCACGTGCTGCCCGGGCGGCAGGGCGAGGCGGTGTTCGCGGTCCAGGGCGGACTGGCCGATCCGACGCAACGGCGCAGCGCGGTGGACCTGGCACAGGCCAGCGCCGAACCGGCACGCGACAGCGCCGCGCAGCTGCGCCAGCAGGAATCCCCGCAGCTGGCGGCGCAGCACGAACCGCACCGGCGCGCACTGCAGGCCTGAGGAGCGCTCGCGGCGACGATCGTTGCCGGGTCCACATCCCTCGCCGCTGCCGCGGCGATGAGACGACGTAAATCCTTGCCTTGAAGCCGCCGCTCGCAGCGACGCTCAGGACGTTCCGTACTCCCAGTCGTAGGGCACGCCGGTCTTGCCGAGCACGAACTCCACCAGCTCGGCGAAGCCCTTCTCCGCGCGCACATCGTTGCCCAGCACCAGCACGCAGCGCTGCTGCCGCCGCAGGCAGACCAGCGTGTTGCCGGTAGTGTCGTTGTGCCCGCCCTTGAAGAAGCCCGGACCCTGCGGCCCTTCGAACGTCACCACGCCCAGCCCGGCGGAAAGATCCTTGCGTCGCTGCGCCGGCGGCAGCTCCGGCTGCAGCGTGGGGAACTGGCTGCGGGTGGTGATCGGCCGCTGCGGGCGCAGCATCTCGGCCTGCTCGCGCGCGCCGATGCCGCGGCCGGCCACCAGCGCGGCGGCGAACTTGGCCAGATCGCGGATGGTGGTGTCCATCGAGCCGGCCGCGCGCACCCGCGAGCGGTCGTCGTGCGGCGCGGGCTTGCCGTTCGCGTCCCAGCCGTCGGCCAGGTTGCCGGCGAAGTCCGGCCGCCATTTCAACGCGGTGCGCGTCATGCCCAGCTCGGCGAACACCGCATCGGTGCCCTGTCCCACATCCAGGCCGCGGCCCTGCTCGAGCACGAACTGCAGCGTCGCCAGGCCGTCGCCGGAATAGGCGTAGCGCGTGCCGGGATCGAAGTGGAAATGCAGCTTCTCGTCCGGCTCCAGGAAACCGAAGTTGGCGAATCCGCTGGCATGCTGCAGCAGGATACGCGGCGTGAGCTTGCGCCAGCGCTCGTCCAGCGCGCTCCAGTCGGTATAGCGGGTCACCAGGTCCTCGCCGGTGTACTGCGGCAGCGGCTGCGGCAGGTCGTCGGCGATGGAGGTATCCAGCGCGATGCGCTCCTGCCCCACCCATCGCATCACGGTATAGGCGAACACCGTCTTGGTGAGCGAGGCGCCGTACATCACCGTGTCGACGGTGAGCGGGTCGCCCTGCGCGTTGCGCTTGCCATAGGCCTGCACATAGACCGGCTGACCGCGGTCGATGATAGCGATGGCCAGGCCCTGGGCGACGGTGAGCGGGTCGCCCTGCGCGTTGCGCTTGCCATAGGCCTGCACATAGACCGGCTGACCGCGGTCGATGATAGCGATGGCCAGGCCCTGGGCGCCGGTGCGCTGCATCAGCGTGGCGACCTGCGCGTCGATCTGCGCGGGCTTGGGCAGGGCGCGGGCGAACGCGGGCGCGACGGCGAGGCACAGGGTGGTGCACAGCAGACAGCCGATGACGGACTTCATGTCGCATCCTCCGCGGACGGCGGCGAACGGGAATCACCGCGTGCACCCCCCACGCTAGCGCGCACCGCAGCCCGCGCGCCCATGCCGCAAGTCACGCGGCGCGGCGGACCTGGCGCGGGCCGACACCTGGCCTGGCCCCAACAGCGGCTGCCTCGGAACACGAGTCCCCCAGGAGAAGCGAACCCGCCTCGCCCGCTCAGGCCTGCCCGCGTCCCAGCAGGCGCCTGCCCAGCCGGCGGACCAGGCGCAGCAGCGCACGCGGCTGGCGCGCCTCGACATTGCCGCGGCGGGCACGGGTGGCCGGCCCCTGCTGTACATCCATCAAGGCCAGGCCGCTCAACTGCACGACCGACATCACCCGCCGCACGGTGTGCGGCGCCACGCCGGTCTGGATCACCAGCTCGGCCAGGGTGTAGTCCTCGTCGCGCAGCCGGGCCAGCACCGCGAGCCAGTCCGGCGGCGTGTTGGCCAGATCCAGCGTGGGCCAGGCGGCCAGCTGCAGGCGCGCCGGCGGCAGCACCGGCAGGGCCAGCGTCGGACGCACCGCCAGACGCCACCACAGCGGGGCGATGGCGTGGCTGGTGGTGACATCGTCGCGGTAGAGGCGCTGCCAGTCGGCCTCGTCCAGCACCGTGGACTGCCAGCGCGGGTCTTCGACGTGGTCGAGCAGCTCGTCCAGCGGCATGCGCCGCAGCATGTGCAGCTGGCCGCGCGCCGGATCGATCACCACACGGAACAGGCCCAGCTCCATCAGCAGCCGCCGCGCGCCCGGGTCGCGCCGGTCCAGGCGCAGGCAGTCGATCAGGCGCAGCGAGCGCAAATTGACGCCCGGCTGGCCCGCATGCCCGGCCGCCAGGCCGGCCTTGAGCGCCTCGGCGATGCGCCGCACCGAGGCGTCCGGGCGCAGCTCGCTCTCGCCCTGGCGGCCGCTGGCCTCACGCGAGAAGGTCAGCACCGGCAGGCGCGCGGCCCACGCCGCACGGATCGCCTGGACGCCCTCGGGCGCGCCGCCGTCGGCCACCAGCAGATCGACCTGCGCGCCCGTCCAGGGCACCAGCCTGATGTCGAGCAGGTCGGCCAGCAGCAGGGCGCTGGCGACCTTCAGGCGCGTGGCGGGCAGCGGCTCGAGGCCGGCGAAGGCCACGGTGAACCGATGCGTTGCGGTGGGCATGGACAACTCCTGCGGGGGCAGGTTCGTGAGGGATGCCGCGGCTGATGGTGCCTGCAAGGAAAAGGCCGCATGCGCAGACGGCGTGCGGCCTTTCCGACTGCGCATGCGTCGACTTTACTCGCCGATGTGCTGCTTGAGCCAGGCGTTGACGGTGTCGTGCCACAGGATCGAGTTCTGCGGCTTGAGCACCCAGTGGTTCTCGTCGGGGAAATACAGGAACTTGGACTCGATGCCGCGACGCTGGGCCGCGGTGAACGCCGCCAGGCCCTGCTCGACCGGGATGCGGAAGTCCTGCTGGCCGTGGATCACCAGGATCGGCACGCGCCAGTTGGCGACGTGGTTGATCGGGTTGAACTTCTCGTACTTCTCCGGGTTGTCCCACGGCGTGCCGCCGTTCTCCCACTCGGAGAACCACAGCTCCTCGGTGCTGTAGCCCATCATGCGGTTGTCGAACACGCCGTCGTGGTCGACCAGGCACTTCCAGGGCTGGTTCCAGGTGCCGGCGATCCAGTAGGTCATGTAGCCGCCGTAGCTGGCGCCCAGCGCGCAGGCCTTGTCGCCGTTGAGGAAGGCGTACTGCTGCTGCGCGGCGGCCCAGCCCTTCTGCAGGTCCTCCAGCGGGCGATCGCCCCAATGCTGGCTGATCGCGTCGGTGAAGGCCTGGCCGTAGCCGGTGGAGCCGTGGAAGTCGATCATGACCACCGCATAGCCCTGGCCGGCGTAGGTCTGCGGATTCCAGCGATAGCTCCAGCCGTTGCCGAAGCTGCCCTGCGGGCCGCCATGGATCAGGAAGGCCACCGGATACTGCTTGCCCTCCTGGTAGTTCCACGGCTTGACCACGTAGCCGTGCACGGTGTCGTTGTTCCAGCCCTTGAAGGTGAACTGCTCGTAGTCGCCGAACTTCACCTCCGGCAGCACCTCGCTGGCGCTGGGGGTAATCGCGCGGGGGTTCTGGCCTTCCAGATCGGCCACGAAGATCTGGTCGCCGCTCTTGAGCGAGTTGCGGGTGAAGGCCAGCGTGGGGCCGGCCACGCTGGCCGAACCGACGCTGCCCTCGCCCACCAGCTGGCTCACGCGTCCGCTGGCGATGTCGACCTTGAACAGCGGGTGCTGGCCCAGGTCGTCGGCGCTGGTGTAGATCGACTTGCCATCGGCGGTCAGCACGATCTCGCCGGCAGAGCGATCCCAGTCCGCGGCGATCTCACGGGTCTTGCCGGACTTCACGTCCATCGCCATCAGGCCGAAACGGTCGGCCTCGAAGCCCGGGCGCTTCATCGCGCGGTAGTACAGGGTCTTGCCGTCGGCGCTGAACACCGGGCCGGCGTCCCAGGCCTTGTTGGCCACCGTCAGGTTCTTCGGCGCGGCGCGGCCGGAGGCGTCGAGCTGGTAGAGATCGAAGTTGGTCGACCACGGCTCCTCGCGCCCGGCCACGCGGATGCTGGCCACCACCGAGCGGCCGTCCGGCGACCAGGCGATATCGTCCATGCCGCCGAACGGCTTGGACGGCGCATCGCCGGCGATGGTCGCGCTGATCGCCGAGGCCCCGACCACCGGCTTGGCGCCGGCCGCCGGCAGCGGCGCGACGAACAAGGTGTTGCGGCGACCGTCGTTCCAGGTGTCCCAGTGGCGCACGAACAGCTGGTCGAACACCTTGCCGGTCGCCTTGGACTTGGCCGCCGCCTCGAGCTTGCCCTTGGTGCAGGCCAGGTCAGAGCCGCAGTCCTGGAAGACCCCAGCGCTGAAGACGATGCGATCGCCGGTGGGCGAGAGCTTGTAGCCGTCCACGTCCACGGCGAAGTCGGTCAGCTGGCGCGGCTCACCGCCGGTGGCCGGGATGGCGTACAGCTGCTGGCTGCCGGACTTGGCGCTCAGGAAGTACAGCGTCTGGCCATCGGGCGAGAACGCCGGCGAGTTGACGTTCCAGCCTTCGGGCGTGATCTGCGTCGGCGGACGCAGGTCGCGCGTGCGCAGGTCGCGCTGGTACAGCGCGGTGCTGGCCTTGGTCGCCTCGGCATTCATCACGCGCTTGGCGAACACCACCCGCCCGCCATCGGGCGAGAGCGTGGGCGAGGACACGCGATCCAGCTTGACCAGGTCGTGCACATCGAAGCCGCGCTCGGCGGCGGCGGCCGGCAGCGCGGCGATCAGGGCCAGGGACAGCAAGGCGGGACGAAGCGTCATTGCGCGAACTCCAAAAACTTCAAAAAGTGGCCGATGGTAGGCCGCCGCGGCACGGCGGCGCAAAGCCGAAGCGCGATGGTGGTGTGGTGTGTGGGAGCCACCATGGCGGCTCCCACCTGTAGAGCGGAGCTTGCTCCGCTGGGGCTTCCCCATGATCCGGCCGAAAAGCAGCGGAGCAAGCTCCGCTCTACAGGCAGGCCGCTGCGATTTGAGGAGACTGTTGCTCCCACGGAAGCGGGATGGCTCAGGCCGCCTGCTCGCCCTTCTTGCCGGTGCGATACAGCAGCCAGCCGACCAGCGCCAGCACCGCCAGGCCGATCCACTGGCCCAGGTCCAGGCCGACCGACAGCACGTCGGCGCGGCTGCTGAGCACGATCGGCACCGCGATGGCGATGCCCATCAGCGCCTCGCCGGTGATCAGGCCGGCGGCGAACAACACGCCGGGGCGATGCACGCGGTCGCGCCCGTCCTCATCGTCGGCGCGCACCTTGTGGAAGCGCTCGACCAGGTGCGCGATCAGGCCACCGAGGAAGATCGGCACCATCAGCTCCAGCGGCAGGTAGATGCCGATGGCCGCTGCCAGCACCGGCACGCGGAAGCGCTTGCCGGTCTTCTTAAGCCATTCGTCGATGGCGATCACCAGCGCGCCGACCACCGCACCGAGCGCGATGAAGGTCCACGGCAGCTGGCCGCCGAACAGCCCGCGCGCGACCGAGGCCATCAGGTTGGCCTGCGGCGCGGCCAGTGCGTTGGGATGCTCGGGCGTGGGCGCGCCGATGCCGTAGGCCTGCGAGAGCAGGCTCAGCACCGGCGCCATGATCAGCGCACAGGAGAACGCGCCGATACCCAGCATCAGCTGCTGCTTCCACGGCGTGGCGCCGACCAGATAGCCGGCCTTGAGGTCCTGCAGGTTGTCGCCGCCGACCGCCGCGGCGCAGCACACCACCGCGCCGATCATGATCGCGGCCACCGCGCCCAGCGGCGCGCCGCCCGTGCCGACCGGGGTCAGGCCGCTGGAGCCCATCAGCAGGGCCAGTACCGCCGAGGCGAACAGGATGGTGGAGATGGTGATGCCCGAGACCGGATTGTTGGACGACCCGATCAGCCCGGCCAGATAGCCGGATACCGAGACGAACAGGAAGCCGGCCACGACCATGATGATCGCCATCGGGATCGACACGTGCCACGCGCCGACGATGGCCTGGTACAGCCCCAGCAGCGGCAGGGTGAACACCACCAGCGCCACCAGCATCCACTTCATCGGCAGATCGCGCTCGGTCTCGGCCAGGGCCACGCCGCCGCTGCCCTTGCGCGCGGCGGCGAAGCCGGACTTGATCCCGCCCAGCAGCGACTTGCGCAGCGAGAACAGCGTCCAGATGCCGCCGATCAGCATCGCGCCCACGCCCAGATAGCGGATCTTGGCGCTCCAGATGGCATAGGCGGCGTCGGCCGAGGAGGCCGCGGCGATCTTGGCCGCCAGCGCCGGATCGGAGCCGGCGAAGAAGGCCTGATACAGCGGGATGGCGATGTGCCAGGACAGGATCGAGCCGGACACCACCACGATGCCCACGTTCAGGCCGACGATGTAGCCCACGCCCAGCAGCGCCGGCGACAGGTTGGTGCCGATGAAGGCGGTGACCCGGGCACTGCCCAGGTAGGTCGACTGGGTCCAGGTGTCGGGGATCAGCCGCAGGCCGCTGGCCGCGGCCAGCTTCACCAGCGCGCCGATGGCCGCGGACACGGCCAGGATCTTCAGGCCCGGGCCCGGGTTCTCGCCGGCCTTGAGCACCTCGGCCGCGGCCTTGCCCTCGGGGAAGGGCAGCGGCTCCTCGACGATCATCGAGCGGCGCAGCGGCACCGAGAACAGCACGCCCAGCAGGCCGCCCAGGCCGGCGATGCCCAGCACCCACCAGTACTTGAAGTCCGGCCAGTAGCCCATGATCACCAGCGCGGGGATGGTGAAGATGACGCCGGCGGCGATCGACGAACCGGCCGAGGCGCCGGTCTGGACGATGTTGTTCTCCAGGATCGTGCCGCCGCCGAGCAGGCGCAGCACGCCCATCGAGACCACGGCCGCGGGGATGGCCGTGGCGATGGTCAGGCCGGCGAACAGGCCCAGGTAGGCATTGGCGGCGGAGAGCACCACGGCCAGCACGACGGCCAGCACGACGGCACGGAAGGTGAGCTGCCGCGGCGCGGCGACGGGCTGCTGCATGGTCTTGGGGCCCTGCGGAAGACGTAAAACGGCAACGCTACTCCAAGCCGGCGAGCCGGGCCAAGTGACGATTGCCACGGTCGGGCGCCGCCGGCCCCGCCCAGGCGGCGCACTGGCATACTCGCGCGCCTGTCATTGCCGCAAGGTCGCCCGTGTCCGCCACCTCCGCCGCCCCGCCCGCCCGCGAGGACTTCCTGGGCCATCCCAAGGGCGTGTACGTGTGCTTCTTCACCGAGATGTGGGAGCGCTTCTCCTTCTACGGCATGAAGGCGCTGCTGCTGCTGTACCTGACCAAGCATCACCTGTTCGGCGACGACGCCGGCTACGACCTGCTGGGCGCCTACGGCGGGCTGGTGTACTGCATCCCGGTGATCGGCGGCCTGCTCGCCGACCGCTGGCTGGGCATGCGCAAGGCGGTGATCTTCGGCGGCCTGCTGCTGGTGGCCGGCCACGTCGGCATGGCCTTCGAGGGCCACACCGCCACGGTCAGCGGCGGCCAGGTGCTGCGCGATGAGGGCAGCCTGCGCATCACCTATCTGTCGCTGGCGCTGATCATCATGGGCGTGGGCTTCCTCAAGCCCAACATCTCCACCATCGTCGGCAGGCTCTATGCGGACGACGACCCGCGCCGGGACTCGGGTTTCTCGCTGTTCTATGCCGGCATCAACCTGGGCTCGCTGTTCGCCTCGCTGGTATGCGGCTATCTGGGCGAGGCCTACGGCTGGCGCTACGGCTTCGGCGCGGCCGGCATCGGCATGCTGGCCGGGCTGGCGATGTTCCTGTGGGGCCAGAAGTATCTGCACGGCCATGCCGAGCCGGCCAACCCGGCCTCGCTGCGCGAACGCGTGGCCGGCCTGCCGCGCGAATGGCTGATCTATCTGCTGGCCGTCGTCGGCGTGCTGCCGATCGCCTGGCTGATGTGGGCCACCGCCAACGGCGCGTTCGCGCTCGGCGGCGAGGTCACCCTGGCCCAGCTGCTGATGCTGGTGGTGCTGGGCGGGGTGCTGCTGTGGTTCGCCTGGTTCCTGGCCACCCAGTGCACGTCCGAGCAGCGCCGCCAGATGCTGGCGCTGATGGCGCTGATCTTCATGGCCCTGGTGTTCTTCACTCTGTACGAGCAGACCTACGGCTCGTGGGTGACCTTCAACGACCGGTTGCTGACCAAGGACATCGTGCCGGCGCTGGTGATCCGCGAAGGCACGCCGCTGCCGTGGTCGATCGTCTCGCTGCTGCTGGCGCCGATCGCGTTCGTGGCCGCCGCCTCGCTGTCGGACCGGCATCCGCAGTCCAAGGCGCCGCGCACCGTGTTCGCCATCGCCGCGGCGATCATCGTGGTACTGCTGGTGCGCGACTGCCTGGTGCTGCCGCAGACCGCCGGCTCGCTGACCTACCTCGGCGCCCTGTTCCTCGTCCTGCTGGCGCCGATCTTCGCCGCGCTGTGGGCCTGGCTGGACCGGCGCGGACTGGACCCGTCCAAGCCGGTGAAGTCGGCCTGGGGCCTGCTGCTGGCCGGCGCCTCGTTCATCCCCCTGGCGCTGGCCGCGCAGCACGTGGGCAGCACCGGGCAGATGGCCAGCGTGTGGTGGATCGTGGCGGCCTACTTCGTGCTGGAGCTGGGCGAGATGTGCCTCTCCCCCGTCGGCCTGTCGGCGGTCACCCAGCTGGCCGTGCCGCGCGTGGTCAGCCTGATGATGGGCACCTGGTTCCTGGCCACCGCGTTCTCGGAAATGCTGGCGGCCATGTTCGGCAAGCTCGCCTCCATCGACGTGCCCCAGGGCCAGACGATGGACTTGGTCGAGGCCTCGGCCCGCTACGCGCACCTGTTCTGGCTGATGATGTGGATCGGCCTGGGCTGCGGCGTGATCGCGCTGGTCGCCGCCCCGCTGCTCAAGTGGATGATGCGGCCGCATCGCTGAAGGCGGCCGGCGGCAAGCGCTCCATGAAGGGAAGGAGCCCCGCAGCAAGCGGGGTCTTTCGATTTCTTCGCCGAAACGTGGGCGCATGAACCTGCCGAGCCGCGTGGGACGCCAGGGCAGCACTACGCCGCAGCGCCTCGACCGGGCCAGGCACGGCTTCTCCAGCAGGAGCAATCCGCGTGCCGTACCGCATCGATCGCCAGAACAGCAAAGGAAAAGCCCCGCGATGCGGGGCTTTCCAGTCGACACCAATGCCGTCGGCTCAGAACGGAATGTCGTCGTCGGCGAAGTCATCCATCGGCGCCGGCTGCTGGGCCGGGGCCTGGCGACGCGGCTGCTGCTGGCCGCCGCCGTATCCACCACCACCGCCACCACCACCGTAGTTGTCGCCGCCGCCGCGCTGACCACCGCTGCCACCGCCGCCGTACTCCTGGCGCGGCGCGCGCTGCGGACGGTCGCCGCCGCCCATGCCACCGCCGCCCTCGCCGCGGCCGCCGAGCATCTGCATCTCGTTGGCGACGATGTCGGTGGTGTACTTCTCCACGCCATCCTGGCCGGTGTACTTGTCGTAGCGGATCTCGCCTTCGACGTAGACCTGTGAGCCCTTGCGCAGGTACTCGCCGGCGATCTCGCCGAGCTTGCCGAAGAACACCACGCGGTGCCACTCGGTGCGTTCCTGCTTGTTGCCTTCACGGTCATTGCGCACGCTGGTGGTCGCCAGGCTGATCCGGGTGACGGCCATGCCGCCCTGCGTGTACTTGGTGTCCGGGTCGTTGCCCAGGTTGCCCACCAGGATGACCTTGTTGATGCCGCGTGCCATGAGGATTCGTCCGGTTGCGAAGCGCCCGCCGAATGCGGGCTGCGGACAGTGGATTATAGCCGGCCCGTCCGGTCTACCGGAAAACCCCCCGCCGGCGTATAGGACATCGCCGACCGGAACTCACCCCGGCCCACCTATAATCGCCGTTCTCCTTGGAACTCCCAGGCCGCATGTCCGCCGTTCAGCTCCCCTCCGCCGCCCTGGCGCTGCCGCAGATCCAGTCCCTCGCCGCGGCGGACATGGCGGCCATCGACGCCCTCATCCGCCGTCGCCTGGCCTCGGACGTGGTGCTGATCAACCAGATCGCCGACCACATCATCTCCGCCGGCGGCAAGCGCCTGCGGCCGATGCTGGTCGCCCTGGCCGGCCGCGCCTGCGGCGTGGACGCCGGCCCGGAACACCACCAGCTGGCGGCGATCATCGAGTTCATCCACACCTCGACCCTGCTGCACGACGACGTGGTGGACGAATCGGACCTGCGCCGCGGCCGCAGCACCGCCAATGCGCTATGGGGCAACGCGCCCAGCGTGCTGGTCGGGGACTTCCTGTACTCGCGCAGCTTCCAGCTGATGGTCGAACTGGACCGCATGGCCGTGATGCGCATCCTGGCCGACACCACCAACCGCATCGCCGAGGGCGAGGTGCTGCAGCTGCTGCACGTGCACAACCCCGACACCGACGAGGCCGCCTACCTGCGCGTGATCGAGCGCAAGACCGCGGTGCTGTTCGCTGCCGGCACCCAGTTGGGCGCGCTGGCCTCCGGCGCCGACGCCGCCCTGCAGCAGCGCCTGTACGACTACGGCATGCAGCTGGGCTACGCCTTCCAGATCGCCGACGACGTGCTGGACTACACCGCCGACGCAAGCGATCTGGGCAAGAACCTGGGCGACGACCTGGCCGAGGGCAAGGCCACGCTGCCGCTGATCCACGCCATCGCCCATTCCGACGCGACCACCCAGTCGCGCCTGCGCCAGATCGTGGCCGACGGCCAGACCGACGCCATGCCCGAAGTGCTGGCCGCGATCCACGCCACCGGCGGCATCGCCTACAGCCAGCGCCGCGCCACCGAATACGCCAGCGCCGCCGAGGCCGCGCTGGAAGGCCTTCCGGAAAACGACGCCGTCGCCGCCCTTCGCGGCCTGGCGCGTTACGCGGTCGAGCGCCGCCACTGAAACGGACGCGAGAATGAGAAAGTCCTGAGCGCGCAAGATACCGACCGTTCCCGCCTCATTCCTCTCCACATGCCTCCATCGCGCGCCATGAGCGGCATTCCCGCGAGCACCGAGCAATGAGCGAAGCCCAAGGATTTTCCGAACCCGATCGCGCCGTACTGCTGGCGGTCAAGGGCGTTGGCCCGACCGTGGTCGCGCGCTTGGAACAGTTGGGATTTCGCTCGCTCGATCAACTGGCCCAGGCCGATGCGGTGGCGCTGACCCAGCAGGCTTCGGCCATGCTGGGCAGCACCTGCTGGCGCAACAGCCCACAGGCGCGGGAGGCGATGGCCGGCGCAATCGAGGCCGCCAGGCGCCACTGCGTCTCATGATCCGCCCATATATCAGACTGAAAGCGAGGAGTGAGTAAAGGCTGCGGCGCACCCGCTCTCACTCATTCCTCAGCCCTCTTCGCTCACTTCTGCTTGCCGAACACTTCCTCGAAGAAGTCCTGCGCCATCCGATAGGCGCGCTTGGCCGCGCGCGCGTTGTAGACGCAGCCGGGCGGGCTGTTCGCGCCGGGGATGGCGAAGCAGTGCACCGCGCCGCTGAAATCGACGAACTGCCAGTCCGCGCCGGCCGCGTCCATCTCCTTGCGGAAGTCGGCGATGCTCTGGGCCGACACGCCGCGGTCGTCCGCCCCGTTGAGCACCAGCACCGGCGTCTTCGCCGAACCCGGCTTGGCCGGCGTGCTGCCCGGCTCCAGTCCGCCATGGAAGGTGACCACGCCGGCCAGCGCATCGCCGCCGCGCACCAGTTCCAGCACCGTGGTGCCGCCGAAGCAGAAACCGAAGGCGCCGATCCGCGCCACATCCAGCGGCGCGGCGCCGGCCTGCGCCTTGAGCACCTCCACCGCCTTGCGCACACGGGCGCGCAGCGCCGGCCGATCGCCCTTGAGGCCACCCGCCAGCTTGCCCGCCTCCTCGGCGTTCTTCGGCCGCACGCCGGTGCCGTAGACATCGGCCACCAGCACCACATAGTCGTCGCCGGCCACTTCACGGGCCCGATCGACCGCCGCATCGGTCACGCCCATCCAGTCCGGCACCATCACCAGGCCCGGACGCTTGGCCTTGCCAGCGTCGTCGTAGACCAGCACGCCGGAGAACGCCTGATCGCCGACCTTCCACTGCACCGGCTTGGCCACCTCCTTGGCCGCCGCCGGCAGCGCGGCCGCCAGCAGCGTCGTGGCGACCAGCAGCATTGCCGAGAATCTGCCCATGTCCTGCCCCTCCCGTTCGTTTCGGATGCCGACGAGTGTAGGCCCGCGACCGCATTGGCGATGCAAAGGCGCGCTAGCACGCACAAGCCGGCCCACCGACAGGGCTCCTTGCCGGAACACAGACAGATGAACCTGCAGAACGCATGAGCTGAGTTTGGAGATCGCACCCCGCCCAACAGCCTCGACCCAGCCAGGCGCAGCTGCCCGGCTCGCTCCGCCATCCCTGGCCGACTCGCCGCCGCGGGCCCGCCCCAGGTCGAAGCCCTGCGGCGAATGGATCAGGACTTCTTCCAACTTGAAGGCATCAAGCAGCGCCCTGCCCCCTCCCTTTCGCCGCAGGCGAAGGGGAGGGCCGGGGTGGGGTGCTTTTGCTCTTCGCTTCTGTGGCTCGCCCGGGAAAGCCCCGACCCCTCCCCATCCCTCCCCTGCGCTGCGCGCAAGGGAGGGGGCCTCAAGTCGGAGTCCTCCGGTCACTGATCGCGCTCACTCCTCTCTCCTCTCCTTTGCCTGCACGAAAAGGGAGGAGGTCGAACGACACCGCAAACCGAAGCCCTGTGACCTGACGCGCGCGGCAGCGGGCCGGCGGGCGGTGGCCGCGACGAGCGAGGCAGGAGCCGAGCGCCCGAATCAGGGCAGGATGCCCTGATTGAGGGATAAGCGGACGCCGCCCGCCGGACCGCTGCCCCTCCGAAGTCAACACGCCCACCCGCCGCAATCCCGATCTACAACCCAGCAAAAACAAAGGCCGCACTGAAAGCGCGGCCTTTGCAAGAGTCGAAAGCGGCAAGGGTGCTCAGGGGCGGCGCGCCAGCGCTTCCACATCCTTGGCCTTGGGCAGCAGATCCTGCTTGGTGACCTTGAACGGACCGATGCTCAGCAGCGGCACCGCCACGATCACCGAGGACACCACCACGATCACCGCACCGACCATGTGCGTCTCGGCCAGCCCCTCCATCGAACGGCCGCCGTACAGATACAGCGCCAGCGCCGACAGGAAGAACATCACCGCCGTGATCACCGTGCGCGAGAGCGTCTGGTTGATCGAACGGTTGAGCACTTCCAGCGGCTCCACGCGCAGACTGCGGAAGTTCTCGCGCACACGGTCGAAGACCACGATGATGTCGTTGATCGCAAAGCCCATCACCGACAGCAGACCGGCCAGCACCGTCAGATCGAACTCGCGGCCCAGCAGCGACATGTAGGCCACCGTCAGGATCAGGTCGAAGAACGCCGTCAGTGAGGCGACCACCGCGAACTTCCACTCGAAGCGGAACGCGATGTAGATCAGGAAGCCGGCCAGCATGAAGATGGTCGCGTACAGACCGTTCTTGGCCAGGTCCTTACCGACCTGCGGACCGACGAACTCGCCCGGCTGCACCGTGGCCGGATTGGCGTCGCTGGTGACGACCTTGCGCACCGACTCAGCCACGACCCGGCCAGCGTTCTCGTCGTTGTTGTGCTCGCCATGCGGCTGCAGGCGCACCATCACATCGTTGGCGCTGCCCACGTTCTGCACCTGGGCGTTCTCGAAGCCGTTCTGGTCCAGCAGCGTGCGCAGGTGGTCCACATCGACCGGCTTCTCGAAGTGCGCGCGCACCACGGTGCCGCCGGTGAACTCCAGCGCGTAGTTGAAGCCCTTCAGGCCGATGATGGCCAGCGAGGCGATCAGGAGCACCACCATCAGCACCAGCACCGGCTTGCGCGGGCGCATGAAGTCGATCTTGGTGTCGTTGGGAACGATGTGCAGCGGGAAAAGTTTCATGCCACGTTTTTCCTTGAGAAGTCCGCACACGCAGGTGCGGGCTTTTGCGGGACGCGCGTACTGGCGCAGGCGCTTGCGAGGGCCTGGCGTCAGATCGCGACCGAGTTGAGCTTCTTGCGGCGACCGTAGATCAGCGTGGCCAGGGCGCGCGAGACGGTGATCGCAGTGAACATCGAGGCGAAGATGCCGATGATCATCGTCAGCGCGAAGCCCTTGAGAGGACCGGTGCCGAAGGCGAACAGCGCGATGCCCACGATCAGGCCGGTCAGGTTGGCGTCCAGGATGGTGCCGCTGGCGCGCTCGTAGCCCTCGGCGATGGCCTTCTTGGCCGGCACCCCCAGACGCAGTTCCTCGCGGATGCGCTCGTTGATCAGCACGTTGGCGTCCACCGACAGGCCGACCGACAGCGCCAGACCGGCGAAGCCCGGCAGGGTCATGGTCGCGCCGAAGATGGACATCACCGCCACCACGATCAGCAGGTTGAACAGCAGCGCCACCGAGGTGATCGCGCCGAACACGCGGTAGTAGATGGTGAAGAACACCAGGGTGAACAGGAACGAGTACACCACCGCCTTGATGCCGCGCTCGACGTTCTCCGCGCCCAGGCTGGGGCCGATGACGTATTCCTCGACGAAGCTCATCGGCGCGGCCAGGGAACCTGCGCGCAGCAGCTTGGCCAGGTTGTCGGCCTCGTCCTTGGTCAGGCCGGTGGTCTGGAACTTGTTGCTGAAGACGCCGTTGATGGTCGAGGGCTGCAGCGCCTCCTCGCTCACGCGCACGCTGCGCACCTCCTTGCCATCGACCATCTTCACTTCCGGGATGCGCTCGATGTAGACCACCGCCATGCGCTTGCCGACGTTGACGCTAGTGAAGTCGAACATGCGCTGGCCGGCGACGCTGTTGAGCGTGATGTCCACGGCCGGCTGGCCGTTCTGGTCGACGTTGGAGACCGCGTTGACCATCTGGTCGCCCGAGGCCAGCACGCGCTTGTTGAGCAGCACCGGGCCGCGGTTGTCGCGCAGCTGGTAGAGCTTGGCTTCCGGCGGCACGTTGCCGGTGCGCATGGCCTCCAGCGCATCGCCTTCGACCACGGCGCGGAACTCGATGGTGGCCGTGGCGCCGATCATGCGCTTGGCCGCGGCGGTGTCCTGCACGCCCGGCAGTTCGACCACGATGCGGTCGCTGCCCTGCTGCTGGATCACCGGCTCGGCCACGCCGAGCTGGTTGACGCGGTTGCGCAGGGTGGCGATGTTCTGCTGGATCGCATCGCCGGAGATGCGGGTCAGCTCGCTCTCGGGCAGGCCGATGACGATGCGCTGGCCCTGCACGTCGTAGGTCAGCGCCGAGGCGCCGACCAGCGCGCCGGAGGCGCTGGCGTTGGCAGGCGCCAGCACCTTCATCAGCGCATCGCGCGCGGCGGTGGCGCTCTGCCCCTCGGCCACGTTGACCACGATGGTGTTGTTGGCGCCGCGCAGCACCGAGTCGACGCGGATCTTGGCGTCGCGCAGCGCGACGCGGGCGTCTTCGGCGTAGGCCTCCACGCGCTTGTCCAGCGCGGCCTTCTGGTCCACCTGCAGGGTGAAGTGCACGCCGCCCTGCAGATCCAGGCCGCGCACCATCGGGTTGGCGCCCAACCGGGTCAGCCAGGCCGGCACGGTCGAGGCCAGGTTCAGCGCCGGGGTGTAGTTCTCGCCCAGCGATTCGCGCAGCGCGTCGTTGGCCTTGGCCTGCGCGTCGGGCGTGGACAGGCGCACCAGCAGGTCGCCGTCGCGCTTCTCGATCTGCTTGGGCGTGATGCCCGCAGCCTTGAGCGTCTCATCGACCTTGGCGCGCAGCGCATCGTCGATGGCCGCGCCGCGACTGGCGGTGATCTGCACCGAAGGGTCCTGGGGATAGATGTTGGGCAGCGCATAGATCGCGCTCACCACCAGCACTACCAGGATCAGGACGTATTTCCAGCGGGGAAACTCGAGCATTGCTTGGCACCCGCGCCGAACAGGCGCGCATTTGGTTGATCGAACCTGTGGCCACCGGCCCCGGATCTCGGGGCCGCCGGCACGGCGTTGAACAGCAAGACGGACCGCGCCAGGCGGTCCGTCGGATGAAGCGGGTGGTTCAGACGGCGGACTTCAGGGTGCCCTTGGGCAGCACGTTGCCGACCGCGCCCTTCTGCACCCGCACCTTGACCCCGTCGGCGACTTCGACGGTGACGAAGTTGTCGCCGATCTCGGCCACGGTGCCTGCGATACCGCCGGAGGTGATCACCTCATCGCCGCGCGAGAGCTTGTCCAGCAGGGCCTTGTGCTCCTTCTGGCGCTTCATCTGCGGGCGGATCATCACGAAGTACATCACCGCGATCAGGACGATCGGGAACACCAGCATCGACAGGCCACCGCCCTGCGGGGCGGGCGCGCCGGCGGCCTGGGCGTGGGCGGCGGGGATCAGGAAATCGAGCAGATTCATGTCAACAAGGTCCATGGTTGGGCCGAAAGCAGCCGGGAATTATGCCATGTGGCCGCCAGCGCGTGGCCGCAAGGCCCGCGTGCGTGCGATTCACCCCCAATTCCCCGCATCGTGCCCTGATCGGACAGCGCCGGCGGGCAAAAGTTTCCCCCGCGCGCGCGGTGACAATCCGGTCACCCCGGTACGGCCATCCCGCGCTCCGCATAGAACGCGGCGCGGAAGGCCTGGAACCGCCCCTGCTCGATGGCCTGGCGCATCTGCGCCATGAGCCACTGGTAGTACCACAGGTTGTGCAGGGTGCCGAGCATCGGCCCGAGCATCTCGTTGCAGCGGTCCAGGTGGCGCAGGTAGCTGCGGGTGAAGCCGTTGCGGCAGGCGTAGCAGCCGCAGCCCGGCTCGATCACGTCCAGGTCGTGCTCGTACTTGCTGTTGCGGATGCGCACCGTGCCGAAGCGGGTGAAGTAGTGCCCGTTGCGCGCGTTGCGGGTCGGCATGACGCAGTCGAACATGTCCACGCCGCGCGCCACGCCCTCGACCAGATCCTCGGGCCGGCCCACACCCATCAGATAGCGCGGCTTGTCGCCAGGCAGCTGCGGGTGCAGGTGGTCGAGCATGGCGTTGCGCTCGTCTTCGGTCTCGCCCACCGCCAGGCCGCCGATGGCATAGCCGTCGAAGCCGATGTCCTGCAGCCCCTGGGCCGACTGCGAGCGCAGATCGCCGTGCACGCCGCCCTGGACGATGCCGAACAGCGCCGCGTCGTTGCCCAGTCCATCGTGCGCCTCGCGCGAGCGCCGCGCCCAGCGCAGGGACAGCTCCATCGACTTGTGCACCACCCGCTTGTCGACCGGTTTGCCGTCCACGTTCACCGGCGGGCACTCGTCGAAGATCATCACGATGTCCGAGTCAAGCACGCGCTGGATCTTCATGCTCTCCTCCGGGCCCAGGAACACCTTGGCGCCGTCGGTCGGCGAGGCGAAGGTCACCCCCGCCTCGGTGATCTTGCGCCGGTGCGCCAGCGAGAACACCTGGAAGCCGCCCGAGTCGGTCAGGATCGGCCTGTCCCAGCGCGCGAAGCCGTGCAGCCCGCCGTGCTGGCCGATGACCTCCAGGCCCGGGCGCAGGTACAGGTGGAAGGTGTTGCCCAGGATGATCTCGGCGCCCAGGTCCTTGATGTGCTCGGGGAACACGCCCTTGACCGAGCCATAGGTGCCCACCGGCATGAACGCCGGGGTCTGCACCGTGCCGCGCGGGAAGCTCAGCTGGCCGCGCCGGGCATTGCCGTCGGTGGCCTTGAGCGTGAAGTCCATGCGGCTCATGCCGACGCCTCCTGCGCCTGCGGAAACAGCAGCATCGCATCGCCGTAGGAGAAGAACCGGTAGCCCTGCGCCACCGCATGCCGGTAGGCCTGCAGGATGCGCGCCTTGCCGGCGAAGGCCGAGACCAGCATCAGCAGCGTGCTCTCGGGCAGATGGAAGTTGGTGATCAGCGCATCGACACTGGTGATGCGATAGCCGGGAAAGATGAAGATGCGCGTCTCGCCGGCGAAGGGCTGCAGCTGGCCCTCGCGGGTGGCGCTTTCCAGCGCGCGCACGACCGTGGTGCCGACCGCGATCACCCGGCCGCCGGCGGCGCGGGTGCGGCGGATCTGCTGCACCAGCTCGGCGCCGACGTTGAGCCATTCGCTGTGCATGCGATGCTCGCGCACGTCCTCCACGCGCATGGCCTGGAAGGTGCCGGCGCCCACATGCAACGTGATGTGGCCGAACTGCACGCCCTGGGCCTTCAGCCGTGCCAGCAGCGCTTCATCGAAATGCAGGCCCGCGGTCGGCGCGGCGACCGCGCCCAGTTCGCGCGCGAACACGGTCTGGTAGCGCTCGTCGTCATCCTGGCCCGGCTCGCGGGTGATGTACGGCGGCAGCGGCATGCGCCCGGCCTTGAGCAGCCAGCTGTCCAGCGCATCGCCGACCTCGAAGCGCAGCTCGTAGAACTCGCCCTCGCGGCCCAGCACCTCGCATTGGCCGCCGGCGTCCAGCGCGATGCGGCCGCCCGGCTTGGGCGATTTGCTGGCGCCGATCTGCGCATGGGCGCGGTTGTCCGGCAGCAGGCGCTCGATCAGGATCTCGACCCGTCCGCCGGTGTCCTTCTGGCCGAACAGCCGCGCCGGGATGACGCGCGTGTCGTTGAACACCAGCAAGTCGCCGGCGCGCAACTGCTCGGGCAGGTCGCGCACGTGCAGGTCGGCCAGCGGCGCATCGCCTGGCGGGACGATCAGCAGACGGCTGGCGGAACGCTCGGGCAGCGGCGCCTGGGCGATCAGCTTGGGCGGCAGGTCATAGTGGAAATCGGACTTCTTCAACGCGGGCAGTCGGTGTCGGGTCAGCCGCGTATTCTAGCGGGCCGGCGCGGCCGGCCCCGCCGTGGCGCAGGCTCGCCCCTGCGAAGGGGCGCCCGCGCCGGACGCGCTCAACCCATCACCGGGCCCTGGACCACCGGATTGGCGCGCTCCTGCGCCTGCTGCCGCGCGTGCGACTGGGCGAGCTGGTCGGTGGCGAGCTGCCATTGCGCGGTGCTGGCCTCGACCGGGCGCTGCACCGCGCTGGCCACCTCCACCTGCGCCCGCTGCCGCGCCTCGGCCGGGCCGTTGGAGGCCTCCACGGCGAAGGCACGGCTGCCGTCCGGGCTCACGCCCACCCGATCGATCGAGGACAGATGCGGGCTGGCGGCGGTCAGCGCCGCGGCCAGGCGCTCGCTGCTGCCATCGGGCGCGCGGCCCATACCCTGATCGATCCGCGCGACGCCAGCGTAAGCCTGCTGGTAGCGGCCGTTGGCCGGGTGGCCCGGGTCGCGCATGTCGGGCGCCGGATCGGGCCTGCCGAGGTCGAGCGAGGCGCCGCGACGATCGTGCTGCTCGGCCCGCTTGGCGGGCTCACCCGCAGGCAATGGATCGCGCGTCAGGTGCCACGCATCCTCGACCAGACCCTTGCCACTGCGCGTCAACAGCGTCGCGGCAAGACGCTCGCCGCTGATATCCGCCCGGAACTTGTCGATCATCGGGTCGTACTGCTGCGCGAGCTGCCGCGCCTTGGGATCGGCGAGGATCGAGGTGTCGGGACGATGTTGGCCGTTCCAAGGCAAGAAATTGTCCATGTCGTGCGAACCACCGCTCATGGCGGCGACCGCACTGAAGATATCGTTGCGCAGGTCGAACACGCTTCTGTTGTTCTCGTAGCCGTACTTCTGCAGCGTGTCGATCTCGCGCTGATTGGTGTACACCTTGACCTGGCCGTAGTGCGGCGAGGCGGAGCTGACCAGGTCGGCCGCCATCACGTGATTGACCATCGCGTTGCCGCCTTCCGGAATGCGATAGTGCTCGCCGGTGGCCGGGTTGCGCATATTCAGGCTCGCGGCGCCGAAGGCGTTGAAGGTTTCGCCCTTCAAGCCGAAGTAATGCCCGGTGACCTCGGCCAGCGTGCCGCCCAGCGAGTGGCCAGTGACCGTCACCTCAGGCGGCGCGACGCCTTTGGTCGCGCCATAGTCCTTGGCCAGCTCGATCGCCTGACGCGTTAGGGCAATCGCATCGTCGGCCTGCCGGTTGTCGCGCCCAACCACCATGCCGCCATCGGTCTTGACCAGGTCCTTGAGTCTCTCTCGCTCGAACTCGGTGCCGCGATGGGCGACCACGATCTCACCGGTATCCATGCGCTGATAGACGGCGCCTTGATAGCCGGAAGGCTTGTCCGAGTAGGCCAGGACCTTGTACTCAAGGCCCCCGATCTCGGTGACCTTACCCACCAGGGATTGCAGATCGACGGCCGCGCCGTGCTTGTCGCGACCATAGCTGTGGTCGGCCAGATAAGCGTATTGCTGGGTTCCTATCGTCATGGCACACCATCCTTGTGCGGAACAAATGTCACGGTGAAAAGATCATCGTCGCGGATCGAAGCACCGAACCTCGCCCGATCCGACTCGCCCGTATCCAGCGGCTCATCCAACGCCGACGACGCCAGTCTCGGATAAGAGATCTTGTTGAAGTAGACCGTTTCCTGTTCGGCGGGGATCAGCTTCTGATCCTGGATGCTGGGGATGAAAAGCGTCTCGCCCTGCGCGCCGGTCGCCTTCATATGCACCCGGAACTGGATCAGCTTCCAGTGGCACACCCCGCGCCCGGTGTAGTCCTCGTCGAGCATCTGGTCGGCGTAAACGGTGGCGACGTACTCGGTGTCGGAGACCTTCTGCAGCGGGATCTCCACATCGTCGGTAGGCACCGGTGCGCTGCGGCCGCCGGGGTTGTCCTTGGGCGGACTCAGGCATTCCTTGTTGACCACGTCGTACTGCGCCAGCGCCTTCATCCAGGCGAAGGGACCCGGCGCATCCTTGATGGTCATGGTGATGCGGTAGGCATCCTTGGGCGCGGGGTTGCGCGCGGACGCGACGGCGCCGCCGTGTTCGGCAGCCGAAGAGGTCACAGCATTCATATCGGTCCTTGAATCTGAAGGAGAACAGGCCGCCAGGGCGAACAACAGCGCGGGCGCGGCAAACAAGCGGGGCTGGGTGCGCGTCATGGGGTCCTTCCACGGGGGAATCGGCAAGCCTTGTCGGAATGGTCCCCAGCGCAGGCGGGCCTGTCAAATCGGGATGCAGTGCAAGAAACCGCTGGGCGATCGAAACGCAATCGGGTCGAGTCGCCTCGCTGCGGGTGGCGCAACGAAACGAAAATCGCGCGGCAAGCGCCCGCAATCCGGCGCCTCAGCGCTCGAACTTGGTCGACAGCACGATCGAAGAGGTGGTGCGCTCGACGCCCTCGATCGCGCCGATGCGGTCGGTGAGCTCGTCCATCTCACCCACCGTGGGCGCCATGCCGATGGCGATCAGATCGTGCGGGCCGCTGACCGAATGCAGCGCCCGCACCTGCGCCATCGCGCGCAGCGCATTGGTCACGGCGACCATCTGCTTGGGCCGCACGGTGATCAGGATGTGGGCGCGGATATGGCCATGTTCCACATCGTCGCGCAGGCGCACGGTATAGCCGGCGATCACGCCCTGGCGCTCGAGCCGTTCCAGCCGGCTCTGCGCGGTGGTGCGCGACACGCCCAGGCGGCGCGCCAGCTCGGCCACCGGCGCGCGCGCGTCCTCGCGCAACAGCGCAAGCAGGGCCTGATCGGCGGCGGATACCGTCATTGTGCGCAGCTCCCTTCGTCGATACGACGAAAAAACCGGTGGTTTCGCCAGGATCATACCTGTCGAATCGACGGTCGTTGCTTCAATAATGCAGGCATCCCCGTGTTTCCCTGGCGCCTCGCCCTGCTGCGCTGCGCCACGCCCGCCCGTTCGCCCAAGGAGACCTGCCGATGTCCGTGACCGCTCCCCTCGCCCCGCTGCGCGCCCGCGCCGGCACCCGCCTGACCGAAGGCCTGGACGAGGCCACCCTGGCGCGACTGGCGTCCGGCCATCCGGACCTGGGCCGCGCCATCGCCGCGGCCGCCGCGCAGTTCGCCGCGCTGGAGGACAGCTTCGATGCGCTGCTGGACCTGGACGAGGCCGAACAGGTCGCGCGCGTGCAGGAGGGTTACGTCAACTTCTATGCCGACGATGCGGTCAACCCCTATGTCGCCCTGGCCGCCTGCGGGCCGTGGGTGGTCACGCTGAAGGGCGCGGTGCTCTACGACGCCGGCGGCTACGGCATGATCGGCTTCGGCCACACGCCCGATGCGGTGCTGGCGGCCATGGCCCGGCCGCAGGCGATGGCCAACATTATGACGCCCAGCCTGTCGCAGCTGCGCTTCGATGCGGCCCTGCGCGCCGAGATCGGCCACACCCGCGCCGACGGCTGCCCGTATGCGAAGTTCCTGTGCCTGAACTCGGGCTCCGAATCGGTCGGCCTGGCCGCGCGCATCGCCGACATCAACGCCAAGCTGCTGACCGACCCGGGCGCGCGCCATGCCGGCGCCACGCTCAAGCGCGTGGTGGTCAAGGGCAGCTTCCATGGCCGCACCGACCGGCCCGGGCTGTATTCGGATTCCAGCCGCAAGACCTATACCCAGCACCTGGCCAGCTACCGCGGCGAGGACTCGGTGATCGCCGTGCCGCCCTACGACGAGGCGGCGCTGCGCAAGGTGTTCGCCGATGCGCAGGCGAACGGCTGGTTCATCGAGGCGGTGTTCCTGGAGCCGGTGATGGGCGAAGGCGACCCGGGCCGCGCGCTGCCGCCGGCCTTCTACGCCGCCGCGCGCGAGCTCACCCGCGCCCATGGCAGCCTGCTGCTGGTCGACTCGATCCAGGCCGGCCTGCGCGCGCACGGCGTGCTGTCGGTGGTGGACTACCCCGGCTTCGAGGGCCTGGAGGCGCCGGACATGGAGACCTATTCCAAGGCGCTCAACGCCGCCCAGTACCCGCTGTCGGTGCTGGCGGTGACCGAGCACGCCGCCCGGCTGTATCGCAAGGGCGTGTACGGCAACACCATGACCAGCAATCCGCGCGCCCTGGAGACTGCCTGCGCCACGCTGGCCCTGCTCACCCCGCAGGTGCGCGAGAACATCCGCACCCGCGGCGCGCAGGCTGTGGCCAAGCTGGAACAGCTCAAGGCCGAGCTGGGCGGGCTGATCACCAATGTGCAGGGCACCGGCCTGCTGTTCTCGTGCGAGCTGGCGCCGCAGTTCAAGTGCTATGGCGCCGGGTCGATCGAGGAGTCGCTGCGCATGCGCGGGCTCAACGTGATCCACGGCGGCGTCAACTCGCTGCGCTTCACCCCGCACTTCCTCATCGACGCGGACGAGCTGGACCTGCTGGTGTCGATGGTCGGCCAGGCCCTGCGCGAAGGATCGCGTCAGCAGCAGGCCCAGGCGGCCTGATCCACCCAGCCCCATGCAGCAGGAAGGCCCGCGCGAGCGGGCCTTCTTGTTTGGCACTTCGACGGATGGATCGGGACTTCTTTCGACTTTGACCTGAAGCCCCAGACCTGACGCTGCCCTTCGAAGAAAGCCGATACGACAGGACGCTAGGTCTTGCAGGCCGGCAGCGCCAGCGCCTTGGCGATGTCGCGCCAGTCGAACGCGGTCACCGCCTGGTCGTCGTGCAGCGCATAGAACGCGCCCTGCGGGAAGCGCGCATCGCCGCGCGCGTCCATCCACACCCCGTCGGTGTTGGCCGTGACCTGCCCGGCGAAGGCGCCCAGATGCCGCAGCGTCCTGCGATCGAACACATGGAACAGGCTGCGGTCCTTGAACTGGTCGGTGCCGATCCAGTAGCCGCCACCATCCGCGCACGCCAGCAGCGCGATGCCTTCGGCCTGCGCCTTGTACAGGCCCGCGCCGATATCGCGGCCGGTGTAGGTGCCATCGGAGAGCCGGTACTCGCGCAGGCGCGTGCCGGTGGGCACGTCCTCCTCGGCCAGCAGCAGGCGGTCGTTGTCCGCGTCGCCATAGACCGACTCGGCGATGCGGATCGCGCCTCCCTGCGCGGTGTCGCCGAAGGTCTGGCGCAAGGTCGCCTTCCACTGCCCGCCTTCGCGGCTGAGCTGATAGCGACGGAAGCGCTGGCCCAGCTGCGCCAGCGGCGGCACCGTGTCCTCGTCGGCGCCCAGCATGTAGTTGTCGCTGACGATGACCTCGATGCCTTCGTCCTTGGGGTGCGCCCACAGGCCGTAGGGTTTCTTGAGCTCCTCGCTGCCGAACACCGCCACGGACTTGAAGTCCGGCAGCGAGAACGCCTGCACGCGGTGGTTGTCGCGTTCGACCACCAGCGCCATATCGCCCACCACCGACACACCGTTGGGCCGATCCAGCTGGCCCGGCGCGGCGCCCTTGCCGGCGACGGTGCGCAGACGCTTGCCGGTGTCGCCGTCGAACACCACCAGCTCGCCGGTCTTCTTGGCGGTGGTGATGACCCAGCGCGCGCCATCCGGGGCGGCCCACACCGCCGGCGAATCCAGATTGTCCTGCGGCGTGGCGGCGGTGACGAAGGCCTCGGCCACCACCTGGTGCGGCACCTTGGCCGTGGCCAGCAGCGGATCGCCGGTGCCGGCCTCGTCGGGTTCGCGGTCGCTGGTCACGGATGTGGCTGGCGGTGCGGACGCCGCGGGCGCGGCGACCGGCGCTCGATCGCAGGCCGACAGCAGCGCGCACGCCAGCGCCAGCACGGCCGCGCCTCGCGGGAGACGCACGGCGGCCATCACAGCTTCACCTTCAGGCCGACCGCGAAGCTGCGGCCGTATTCCTCGAACTGCTGGGTATGCGCGCGATCGCCCTGGTAGCGCTCCAGCGGCTTATCCAGCAGATTGGAGGCATCGAAGAACAGCTGCACGCTGTCGCTCAGCTGCACGTCCAGGCCGAAGTCCAGCTGCGTATTGGGCGCCACGTAGATGTCGTACGGCGCCGAGGCGCCGAGCTCGTCCAGGTACGCGCTGCGGTACACCGCCGACACGCGCGCGGACACGCCGTACTTCTCGTAGCCCAGGTAGCCGCTGTACACGTGTCGGGACGCGCGCGGAAGCGTGAAGTCCTCACCCTGGCGCGTGGCCACGCCGGGATCGAAATCGGTGTCCAGCCAGGTGCCGCTGGCGCCGACCAGCAGGCCGTTCCAGCGCTCAGGCAGGAAGTCGAGCTGCTGCTGGTAGTTGAACTCGGCGCCCAGCACCTTGGCGTCATCGCCGTTGATGGCGCGGGTGACGTCGAAGCCGGCATAGGCCGGGTCGTTGTTGCTGACCGTGTCGACGATATAGCCGTCGATCCACTTGCGGAACAGGCCCAACGAGACGATGCCGCTCTGCCCCAGATACTTCTCGAAGGACAGGTCCAGATTGGTCGATTCGTAAGGGTCGAGGTCGGGATTGCCCAGCTCGACCCGCCCATCGTCGCGGTCGATGGTCGCGTGCGGCGCGATCTGGCCGAATCCGGGCCGCGAGACGGTCTTGTTCAACGCCGCGCGCAGCGTCCAGCCCTCCCCGCCGTCCCAGCGCAGGTGCAGCCCCGGCAGCACGTTGGTGTAGCTGCGGTGGGCCTTCAGCGGCGTGGCGCTGAAGGTCCCGTCGTCCTGGATCTCGATGCTGTTGCCGGTGGCGGTGAAGCTGGTGTTCTCAACGCGCACGCCGGCGATCGCGCGCAACGCGCCGATGTCCCAGGTGCCCATGGCGTAGGCGGCCAGGATGTCTTCCCTGGAGGTGTAGTCCTCGGCCAGCGCGGCGACCGCATTGCTGGCCACGTCGCCGGCGGCGGCGCTGTAGCGCGCGCCGTTCTGCGCCCAGTAGGCGCGCATGGCCGAGGAGCTCAGCGCCTGGCCCAGGCTGTTGTGACGATGCTCGGGCGCGGCGACCGTCCAGGTGGTCGGGTCGATGGCCGGGCCCTTGGACAGCTCGGGCTCGTTCTTGTCCACGTCGCGGTCGCGGAAGCGGCCGAGCAGGCCCAGCTTGTAGCTGGCGTGGTCGCCGTCGAAGCGCGCGTTGATCTTGGCGCTGACTTCCTTGTCGTCCGTGCTGCCCGGCGAGAGCACCCACTTGTTGAAGGCGTAGTTGGCGTTGTCGGCCCAGCGCTCGCTGGAGAAGTCGATGTCCGGCAGGTGATCGGTCTGGTCGATGCTGGCCGTCAGCCCCTTCTTGGCGGCCTTGGTGATCTTGAAGCGGGCCTCCTGCTCGTCGGGCACGCGCTCTTCGGTCTTGGTGTAGCCGACCTGGTAATCCAGCACCGCGCCGCTCAGCCGGTTTTCGCCGCCGAAGCTGGCGGCGGCGGTGTTCTCCTTCTTGGTGCGGAAGCGCACGCGCTTACTCAGGTCGTCCACCGGGGCCAGGTAGGTGCCGTCGCCCCGGGCCACGACGGTGTCCGGGTCGAAGTCGATGACGGTGTTCTGCCGGGTCTCGGCATCCTGGTAGTCGCTGTAGAGCGTGCGCAGGTAGTAGCGGTTGTCCGCGTCCGGACGCCAGTCCAGGTTGAGGTTGGCGCCCCAGCGCTTGCGCTCGATGAAGTACTTGCGCCGCTGCTGCTGGACCATGAACAGTTCTCCGCTGTCCAGCGCGTCGTACTCGCCCTCGGTGTTGTCCGACTCGAACTTGCGGTCCTGGTAGTTCAGGCCCAGCGCCACGCCGAAGGTGTCATCGGCGAAGCGCTCGCTGTAGTTGAAGGCGGCCCGCGGGCTGGTGTGCCCGCTGAGCTGCTGGTGGTCGGCCTCGATCCTGCCGCGCAGGCTGCGGCCGTCGCGGTCGAAGGCCGAGGCCGATTCGACCTCGATCGCCCCGCCGATCGAATCGCCCGGCATGTCCGGCGTCGGCGACTTGACCACCTTCAGGCGTTCGGTCGAATCGGACGGGATCAGGTCCAGCGGCGTGGCGCGGTTGTCGCTTTCGGTCGTGCCGATGGCGATGCCGTCGATGGTGACGCTGTTGAGCGCCGCGTCCAGGCCGCGCACGACCACGTAGCGGCCCTCGCCCTGGTCGCGCGTTACGCTGACGCCGGGCAGGCGCGAGACCGACTCGGCCACGTTCTGGTCGGGATAGTCGCCCACGTCGTCCGCGGCGACCGCGTCGAGGATGGCGTTGCTGTCGCGCTTGAGGTCGATCGCGCGGACCTGCGCCTCCAACTGCGGGCGCACCACCAGCCGGTCCAGGGTGGTGGCATCGGCCGCAGGCGCGGCCGCGGCCGGTGCGTCGGCGGCGGGACCGGCCAGCACGGGCGGGGCCGCCAGCGCGGTCAGCGTGAGCGAAATGGCGCAGGCAAGGCGATGGCGCGTCAGCACGGTGTGTCGTTCCCCAGCGAACAAAGATGGGGCGGCACGGTATTGCGACGAGATTTCCGCACCGTGACACACGCGGCAAAGTGACGGAGCGGTCACCTTCCAGCACCCAGCGCCTGGGGGCCCCGACGCGCCCGCGACTGGGCCGGCACGCGGGCGATGCGGCACACTGGTCCGCCCGCCTTCGCTCACTGCCAGACATGAAAACCGTCGAAGTCCGTCACCCCCTGGTCCGCCACAAGATCGGCCTGCTGCGCGATGCGTCCTTGAGCACCAAGGGGTTCCGCGAGCTGGTCACCGAACTGGGCACGCTGCTGGCCTACGAGGCCACCGCCGACCTGCACACCGAGACCGAGACCATGCAGGGCTGGGCCGGCCCGGTGGAGGTGCAGAAGATCGCCGGCGCCAAGATCACCCTGGTGCCGATCCTGCGCGCGGGGCTGGGCATGCTGCCCGGCGTGCTGGCGCTGATCCCGGCCGCGCGCGTGAGCGTGGTCGGCCTGCAGCGCGACGAGGAGACCCTGCAGCCGGTGCCCTACTTCGAACGCCTCACCGGCCGCCTGGAGGAGCGCGATGCGCTGATCCTGGACCCGATGCTGGCCACCGGCGGCACCCTGATCGCCACCATCGACATGCTCAAGCGCGCCGGCGCACGCCGCATCAAGGGCATCTTCCTGGTGGCCGCGCCCGAGGGCCTCAAGGCCCTGGAGGCCGCGCACCCGGACGTGGAGGTCTACACCGCCGCCATCGACGACCATCTCAACGAGAAGGGCTACATCCTGCCCGGCCTGGGCGACGCCGGCGACCGCATCTTCGGCACGCGGGTGGGCTGACCAGGAAGGCTGGAACGGTCTGTGGGAGCCACTGTCCCTCTCGATCAGGCCGCGGCCGCGTTGTAGAGCGGAGCTTGCTCCGCTGCTCTTCGTTCGGTTCGTGGGAAAGCCCCAGCGGAGCAAGCTCCGCTCTACAGTCCGCTGCTCTTCGTTCGGTTCGTGGGGAAAGCCCCAGCGGAGCAAGCTCCGCTCTACAGGTGGGGGCTGAACGCCGCTCAGCCCGGCTGCGCCATGTCGCAGCGCTGCCACACATCGGCACCGGGGCCGGGCGTAGGATCCGCCGGCGTCACCCATCTTCCCTTCGGAGAGCTACGCCATGACCCGTTCGATCCTGCTGGCCTGCGCGCTGCTGGCCGGCGCCGTGAGCGCCCACGCCCTTGCCGCGCAGTCCAGTTCCCAGACCCGCATGGCCGAGTGCTCGGCCCAGAACAAGGGCAAGAAGGGCGAGGAGTACAAGGCGGCGCAGAAGGCCTGCCTGAGCGCCAAGCCGGCCGCCGCCGCCACGCCGCAGGAGCGCATGAAGTCCTGCAACGCCGACGCCTCGGCCAAGAAGCTCGCCGGTGACGCGCGCAAGACCTTCATATCCAGCTGTCTCAAGAAGAGCTGAGCGCTCGCGCCCAAGCGGCGCGGACACCGCAGGCGCATCGTCCCGGCAATCGCAGGGACGATGCGAACTCAGTGTGGGAGCAACTGTCTCCTCAAATCTCGCAGCGGCCCACCTGTAGAGCGGAGCTTGTGGCAATCCCCTCTTGGGGACTCCGCTGCTCTTCGTTCGGCTCGTGGGGAAGGCCCCAGCCCCGCCTGTAGAGCGGAGCTTGCTCCGCTGCTCTGCGTTCGGTTCGTGGGGAAGGCCCCAGCCCCGCTTGTAGAGCGGAGCTTGCTCCGCTGCTCTTCGTTCGGCTCGTGGGGAAGGCTCCAGCCCCGCTTGTAGAGCGGAGCTTGCTCCGCTGCTCTTCGTTCGGCTCGTGGGGAAGGCCCCAGCGGAGCAAGCTCCGCTCTACAAGGGGGGGCCAAACAACTCCCATCCATGTAGCTGGGGCTCCCACCGGGAGCGCCCGCTGGCGGCTCAGGCCGCCAGCGGCCTGGCGTGGAGCTCGGCCACCTCGTGCGTCGTGCCGAAACGGCCCTGCGCGTCGCGGGTGACCTGGGCCAGGGCACAGTCGGTGTCGTGGGTGAAGAACAGCCGCACCCCGCGCGCCAGCGCATCGTCCAGGAAGGCGCGCTTCTCGTCGATCAGCAGCTCGGCATTGCGGTCGTAGCCCATCGTGATCGGCACGTGCACCCAGAAGCGCCCCGGGATCAGGTCGGCGCAGAACGCCACCCCGCCGTGCGCCTGCCCCTGCGCATCGCGCTGCGGCCCGACGATCTCCGACAGCATCAGCCCCGGCGTGTGGCCGTCGCTGAAGGTGAAGCGCACCGCCTCGCCAAGCGCCCGCGCATGCGGGCCCTCCACCAGCTCCAGCCGGCCGCTGGCTTCCAGCAGCCCGGGCAGCTCGGGGATGAAGCTGGCCCGGTCGCGCGGATGCGGCGCCCGCGCCCGCTGCCAGTGCGCCGCGCCGACCACGAAGGTCGCTTTGGGAAACAGCAGCGCCTGCGCCTGGCCTTCCTGCCACGGCGCCAGCAGGCCGCCGGCATGGTCGAAGTGCAGGTGGCTCAGCACCACCACGTCGATGTCCTCGTGCGAGAAGCCGGCGCGCGCCAGGGAGTCGAGCAGCACATGCTCCGACTCGACCACGCCGTAGCGCTCGCGCAGTTTCGGCTCGAAGAACGCGCCGATGCCGGTCTCGAACAGCACCGTCCTGCCGTCGAGATCCTCGACCAGCAGCGCGCGGCAGGCCAGGGCAATGCGGTTGCCCGCATCGGGCTCCACCCAGCGCGCCCACAGCGCGCGCGGCGCGTTGCCGAACATCGCCCCGCCATCGAGCTTCTGCGAATTGCCCAGGATCGACCAGAGTTTCATGCCTTGCCTCCTCCCGAAGGCTGTATTGCGCGGCGCCTTGCGCGCCGGAAGCGAAGAAGGCGACGCAGCCGCGTCGCCTTCCTCATCGCACGACGTTACCGATCTTCAGGGCGTCGTCGTGGTCAGGATCTCCGCGGCGCCGACCGGATTACGCGGGTCGCTGCCGCCGCTGAGGGTGTTGGTCTTGCGATCCCATTCCACCGTCTGCAGGTTGCCCCAGACGTGGCTGGAGCCGCGACCGCCGGCGGCCTCGTCGCCGGGCTGTTCGACCTTGTGGCCCATCGCCTCCAGCGCCTTGATCGTCTCCGGCGAGAAGGTGCCGGTCTCGGCGTCGATGACGTCCGGCAGCCACTGGTGGTGGTAGCGCGGCAGCGCGGCGACCTGCTGCGCGCTCAGCCCATCGTCGTAGCCCAGGATGCCCAGCAGCACCATGGTGATGATGCGGCTGCCGCCCGGCGTGCCGAGCACGATGGTCTTGTCGGCGTTCTCCATGAAGGTCGGCGTCATCGAGCTCAAGGGGCGCTTGCCCGGCTTGGGCGCGTTGGCCTCGTAGCCCATCACGCCGAAGGCGTTGGGCGTGCCGGGCTTGAGCGCGAAGTCGTCCATCTCGTCGTTGAGCAGCACGCCGGTGCCCTTGGGGATCAGGCCCGAGCCGTACAGCAGGTTGACCGTCTGGGTCGCGCCGACGCGGTTGCCCTGGGCGTCGATGATCGAGAAGTGCGTGGTCTCGTCGTCTTCCAGCGGCGTCGGGTTGCCCGAGAGCAGATCGCTCGGCGTGGCCTTGTCCGGGTTGATGGTCGAACGCAGCCCCAGCGCGTAGTCCTTGCTCAGCAGGACCTTCTGCGGAATGGTGGTGAAGTCCGGATCGCCCAGGAAGAAGGTGCGGTCGCGGTAGGCGCGGCGCATGGCCTCGACCACCAGGTGGGCGCGGTGGGCCGGGTCCATCGCCTTGAGGTCGTAGCCCTCGACGATCTGCAGCATCTCGGCCAGCGCGATGCCGCCGGAGGACGGCGGCGGCACGGTGGTGATCTTCCAGCCCTTGTAGTCGAACTGGATCGGCGCGCGCGTCTTGACCTGGTAGCCGGCCAGTTCCTGCGCCGTCCACTGGCCGCCGGCGGCCTTGACCCCGGCCAGCAGCTTCTTGGCCGTCTCGCCCTTGTAGAAGCCGTCGCGGCCCTTCTCGGCCAGCAGGGTCAGGGTGTGGGCCAGTTCGGGCTGCTTGAAGATCTCACCGGTCTGGATCGGCTTGCCGCCGCGCAGATAGACCTCGCGCGTGCCGGGGTACTTCTCCATCTCCTTGGCGCGCTGGGCATAGCCGCGGGCCATGCGGTCATAGACCGGGAAGCCCTCGGTGGCGATGCGGATGGCCGGCGCCAGCGACTGCTTGAGCGGCAGCTTGCCGTGCTTCTCGGCCAGTTCCACCAGCGCCGCCGGCAGGCCGGGGATGCCGGCAGACCAGGGGCCGTTGATCGACTTGGACTGGTCGAGCTTGCCGTTCTTGTCCAGGTACTTGTCCGGCGAGGCAGACTCGGGCGCGGTCTCGCGCGCGTCGATCATCGTGTCCTGGCCCGTGGCCGCGTCGTGCAGCAGGAAGAAGCCGCCGCCGCCCAGCCCCGAGCTGATCGGCTCGACCACGCCCAGCGTGGAGGACACCGCCACTGCCGCGTCGAAGGCATTGCCGCCCTGGCGGATGATCTCCAGGCCGGCCTCGGTGGCCAGCTTGTGGCCCGAGGCGATCGCCGCGCCGGGAGGATGGGTGGCCTGCTGCGCACTGGCAGCGACCGGCAAGAGGACCGTCAGGGCGACGGCGAACAGGCTCGAACGTTTCACGCGCTCTCCAAAGGGTTGAGGAATCGGATCATTCACCCTGCAGGCGCTGGAGCTTGGCCAGCAGGTCCTCCCGGCTTTCAGGATACGCCGGGTCGGGATCGATGCACTCCACCGGGCACACGACCACGCACTGCGGCTCGTCGAAATGGCCCACGCATTCGGTGCAGCGCGCCGGGTCGATGACATAGATCTCCTCGCCCATCGCGATGGCCTGATTGGGACAGGCCGGCTCGCAGACGTCGCAGTTGACGCACAGGGAGTTGATCTTCAGCGACATGGAAGGCGATGGGGCGCGGCGGGCACGCAGCGAAGGGGAGCCCGCATTATCGCCCAGGTCCGCCCCCAGGCCGCGCCGCGGACCGCAGTGCACCGTCCCGCTGACGACACGCTGCCAGGGCTCCGCCCCTCCCCTTGCGAAGCAGGGGGAGGCCGGGAGGGGGTTGGCTCAGGTCGCGACCCGTTTCGGCACAGGCACGAAAAACAACCGCAAAGGCAAAAGCTGGATTCCCGCCTTCGCGGGAATGACGAAATGGGTGTTCCCGCCGTCGTGACGAACTTGCACGCCGGCCCGCCACGCTCCGCCAGCCCGCCCCTTCAACCCTCAGCTCACAAAGCTCCGCCCTCCCCTTGCGAAGCAGGGGGAGGCTGGGAGGGGGTTGGCTCAGATCGCGGCCCGCTCGAACGCAAGCACTCAGAACAACCGCAAAGGCAACGCTGGAGCCGCGCTTTGGCGCCGACGACGGCACCCATGCCCCGCCAAAAAGCAAAAGAGGAGGCATCGCCTCCTCCGCTACCGAAAAACGCGGCCGTGCCAGGCACGGCCGCGCCATGAGGTCACTTCGCCTCGACGAACACGTAATCCGCGCCGGACGGCGCCACCGCCGCCTTGACGCGGTCGTTGTCGGCCGCGGCGCCGACGAACAGCACGCGCGCGCCCTTGAACGAGCCGGCCGCAGCCTTGCCGAAGGAGGCCACGATCAGGTCGGCCATCTTGGCGCTGACCGGCGAACCGAAGGCCACCATGTTGCCGGAGGTCACGCCGCGCTGGGCGGCATTGCTGACCTGCTCGGCCAAGCGGTCGTACTTGCCCTGGAAGTCCGGGTCGGTCTCGGCCGGCAGGTAATACATGATCGGCGGGTTGGAGATGTTGCCCATGTTGCGCGGCACGACGTCCTGCAGGTACTTCTTCCACGCGGCATCGTCGCTGGTGGTCGGCGCGGTCATCGCGGCGGCCTCGGCCGGCTGCGCGGGCGCGTCTTCCTTCTTGCACGCGGCCAGGGTCAGGCTCATGCCCAGGCAGGCGGCCAGGAGCAGGCGGTTGGTGGACTTCATGGTGCAGCCTCCGGTTGGATCGTTCGGTTCAAGGGGCGGGGGAAAGCGAAGCGCGGCGCACGTCCTGCAGCGCCTTGGCGACCGAGGCCGGCACGAAGCCGGACACGTCGCCGCCCAGGCGCGCCACTTCGCGCACCAGGGTCGAAGAAATGAAGCCGTATTGCTCGGCTGGGGTCATGAACAGCGTTTCCACGTCGGGAATCAGATGCCGGTTCATGCTGGCCATCTGGAATTCGTACTCGAAGTCGGACACCGCGCGCAGCCCGCGCAGCAGCACCCGGCCACCGACCTGGGCGACGAAATCGGCCAGCAGGCTGTCGAAGCCGATCACCTCCACGTGCCGGTGATGGGCCGTGGCGGCGCGCGCCAGTTCCACGCGCTGCTCCAGCGGCAGCGCCGGCCCTTTCTTCTGGCTGGCGGCCACGCCGATGACCAGGCGCTCGAACAGCGGCGCGGCCCGGTCGATCAGGTCCAGGTGACCGTTGGTGATCGGATCGAAGGTGCCCGGATAGACCGCCGTCCGGATGGGCGACACGCTCATGCTGCAAAACCCGTGGAAATTCGCGGGCCGAGTGTAGCAGCGCTCCTTTCAGCCCGGCGCACGCGCCAGCGCATAGCGCACTTGGCGGGTCTGGCCCTCGCGATGCAGGACGAAGCCGGGCGGCAGCGCCGGCGCCTGCTCGAGCGGGGCCTCCAGGTACAACCAGGCGTCGGGCGCGAGCAGCCGTGGCAGGCGTTCCAGCACGCGCGCATGCAGCCCGTCGGCGAACGGCGGGTCGAGAAAGGCGATCTGGAAGCCCCCATCCGGCTGCCCCTCCAGCCAGGCCAGCGCGTCGCCCTGCACCACCTGGGCGATGTCGTCGGCTTGCAGTCTTGTCACCGTCTGCGCCAGCTGGCGGGCCGCGGTCGGGTCGCGTTCGACCAGCACCGCGCCGGCCGCCCCGCGCGAGAGCGCCTCCAGCCCCAGCGCGCCGGTGCCGGCGAACAGGTCCAGCACCCGCGCCCCGGCCAGCTGCCCGGTCAGCCAGTTGAACAGGGTCTCGCGCACCCGGTCGCTGCTGGGCCGCAGGCCGGCCACGTCCGGCACCGCCAGGCGCGTGTTGCGCCAGCGCCCACCGACGATGCGCACCTGGCCGGCGCCGGCGTTGCGGGACGAGGGAGAGGGCGGTCGGGACATGGCGCGGCGCGGACGACGGGGCTGGCGATGATGGGGAAAACCGGGGCCGGAGTGCAATTTCGCCCACTGGCCTTGTTCCTGTGGGAGCCGCCATGGCGGCGCTGGGGCAGTACCCGGAGCGCCCCCCCGCCCCCCAGGCCGCACCCCCACAAAGCCGCCCCCCCAACCCCCC
>NZ_JBBCKO010000013.1:0-108168 GCF_037153335.1 Pseudoxanthomonas sp. USHLN014
TTCGAATACATCGAGCGGTTCCACAACCCGAGGATGCGACGAAGGGTCGCCAGGCAAGACCAGAAGTTCTCAGCCCTTTTACAACCGTCCGTGATTTCGGGGTAGAACCCCGAAGACCGATCCGCGCCTGATCAACGATGCCGATGCACTGGCCTATGTCGACCACCTCAACGGAGACCCTACCGCCTCGACACGGGCGCGGCAGGAGGGCATGCGGACCATCGCTGCGTTCTTTGAGTGGCTACAGAAGGAACGCAAGCTGCGCCGTGACAACCCCTTCGATGGCCTCGCCAAATCAGTGCGGCCAAACGGGAAGAAGGTGAAGCGGAAAATTCGCGCTTGGCACGCGGAAGAACTGGTGACCTTGATTGAAGGCCTAGACCCTCGCGCTCCCTACTGGTCGCTAGTGGTGCTGGCGATCTACTCGGGATGCCGCATCAGCGAACTTTGCGGGATGAAGTTGCAGCACACCGCGCACCGGTGCCTAAGCGTCACTCGAGATATTGCCAAGACCGACCATTCCGTTCGCTCTGTCCCGATCCATCCCATCATCGCGCCGCTTGTGGCGAAGCTAATCGAGACATCCTTCGACGGCTACCTCATCAGCGGGCTGTTGCTTGCAGGCGAAGACAAGCGGCGTGGCGCCTACCCCAGTAAGCAGTTCTCCATCATCAGGCATCAGCTGGGCCTCTCCGACCCTCTCACGGTGTTCCACTCGACCCGCCACAACTTCACGACTGCACTGGAGCGGGCCGGCGTGCCCCACAACGTCATGCAACGCCTCACCGGCCACGCCTTCCAGAACATCACGCTCGACAGGTACAGCGATGGCCCGGAGCTGGCGACCTTCCGTGATGCCGTCGCCCGCGTCACCTACGACCGGCGGAAGTCAGAAGACTATCCCGCGATCACCGTAGATGCACTGGTCACCGCCAAGCTGGCGGACTTCGAAGGCAATACGGCGTGGAAGCACAAGGGAGGCCGCGCCGTCATTCCAACGGCGGTTCTTGGGAGCGTGTAACCAAATTCATTGACCGCCCGAAAGAGCTACCCCAATATGCTTCAACGCGCCAAGGCAACGCCGATCAAGTGCCGGAAAAACGGAACACACCTTACGAGACAGTGATCCAGCACGGCGCGGCTGTCTCAGGCCGGACTTGTTCAACCTTGCTCTAAGTAACGTACTGCCATGTTGAAGCAAACGGGAGTTAGATAAAGAGATGGCATTGAGAAATACTGTCATAGCTAATATCTGGAGTGCCCTCGAGAGGTCTCCATTCTCTCCGTCTGATTTCCAAGTGGTCACGGATGATCGCGACTACCTGCTGCGAATTGTCTTCAGGCACAAGGAAGAATATACGTTCACTCTGCGACGACTTGGCCATGAGTTTTTAGTGGTAGCTTCGCCGGGCGAGCATGAACTCCAAGAAAGCCTGAAGGTTTCCAACCCATCTCAAAGCCCGGACCAAATCCTTATATGGACCAGGAGCATCAGGGATGAGTTGCGCATCGCTCTTCCCGTTTACTCCGAACTCGATGCCCTTAGAGAGCAGCTTGAGAAGCACGTCCAAGCGCATATTCAAGATGCCCAACAGCCTTTCAGCGATGAAGAGTCAGCCGAATTACGAAGCAAGCTCGATGATCTCATGGCGAAGTTTGAAGAGATGGCGCAACGCCAAGAACTGAGCCAGCAGGAGGTTAACCGCTTGCAAAAGGAGGTCGCCGCCATAAAAGCCAACTTGGATGGCTACCCAAAAGGCACTTGGTATAAGACCGCCGCCAGCAAGCTATGGCTCGCTGTAAGTAAGGTCGGGACATCGAAGGAAAGTCGCTTAGTACTCGCAAAGGCAGCCCAAAAACTTCTGGGTCTAGACCAGTAGAATTTACTACTCAGAGCGGGCCAGGACGCGCGACACAGCAGCTGCCGTCCATTGCCCGCCTCTTCGTGTCGTCATGCCTCGCGCGTTCAGAGCCTTGGCCAACTCCCTGAGAGTCCCGCAGCCTGCGGCCTGTGCCTGCTGAATCACCGGCAGGACGTTGCTGGCGAACTGGTCGGCGCCGGCCCGAATCGCCCCAGCAGCAGCAGCCCGGGCCGCGCCAATCTCTGGATTTCCCAACGCCACGCCACGCCGCTTGGCAGCCGCCAGTGCTGCCTTTGTCCGCTGGCTGATCAGCCGCCGCTCTTCCTGCGCCACTGCTGCAAGGATATTGATCGTCAGCTCTGTGGCCGACGGGTTATCAGCAGCGACGAAGTGAACCCCCGAGTCCATCAGGCGGGACACGAACGACACCTTGCGGCTCAGTCGGTCGAGCTTTGCGATCACCAGGGTGGCCTTGTGGCGCTTCGCGTGGTCGATGGCCTTGGCCATCTCAGGACGATTATCGTCCTTGCCAGATTCGACATCGGTGAACTCCGCGATCAGCGCCCACGGACCGCCCGTAAGGTAGTCCGTCACCGCCTGCCGTTGGGCGTCGAGGCCCAAGCCCGAATCGCCCTGCCGCTTGGTCGACACGCGGTAGTACGCCACTGCCTTCCTGTCCATAACAGTCCCCTGCTCGTTGGCCCGTATCAATTCTATACCGACGTTTAGATTCGATACAAGACCGGGACGGCGGCCAGATAGCGGACACCCGGCAGGGCACTGCCAGCGCAGAAGCTCACCAGATGCATCAGGAGGCCGACACTCACCGGATGGCATGGCACTAGCAGGCGCCCCATGAGCAGCCCTCCTGTGGTCACTGGCGAGCTTCTAGAGGCATTCCGGGCGCTGGCGACACCGCCCACTCGACTGGATCAAAAAAAAGACCGGCCACCCGGTGAGGATGGCCAGCCTTGGAGAGGTGGCAGGACGGCGCGTGGTCGCGGCCTGTCGGCTGCCGATGGCAAGCGGTGAAGCTGTTCGCGGTAACAGGAGGACACGAAGTGTCCGACTGTCATGAAGGAGTTCTTCTAGAGGTAATCCATCGTCAATGAAGAAGAGAGAACTACTGCTAGACCAACTGTTCGTCTAACAGTTAGACCTTAGGGTTCTACCTTAAGAGGGACTCAGGCGATGCCGTTCAATGGGGACTCGACTCTCGACCATGCCAGCGGCCAAGGCCATCACGCCGACCGAATCGACCCCACTCCACCGCCTGATTCGCAGCGACCACCCAGGGGGGGGGAAGCCGCTGCAAGTGCTACCACCCTTAAATGACCTCTCAGATTTTCGCTACAAAATTCATCGGCGCCAGCCGGTAGACCTCAAGCCCCCAGCCCGCCACCACGATCCGCACCACGTTTCCCGCGTCCCACTTCACGAACCACTGCCGGTCCACGCTGAACCACCACGACAGGCCAAGCGCATCCATCTCCACACGAGGCGCTGCGATCAGGCCCCACCCCCACCGCTGGCCCGGCATGGCCTTCCAGCCATCCCAGTTGACCAAGTCGATGGCAACGCCAGTGGCGAAGTCACGCAATGTACGAACAGCACGCATGGTCCAAACGATCATCTGCAATCCCCATCAGCCCGACAGTGGGCGGCGGGATTCTGCTGGTGGTCCGCTGGTGACGCCACCCTGACTCGTCGGACTTGTGGTTTTCGCCGACGATCTCCACAGTAGACCGCACGATCACTCCTCAATCGTGGATTAATCCATTATCCGGGAGGACTGAAGCCGCCAGCAACGGCTGCCCTGCCGTGGCACCGGCGTTCGTGCAAAAAATAAATACCACCGCGAAGGCGGGGACCATGGTTGCTACGATGCAACGGCAAGTTGCTACGGCGACGGTCTCAAGCCACCATCCAAGTCACTGATTCGAAACGGAATTGATCGACGTTTTCGATAGTGGAGCGGGTGAAGGGAAAGAACCCCAAACCCGCCTAACCCGATGATCCAAAAGGCAATACAGGCCTCAACGGGTTAGAAAAACGATACCTCAAACGATGCCTGAACTCTAGCAGGGTCGTGGGTCGCCACTCAAGAACTCTTGGGTGGCGACATGCAGCGATTCCTGTTTTTGGTCCTGGCGGCCTTGACCGCCCTCCCCTGCCATGCGCAAGACTTGCCCGCCGAACTGGCACCGGTCCACCTGGCCGACCTCACCAGTCAGCAGGGCGAAACGCTGCCGTCTTTCCTGCTACGCGTCGGCGGCGCGCTCCACGGATACACGCGGGAAACCGGTTTTGAAGCGTGTGGTGCCATCGGCGAGCAGGATGGCATTTACAGCGTCCGCTTGTTTTCCGACCGGGTGCCCCACGGCTGTGTCGTGCGCACCAGCACGCTGGCCCAGGGCTTCGCATTCACTGGAGAAACCATTCACTCGCACCCGCATGCCAAGGTATTGACCATGACCACGCGCGCTCACGCCTGGTCGCAGTTTTACCGCGACGGCCACGCTGGAGCGCCAACCCTGCGCAACGATGGAGCGACGGGTTTCAGCAAGGCTGACCGCGCTAACGGAGATGGCTGGTTGGTCGCTGGCGGGCAGTTGCTGCACCTCGTCAACGGAAAGACCGAGCGCCATGGCTCGGTCTCTACCCACTGACTCCTTTGCCGCTTAGGGGCATTTGAACTCATATGCCGACCAGTCAGACGCTCCAGTCACCTGCCAGTAGAACGCCGAGCCAGCTCCGACCACCTCGCAGGCGCATTCGGACGGCCAATCTACTGGCCCATTGCTGGGGGTGTAGCCAAACCCTGGCATCGGACTCAGTCTCTGCTGAAGTGCGGCGATGCAGCTCCGACGCTCTGACGTCAGCGCCTGTTCTTGAGGCAGGACGGGGGAAAAAGTTGCGTCATCGTTAGTGTTCACGCTTTGCGTGCAGTGGGTCTGGTCCGCGTAATACTGGGACGGGGCGCAAAAGACGCCCCAACCGTAAAGCCCGCCGTCGCCCCACGAAACCCACGACCTCCCGCTATAGGACGGATAGGTTTTTGCCGGTGGTGCTGGAGTGGTGCAAGTGTTGGAGGTGATGACCCAACCGCTGGCCGCCGAGTATGTGCCGCTCCAGCTATCGGACGTGCTCGATACCGGGGAGCCGGTGGCAGCAGGGCACGCCCAGGACGTGGTGCGCGTGCCGGTCTCCACCCGCGTGCGCTGTTGGACGATGCTACCGGTCTGTCCCGTAGGGCATCCCAGACTCTGGCTCTCGACAGGCGCGGGCCGAGTGATGGCCACTGACGTGGACGAGGGGGCCACGCACGCCGGGGCGCAGGTGCTGGAAACAGTGGCCCATGGGCCATAGACACCCGTGGCCCAGGCTTCATAGGGCCCGCCCACCTCCCCGCAGTAACCCACGCGCTGCTGCGTCACAGTTCCGACTTGCCCTGCCGGGCAGTTCACGTTTTGCGCCTGCGTCGGCGGCACCGTGCAGACCGGCAAAACTGTGGGTGTGCTGGGAGGCGGAACCGCCGGCGTTGGCTGGGGAGTCTGTGGGACCACTGGCGCGGGCGGAGCTACAGGCACGGCAGGCGGCGGAGCCGCAGGCGTGCCAGGCGACACCACACCGGCGGCTCCAGGAGCAGCATCGCCCACGCTGGGGGCCCCATCAACCGGTGCGACTGGCGTTGTCGGGCTGGCTGGGGTCACGCCGACCGGGGCCGGCGGGAGTGCGATGGCAGACACGGCCACGGACGAGCCGGAGGCCAACCCCGAGAAATACACAAATCCCATCCGGTCCCCGCCGTGGGCCTGGCATGCAGCGGCGGCGGTAGCGGGGTCGTATCTGTTGCCCACGTAGACGCTTTCCCCGTCGACCTGGGCATCCCAAACGGCCGGGTCGCCGGACATGGCCGCGACCAGTCGGGCGCATGCCGCCTTGGGCACTTCGCGGGTTTCGACCAAAAACGAATCGTTCCCGCGTCGAACAGTGTTCGCCACGAACGACACCGAACCGCCCCACACGTTGCGCAAGGCGTCGCCCTGGCGCAGCCGCTGGGCGGCCAGGTCGTCAGATTGCACCAGGGAAGAGCTCAAGCCTGAGTAGCCGCCCAGGATTCCAAGGCTGCGGTCGATGGCGTTGGCGGTTTCACTGAAATCTAGTTGAGTCTGTTTCACGTCGGCGGCCACTGAAGTGGGACCGAATATAAGCCAGCCAGCGGCGGCCATGGCCGAGGCCACGCCAAGGACCAAAAGCACTTCCACCAAGGCGAAGCCGTGCGCATGTGCGCAGGCTCGCGCAAGTTTTGTTGGACGGGGCGCACTCATGACCGGGCCGCCTTGCGCGCCGCATCACGCGCTTCCAGGTGGGCGATGCCACGCTTGCGCAGTTGCTCGCGTAGCGGTGCATGCGTGCCCATTTTCTCGCCGACGAGCAACAATGCCCCGACGATTTCCGCTGGGTCCCAGTGGTCCGCGTCCGCAGCGATGGTCAACCCACCTAACACAATCTTGCGGTGCGCATCGGCGCTGCGAAACAGCGCGGCGCGCTCCTTCGCCCGCTCACGAGCAGCCTGCCGGGCTAGCCGTTCCTTCTGTTGCTTCTCCGCAACGAGCAGCTTGGCTTGCTCCTTGGCAGCGGCTTCCAGAATCCTCGCCAGTTTTAGTTTTTGCTTTTCAACATCCGCCACGACACGCCTGCATATAACCCTTGATAAACCATGCAAGCAGATTCAGCGCGGAGCGCAAGGGGCCACGCCCCAAAACTGGCGCGAGCGAGCAGCGAGCGCCGCCTTTGCTTTTGGCTAAAAACTTGACACTTCAGATGTGCATGTAAACCTGATTCAGGGGGCCAGCGAGCGCAGCGAGCAGCCCGGTTCTCATGCGGTTTTCAGCGGGTGCGAAGCGCCCGAAGAAAACAACAAGAGCGCGGTTATGCAAACTCTTCGAGTTTGCCCGCGGTCAGGGGCTTCGCCCCCGACACCCCGCGAGCGCTACGCACTCGCTGCCCCCTTCCGCCGGACGCCCCCGTGAACGGGGACTGGCGGGCTTGCCAAAGCTTGGGGACCGTGTGGCCATTTACCGTTGCGAAATCAAAACCGTCAGTCGAAGCCAAGGCGCCAGCGCCGTGGCCGGCGCGGCGTATCGCGCGGGCTTGGATCTCAACGACTTGCGCACGGGCGAGCGGCACGACTACACCCGCAAAAACGGTGTGGTGGCCTCGGGCATTCTGGCCCCGGCTGACGCTCCCGATTGGGCCCAGGACCCGGCCCAACTCTGGAACGCCGCCGAAGCCGCCGAGACGCGCAAGAACAGCGTGGTGGCACGGGAGTTCCTGGTGTCGCTCCCGCACGAGCTGACCGACGCCCAGCGCGCCGACTTGGCCCGCGACCTCACCGCCCACCTAGTGGACCGGTTCGCCTTTGCGGCCATGTTCGCCATCCATGCCCCGGACAAGAAGGCCGACGAGCGCAACCACCACGTCCACATTTTGGCGACGACGCGGCGAATGGAGCCGACCGGGCTGGGCGCGAAAACCCGTGAACTGGACGACCGGAAGAGCGGCGCGGTGGATGACGTCCGCGCTCAAGTCGCCAGCACTATCAACCTTCATTTGGAGCGCGCCGGCCTGGCCGTGCGCGTGGACCACCGCAGCTTGCTGGACCGGCAAATGGCCGCCGTCACCGTGGGCGACTTTGCCAAGGCGGCCGAACTGGACCGCCAACCGGAACCCAAGGTGGGCCGCACCGCCACCGCTGCCGCCCGCCGGGGCAAGCGCAGTCCCCGCGCCGAACGCGTCCAGCGGGTGCGCACCGAAAACGCCCAGCACGCCCAGGCCCAGGCCGACCGCTTCCGCGAGCTCAAAGCCCAAGCCGCCGCCGAAGGCCGCTTGACCCTGGTCGATGAGCAGGCCCTGCACGCCCGTGCGCTGTTGGAACGTCAGCATTCGGCTGCCCAGGCTCGCCGCCCCCTTTCCACTCCACGAGCCCCACGCCATGACCGAACTACCACCAACGCCCAGCGCCGACGCGCCCCCGCTCTCACTCGAAACAGCCTTGATGCTGTCCGAGTCAGAAAACCCCGAGATGGCAGCCAGCGCCTGCCTGCGCTGCGCCCACTCCACGGCCTTAACCCTGGGCTGGCCAGTGATGGACGACCAGCCGCCAAAACCGCCGGCTTTAGTCGTGTTCTGCGGCCAGATGCACCGCGACATCGAGACCCTCGTCCAGCGGTGCTCCGGATTCCAGCCCAAAGCCTGACACCTAAGGCAGGGGCCGCCGTCCAGGCGCGTGCACAGCGTCCCGCTGCGCACAAAGCCGGGGCATCCATGCCCCGGCCGGCCGCTGGCGCGGCTGGTCATCAGGGCAAGGGGGCGGCAGCGGTTGAGCGCGCTTCACGCAAATACACTCAGAACCGGCAGGCGGAAATCATGGCAGGCGATCAGGCGGTCAAAAATCTGGAAGAGATGATTGAACAGATGTTCAAGGTGGCACGCCGGGCGCTTATGTCCAGGAACGCCACACCCGAGCAGCGTTCTGCCTCTCGCATGCTCATCCAGCGGTGGGACGACGTGGCCGAAAAGCGCCAGGCACATGCGGACGCCAAACAAGCCAGGGAGGACGCCAGGCTGGTCCGCCGCAGGGCCATGGCTGACGCCAACACGTTCCCGGTGCCAACGGATTTTCGTTCTACCCTTCTGCGCAGGGTCGGACGGCCTACCGCCAAAGACCGGGCCGCACAGGCGGCGCAAGAACAGAAGCAGCAGGCCAGGCTGCAAGAGCAGCAGGCCCGTGCATTGCGCGAACAGACCAGGGAGGCCAGGAACAAAGCCGGGGTGGCGTTCGAGCTGGCCAAAGAAAACTTCCTGGCGCAGTTCCCCAAGCAGTTCCCGACGACGCCTTCAGCTTCTCCACCGGCGGCGTCTCCAACCCTTGGCCCCGAGCCTTCCTCACTGATTCAGCCTAGTCTCGATAGCGGCTTGAGCTCCCCCAGGAAGCCCGCGCCGCGGCCATGACACTCGAAACCGAGCAAGAAACCCATTTCCGCAGGGTCTTTGCAGGCTGAACTGGGCTTGATACCGTTGTCCGTTGCAGACAACTCGTGACGCTAATGCAACAGCCAGCACTCGCCAGGCTCCAACCGCTTCTAGACCAACTTACCGAGGGCCAACTGTCGCTTGTGGGCGACGTTGCTAGGTTGTTTACAACTGACCATACGTTTACATGCTCGCCATTCCTTATCGGGAGCGGCGTCCAGTTGATGACTCAGGAAATCGTCGATGACCTTGGCGATATCATCCGCGTTCATCACGCTTTTTCACGTGAAGCCTTCTCAAAAGATAAGTTCGAATACGCGCTGGAACGTGTCCAGAAGGCCCACGGTCGGGATGCAGAGTTGGCACCGCGCGGCAACAAGGGATATGACCTAAAGATAGGCGACGAGCGATTCTCGTTGAAGACAGAAGCATCGCAGTCCATCAAGGTCGATTCGATTCACATTTCCAAGTTTATGGAGCTGGGCGGTGGCAAATGGACAACTGACCCCGCTGACTTGGAAGGCCTGCGCCAGCAGTTTATCCAACATCTCAACGGCTACGAGCACGTGTTGACGCTGCGTCGGTTGCCGGCCAAGGCGGAGGGCTGGCACAAGTATGAGCTCGTAGCCATCCCCAAAGAACTTCTTTTGCTGGCAGCAGGCGGTGCCTTGGAGATGCGAGCGGACAGCAAGCAAACCCCAAGACCTGGCTATTGCTACGTGGGAAATGCCGGCTGGGCTTATCTTGCTGGAACTCGACCTAGCCCGAAGGACTTGCAGTTTTCGCTCTACTTTGACGGTGGTGGCGAGAGAAAACTGCAAATCAAGCACATGAAAAAGAGCCTGTGCAAAGTCATCGCGACTTGGGAGTTCGAAAGCTTACCGGTGTGACCTGCGGACTTGCTTGGGAGCGGCCAGCCGTTCCCGAGCCAGTTGCGCGTATTCCTCTGACAACTCAATCCCTACGAATCGTCGGCCGTTATCGCGAGCGACCTGTCCAACTGTTCCCGAGCCGAAGAATGGGTCCAAAACCAGGCCATCGTCCTGCGTGCTTCCCGCCATGCAAAGCCGCACGAGCTCGCTGGGAAACACGGCGAAATGGTTGCCGCCGTAAGGCTCCGTGTTGATAGCCCAGACCGAACGGCGGTTTTTTGCTCCCTTCCCGTCCGCAGTTTTTTCCTTCATTGCGCCGATGTCGTAGTAGTAGCGTTCCGACTTCGAGAGCAGGAAAACGTATTCGTGCGACCGCGTAGGACGGTCCTTGACCGATTCGGGCTGACAGTTCGGCTTGTGCCAAATGATATCGGAACGAAGGAACCAACCATCAGCCTGCAAGGCCAATGCAAGCCTCCATGGAACGCCCATAAGATCTTTTGGCTTTAGGCCTTCAGGGGTAGGGGCGCGGTATTCCATGGCCCGCCCTTTATTCTTCTTGTCAGGCGCGCGCCAAGTGCGGCCGCCGCTTGTGAAGCCATCCCCGATGTTCAGCCAGAGCGTGCCATCGGCCCGCAAGGTTCGACGCACCTCCCTAAACAGCAAAACCAAGTCGGTGATGTAGGCGTCGAGCGTCGGTTCTGCACCGATTTGGCCAGCGACTCCATAGTCGCGCAGCCCCCAATAGGGGGGGGATGTGATGCAAGCATTGAAGGTGTCGCTCGGGAAGCTCGCCAAGACACGCCGCGCATCACCCACAATCAGCCTTCCTCTGGCCTCCGGCTCATCGGTGGCTGGCAACGCAGAGGGGTCCAAGGCTGTCTCGTTCACAATCTGAAGCATAGATGGGTCACTGTTCGACTACTGCGTAAGGGTCCCGTGCATGCCCCCCCCTTGGTCAAGCACTGCTCTCATCTAGCGGACAGACCAAATAGGCATCGCCCCGGCCTCTTGACAAGCGACCGGGGCGAGCTAGTTTGGATTCACGGCCCCCGAGTTTGACCGACTCGGAGGCGAGCAAAGTAGGAATCAGCTACCCGCCCAGGCAAGGCCCCTTGAGGCCACTCTAACAAGCCTGGACGGACCCGCAAGCCCCCCTCCTTTCTCTCCTCCCTGTCTGCCCAGCCCGAAGGCCGTTGGTAGCCGTAACTCGTTGTCGGTGGAAAGACCGGCTGCGCACAGGGATATCTGGGAGCCCGCAAGGGCTTGGGTTGACCGCCACCAGGGTGCGCAGGCTTTGAAGCAGGGGGACAGGGTGCTGTATGGCCCGCAACCTGCGCCAACCCAGTGAATCATCTGTCGCGGGGAAACCGGGAGTGCTCAAGCTGGCCCGGAAGCGTGCGCCCCGACACTGTCCGTTCACGCCGGGGTATGGTCAAAGGATTGCTGCTAGGAGTTATCCCAGGAACAACGCGCCTGGGGCGGGGGAGCCCACTGGAGAGACGCCCGGCTGTTGGCCGGGTGGCAAGACCCAGAGCCGGGGCAGTCAGACTGCCTGAACTTGCCGTAGCGGTGTCGTCTGATTATCACCGCGCCCGACTGTCGGGCCGTCCTTCGGGGCGGTAACCAACGGGGGCCAAGTCACCCCTGCCGCTTCGCGCGGAGGTCCTAGGGGAGACTTTGCCCTTCATCGTCGGGGGGAGCCGGAGGCGACCCCCAAGATGAAGGGCAAAGCAGGGGAGCTTAGCTAAGCTTTAAGGGGAAGAAGGGCAGGCCCGTGCAAGCTTTTCCTGTTTCAGGAAAGCATATCGGCGCGCGCCGCCCCCTTGCGCATCGAGCCAAACGCGCTAAAAACTGGGGATGGACAGTGCCACTCGCCGAGCCGCCGCCAAGGCAGCAGACAAACTTCTGAAAGCCGCCGGTTACGACACGCGGGGCAAGAACCTGCGCAAAACCATGAAGAAGAAACGCAAAGCGGCACACGTCGCCCGGCAAGGAAAAAAGACCGGGAAAATGCGTGGTGCATTGGCCCGCAAGGCGATGACTTGACATTGCTCCGGGCTGTATTAGGTTTGTCGTGTCGGCGGGCTTCCCCGCATTAGCGGGGATGAATCGGATTGTTTACCACCCTATGGGTGGCTTAGAAAAAAGCTTTGCCCGCCGACACGTTCACCGCCCTCTGGGTGGAAAGTAGGTTCCCCCTTAGGGGGTAGTGAGTCCTAGCGATGCTGCTGGATTCAGTCTGGTTCCCCATCGGGATAGCAACACCAAAGCCCTCGCTCACGCGGGGGCTTTGCTTTTCTTGGGCGCTTGACGCGCCACCCGCTTCGCAACGCTTGCTGCCCGTTTTAGTTGGTCGGCGAACTGCCCAGGAACGTGCGCCGGAAGGCTGACAGGCGGCACCAAGAGTTTGAGGGTTGCGACACGCTCGGGCAGCGTCTCCGGCTCGGAGAAAGGCGGCACCGGCAGCCCGTCCTTATCGACGTATACAGCACGGAGCGTTGTTGCTGGCGGCTTGTAATGGCCCGTGATTCGTCCAATAGCCGGGTCCCGTTGCTCCTGCTTCATCCCAGCAGCGGTGAGCGCCCTGTCCAGGTGCGTAATGAGGTAATGCCGGAAAGCGTGGAAGCCCATCCCAGGGTCAGCAATCCCTTGCTTCTTGATGTAGCTGGAGAACTGGCGGCTCAACTGCCGCCCCAGCCCCAAGCCGGTGGAGTTTGGCAGATTCGGGAAGAGCCGCTCATGGCCCGCGGCTCGGACCTCTTCGACGTAGTGCAAAAACCCTGCGTCCAACACCGGCTGCGCCAATGGCACGAACCGCTTGGAGTTAGGGTTCTTAACCTTGTTCCCTTCTACTTTCGGGGTCACCACAAAGCCCCACACCCCTTCAATCGCGCACACGTCGACCACCCGCAACTGAGCGACCTCAGTAACACGGGCACCGCTGTAGAGCCCAAGCACAACGCCCCAGTAGCGATGAGGCCACTTGGCGGACCAGCCAGAAAAGGCGGGACCGAAAACTGTCTGAAGCTCCGCATGGGAGAACGGTCGTCCACTATCGGCTTCGACGTCAGCGCTGTGGGCTGTCATTCTGGCCAGCCCTGCCATCGGGTCGCGGTCGAGCACCCCAGACGCATGCAGATGGCGAACGAAGACGGCGAGGCGGTCCCAGTGCTTGTTCAACGTCCACGCCTTGGGAGATGGCTCTCCGTTGCTTTTGGACAACGTCACAATCTGCCGGACGGTCAGGCCACGGTATTCGGCGCGCTTAGTGGCATTCTTTGGCCAGTGCTGAACGGCGTCCAAGAACTCGCGCACGTGCTCAACGGTGAGCTGGCTTGCGGCGATATCCCCCACTACACCAAGCAAAATCCGCAGGCTGTGCCGGCTTTCGATGAGAGTCTTGGGGTCGCGCTTGGCGCGACTCAGGTCGGCTACATGCTTGTCGATGGCCTCTGACAGACTAGGCCCCTGTTGCTGCTTCGCCTCCGCTTCGGCTCTCTTACGGGCGCGGGCAGCCTTCATCCAGTCCCCATCGTCCTCAGCAGGCGCGGGTTTGCTGCGCAGAATGTCTGCAAACATGCGTGCGTCCTGTGGCGTGTCGATTTGCGCCCTCTCTACCCGTGCGCCCCCTGGCAGCGTGACGCCCTGAAGAGTGAGTTCAAACAACTCGCCGGAAGCAGCCTTCCGAAGCAGTTCATCAAGTTCCTTCTTATCCACACTCCCACCCGCGCGCATCGCCTTGAAGATGTTTGAGAGTGCCATAGCCAAGCGAGCCGCTGCCAGCCGGGCGGCATCGCCAAGCGGGAGATGCAACGCGCGAACAACGAAGCGCGAGCCCAGCGAATCGCGGAGGTCTTGAGGAACGAGGAAGCGGGCATAAACACCGCTGGGACGACTGAGCAGAAGCGCTTTTGGCATGGCTGCCGATACCTCAAACGATACCTAAAGGGAGGTCGTTTGAGATGCGCCAAACACACAAAAATCATTGCACTTTCAACCACTTAGTGCTAGTTTTTGCATTGAGTGGAGCGGGCGAAGGGAATCGAACCCTCGTCAGTAGCTTGGGAAGCTACAGCTCTACCATTGAGCTACACCCGCGTCGGGTGGGCAGTCTATGCGCTGGCCGGCGGCCGGCGCAACGCCGTCGAGCGATGCACCGCCCGGCGCGGGGCCGGGCGGTGCGGTCCGGCGGGCCGGACCGGATGGATCAGAAGCTGCCGCCCAGGCTGACGAACACGCCCGAGTCGTTGGCGCTGCTCTGGCCGATGGTGCTGCGCGCGCCGAAGTCGGCGTTCAGGCCGGCGATGTGGCCGCGGGCGCCGACCACGACCACACCGTAGTCCTGGTCGAATTCCACGCCCGGCACCGCGTAGCGCATCGCGCCGGGGATGGACTGCAGCGAGGCCCAGGCCTGGGCGGGGCTGTCCTCGAACTCGCGGTTGTAGGTGGCCTGCACATACGGCGTCCAGGTCGGCGAGATGTCGAAGCTGGCGCGCCAGCCGGCGCTGCCGATCAGCGAGTCGAACTTCTGGTTGGGGAAGGACAGCGCTGTGGAGGACAGGTTGTTCTCGTCGTAGCCGTCGACCTTGATCGTCTGCGAGACCAGGCCCAGCACCGGGCCGGTATGCCAGGGGCCACTCTGATTGAAGTCGAAGCCGGCGTTGATCGCCGCGGTGAAGTTGCTGCCGTCAGGCGAGCCTTCCTGCTTGCGCGTGGCCGTGCCCAGCTGGATCTGGCGGGTCACATCGAAGCTCAGCCAGGTGTAGCTCAGTTGGGCGTTGACCCAGGCGCCGCGCCCGGCCCACTGCGCGAATACGCCGGCGGTGGTGTCTTCCTGGTCGAACTTGCCGCTGGAGTGGCCGAAGTCCTGCTTGCCCTTGCCGTAGCCGGCGAAGGCGCCCAGGGTCCAGCCGTTCTGCGCCCAATCGACGCCGAACAGCCCGGCCGGCGTGGTGCCGTCGTACAGGTCGCCGTCCTGCTGGCGCTGGCGGTCGGCACGCAGGTCGCCCCACCAGCTCCAGCCCTGTGCCTGGCCGGTGGTGTCGGCGTGCATGGACACGCGCTCGGCGCGCGAATAGCCCACCACCGAGGCCGAGTGCGGCAGCACGGCGATCTGGCGCGGGCCTCCCAGCACCGACAGTGCGTACTGGCCCAGCAGCTGGTGCGCGGCGGTGCTCGGATGCACGCCGTCGGCGAACACGTAGTCGGTGTTGGCGGTCGGGGTGACGTAGTTGAGCGGACTGCAGGTCACCGAGGACATCGCGCCGCAGGCCGTGCCGGTGGCATTGGTGAAGCCATACGCGGCCGGGTTGCTGGTGACCTCGTCGATCAGGGTGAAGGTGTCCAGCGGGATCACGCGCAGGCCCGAGGCGGCCAGGCCGTTGAACAGCGCGGTGTTGTAACCCGTGGCCAGCTGGGTGCCGGCGGCCGAGGTCGCCGCGCCGCCTGCGAGGAACTGCGGGGTCTTGCCCAGGTCAGGAATGGTCGGCACCAGCACGTACTGCGCGCCGGCCGCCTGCAGCCGGCCGATCACGCCCACCTGCGCGGTCACCGCCGAGCCGATGATGGTCTGGGCCTGCGCCGGCGCCTGGGCAGCGGCGAACAGGTCGTTGGCGCCGCCCCACACGGTGTACAGCGCCTTGGCGTCGGCGACGCCGCCGGTCTTGGTGAGGTAGCTGTTCACCTGCGACACGATCGATGGGGACGGGCCCAGCGCGGTGTTGACCGTCGCGTTCACGCGCGCGCCGCCCACCGCGTAGTTGGTGCCGCCCTGGTTGTCGCTGGTCGCGTTGGTGCCGTAGAAGTCGGCCACGTACTCGCCCCACACCAGACCCGGGTTGGTGGTGAAGCGGCCGACGATGGCCGCCGACGGGCCGGCGACCTGGATCAGGGCCGGGCGGAAGTGACCCGAGTCGGTCAGGCTGTCGCCGAAGAACACGGTCTGCGAATAGGCCGGCTGCTCGGCCTGCGCCGGCACGGCGAACGCGGCCAGGGCGACGACCACCGCTGCGGACAGGGTGGACAGGGAACGGGGTGCGGACATGCGATCCTCCAACGGATCAGAAGAAAAACAAGGATGCGGTGGCCGCCATACGGCGGCGCACTGGCGGCAATGGTTCATCTTGCGCTGCGGCAACTCACGCTGCACTGCGGCATGGCGCCCGCCATCGACAGGCAGGCAACGGACACGCGGCGACAAGGGGCGCCACAGGCGCGATGCTCGACTCGAGCGAAGCCTTGGCCCGGCGGACGGATCAGACTGCAACCGCCTCCCGGCGACGACCACGCGATCCTGGCGGCGAGTTGGGCGATAATTCGTCTCATGTCGTCCCTGCCCCCGCCCTTCACGCCGGTCGTCTGCGCGATCACCGGTCACCGTCGCCACGCCGCCCCAGGACCGATCGGCCGATGACCGATCCGTTCTCCAGCCCCGGCGCCAAGGCCCCGGCCAAGCCGTTCACCGTCACCGAAGGCCGTCGCGAGATCCGCAGCTTCGTGCTGCGCCAGGGGCGCTTCACCGAGGCCCAGCAGCGCGCGTTCGACGTGCAGTGGCCGCGCTTCGGCCTGGACTACACCGGCCAGCTGCGCGATTTCGACGCGGTGTTCGGCCGCGCCGCGCCGCGGGTGGTGGAGATCGGCACCGGCAACGGCGATGCGCTGCGCTTCGCGGCCAGGCAGGACCCGTCGCGCGACTACCTCGGCATCGAGGTGCACGCCCCGGGCGTGGGCCGGCTGCTCAACGCGCTGGAAGCCGACGGCAGCGACCACGTGCGCGTCTACCACCACGATGCGGTGGAAGTGCTGCGCAACGAGGTGGCCGACGGCAGCCTGGACGAGGTGCGCATCTATTTCCCGGACCCCTGGCACAAGAAGCGCCACAACAAGCGCCGGCTGGTCCAGCCCGAGTTCGCCGCGCTGCTGGTGCGCAAGCTGGCCCCGACCGGCCGCCTGCACTGCGCCACCGACTGGGAGGCCTATGCCGAGCACATGTGGGACGTGCTGGACGCCACGCCGGGCCTGCGCAACCGCGCCGGCGCCCGCGGCAGCGTGCCGCGCCCGGACTGGCGCCCGCAGACCCATTTCGAGACCCGCGGGCAGAAGCTCGGCCACGGCGTCTGGGACCTGCTCTATGACCGCTGCTGACGAACCGCCCTCGCCCACCGGGGCATCCGCCGCGTAATGGACACCGGCCTGACGCTGACCAACGACATGCGCCTGGTGCTGGGGCTGGTCGGCTTCGTCATGGTGATGTTCCTGTTCGAGCGCATCCGCGCCGACGTGGTCGCGCTGGTCGTGCTGGTGGTGCTGGGCCTGACCGGCCTGGTCGCGCCGGAGGAGATCTTCGGCGGCTTCTCCGGCAACGCGGTGATGAGCATCATCGCCACCACCATCCTGGGCGCGGGCCTGGAGCGCACCGGCGCGCTGAACCGGCTGGCGTCCTGGCTGCTGCGACGCGGACACGGAGTGGAACAGCGGCTGCTGCTGCTGACCACGGCCATCGCCGGGCTCAACTCCTCGTTCATGCAGAACCCCTCGGTGATGGCGCTGTACCTGCCGGTGGCCGCGCGCCTGTCCTCGCGCACCACGCTCAACCTGCAGCGCCTGCTGCTGCCGATCGCCTCGGCCATCGTCATGGGCGGCGCGCTGACCATGGTCGGCAATTCGCCGCTGATCCTGCTCAACGACCTGATGATCTCGGCCAACAACAACCTGCCCTCGGGCATGGCCACGCTGGAGCCGCTGCGCATGTTCGCGCCGCTGCCGATCGGCGTGGCGCTGGTGCTGGCCTCGCTGGCGTACTTCCGCTTCTACGGCGATGCCAAGCTGCAGCGCGAGACCACCACGTCCACGAGCTCGGCGCCGGCCCGCACCGAGAGCTACTTCGCCAGCACCTACGGCATCGAGGGCGAGGTGTTCGAGCTGACCGTCAGCGCCGACAGCCCGCTGGTCGGCATGACCCTGGGCGAGGCCGAGACGCTGCACGGCGCGCCGCTGATGCTGGCCCTGCAGACCGGCAACGACACGCGACTGGCGCCGCCGGCGGACATGCGCATCTGGGTCGGCAGCGTGCTGGGCGTGATGGGCAGGCGCGCCGAGGTGGCCGACTTCGCGCAGAACCAGTTCCTGCGCATGTCCTCGCGCCTGCGCCACTTCGGCGACCTGTTCAATCCCAGCCGCGCCGGCATCTCCGAGGCGGTGATCCCGCCGACCTCGCGCTTCATCGGCAAGACCGCCGCCGAGCTGGCGCTGCGCAAGCAGGCCGGCATCAGCCTGCTGGCGATCAACCGCGACAAGAAGGTGTTGCGCGAGGACGTGCGCAAGGTGCCGCTGCGCGCCGGCGACATGCTGGTGTTCCACAGCATCTGGCAGGATCTGGCCGCCGCGGCCAAGGGCGGCGACTTCGTGGTGGTCACCGACTACCCCAAGGGCGAGCAGCGTCCGCACAAGTTCAAGATCGCCATGGCGATCTTCGCCCTGACCATCATCATCGCGCTGACCTCGCACATCCCGGTGGCGCTGATCCTGATGACCGGCGTGGCCGGCATGCTGCTGACCGGCGTGCTGCGCATGGACGAGGCCTACGCGGCGATCAACTGGAAGACCGTGTTCCTGATGGCCGGGCTGATCCCGCTGGGCTGGGCGATGGATTCCAGCGGCGCGGCCGCCTGGGTCGCCGGCCACACCATCGAGCGCCTGCCCGACGGGCTGCCGGTGTGGGTGCTGGAGATCGCCATCGCCCTGCTGACCACGGCCTTCTCGCTGGTGATCAGCCACGTCGGCGCGACCATCGTCATGGTGCCCATCGCGATCAGCCTGGCGCTGGCCGCCGGCGGCAACCCGACCTCGTTCGCGCTGATCACCGCGCTATCGGCGTCCAACAACCTGATGACCGCCTCCAACCCGGTGATCTCCATGGTCACCGGCCCGGCCAACTATACCGCGCGCCAGATGTGGCGCGTGGGCGGGCCGATGTCGCTGATCTATACCTGCGTGGTGGTGGCGATGGTCAACCTGATGTCGTGGTGGGCGACCCGTGCCTGAGTGCGAGGCGCACGCGGCATGGCGCTGACGCTACGCCTGCTGGGGTTGACCTCCGCGGTGTGCCGCCTGCCGGCCGGCGCGCCGCTGCCGGATTGGTGCGCGCCGGCCGCGCAGACGCATATCAGCTGGACCGACGAGGAGCTGTCGATCGTCTGCGACGAGGGGCGCGTGCCGGAAGAGGTGCAATGCGAGCGCGGCTGGCGCACGCTGATGCTGCACGGCCCGTTCGCCTTCGAACTCACCGGCATCCTGGCCCAGGTGCTGCAGCCGCTGGCGCAGGCCGGGGTCGGCATCTTCGCCGTCTCGACCTTCGACACCGACTACGTGCTGGTCAAGCAGTCGCAGCTGGAGGCGGCCATCGCGGCCCTGCGCGCGGCCGGGCACACCGTGCTGGACCAGAGCCTGTCCTCAATTCCTGAGTAGGCCGCGTTGGTGCTGCAAGGCTGTCAGGTTTGCGTCGCGCGGCGCAGGCTTGACTGGCCGTCAGGCCAAGCCGCGCGGCGCGAAGATGGCGGCCTTGCAGCGCCAACCCGAAGGGCCGCCCTTGCGCGCACCCGGGACAGCGTCATTGCTCGGTCGTGGACGGACGTCCACTCCCTCCCGCTTCCTTGCCCCGGGCACGCGCAAGGGCGGCGCGACCTACCCAGGAATTGAGGAAAGGCCCTAGCCCAGCACCACCTGCCCGTCGCGCACCTGCACCGGCACCTGGCTGAGCGCCTCGCCGCGGCACGGCCCGGACAGGCATTGACCGCCTTGTAATTCGAACGTGGCCCCGTGCGCGGCGCACACCAGATGGCCCTGCTTGGTCAGCAGGAACTTGCCCGGCGCCCAGTCCAGGCGCCGGCCCGCATGCGGGCAGACATTGCGCCAGGCGCGCACCTGCGGCCCCTGGCGGACCAGGAGCAGCGATTCGGCGCCGTCGTCCAGCGTGGCTTCCACCTCGGTGGGCTGGCCGTCAGCGAGACTGTCGAAAGGGATCGGATCCATGCAGGGCTTAACGAAGGTTTCACACGTCCGGCGGGCGGCTCGCCATACTGGCATCCGTTCGCCACACATTCTGTCACGAGCCCATGATCCGCACCTTCTCCTTCGACTCTCAGCGCCTGCGCAACGCGTTTGCGCCGCGCAAGCCCCGGCATCCGCTGCTGCGCGTCGTAGTCGGCCTGCTGGGGCTGGCGGTGCTGGCGGTACTGGTGTTCTTCGGCCTGTTCGTCGGCGCGGCCATGCTGGCCGCCGGCATGGCCTATCGCCTGCTGCGCCCCCGGGCACGCGCCAACGCGCAGCAGCGCGTGGTGGAAGGCGAATACCAGGTCGTACGCAAGCAGGCCCTGCCCCTGTCGCACTGAAGGCGCGTCAAGCGCCTTACACTCGCGTTCCTCTTTAGCGTGATCGAGGAACGCCCAGATGTCCGATGTGATTCCCGCGCCCGAGCAGGCGCGCGTGCCGGTACGCGGCGGCGGCACCTTCCCGGTGCACCGCATCTACTGCGTCGGCCGCAACTTCGCCGACCATGCGCGCGAGATGGGCGCCACCGCGCCGGCCTCGAAGGCCGAACGCGGCCAGCCGGTCTTCTTCTCCAAACCGGCCGATGCCATCGTCACCGGCGATCGCACCATCCCCTACCCGCCCGGCACGGCCGACCTGCACCATGAGGTCGAGCTGGTCGTCGCGCTGGGCCAGGACGCGCCGGCCGGCGTGCTCGAAGGCGAGGCCGGCAACGCGCTGATCTACGGCTATGCCGTGGGCCTGGATCTGACCCGTCGCGATCTGCAGGCCGCGGCCAAGAAGGCCGGCCTGCCCTGGGACACCGGCAAGGCCTTCGATCACTCCGCGCCGATCAGCCAGATCGTGCCCGCTGCGCAGGTCGGGGCGCTGCAGGACGCCGTGATCGCGCTGACCGTCAACGATCAGGTGCGCCAGCGCGGCACGCTGCACGACATGATCTGGAACGTGCCGGAGATCCTGCACGAGCTGTCCAAGCTCTATGCGCTCAAGGCGGGCGACCTGGTCTTCATGGGCACGCCCTCAGGCGTCGGCGCGCTGCAGCGTGGGGACACGTTCGTGGCCACGCTGGAGGGCGTGGGCGAACTGCGCGGCGCGATCGGCGTTTGACTTCGCGCGCACGTTGGGTCCGGTAACGTTGCCGGACCTTCCCCCGAGCCTTCAGGAGAGACGAGAGATGGGCATGCTCAGCGAATTCAAGACCTTCGCCATGCGCGGCAACGTGGTGGATCTGGCGGTCGGTGTGGTGATCGGTGCGGCCTTCGGCAAGATCGTCACCTCGCTGGTGGACAAGATCATCATGCCGCCCATCGGCCTGCTGATCGGCGGCATCGATTTCTCCAGGCTCGCCTGGGTGCTCAAGCCGGCCACCATCGGTGCCGATGGTAAGGAGATCCCCGCAGTGGTGATCGGCTACGGCGATTTCCTCAATACGCTGGTGCAGTTCATCATCGTGGCGTTCGCGATCTTCCTGGTGGTCAAGGCGATCAACCGTCTGGCGCCGAAGAAGGAGGCCGCCCCGGCCGCCACGCCGGAAGACGTGCTGCTGCTGCGCGAGATCCGCGACTCGCTCAAGAGGTAAGCCTCGGGCGGTGGCGAGCGAGGCGAGCGGCGGCTGTTAAGCTCGCCGCTTCCCCACTCGCGAGCCTGCCTGCATGCGTCGTTCGATCCTGTCCTGCGCCCTGTTGCTGTGCGCCTCGTTTTCGCTGCAGGCCGCCGGCCCGACCACGATCCCCGAGGCGGCACTCAAGCGCGCCGACGCGCTGCGCCAGCAGGCGCTGGCCGACGATACCGGCTGGAAGGTCGTCGAATCGCTGACCACCGAGGTCGGCCCGCGTCTGGCCGGCAGCGAGGCCGATGCGCGTGCGGTGGCCTGGGCGCAGGCCAAGTTCAAGCAGCTCGGCTTCGACAAGGTGTGGACCGAGCCGGTGACCTTCCCCAAGTGGGAGCGCCGCAGTGAGCATGCCCAGCTGCTGGGCGCCAACGCGCAGCCGCTGGTGGTGACCGCGCTGGGCGGCAGCGCCGGCGGCACGGTCGAAGGCGAGATCGTGCGCTTCGCCGACCTGGACGCGCTGCAGGCCGCGCCGGCCGGGTCGCTGGCCGGCAAGATCGCCTTCGTCGACTTCCAGATGCACAAGAAGCAGGACGGCGGCGATTACCGCTATGGCGGCGGGATCCGCGGACGCGGGCCGTCTGAGGCGATCAAGAAGGGCGCGATCGGCTTTCTGATGCGCTCGGCCGGCACCACGCCGCATCGTGTGGTCAACACCGGCATCACCCGCTACGAGGAAGGGCTGACACCGATCCCGGCGGCGGCGGTGTCGATTCCCGACGCCGACCAGTTGGCGCGCCTGGTCGCGCGCGGCCCGGTGAAGGTGCGCCTGGCGCTGGACTGCGGCTGGGACGGCCAGGCCACCAGCTACAACGTGATCGGCCAGATCACCGGGCGCAGCAAGCCCGGCGAGATCGTGCTGACCGGCGGGCATCTGGATTCGTGGGACCTGGGCACGGGCGCCATCGACGACGCGGCCGGCATCGGCATTTCCATGGCGGCCGCCAGACTCGCCGGCCAGCTGCACCCGGCGCGCACGATCCGCGTGGTCGCCTTCGCCAACGAGGAGCAGGGCCTGTACGGCGGCCGCGCCTACGCGCAGGCCCACGCCAAGGAGATCGCCCAGCACGTCATCGCCGCCGAGAGCGACTTCGGCGCGGGGCATATCTATGGCTTCAGCAGCAATGCCGACGCCCATGCCAAGGGCGCGATCGAGACGATCGCCACCGCGCTCAGGCCGCTGGACGTGGCCTATCTGCCCGGCCAGGGCGATCCGGAATCGGACATTGGCCCCATGGCCCAGCTCGGCATGCGCTGGGCCTGGCTGGGCCATGACGGCACCGACTACTTCGACCTGCACCACAACGCGGACGACACGCTGGACAAGATCGACCCGAAGGTCCTGGCGCAGAACGTCGCGGCCTATGCGGTGTTCCTGTACCTGGCGGCGGAAGCGAAGGGCGATTTCGGCAGCGCGCCGGTGCCGGCGGGGGCGAAAAAGGAAGCGCACTGAGTCGCGGGTTCGCTACTTGCCGTCGCGCTCGACTGCGCAGACCCAAAGCCGCCGATAGTCCCCCTACCGTCGTTCCCGCGCACGCGGGAACCCAGGGACTTTCGCTTTTCGCGACAAGCAGCGCTATCCCCCCGCGAACGCGAGGACAAGCGATAGACACTGTGGGAGCCGCCATGGCGGCGACGGGCCTTACCGGGAAAGCCTCATCGCCGCCATGGCGGCTCCTACCAAGCATCATCGAAGTCGATCAACACTAAACACGCCTGACGGCATACGCCCTACGACCGCCTGCCCGCCCGCGTCTCAACCGCCTCGCGCGCGCCCGCTCGCCCATTGCGCCAGCAGCACGGCGGTGGCGGCGGCGACGTTGAGGCTCTCCACGCGGCCGGTGCCGGGGATGGACAGGGCCAGGTCGCAGGCCTTGGCCAGGCCGCGGTCCATGCCCTCGCCTTCGGCGCCCATCACATAGACCAGCCGCTGCGGCAGCCGCGCGGCGAAAAGGTCGTCACCGCCGTGCACCAGCGTGGCGGCCAGGCCAAAGCCGGCGGCGCGCAGCGGTGCGAACGCGTCCGCGGGGGCACCGGCCTGCACCAGGGTCACCGCTTCGGCACCGCCTTCGGCCACGCGTGCGGCGGCGCCGGACAGCGCCAGCGGCGAATCCTGCGGCAGCAGCACGCCGGCCACGCCGAAGTGCGCGGCCGACCGCAGGATCGCGCCGAAGTTGTGCGGATTGCCCACCCCGTCCAGCCACAGCGCCAGCGCCGGGCCAACCGGCAGCGCCTCGAGCCAGGCGTCAAGCGACAGCGGCGCGCGCCGCAGCACGTCGGCCACGACGCCTTCGTGGTGGCTGCTGGCGGCGAGCCGGTCCAGGTCGCCCTCTTCGACCACGCGATAGCCCACGCGGTTGGCCACGCACCAGGCCAGGATCGGCTTGAGCGCCGGCACGCGCGTCTGGGTGAGGTAGAGCTTGCGCAGCGCCTCGGGCCGCGCGTCGAACAGCGCGCGCACCGCGTTGAGACCGTACAGGCGCACTTCCTCGCCGCGCCGGACGGGACGTGCGGGCGCCTGCGGCCCCTCGGGCGGCGCGCGTTCGCCGTCGGGCGCCTTGCGGGCGACCGGCGGACGGCGCGGGGGGAGCTTCTGCCAGGGGCCGGTCATGCGTGCACCAGCGGGAAAGCGGAGAGGAAAGACTTCATGGGACGTCCGCCGGCGCGCGGCGGTGAGGGCAACTGGATGCGTACCTTACCCGAAGCGTCGGCACAGGCCGCTTCGCACAGCGGAGCGGCGGCCGATGGGAGGGTCGGTCGATGCGCGTGCACGGGTCGGCGTGGCACCACCTGTAGAGCGGAGCTTGCTCCGCTGGGGTCTTCCCACGAATCGAACGAAGAGCAGCGGAGCTTGCTCCGCTTAAGCCTTCCCCACGAACCGAACGGAGAGCAGCGGAGCAAGCTCCGCTCTACAGGGAGGCCGCGACTTGAGATGGGAGACAGTGGCTCCCACGCCCACAGGGCAGTCCAGTCAGGCGAGGCCGAGGTGGGCCAGGACGCGCTCGGCCATCTGGTCGGTGGATTCCGCGGCGGCGTGCAGGTGAAGCTCCGGTGCCTCGGGGGCCTCGTAGGGCGAGTCGATGCCGGTGAAGTTGGGGATCTTGCCGGCGCGCGCCTTGGCGTACAGGCCCTTGACGTCGCGCGCCTCGGCCACGGCCAGCGGCACATCGACGAAGACCTCGACGAACTCGCCCGGCGCGAAGCGTTCGCGCGCCATGCGCCGCTCGGCGCGGAACGGGGAGATGAAGCTCACCAGCACGATCAGTCCGGCGTCGGCCATCAGCCGCGCGACCTCGGCCACGCGCCGGATGTTCTCCACGCGGTCCTCGTCGGTGAAGCCCAGGTCGCGATTCAGGCCATGGCGCACGTTGTCGCCGTCGAGCAGGAAGGTGTGGTGGCCCGAGGCGTGCAGCCGCTTCTCGACGCGGTTGGCGATGGTGGACTTACCGGCGCCGGACAGGCCGGTGAACCACAGCACGCGCGGGGTCTGGCCCTTGATCCGCGCCCGCGCGGCCTTGTCCACGTCCAGATGCTGCCAGTGCACGTTGCCGGCGCGGCGCAGGGCGAAGTCCAGCGTGCCCGCGCCGACGGTGGCATTGGTCTGGCGGTCGATCAGGATGAAGCCGCCCAGCGCGCGGTTGCGCGCATACGGCTCGAAGGCGATCGGCGCGTCCAGCGACAGGTTGCACACGCCGACTTCGTTGAGTTCCAGACGCTTGGCGGCCAGCGCTTCCTGGGTGTTCACGTCGATGCGGTGCTTGATCTCGCTGACGCTGGCCGGCACGGTGCGCGCCCCGATCTGCAGCCAGTAGGGGCGGCCCGGCAGCAGCGGCGCATCGTCCATCCACAGCAGGTGCGCGGCGAACTGGTCGGACACCTCCGGCGGATCGCCGGCGGCGGCGATCACATCGCCGCGGCTGATGTCGATCTCGTCGGCCAGGGTTAGGGTGACCGCCTGGCCGGCGCGGGCGAACGCCACATCGCCGTTGGCATCCAGCACCCTGGCCACGGTCGAACGGCGCGCCGAGGGCAGTACCACCACCGCATCGCCCGGACGCACCTCGCCGGCGGCGACGGTGCCGGCGAAGCCGCGGAAGTTCGCGTTCGGTCGGTTGACGTACTGCACCGGCAGGCGCAGGCCGAGCGCCTCCGTCGCGTCGTCCAGCGTCAGCGTGTCCAGGTGTTCCAGCAGGCTGGGACCTGCGTACCACGGCGTGCGCGAGGAACGGCTGGACAGGTTGTCGCCCTCCAGCGCCGAGAGCGGAATCGCCTGCACCTGCGCGATGCCGAGCTGCGCGGCCAGCGCGCGGTAGTCGCGCACGATGGCGTCGAACACGGCCTGGTCGAAGTCCACCAGATCCATCTTGTTCACCGCCAGCACCACGTGCCGCAGGCCCAGCAGCGAGACGATGTAGCTGTGCCGGCGCGTCTGGGTCTGCAGGCCCTTGCGCGCATCGACCAGCACCACGGCCACGTCGGCGGTGGAGGCGCCGGTGGCCATGTTGCGCGTGTACTGCGCATGGCCCGGGCAGTCGGCCACGATGTACTTGCGCCGCTCGGTGTCGAAGTAGCGGTAGGCCACGTCGATGGTGATGCCCTGCTCGCGCTCGGCGGCCAGACCGTCGAGCAGCAAGGCGTAGTCGATGCGCGCGCCCTGCGTGCCGTGGCGGCGGCTGTCGCTTTCCAACGCGGCCAGCTGATCGTCGAACAGCCGCTTGCTGTCGTGCAGCAGCCGTCCGATCAGCGTGCTCTTGCCATCGTCCACGCTGCCGCAGGTGATGAAGCGCAGCAGCGGCTTGGATTCGTGCTGCTGCAGGTAGGCTTTGACGGCTGCGCCGTCGGGATTGGGGATTGGGGATTCGGGATTGGCAACAGCGGCGCCTCCCGCTGCCGCATCCGCCAGCAGGCCGCGCTTCTGCGAATCCCCAATCCCCAATCCCGAATCCCTGCCTTCCATCAGAAATATCCTTCCAGCTTCTTCTGCTCCATCGACGCGCCCGGATCCTGGTCGATCACGCGACCCTGGCGCTCGGAGCTGGTGGCCACCAGCATCTCGGCGATGATCTTCTCCAGGGTGTCGGCCTGCGACTCGATGGCGCCGGTCAGCGGGTAGCAGCCCAGCGTGCGGAAGCGCACCGACTTCAGCTGCGGCACTTCGCCCTCGCGCAGCGGCAGGCGTTCGTCGTCGACCATGATCAGCGCCCCGTCGCGTTCAACGACCGGGCGCTCGGCGGCGAAGTACAGCGGCACCACCGGGATGCGCTCGCGGTAGATGTAGAGCCAGATGTCCAGCTCGGTCCAGTTGCTCAGGGGAAAGGCGCGCACGCTCTCGCCGGGATGGATGCGGGCGTTGTAGAGGTTCCACAGCTCGGGGCGCTGGTGCTTGGGATCCCAGCGGTGCTTGTCGTTGCGGAAGGAGAACACGCGTTCCTTGGCGCGCGCCTTCTCCTCGTCGCGCCGCGCGCCGCCGATGGCCGCGTCGAACTTGTAATGGTCCAGCGCCTGCTTCAGGCCCTGGGTCTTCATGATGTCAGTATGGACCGTGGCGCCGTGGCTGAACGGACCGACGTTCTGCGCAACGCCATCCGGGTTGATGTGCACGCGCAGCTCGACGCCGGTCTCGGCGGCGCGGCGGTCGCGGAAGGCGATCATCTCGCGGAACTTCCAGCGCGTGTCCACGTGCAGCAGCGGGATCGGCGGCACCGCCGGGGCGAAGGCCTTGAGCAGCAGGTGCAGCAGCACCGAGGAATCCTTGCCGACCGAATACAGCATCACCGGATTGCGGAACGCGGCGGCCACCTCGCGCAGGATGTGGATGCTCTCGGCCTCCAGGCGGTCGAGATGGGACAGGGTCGGCACAGCGCTCATCGGCTCGGGTGGAGAGGAACGGGGCCCGGACGCAGCGGGGACCGGGCGCGGACGGTGGGGCGGCAGTATTGGCACCGCTTATTCCCGGACGAAATAAGCACGGAGCATAAGCCCATAACCCTGCATCCTTTCAGCCATGTGACAGCGGCGCCTAGCATCGACGCTCCCACACGCCGCTCTACGGAATCGCGATGTCCGCTGTACCCCCCGCGCTGGCTGCCGGCCCCTTGCCCGACGACCGCAAGGCGCTGCTGGCACGGGTGGTCGAGGGCCTGGACAGCGCCTCGCTGTGGTGGCTGTCCGGCTTCACCGCCGGCCTGGCCGAGGCCGCGCACCCGGCGCCGCACCTGGCCCTGCTGCAGGGCACGGCCGCCGGCGCGGCGGCGCCCAGCGCGGGCTCCGGCGAACGCGCCACCGTGCTGTACGGCAGCCAGACCGGCAATGCCAAGCGCGCCGCCGAGGCCCTGGCCGCCACGCTGGAGGGCGCGGGCCTGGCCGTGCGCCTGGTGCGCACCGACGCCTATGCCACCCGCGAACTGGCCGGCGAGCGCCTGCTCTACCTGGTGATCAGCACCCAGGGCGAGGGCGACCCGCCGGACGATGCGATCGGATTCAGCGAATTCCTGCTCGGCCGCCGCGCGCCCAAGCTGCCGGAGCTGAAGTTCGCCGTGCTCGGCCTGGGCGACTCGAGCTATGCCGACTTCTGCGGCATCTCCCGGCGCCTGGACGCGCGCCTGGCCGAGCTGGGCGCCACCCGCCTGCTGCCGGCCGGCGAGGCCGACCTGGACATCGACACCGTCGCCCAGCCCTGGCGCGAGCAGGCCCTGGAGCAGGCCCGCAAGGTCCTCAAGAGCGCCCCGGCTGCGCCCAGCGCCAAGGTCACCCCGCTGCGCCCGGCGCCGGCGACGCAGGCGGTCTCCCACAGCGCGCCTTTCCAGGCCGAGGTGCTGGCCAACCAGCCCATCGCCGGCCGCGACTTCAAGGGCCCGGCCTTCGGCCGCCACGGCGCGCCGGACAAGCAAGTGCGCCACATCGAGCTGTCGCTGGAAGGCAGCGGCCTGAGCTACGAGCCTGGCGATGCGCTGGGCATCGTCCACCGCAATCCCGACGCGCTGGTCGAGCCGCTGCTGGCGGCGCTCAAGCTGGACGGCGACGCTGCCCACCATGTCGATGGCACCCAGCGCAGCGTGCGCGAGTGGCTGGCCGGACATCGTGAGCTGAGCAAGCTCTCGCGTCCGTTCCTGGCCGCGCACGCGCGCCTGGCCGGCGCGCGCGAGCTGGAAGACCTGCTCGCCCCCGGCAACGCCGACCTCTCCGCCCTGCTCTCCAGCCACCAGGTGATCGACGTGCTGCGCCGCTGGCCGGTGGACTGGAACGTGGGCGAGCTGCTGGCCGCGCTGCGGCCGCTGGCGCCGCGCCTGTATTCCATCGCCTCCAGCCGCAAGCGCGTGGGCGAGGAGGTCCACCTGACCGTGGACGTGCTGGGCTACCACGCGCACGGCCACGCGCACAGCGGCTCGGCCAGTGGCTTCCTGGCCGGGCTGGCCGAGGGCGACCGCGCGCCGGTCTACATCGAAGCCAACGACCGCTTCCGCGTGCCGGCCGACGGTGCGCGCGACATCCTCATGGTCGGCCCCGGCACCGGCGTGGCGCCGTTCCGCGCCTTCGTCCAGGAGCGGGCCGAGACCGGTACGAGCGGCCGCAACTGGCTGTTCTTCGGCGCGCAGCACTTCAACAGCGGTTTCCTCTACCAGAGCGAATGGCAGGACGCGCTCAAGCGCGGCGAGCTGGACCGGCTGGACCTGGCGTTCTCGCGCGACCAGGCCGACAAGCTGTACGTGCAGCACCGGCTGCGCGAGCGCGGCCGCGAGGTCTTCGACTGGCTGCAGTCCGGCGCGCACTTCTACGTGTGTGGTTCGATCGCCATGGGCAAGGACGTGCACGCCGCCCTGACCGACATCGTCGCCGAACACGGCGCCCTGGACGCCGATGCCGCGCACGACTACCTCACCACGCTGCAGACGGAGGGGCGGTATGCACGCGATGTCTATTAGGACGGGGATTGGGTATTCGGGATTGGGGATGCGATGTCCGCGGCCCGCTCGCCCTTGCCTTTGCCGATCCCCAATCCCGAATCCCCAATCCCCATGCATTCAGTAGAAGACATCAAGGCTGAGAGCCGCCGCCTGCGCGGCAGCCTGCTCGAGAGCCTGGCCGACCCGGTCACCGGCGCGCTGCGCGAGGACGACCAGACGCTGATCAAGTACCACGGCAGCTACCAGCAGGACGACCGCGACCTGCGCGACGAGCGCCGGCGGCAGAAGCTCGAGCCGGCCTACCAGTTCATGATCCGCACGCGCACGCCCGGCGGCGTGGTCACGCCCGCGCAATGGCTGCAGCTGGATGCCATCGCCACCCGCTACGGCAACCACTCGCTGCGCGTGACCACGCGCCAGGCCTTCCAGTTCCATGGCGTCATCAAGCGCGAGCTGAAGGCCACAATGCAGGCCATCAACGCCGCGCTGATCGACACGCTGGCCGCCTGCGGCGACGTCAACCGCAACGTGCAGGTCGCGGCCAACCCGCTGCTGTCCGAGGCGCATGCCACGCTCTACGCCGATGCCGCGGCGACCTCCGAGCACCTGCTGCCCAACACCCGCGCCTACTACGAGATCTGGCTGGACGAGGAGAAGGTGGCCGGCGCCGGCGAGGAAGAAGAGCCGATCTACGGCGACAAGTACCTGCCGCGCAAGTTCAAGATCGGGTTCGCGCTGCCGCCGATCAACGATGTGGACGTGTTCGCCAACGATCTTGGCTTCATCGGTGTGACCGATGAAGCCGGCCGGATCGTCGGCTACAACGTCAGTCTGGGCGGCGGCATGGGCGCGACCCATGGCGATGCGCAGACCTGGCCGCGCGTGGCCGACGTGGCCGGCTACATCCCGCGCGAGCGGCTGCTCGACGTGGCCACCGCCGTGGTCACCACCCAGCGTGACTACGGCAACCGCGCGGTGCGCAAGCGCGCGCGCTTCAAGTACACCATCGACGACCACGGGTTGGACTTCATCAAGGCGCAGATCGAGCAGCGCGCCGGGATCGCCTTCGCGCCGGCGCGACCGTTCGCGTTCGAGCACAACGGCGACCGCTACGGCTGGACGCAGGGCAGCGACGGCCGCTGGCATCTGACCCTGTCGCTGGGCGCCGGGCGCATCGCCGATGTCGGCACCGCCACCCAGCTCACCGGGCTGCGCGAGATCGCGCTGCGGCTGCAGGAGGCGGGCCTGGGCGAGTTCCGCATGACCTCCAACCAGAACCTGGTCATCTCCAACCTCGACGACGCGCTGAAGGCCACCGTCGATGCGCTGGTGTCGGCCCATGGCCTGGATGCCGGCAACGCGCTGCCGACCGCGCTGGCGCGCAAGGCCATGGCCTGTGTCGCCCTGCCCACCTGCGGCCTGGCCATGGCCGAGGCCGAGCGCTATCTGCCCGACTTCACCGGCAAGCTGCAGCCGCTGCTCGAGAAGCACGGCCTGGCCCAGGCGCCGATCGTGCTGCGCATCTCCGGCTGCCCCAACGGCTGCTCGCGGCCGTACCTGGCCGAGATCGCCCTGGTCGGCAAGGCGCCGGGCCGCTACAACCTGATGCTGGGCGGCGACCACCGCGGCCAGCGGCTCAACACGCTGTACCGCGAGAACATCACCGAGGAGGAGATCCTCGGCGCGCTCGACCCCTTGTTCGGCCGCTATGCCGCCGAACGCGACGACGCCGAAGGCTTCGGCGACTTCCTGCACCGCGCCGGTGAGATCGACCTGCCGCCCTATCCCACCCATCGTGCCATTCCCGTGGAGCTGCACGCATGACCGCCCTGCCCGCCAACGATGATCCGCATCTGGACGCCCGTCCGTCCACCATCGACCTGGACGCGGCCAACGCCGCGCTCGAGGCGATGGACGCGCCGGCGCGCGTGGCCTGGGCGCTGGCGCATGGCCCGGCGCAGGCGGCCCTGTCCTCCAGCTTCGGCGCGCAGTCGGCCGTGGCCCTGCACCTGCTGACCCAGCAGCAGCCGGACATCCCGGTGATCCTGGTGGACACCGGCTATCTGTTTCCGGAGACCTATCGCTTCGCCGATGCGCTGATCGAGCGGCTCAAGCTCAACATCCAGATATTCCGCCCGCTGGTCAGCCGTGCCTGGATGGAGGCGCGCCACGGCCGCCTGTGGGAACAGGGCGTGGTCGGCATCGAGCAGTACAACAATCTGCGCAAGGTCGAACCGATGCGCCGGGCGCTGGACGAGCTGGACGTGGGCACCTGGTTCACCGGCCTGCGCCGCCAGCAGTCCACCAGCCGCGCCGCCACGCCGATCGTGCAGCTGCGCGGTGAGCGCTGGAAGGTCAGCCCGATCGCCGACTGGACCGACCGCGACGTGTGGCAGTACATGAAACAGCACGACCTGCCCTATCACCCGCTGTGGGAAGAGGGCTACGTGTCCATCGGCGACTTCCACACCACCCGCCGCTGGGAGCCGGGCATGCGCGAGGAAGACACCCGCTTCTTCGGCCTCAAGCGCGAGTGCGGGATCCACGAGGACATCTGAGCGCTGTGCGCTTCTGCCCTCTTCCCTTTGGCCGCAGGCCAAGGGGAGCTCGAAGTCGCGGCTAGCGACTGAGGGGGAGGGGTTGTTCTTCGCGGCAACGTCAGAAGCAAAAGCACCCCCTCCCAACCTCCCCCTTCGCTGCGCGAAAGGGGAGGGGCAGAGCGCGCGGAGAACAATCGTCTCCTCAAATCTCAGCGGCCTGCCTGTAGAGCGGAGCTTGTGGCAATCCCCTCTTGGGGACTCCGCTGCTCTTCGTTCGGTTCTTGGGGAAGGCCCCAGCGGAGCAAGCTCCGCTCTACAGGTGGGGCCGCATCCTGCGGGCGCTGCTTTGCCACTGGCCTTGGACCGGGGCGATGCGCTAGAACTGTCGCACCGGCCCCGGAGGGAGGCTGGCCCCGCCACGCCCCCGCGCCCAACGCCTCCCGCCCGCCATGACCGACGCTGCCTCCGATTCCCCCGACCAGGAACTGGCCCGCCTGGGCTACCGACCCGAGCTGCGCCGCAGGCTCGGCCTGGGCGATCTGCTGGTCTATGGCCTGGTGTGCATGGTGCCGACCGCGCCGTTCGCCATCTTCGGCGGGGTGTTCGACGTCAGCCACGGCATGGTGCCGCTGGTGTACCTGGTGGGCTTCGGCGCGATGCTGTTCACCGCGCTGAGCTACCAGCAGATGGCGCAGGCCTTCCCGGTCGCCGGATCGGTCTACGCCTACGTGGGCCGCGGCCTGCACGAGAGCGTCGGCTTCCTGGCCGGCTGGGCGATCCTGCTGGACTACCTGCTCATCCCCACCCTGCTCTACGTGATCGGCGCCAACGCCATGGCCAGCGTGTGGCCGGGCATCCCGCAACATGCGTGGATCGTGTTCTTCGTCGTGCTCAACACGGCGGTGAATCTGCGCGGCGTGGAGACCACCGCGCGCGCCAACCTGGTGTTCCTGGGCGTGCAGCTGGTGGTGCTGGCGGTGTTCGCCGTGCTGGCGGCGCTGGCGATCCAGCGTGGCGCCTACGGGGCGCACTGGAGCCTGCGCCCGCTGTACGACCCGACCGCCTTCTCGCTGCCGATGCTGTTCGGCGCGCTGTCGATGGCGGTGCTGTCCTTCCTCGGCTTCGATGCGATCTCCACTCTGACCGAGGAGAGCCGCGGCGGCGCACGCGCGGTCGGTCGCGCGACCGTAGTGTCATTGGCACTGGTGGCGGCGCTGTTCGTGCTGCAGACCTGGCTGGCGGCGCTGCTGCTGCCCGAGCTGCGCCGCTTCCCCGACGAGGCGGCCTCCAACAACGCCTTCTTCGAGGTCGGCCGGCGCGTGGCCGGGCCGTGGATGCAGATCGTGATCGCACTGACCGTGGCGGTCGGCGCGGCGCTGGCCAACGCGCTGGTCTCGCAGGCGGCGACCTCGCGGCTGCTGTTCGCGATGGCGCGCGACGGCCAGCTGCCGCGCTTCCTGCGCAAGGTGCATGCAGGCAGCGGCGTGCCGCGCCGGGCGATCCTGCTGGTGGCGGGTCTGAGCCTGGTGCTGGGGCTGCTGTTCCTGGGCAAGATCGCGCTGCTGGCCACGGTGTGCAACTTCGGCGCGCTGACGGCCTTCGCGCTGCTGCACGTGGCGGTGGCCTGGCATTTCCGCCGCTCCGGGCGCTGGCTGATGCATGGGGTGGTGCCGCTGGTGGGCGGGCTGATCCTGCTGTACGTGCTCTACAACGCCGATCGCCTGGCGCAGATCGGCGGCCTGGCCTGGCTGGCGGCCGGCGCGGTGGTGGCGCTGGTGCTGCGCCGGCGCGGGCGTTCGCTGCAGCTGGCCCTGGACCAGGCCTCGCCGCCGGCGCCTTGAAGCGCTGCGGCGCAGCGTCGTGGCCGGGACCGACGCGCTAGAGTGGGTCCCCAACGCATCACATGACGTACCGCATGGACCGCCCGATCCGCGATTACTTCGAACACGTCCGCACGCTCGACTTCGTGCCGGCGCCCGGGCCGCGCAACGCCTGGCAGACCTGCATCGGCGCGCACCTGGGCGCGCAGCGCGAGGCGCTGTGCTGGATCGACACCCAGCGCGTGGTGCGGCGCTACACCTTCGAACAGCTCGACACCTGGTCGGCCCAGTTCGCCCAGCTCCTGCGCGCACGCGGAATCGGGCCGGGCGCGGTGGTGGCCGGGCTGCTGCCGCGGCGGCTGGAGCTGCTGGTCGTGGTACTGGGCACCTGGCGCGCGGGCGCGGTGTACCAGCCGCTGTTCACCGCCTTCGGCCCCAAGGCGCTGGAACACCGGCTGGCGGCCAGCGGCGCGGCGCTGGTGGTGTGCTCGGCCGAGCAGCGCCCCAAGCTGGACGAGGTCGCCGCCGCGCCGCCGATCCTGACCCTGGGCAGCGACGATGGCGAGGACTTCTGGGCCGCGCTGGAAGGCCAGCCGCAGGCCTTCGACCCCGTGCCGCGGCGGCGCGAGGACCCGTGCATGATCATGTTCACCTCCGGCACCACCGGGGCGGCCAAGGCGCTGCGCGTGCCGCTGCACGCGCTCGATGCCATCGCCACCTACATGCGCGACGCGGTGGACCTGCGGCCGGACGATGTGCTGTGGAACATCGCCGACCCGGGCTGGGCCTACGGGCTGTACTACGGCATCGCCGGGCCGCTGGCGCTCGGGCATTCGGTGACCTTCCACGAAGGCCCGTTCACCGTGGACAGCTGTTACCGCACCATCGCCGAGCTGGGCGTGACCAATCTGATGGGGGCGCCCACCGCCTACCGCATGCTGATGGCCGCCGGCGACGCCGCGGCCGCGCCGGTCAAGGGCCGGCTGCGCGTGGTCAGCAGCGCCGGCGAGCCGCTCAACCCCGAGGTGATCCGCTGGTTCGACCAGGCGCTGGGCACGGTCATCCACGACCATTACGGCCAGACCGAGACCGGCATGACCCTGTGCAACCACCACGCGCTGGCCCATCCGGTGCAGCCGGGCAGCGCCGGCTTTCCCCTGCCGGGATATCGGCTGGACGTGCTGAGCGACGACGGCCAGCCGCAGCCGGTCGGCGTGCCGGGGATGCTGGCCGTGCATGTCGACGATTCGCCCGCGCTGTTCTTCCGCGGCTACGAGAACACCGAAACGCAGCCGTTCAAGGATGGCTGGTACCTCACCGGAGATACGGTCGAGCGCAACGCCGATGGGTCCATCGCCTTCGTCGGCCGCAGCGACGATGTGATCACCTCCAGCGGCTATCGCATCGGTCCGTTCGACGTGGAGAGCTGCCTGCTCGAACATCCCGACGTGGTCGAGGCCGCCGCGGTCGGCAAGCCGGATCCGGAGCGGTTCGAACGGGTCAAGGCCTATGTGGTGCTGCGCCCCGGCGTGGCCGGCGACGAGGCGCTGGCGGCCGCGCTGGCCCAGCACGTCAAGACCCGGCTGTCGGCCCACGCCTACCCGCGCGAGATCGCCTTCGTCGACGAGCTGCCCAAGACGCCCAGCGGCAAGATCCAGCGCTTCCTGCTGCGCAACCAAGCCCGCGCCGAAGCCGAAACGGCACCAGCGGCCTAAGCCGCCCTCAAACGCCCGACGCCCCCTCTACCGTCGTTCCCGCGAACGCGGGAACCCATGGACGTCAACGCGCACAACCAAATGCAGACGTGGCCCTACACCCCCGCGACAACACAGCGCCCCATCCGTCCGCAAACCTCGCAACAATCCCGAATCCCGAATCCCTAATCCCCCACCACCGGCACCGGCGTCAACGGCACCTTCTCGCCGCAGGCCAGGCACTTGCGATAGTGCTGGCCGTGCTTGTGGCGCGGCCGCGAGAGCAGCCCGCCGCAGGGGCAGCGCCCCTGCTCCATCCCGCGCAGCCACAGGTACAGGCGCCAGCTGGCCAGCGACGCCCACACCAGCCCGAGCGCGACACCGGTGAGGGCCAGCAGCGAGCCGACCCGTCGCGCCGCGGCGGCGCCGATCAGCGCCTCCTGGTGTTCGACCACGAACGACAGCACCCAGCCGGCGGCCACCAGCACCGGCGCCGGTGCGTACAGCCGCGCCACCATCCGCGAAAACCGCCTCATCCCCGCCCCCTGTCCGTGCGCCGCCAGCGGCGCTGCCGCCGCAATCTACCCGCTCACATGTGCATGCCGTGCATGTCGTCCGCAGGCCCCGCCGCGTCGATCGGGCGCACCTGCAACCTGACCGTCTGCGGGGGCGCGTGGGCGAAGCGCAGGACCAGCTCGATCGTCTGGCCGGCGACCAGCGGCTGCCTGGGCCCGATCAGCATCAGGTGCGCGCCCGAGGGCGCCAGCGCCACCGTCGCACCGGCCGGCACGTCCAGCCCCTCGAGACGGCGCATGCGCATCACGCCGCCGTCCATGCGGCTCTCGTGGAGCTCCACCCGCGTCGCCGCCGGCGAGCTCACCGACACCAGCCGGTCGGCCTGCGCCCCGCTGTTGACCAGGGTCAGATAGCCCGCCGCGCTGGGCGCCTGCGGCGGGGTGGCGCGCGTCCAGGCCGCGCGCACCTGGATGCCTGAGCCCGCCGTGGCCGCCTGCGCCAGCGCGGACAGCAGCAGCATTGCCGCGGTGATGATGATCTTGCCCATAAGCCTTGCCCTCTCCTTCAAGGTTGAACGACGTCTTGCCCGTTGCCAACGCGCCGGCCGCCGCCGGCTGTTATCTCATGCGCGCCGCGCCCGTTGGCGAGGCTGCACCCATCCCAGGTCCACGGCGAGCATCACCAGCCACGAGACGCCCACCAGCGGGAACAGCACCCCGCCCACCGCCAGCATGCCCGCCACGACCTTCAGCGTCCGCGGCTGCGCCGGCAGCGGCGGCACACCCAGCCCGCCGCGCGGACGCCGCTTCCACCACATCACCGCGGCGCTGATGCACAGCACCAGCGTGCAGGCGCAGGCCAGCACCAGCAGCACCCGGTTGGTGCTGCCGAACTCGTCGCCCATGTGCACGTTGATGCCCCATTCCAGCGCCTTGGCCGCCGGGCCGTAGTCGGCATAGCGCATGTCGAGCAGGGTTCGCCCGCTGTACTGGTCCAGGTGGATCACGCGCTGCTGGTCCAGCACGCCGTTGTAGAGCGAGGCGGTATAGACCCCGCGCGCGCCCTGCGGCATCGACACGCTGTAGCCGGCGCCGATGCCGCGCGCGTCGAACGCCGCCACGGCGCGATCCAGCCCGATCGCGCCTGGCTGCGCCGCACTCGCATGGCCCGCCCCATGCCCGGCGTGCTCCATGCCGGGCATGTCGGCCATGGCCGCGTGCGCGGCCGACTGCGGCACGCGTGCCTGCTGCAGCGACCAGGCCTGGTCGGCCGTGTCGGCCACGCGCGCCTGCGACATCGGCAGCTGCACACGCAGGCCGGCGGGATAGCCGAAGTTGTGGCCGTTGACCAACTTGTTGACCTGCGCCCCCCACAGCCATGACCAGGGCATGCCCGACATGGCCAGGAACAGCACCGCCGCGCCCGCGCCGATGCCGACCACCGCATGCAGATCGCGCCAGAACAGGCGCTGCGACGGCCTGCCACGCACGGTGATCACGCCGCCCAGCGTGCGCCCCCGCTGAGGGATGGGCGCGCGCTTGCTGGGGATCCGCACGGTGCCGCGCGGCCACCACAGGTAGACACCGGTCAGCACCAGCACGATGGCCCAGCCCGCGGCCAGCTCCACCAGCGCACGCGCCCAGTCGCCGAGCAGGTCCAGGCTGTGCAGGCGACGCAGCGTCCAGCCAAACGTGCCGCGATCGGCCAGGCTGCCCAGCACGCGCGCGTGCACCGGATCCACATACACCACCCGGCGCGCGCCGTCCGGGGCCACGATGCCGACCTCCGCCGAGGCATCGGCGGCCGCCGGGGTGGTGTAGCGGAACACCTGCCCCGGCTGCGCGGCCAGGGCCGCCTGCACGATGCGCTGCGGCGTGGCCGGGCGCTCGCCGGGCGCGGCGGGCGCAACCACCAGCAGCTGGTGATGCACCAGCCGATCCAGCGGCCGGTGATAAACGAAGCCGGCCCCGGTCACGGCCAGCCAGGCCAGCAGCGGCAGCACCAGCAGCCCGGCATAGAAGTGCCATCGCCAGATCGCGCGATACAGCGCGCCGGCATTCGTCGCGGAGGCCTGCGCGGCGGCGGCGGCGGCGGCGGCGGCCATCAGAAGCTCCAGTTCCAGCTGGCGTACAGCCCGCGCCCGTCGCCGGGCGAGAACCCGTACACGCCGCTGTCGTACCAGGCGTAGACGTAGAAGCGATCGGTGAGGTTCTTCAGCTGCAGCGAGACCTCGTTGCGCGCATCCAGCGTCCAGCTGGCACCGAGGTTGGCCAGCGCGTAGCCGCCATAGCGCCCGAGCGTGTTGGTGCGCTCGAGGTGGTAGTCGCCCTGGCCGTTGCCCCAGCCGCTGAGCCTGAGCCGGTCGCTGACCTGCCAATCGACGCCGGCCGAGGCCAGCCAGTGCGGCACGTTCTCGATGTCGCGCCCCTCGGTCTGCAGCGCGCCGGGCGCGGCGCGCGCCACCGTCGCGCGTTGCCGCGAATAGGCCAGCCACGCGTTCCAGCGCGCGTCCGGCTGCAGATTGACCTGCGCATCCCAGCCGCGGCGGAAGGTGCGCCCGACATTGACCACGTCGCTGCCGGTCCCGGTCGCGCCCAGCACCGTGGCCACCTCGCCGTCGGCGCGCTGCTCCCAATAGGCCACCCGTCCGCTCAGCCACGCGGCCGGCACGAACTTCAGGCCCGCCTCCCAGCCGGTGTTGATGGACGGCCCCAGGTCGTGGACCGTGGTGCGATAGGCGCCGTCGCCGGCGCCGATCTGGAAGCTGCGCCCCCAGTTGGCATAGGCGGTCCAGGCCGCGCCCAGCGCGTAGGAGGCGCTGAGCTTGGGCTGGCGGATCGTGCCATAGCCATAGGCGTCGTAGCGCCGCCCGGTGAGGCGATCGTCCAGGTGTCCGTCGACCCGGTCGATGCGATACGCCGGCACCAGCTGCAGGCCCTCCAGCGGCTGCAGCACGGCCTGTACGTAGGCGCCGTGGGTCTGCAGCGTGTAGTCCCAGTCGCGCGTGCGCGCCAGGCGCTGGCGCGCGGCGGTGCGCCAGCGCCGCGCGGTGTTGTCCTGCCACTGCGCGTCCACGCCGGTCTCCACGGCCAGCACGCGGCTCGGCGTCCAGGTGGCGGTGGCGATGGCGCCGCGCTGGGTCTCGTCGTTGTCGCGCTCCTGCTGACTGCCGGCCTGGGAGAAGCGCACGTAGCGCGCATTGGTGTAGCGGTTGACGTAGGCCTTGCCGCTCCAGGTCCAGTCGCTGCCGATCAGGCCATCCAGATGCAGCGCGGTCTGCGTGGTCTGCCGCTCGCCGGCGTCGGCCGCCGCATAGGCCACCGTATCGCGTGGCGCGGCACGCGCCTGCAGGTAGGTGGGGAAATACCCGGGCTCCTGCGCCTGGTTGTGGTAATAGCGCGTGCTCAGCAGCGCGCTCCAGTCGCCCTCGGGCGCGTTGAAGCCCCACTTGCCGGCGAAGTTGCGCTTGATCGCCTTGGCATGGTCGCGATACCCCTCCGAGTCGCGCCAGCCCAGGAAGTAGTTCTGCGTCCATGGCCCGCTCTCGAAGCCCTTGGACAGCTGCACCTCGCGCGTGCCGAAGCTGCCGGCAGTGACGCTCAGATGCCCTTCGTCGCCGCCCACGCGCGTGACCAGGTTCACGTCGCCGGCGATGGCGTTGAGCCCGTAGCGCGCATCGTTGGTGCCGCGCACGACTTCGATGGCGGCGATGTCGCCGGACATCACCGAGTCCAGGTAAGGCATGGCCCCGGCGTTGTCGTTGCTGGGAATGCCGTCGATCAGCAGCTTGACCGCGTTGATGCGCCCTTCGCCGTTGAACCCGCGGAAGGAGAACCGGCCCGCCTCGGTGCCCATGCGGAACGGCGTCAGCTGCATGCCCGGCACCTTGGCGAACAGCTCCCAGCTGTTGTCCACGTGCTGGTCCTGGACCTGATCGGCGCCGATCACATCGACCGAACTCAGCACCTTGCGCGCGGGCAAGGCGCCACGCTTGGCGCCCTGGGCGTGGACCTTGCCCAGGGTCAGCACGGCATCGCGCTCATCGGCGCCGGAGGTCTGCGCGACGGCAACCGGCACGTACAACGCACAGGCCGTCAGCGCCCAGCCGACGATCCTGGTCAGAGGTGGAGAACAACACGTCATCTTCGATCCCTTTCGATTCATGCGGTGCGGGCGCGATGCCCGGCACCGGTGACGCGCGCCGCACGGGCGGCCGCGCGTTGCTCAGTACTTGAAGCCCAGCCGCACCCAGGCGGTGCGACCGGGCTCGTGGATGCGCACCGGATCGGCGGGGAAGCCGAAGTCCGCGCTGCCGGATAGGTTCAGGTGCTCGGCGTAGTCGCGGTCGAACACGTTGTCCACGCCGGCGGTGAGCTGCCAGGCATCGCTGAGCCGGTAGCCGGCGTTGAGCGCGAAGGTGGCAAAGCCCGCGCTCGGCCCCAGGTCGCGGCCGACGACATTGCCCTGGCCCACGCTGACCCGGTCCTGGCGGGCGACCGCGCGCAGCAGCGCGCCGGCCGACCAGCGCCGGCCTTCCCAGGAGGCGGTCACACGCGCTTCCAGCGGCGGCATCTGCGGTAGCGCGCGGCCGTCGCTGCGGTTCGCACCCCAGGCCCAGGCCAGGCTGCCGCCGAGCTTCCAGCCGTCGGCCGGGCGCAGTTCGAGGCCGGCCTCGGCGCCATGGATATCGGCGTCGACGTTGCCCACCTGCGAGCTGAGACCCATCATCCCGCCCGCGCTGTAGGTGAACAGCAGATAGTCGTCGATGCGGCCCACATAGGCCGAGACCCAGGCATCCACGCGCGCGCTCTTGTACTGCGCGCCGATGTCCAGCTGGGTGGTCTTCTCGGGCCGCAGCGCGGCGAAGGCGTTGACCGCGCCCACCGGCCCGCGGTCGGCGGAGAACAGTTCCCAGTAGTCGGGCATGCGCTCCACATGGCCCAGGCCGGCATACCAGGTCAGCGGCAGATCGCCCGCATCGGCCTCGAAGCGGGCGAAGCCCGAGGTCAGCGTCTGCCGACGGATCTGGCCGAAGGTCGGGTTGGGCATCGCAGCGCCCATGCCCATCCCGGACCCCATGCCATCGTCCATCGCCATGCCGCTGGCCTGCGCGCGCAGATCCTTCACCGACGCCCGGTCCAGGCGCGCGCCGACGATCACCCGCTGCGTCTTGGCCAGATGCAGGGTCAGTTCGGAGAACACGCCCTGGTTGCCCAGATTGGCATCGCGCTGCCAGGGCTCATACGGCATGCGGTCCATCGCATTGCGGCTGCGGTGGCGGCTGGCCTGCCAGTCCACGCCGGCCGTCAGTCCCGCGTGGTCCCAGGCCCATTCCGAGGCGATCCGACCGCCGCTGGTGCGGCGATCGACGTTGGCCGCCATCGGCATCGGCATGGCCGAGTCGGGGTTGGGCGCGCGCAGGCTGTAGTTGTCCATGATGTGGTCGGCATCGTTGGCGTAGACGCTGGCCTTGATCGACTCCCAGGCGCCGGGCAGGCCGGTCTGCTCGAAGCGTGCGCCAACGCTGGTGCGGCGGAACTGGCGCCCGTCCATGCCGCGCCCGGCATAGCGCGCCAGGCCATCGCCGACGCCGGCGTTGACCTCCAGCACCGTGTCGGGATCGGGCGTCCAGCCGATGGCCGCATCGGTGTTCCACTTGCGCCACTTCGAGGGCACCACATCGCCGGCGCCGTCCTTGTAGTCGTCCGACTCCGAACGGCTGGCGGTCACCCGCGCATAGCCGTGCGTGTCGCCGCCGGTCACGGCCAGGTTCTGGTCGTTGCGACTGCGCGAGCCGCCCAGCGCGCTGCCCTGCGCCTGCAGCGTGGGCCGTTCGAAATGCGGCGTGTCGCGCTCGAAGCGCACCGTGCCGGCCGAGGCGCCCGGCCCCCACAGCACGGTTTGCGGGCCCTTGACGATGGTGAGGCGGTCGTAGGTCTCAGGCGAGACATAGCTCAGCGGGTTGTCCATGCGCGCCGGGCAGGCGCCGGGCATGGCGCCGTCGTTGGTCAGCACGTTCAGGCGCGAACCGAACATCCCGCGCAGCACTGGGTCGCCATTGGTGCCGCCGTTGCGGATGGCGGTGAAGCCGGGAATGGTCTTGAGGTAATCGGCGCCATCGCTGGCCGGCACCGGCTGGCGCGGCAGCCGCGGATCGGTGGTCCAGGTCAGCGGCGTGGACGGCCGCACGGCGGTGACCACCAGCGGCGCGAAGGTGTGGGCGTCGTCGGCCGGATCGACATCGGCGGCGAACACGCATGGGGACGACAGGACGCACGCGAGCGCGCATGCCAGGCGCGACGGCACGGCCGTCGCGGGGCGGAAAACAGACATCGGGACACTCCAGCACAGCACACGGGTCGACGCCCGCGCAGGCGAGCGCCCGCGCGGATCGGTGGGATCAGGCGACCAGGGTGTGCGGAGGTCCGCGTGCGGCGTGGGCCGGCCAGGGCAGCGCCTGGCGCGGCGTGGCCCGGTGTTCGGGCAGCAGCGAGGGCGCCGCCTGCAGCAGCGGCAGCAACAGCAGGATCAGGACGAAGGGCAGCAGCCGCGCGGCCAGCAGGCAGTAGTCGCAGGCCATGCCCTCGTGGTGGTCGGCGGGCATGCCGTCGGGCGCGGCGTGGCCCATGCCGGCCATGTCCATCGCCAGGTTCGGCGCGTGGTCGCCGTGGCCCGCGGCCTGCGGCGCGGCGGCGCCCAGATCGACCAGGCGCATGCCGCCGCTGGTGCATAGCGCGGTCAGGACGCGCAGCGGCTCGGCCGGGCCGTGCCACTGCAGCCAGCGGCTGACCACCGGCGCCACGACCATCAGCAGCGCGCCCAGCAGGGCGAGCCGATGCATCAGTCCCAGGAAGCGGCGGTGGCGCAGCATGGCGGCAGTCTAGAGCCTCCGGCCGGCAAGTGCGAAGCCGGCGGCCACGCGCCAACGCGGCCGTGTAAGAACCTTCACGGCCCAGACCGAGGCGCGCCCTACTCTGTCCGCCCCGTTGCGGCCGTCCGCCGCGGCGCAGCGCCTCCGCCAGGAAGCTTCTCTTCGCATGTCAGCCGTCAGTCCGCCCCCGCGCGCCACGCCGCCCCTGGAGTGCGCCGCGTCGACCGCGCCGCGCGCCGTCAACGAGACGCTGCGGCTGGAGACGCTGCACGCCTACGCGATCCTCGATACACCGCGCGAGGCCGCCTTCGACGACATCACGAACCTGGCCGCGCTGATCTGCAATGCGCCGATGGCGCTGATCAGCTTGGTCGATGCCGACCGCCAGTGGTTCAAGAGCGAAGTCGGCATGGGCGCGCAGCAGACCCCGCTGCACTCGTCCATCTGCGCCCACGCGATCCTGGAGGACGAGGTGCTGGTGGTCGAGGACACGCTGGCCGAGCCGCGCTTCGCCTGCAACCCGCTGGTCAGCGGCGAGCCGTACCTGCGCTTCTACGCCGGCGCGGTGCTGCGCAGCCCCGACGGCCTGCCGCTGGGCTCGCTGTGCGTGCTCGACACCTTGCCGCGCAGCATCAGCCCGCAACAGCTCGACGCCCTGCAGGCCCTGGCGCGCCAGACCATGGCCCTGATGGAACTGCGCCGCACCCTGGCCATGGCGCAGGAAGCCAACCATTACCGCGCGCGGCTGATGGCCATCGCCGGCCACGACCTCAAGACGCCGCTGCGCAGCGCCGGCTATGCGCTGGAGAAGCTGCGCCGCACCCTGCCCAGCGACGCCCCCACCCTGCCGGCGCTGGACGACGCGCGCGTCTCGCTGGGGCAGATCAGCCGCGGCTTCGACCAGCTGGCCAGCCTGGCGATCGCCGGCGGCGATGAGGTCCGCCCCGACCTGATCGACCTGCCCCTGCAGGACGTGCTCGACGACATCCTGGCCACCTGGCGTCGTCCGGCGCAGCAGCGCGGTCTGCGCCTGCGCAATGTCCCGACCTCCCTGCGCGTACGCAGCCATCGCACGCTGCTGTCCACGCTGCTGGGCAACCTGCTCGGCAACGCGGTCAAGTACACCGAGAACGGCTCGGTGCTGATCGGCTGCCTCCGCCACGGCGACCAGGTGGCGATCGAGGTGCTCGACACCGGCGTGGGCATGGACGCGCAGGACGCGCGCGAGATCTTCAGCGCCTTCCGCCAGGCCAATCCGCACGGGGAAGGCCTGGGCCTGGGCCTGTGGATCGTCAGTCGCACCGCGCAGACGCTGGGCTATCCGGTGGAAGTGCACACGCGCAAGGGGCGCGGGAGTCGCTTTCGGGTGGTGGTGCCGCTGGCCTGAGCCGGCCTGGCGGACAGCAACGCGCCGGATCAGCGGCGCGTTGGGGTCGATCCCTGAAGGGGCATCAGGCTTCGGCGGTGGTCGGATCGATCACCGTGCGCACCTGGACAACCGAATTGGCCGGAAATCCTCCCTTGGCCGCATGCTCTCGCACGCTGGCCTCGTCCGGCGCGATATAGACGCAATAGATCTTGTCGTCGGTGACATAGCTGTGCAGCCACTGGATCTGCGGCCCCATCCCGTGCAGCACGCTGCAGGAGTGCTGGGAAATGCCGTTGAGTTCGGCGGGCGTCAGCTTCCCCGCGCCGGGGATGTCACGTTCGATCACGTACTTGGGCACGATGGCCTCCTCGAAAGACGTTGCATGGACGCGGGGGAGGCGGATCGTAGCGCGCACGGTTTTACAGGGCGTGACGCGGCGCAACAGCAAGGGGACTTTCGCCTGGATCCCGCAGGCGCGGGAATGACGACTTCGAGATCGGTCTGGTCGCTCGCGCCTGCGTTCATCCTGGCGCTCGCTGACGCGGACCCTCAACTCGTGATGGTCTGGGTCAACGCTTCCCACGTCGGCGGCACCGGCCAGTCCGGCTCGCGGTTGCCATCCATCACCTGCCGCAGGTCGCGCTTGTCGATCTGCGGCGCCAGCACGTGCACCAGATCCAGCGCGTAATCGCGCAGCACCCGCTCGCGCGGCAGCACCGCCCAGGCGATGCACTCGCTGATCTCCGCCGGCGCCGGCCAGGCGCGCAGGTCGGCGTCGCCGGCATTGACCGCCATCTCGGCCAGCAGGCCCACGCCCATGCCGGTGCGCACGTAGGTCTTGATCAGGTCCGCATCCAGTGCGGTGAGCGCGATGTTGGGCTCCAGGCCGGCGTGCACGAAGGCGCGCTGCAGGGAGGAGCCGGGCCGGGTCGAGGACTCGTAGCTGATCAGCGGCTGGCCCGCCAGGGCGGTCAGGTCGGGCGCCGCGCCCTTGCGGTCCAGCGCGTGCCCGCGCGGCACCACCACCAGGCGGCGCCAGCGGTACAGCGGCACGGCCAGGCCGGCCGCGGGCGTGTCGCCGGAGGTGCTGATCACCGCCATGTCGGCATCGCCCTGGCCCAGCAGGTCCAGCGCATCGGCCTCGGCCGCCTGCTGCAGGTGCACGCTGACCTGCGGGTAGGCGCGCTTGATCTGCGCCACCGCGTGCGGCAGCACGAAGCGCGACTGGGTGTGGGTGGTGGCCAGCACCAGCTGGCCCTGGCTCTCGCGGCGCTGGTTGGCCGCGTAGGTGCGGATGTTGTTGGCCTCGGACAGCACGGCGCGGGCGCGCTGGATGACTTCCACGCCGGCCGGGGTCACCGATTCAAGACTGCGGCCCTTGCGCACGAACAGCAGGAAGCCCAGCTCGTCCTCCAGCTGCTTGAGCTGCTTGGACAGGCCGGGCTGGGTCGCGTGCACGCGCGCGGCCGCCAGGGTGATGTTGAAGTCGGCGTCGGCGATGGCGACCAGATAGCGGAGCTGGGTCAGGGTCATCTGCGGAAGGATCGCTGGCGAGGTGCGGCGCGGCCGCTTATGGGGAAAACGAATGTACGTGTTCCGGCCACCACTGCTTATAACGTAGGGTTATCTGAACGCAGCGGCAAGTCATTTCCGACCGTCATAAGCCGGGCGTAGCGTCGTGGCCCTCTCGACCCGGACCCGCCCGTGAGCGCTGCCCTGTTTCCCCTGTTCGCCGACCTGCGTGGCCGTGCCGTCCGCGTGGTCGGCGGTGGCGCGGTGGCCGAGCGCAAGGTCGAGGCCCTGCTCCACGCCGGCGCCCTCCCCCACGTGGGCGCACCGACCCTGACCCCGCGCCTGGCGCAGTGGGCCGAGCAGGGCCGCATCGCCTGGCAGCCGGGCAGCTTCACGCCCGACTGGCTGGACGGGGTATGGCTGGTGATCGCCGCCACCGACGAGGGCGAGGTCAATCGCGCGGTGGCCGATGCGGCCGCCGCGCGGCGCCTGCTGGCCAACGTGGTCGACGACGCCGAGCTGTCCAGCTTCCAGGTGCCGGCCCTGGTCGAGCGCGGCGCCCTGCAGATCGCCATCTCCAGCGGCGGCCATGCGCCGATGGTGGCGCGCCACATCCGCCGGCAGCTGGAGACGCTGCTGGACGACTCCTGGGGGTCGCTGGTCGCCCTGCTCGGCCGGCAGCGCGCCCGCATCCGCGCGCGCTTCCCCGAGATGGGCGCGCGCCGCCGCTTCTTCGAACAGCTGCTCGCCGGCACCGTGCCGCGGCTGCTGCGCCAACGCCAGGACGCGGCCGCCGAGACCGAGCTGCAGCGCGCGCTCTCCAGCGCCACCCAGGCCCACGCCGGCACCGTCACGCTGGTCGGCGCGGGCCCGGGCGATGCCGGCCTGCTCACGCTCAACGCGCTGCGCGCGATGAACGAGGCCGACGTGATCCTGCACGACCGCCTGGTCAGCGCCGAGGTGCTGGCCATGGCCCGCCGCGACGCCACCCGCATCGAGGTGGGCAAGTCGGCCCAGGGCCACAGCACGCGCCAGGACGACATCCACGCGCTGATGCTCGAACACGCCCGCGCCGGCCGGCGCGTGGTGCGGCTCAAGGGCGGCGATCCGTTCGTGTTCGGCCGCGGCGGCGAGGAGCTGGAATTCCTCAAGGCCCACGGCATCGCCTTCGAGGTGGTGCCCGGCATCACCGCCGCGCTGGCCTGCGCGGCGTATTCGGGCATCCCGCTGACCCACCGCGACCATGCGCAAGGCCTGCGCCTGGTGACCGCGCACTGCCGCGACTCCCTGGACACGCTGGACTGGCAGGCGCTGGCGCAGGAACGCCAGACCCTGGCCGTCTACATGGGCGTGGCCGGGCTGGAGACCTTCCGCGAGCGCCTCATCGCCCACGGCCGCGCCGCCGCCACGCCGTTCGCGCTGGTCGAGAACGGCTCGCGCCGCACCCAGCGCGTGGTCACCGGCACCCTGGCCGACCTGGCCGAGACCGCGCGCCACCACCAGGTGCGCTCGCCGGCCCTGCTGATCCTGGGCGAGGTCGCCGCGCTGGCGCACACGCTGCACTGGCACGGCGATGCGCCCCTGGCCGCGCCGGCATCACAACATCCCGACAACATCGACGCGCCCACGCTGTCGCGCGCCGCCTGATCCCACCCTTCTAATCGGAAGAGACGTCTTCGCATGGCCATCTACGACAACATCCTGGACACCATCGGCCGCACCCCGGTGGTCAAGCTTCATCGCCTCGCGCCGGCGCACACCACGGTGTATGCCAAGGTCGAGTCGTTCAATCCCGGCGGCTCGGTCAAGGACCGCCTGGCGCTGGCGATCATCCTCGACGCCGAGGCCCGCGGCCTGCTCAAGCCGGGCGACACGGTGGTCGAGGCCACCTCGGGCAATACGGGCGTGGCGCTGGCGATGGTGTGCGCGGCGCGCGGCTACAAGTTCGTGGCCACGATGGTGGAGACCTTCTCCATCGAGCGCCGCAAGCTGATGCGCGCCTACGGCGCGAAGGTCATCCTGACCCCGGCCGCCGAGCGCGGCAGCGGCATGGTGCGCAAGGCCAAGGAGTTGGCCGAACAGCACGGCTGGTTTCTGGCCAGCCAGTTCGCCAACCCGGCCAATCCGGCCTATCACCGCAACACCACGGGCCCTGAGATCCTGCGCGACTTCGCCGGCCAGCGCCTGGACTTCTTCGTCACCGGCTGGGGCACGGGTGGCACCCTGACCGGCGTGGGCGAAGTGCTTAAAGTCGCGCGCCCGGAGACCAGGATCATCGCCACCGAGCCGGCCGGCGCGGCGCTGCTGAAGGGCGATGAGTGGAAGCCGCACAAGATCCAGGGCTGGACCCCGGACTTCGTGCCCGAGGTGCTCAACCGCGAGGTCTACGACGAGCTCTATACCGTCACCGACGAGCGCGCGATCGAGACTTCGCGCCGGCTGGCGGCAGAGGAAGGCATCTTCGTCGGCATCTCCGCCGGCGCCACCCTGGCCACCGCGCTGGAAGTGGCCGAGAAGGCCGTGCCGGGCTCGGTGATCCTGGCGATGCTGCCCGATACGGGCGAGCGCTACTTCTCCACCCCGCTGTTCGCCGACATCAACGAAGGCAGCGACGACGACTGGCTGGCCGGGCTGCCCTAGGCCCCGCGCGCAGCGTCAGGAAGTCAGCAACGGGCCGCTCAATGCGGCCCATTGTCCGTGGTCGCCGTGGTCGGCACGTAGGCCTTGAGCGTCTGCGCCGCGCACTTGGGGTGGTTGGTCACCAGCACGTCGGTGTAGTGCGCATCGATGTAGTCGAGATAGGCCTTGCAGCCCTGCTTGGCGACCTTGGCGTTCAGCGCCGCGCTGTCCTCGCCCTCGCCGTCGATCACGTCGGTCACCAGCACCGCCCCGGCGGTCTTGGCGTAGCCGAAGACCTTGTTCTTGGAGTCCTGCGGCACGTACATCGCCAGCGGCCGGCCGGCGGCGATGCGCTTGTAGTAGTTGGCGTCGGACTGGGTCTTGATCAGCACCGAGACCATGGCGCCATCGGCACTGGCCAGCGCCTCGGCCGCCGCGCCGCGCTCGAAGGTCAGCAGGATCACGCGGTCCTGCAGCTTGCGCTCGCGCAGCAACGGCGCCAGCGTCGCCGCCTTGATGCCCTTCAGGTCGATCATCAGGATCACGTCGGGCACGCCGGCGGCCCAGTCCAGGACCTTGGTCAGGCGCGGCAGGGCCTCGTCGGTCGGCTTGCCGTGGCCGTCCTTGAGCTTGACCGCGTCCAGCGCCTGGCTGGTCTGCGCCTTGATCGGGCCGGTGCCGGTGGTGGTGCGGTCGAGGGTGGCGTCGTGCAGCAGGTAGAGCACGCCGTCCTGGCTGGCGGCCAGGTCCATTTCCACGCCGATCTGGTGGCTGGCCACCTGCTGCATCTGCACCAGGCTGTTCTCGGCGCCGTCGGGGGTGGCGCGGCCGCGGTGGGCCACGATCAGCGGCCGCTGGGACAGTCGCATCTGAGGCAGTTCGGCGCCCTGGCGGCGGCTCTGCGCCAGCGCGGGCGCGGCCATCAGCAGGGCCAGGGCCGCCAGCGACAGGGCGCGCAGGGGGCGGGAGGAAGCGAGGTTGGCAGGCATGGGGTCATTCCTTCGGCACGCCGTGCGACCACGCCTCCCAGTGCGCCAGGATGGCCTCGGTCAACGCATGCCCGACTCGGTAGGCGTTGTGGGTGGATGGCAGGAAGCCACCGGACTTGGCCGACAGCGAGGCGCCCACGTCCTGTCCTGGCGCCTCGCGATCGAAATTGGAGGCCGTGCGCAGCAGGGCGACGCGGGCGAACTGCAGCCTGCCCGCCTCGGCTCCCCGCTGGAGCGCGGTCAGGCTGGCATTGTCCTCCATCTGCGTGATGCAGTAGTGGCCGCGCCCGTCGGTGGTCAGCTGCACGTAAGCCTCCATCGCCGTGGCGATCAGGCTGCCGTGCCAGTAGGTGTCGCTGGTCAGGCTGTCGCAGATGCTCACCGCCGGCGCGGCGCGCGCGGCCGGCTGCGGATACTGCAGGCGATAGGCCGCGGCCGCGTCGCTGTCCTCCAGCGGCACGCCCGCGCTCAGGGCGTAGGCCTTCTGCAGCAGGGCCTCGTCGAGCTGGAACACCTCGGTCCCGGTGCGGTGCTCGACCTTCTGCCCCGGCGCGGTGGCGCCGAGCATCAGCAGGTTGGACGACCAGCCGGCCGGCTGCTGGCGCGGATCGACCGCGCGCATCAGGCCGCCATCGATGGCGTAGCGCGCCCAGTGCGCCGAGCCCAGCGTGCCCTGCTCCGGCGCGACACCGCCGATGCCGGCGATCAGGAAGTAAGTGCGGCGCAGGTCGAAGCGCGGCGAGGCCACCAGCGCGGCGACCGAGCTGGCCGCATTGGCCAGGCCCATGTCGGTGGTCATCAGGCACAGCCCGGCGCGCGTGCAGTCCACGGTCGGGTACTTGGGCGACAGGCCCGGCACGGGCACCTGCGTGTCGAAGCGCTCGGCCTCGCGCCAGGGCGCGGCCTCCGGCGCGAACATGGTGATCACCAGCACCTTGGGCGCCAGCGGCTTCTGCGCGAGCGCCGGCATGGCGCACAGGCCGAGCAGCGCCGGCAGCAGGAGCTTGGTCAGAGGACGGAACATAGGACCTCCGGTATGGAATAGGAGAAGGAGACGCACGGACCGGACAGGCGGCGCCGATCGTCGGGAAGCGCGGACGCAACGAGGTCACGATCTCCGCGCATCACGCGCTGGGAGCGGACCATCGAGCGCGTGGAAAGATCTCGCATCGCCTCTGCCGCCCTGCGGGCAGGGCGACAGACGCAGGGTCCGCGGGGACGAAGCCCCGCGGACGATGAAACGCGCAGCGCGGACCGTGGCCCGCGGCTGCGCGGCACCCCGGCGTTACAGGTCGAACGAACCGCCCACCGTCACCATGAAGGTGCGGTCCTGCAGCAGCTGGTAGGTATCGGTACCGACCGAGCGATAGGTCGTCACGCTGGAGGCCCAGGTGAAGGCCTTGCGGTTGGCCACGTTCCACAGGTTGACCTTGATGTAGGGCTTCTTCAGCCAGCCCGCATCGGCGAAGTTCCAGCCGCCATTGAGGTTGATCGTGGTGTAGCCGCCGGCGTGGGCGCGGTTCTCCCAGTCGGCGTAGATGCCGCCCAGGACATTGGCGTTGGCGCTGGCCCAGAACGGACCCTGGTCATAGTTCACCGCGACGTAGCCCACGTTCTTGGGCGCGTTGATCATGGTCTTGCCGTCGGTGTCGTAGGTGACGCCGGCCACGGTCAGATCGCTCTTCATCTCCGACTTGTTGTAGGCGTAGGAGGCGTAGGTGGACCAGTTGTCGTTGAACTTGTAGCTGACCTCGCCGTTGATGCCGGTCACATCGACCTTGTCCAGCGTGGTGTAGACCGAGGCCTTGCTGACCGGGTCGGTGCCGCTGACCTGCTTGTCCTTGAACTTGCTGCTGTAGATGTCGACCATCGCGCTGATCTGATCGCCGTAGAAGCGCCAGCCCAGGTCGGCGGTCCAGGAGGACTCGGGCTTGGGCTTGATCGTGCCGCTGGGCTGGGCCAGCGCCGCGGCCGCGGCCTTGCTGTAGAAGTAGTTCAGCGCCGCGGTGTTGATCGGGGCGCGGTAGGCCTGGCCGATGCCGAAGTAGAACTGGTTGCGCTCGTCGAGCTGGAACTTGACGCCGCCGGTCGGGGTGAACTTGTTGTACTTGGCCTCACCCTCGCCGGTCACCTCGCCCAGGCTGGTGCCGCGCGTCGCGATACCCGAATCCGGCAGGTTGGTGTACCAGCCCTTGCGGTTGACCCAGGTGTAGGCGCCGCCCAGCGTCACGGTCCACTGGTCGTTGGGCGTCCAGGTGTTGGTCGCGAACAGACGCTTGGTGTCGGTGATGGAGTAGGAGCGGTAGGTCTGCAGGGCGCTGCCGTTGGGATAGGTCAGCATGTCCTCGTTGTCCTGGCCCCACAGGTTGGACGGATCGCCGTCGATGCTGGTGGGCATCAGGTTGCGGCTCTGCTGGTTGCGGGGACGCTCGTAGAGCGCGCCGAATTCCAGGCTGTCGTTGAGGCCGAAGTCCTTCTTGAACTTGACGTGGATGCCGGGACGGTAGGTATCGGAGGTGTACATCTGATAGATCGGCACGTTCGCATCGCGCGTGTCGCCGTCCTTGTTGGCGTCGATGCCGCCATAGGCCGATTCGTTCTGGGTGGTGCCGCTGCCGCCACCGCCGTAGCCGTAGACCATGTACGGCACCACGGACAGGTGCAGCGAGTCGGTCAGGGTGAACTCGCCGTCCAGGCTGGCGATCCAGCTGCGGAACGGGTTGGTCTGCATCCAGGCATAGGCGCTGGGCACGGCCGGGTTGTAGTTGCCGTCGTAGCCGAAGTGGTAGTTCTGGTGAGCCTGGGCCTTGGTGACGTTGCGGTAGTTGTTCTTGAACTCGCGGTTGTACTGCAGCGAGCCGGTGATCGAGTTGTCCTCGTCGATGGTCCACACCGACTTAGCGTCGACCTTGGTCACCAGCGACTTGCCGGTGCCGCGCCACAGGCTGGTCTCGTTGTTGGAGTAGGAGATCCACGAACGCAGCGGGCCGGTATCGCCGGTGTTGTAGCGCAGGAAGGTGCGGTGGTAGCCGTTGCTGCCCGCGCTCTGGCTGAAGTCCAGGCCCGCCTCGGCGGTCGGATCGACGGTGACCCAGGCGATGTTGCCGCCGGCCGCGCCGATCACCGGCGAGGTCACGCTGGGATAGCCCTGCTCGACGGTGATGTCGCCCATGTTCTCGGTGTCGCCGTACTCGGTGGCGTACATCTTGTAGTTGCCCGAGTCGTTGATCGGCACGCCGTTGACGGTCACGCCCACCTCATCGGGCGGGTAGCCACGCACGGAGAACTGGCCATCGTTGAGGCCGGTCACATCGTTGGTGGCCGAGGTCGCGCCGGGGATACTGGACAGCATCTGGGTGAAGTTGGCGCCGGGCGCGGCTTTGAGGATGGCTTCGCGGCCGATGGTGGACACGGCCTTGGGCGCGTCCTGGACCTGCATGTTGCCGCCGCCCAGCGACAGCGAGGTGCCGGTGACCTTGACCGCGTCGAGCTGGCGCGCGCGCTGGGTGGCGTTGGAGTTGGTGGTGTTGGAGGTGGTGGTGACGCTGCTGCGCTGCCCGGCGTCGGTGCCGGTGGCGTCCTGGGCGAAGGCGGCGCCGGCGGTCGCGTACAACGCGGCCGTGACGGCAAGGGAAAGGAGCGCTTTGTTCATGTGGGGATTGCCTGTGTGGGTAAGGGTTCTAGCCAAGACACCGCCGCGTCGGCGCGCGCGGGCACCGATCAGCGTCCGGGCCGCGTCCGTGGCCCTGCCGCTTCCAACTCCGGATTCAGGGCACCGCCGCGCCGACCGCGTGCGGCTGGGGCCGGGTCAGCAGGCGCGCCATCAGCGCCTCGAAACGCGGTACATCGACGCTGCGCACCACGGTCTGACGCCGCTCGCCCAGGCCCGGCGCGTATGGCGGGCTCCAGGACAGGATGTCGCCGTAGCCGGCGCCGCGGTCGAGGTTGGTATCGACCATCAACTCGTCGGACTGGGTAATCAGCGAGGGATCCAGCCACACCGCCACTGCCAGCTCGTCCCACAGCGGGAAGCCGGTCTGGCGCGAGGCCAGCGCGCGGGCGATCGGCGTGTCGGCCGCGCGCATGCGCGCCAGCAGCGCCGGAGTGACCTCGGTGGCGGTGGACGGATCGACCGGCACCATCACGATCTTCTTCCACGGCGCGCGCATGACGATGCTGGCGGCCTCGGGATCGAAGCGGATGTTGAACTCGCGCCGCGGCGTGTTGACGAACTCGCGCGCGAACTGCCGCGCCGCCTCGCTGTCGCGCGTCTGCTTGGGCTCCAGGCTGCCGCCCATGTAGACCAGTTCCTTGGCCAGGCTGGCGAACTGCGGGTCCAGGCGCTGGGCCAGCGCCAGGTTGGTCAGCGGGCCGGTGGCGATGATGGTCACCTGGCCCGGATAAGCGCGGACCATGCGCAGCAGGAACAGCGCCGCCGGCTCGTCGCGGGCCTTGACCACGCTGGGATTGCCCAGCTTCAGATCGCGCACCACCTCCGGGCCGTGGTAATCGGGATCGGCCTGGAAGTTGTCCTCGACCCAGTGCCTCATCCACACGCCCTTCCACACCAGCTTGCCGTACAGCGCTTCCCAGCGCTCGGTCTGCGCTTCGGTGTTGACCAGCGGATCGATCGCGCCCTGCGCCACCGGCACCTCGGGATGGCCAGCGATCTCCAGCATGCGCCGCGCATGCGCGGTGGCCTGGGTCGCCCAGGCGTTGCCGCTGACGGTGGTCAGGCCCAGCACCTGCACATCGGGCGCCTGCAGCGCCATCACCTGGGCCGGGGCGAAGCCGTCCAGGTCGTCGTCCAGGATCACCAGCTGCTTCTGCCCCGCCCACGCCGAGGCGCTCGCGGCCAGCGACAGCAGCAGCGCGCCCTGCGCCAGGGCCCGTGCGAGGCGGCTCATCGGCGCGCCTCGGCCAGCTGCTGGGTCTCGAAGGCGACGAAGTCGCGCTCCAGCTGCCACTGCAGACGCGCCTTCTCGCTGCCCTCGAGCAGCGCCTTGCAGCGCGCATCGGCGCTGCCGGAAACCAGCGAGCCGGCGCAGGCGGCCACGGGCGTGCGGCCGTCCGCGTCCCACAGGCTCTGGCCCGGCGCGAAGGAATAGGTCAGCCCATTGCGCGCGACCTGCTTGAGCGTGGCGTAGTCCAGGCCCTGCTCGGTCACCGCGCGCTGGTATTCGTGGGTCATGTCGCTGCGCGAGACGCCCTCGTCATCGGTGGAGAGCACCACCGGCACGCCGGCGGCCAGGTACATCGGCAGCGGATGGTCGCTGCCCTTGACCCCGAGAATCACGTCGTTGCTGGTCAGGTTGATCTCCACCGCCACGTGCTGGGCCTTCATCTGTCGCAGCAGTCCGGCGGCATCGTCCTCGTAACCGATGTCCACGCCGTGACCGATGCGCCGGGCGCCGATGGCCACCGCATCGCGGATGTGGAAGCGCAGGTCCGCCGGCGGCACCAGGCCCAGGCTCAGTTCGCCCGCGTGCAGGGTCAGCGGCACCTGCGGGTAGCGCGCGGACAGCAGCTTGAACATCGCCATGTGCAGGCGGTAGTCGCGCAGCGCGACCGGGTTGTCCTCCGGCGCGACGATGTTGACCCCGGCATAGCGCTGCGGATCGGCCTGCACCACCGCATAGCCCATCAGCATCTGCCCGAACACCACCGGCGCCGGCAGCGTGCGCAGTGCGTACGGCACATAGCGATAGCGCACGCCGCAGCCGATGCTGGCGTCTGTCTGGCCGCAGCGCAGCAGCTGGGCCACGCGCGCATCGAGCGCGGCGGTGTCGGCCTTGGCCGCCTCGACCAAGGCCGGCAGCTGGGCCTGCAGCGGCGCCAGGTTGGCGTCCAGGTCGGTGGCGTTCCAGTCCAGCGCACCGGCGCGCTTGCCGAGCTCGGCCGACTGGGCGGGATTGGCGATCAGCTCGACATAGCTGACGCGGTCGCGCGCGGCCTGCTCCAGCGTCGCGGCGATCGCGTCGGGGCGACGCGCCTGCGAACTGCCGAACCGGGCGAAGGTGCTGAAGAACTGGTCGTGCCCCGAGGCGGCCGCATTGCCCTGCACGAAGTTGCGCATCGACAGCGCATCGACCGTGGCGGAGAAGAACGCCGCATCGCGCGCGGCCAGGCCGTGCGCCGGCACCGTGCCCTCGCCGCACGGCGGCGGCAGCAGCTGGTGGGTGTCGCGGGCGATGCAGCCCTGGTCCTCGTCGGCCCAGCGCAGGAAATCCTCGGCGTAATTGCTACCACCCACATGGTTGTGCAGGTCCGCGCCCTTGGGCATGGCCTGCAGGAAGGCGCGCAGCTGCGGGCCGTTGCCCGCCACGCGCTGCATCAGCGCGGCCACCTTCGCCTCGCGCGCGCCGGCCGTGCCGCCGCCATCGGCCGCCGAGGCCTGGCCGACCAGCGCCACACAGGCGATCACGCCCCAGATTGTTCTACTTCCCACCACGTGCACGACTCCCCTTGCCAAAACGTCTTGCGAAATCCTCACCGCCCCGCGTCGCGCTACAGCGCGTAACGCAGCACGAACAGCGCCGCCACCACCCAGGTCGCCACGTGCACGCCGCGCCAGCGTCCGGTGCCGAGCTTGAGCAGCGCATAGCTGACGAAGCCCAGCGCCAGGCCGTTGGCGATGGAATAGGTGAACGGCATGCCCAGCGCCGCCAGGCTGGCCGGCATGGCCTCGGTGACATCGCTCCAGTCCAGGTGGACCAGCTCGCGCAGCATCAGCCCGGCCACGTAGATCAGCGCCGGCGCAGTCGCATAGGCCGGCACCATCGCGGCCAGCGGCGAAAACAGCAGCGCCAGCAGGAACAGCGCGGCCACCGTCAGCGCGGTCAGGCCGGTGCGGCCGCCGGCCTGCACGCCGGCCGCGCTTTCCACGTAGGCAGTGGTGCTGGAGGTCCCCAGCAGCGAGCCGGCCAGGATCGCGGTGCTGTCGGCTACCAGCGCGCGATCGAAGCGCTGGCGCTGGTCAGGGCGATCCAGCAGCCCGGCGCGCTGGGCCACGCCGGCCAGCGTGCCGGTGGCGTCGAACATCTCCACCAGCAGGAACACCAGCAGCACATGCAGCAGCGCGGCCACGCCGCCGTGCTGGGTCAGCGCGCCGGCGATGTCGAGTTTGAGGAAGGTCGGCGCCAGGCTCGGCGGCCAGGCCAGCAGCCCGGCGTAGTGCACCTTGCCCAGCGCCAGGCCGGCGGCGGTCACCGCCAGGATGCCGATCAGGATCGCCCCGCGCACCCGCAGCGCGTCCAGGATGCCGATCAGCACCAGCCCGGCCAGCGCCAGCAGCGGCTCGGCCTTGTGCAGATCGCCCAGAGTCACCAGCGTGGCCGGGCTGTCCACCACCAGACCCGCGCCCTGCAGGCCGATGAAAGCTAAAAACAGGCCGATGCCCGCGGCGATGCCGCTGCGCAGCGACAGCGGGATGCCGTCGACCAGCCAGCGCCGCGCGCCGGTCAGGGTCAGCAGCACGAACAGGCAGCCGGACAGGAACACCAGCCCCAGCGCCTGCGGCCAGGCATAGCCCATCGTGCCGACCACGGTGAAGGCGAAGAAGGCGTTGAGCCCCATGCCCGGCGCCAGGCCGATCGGCCAGTTGGCCAGCAGCCCCATCAGCGCCGACCCCAGCGCCGCGGCCAGGCAGGTGGCCACGAACACCGCGCCCTTGTCCATGCCGGCCGCGCCCAGGATGTCCGGGTTGACGAAGACGATGTAGGCCATCGTCAGGAAGGTCGTCGTCCCGGCCAGCAGCTCGGTGCGCACCGAGCTGCCGTTGCCGGCCAGATCGAAGCCGCGGCCCCTCACCGGCGGACACCCCGTGCGGGGGTGGGCGAGGCAATGGCGGCGGGCTGCAATCGGGGCATGAGCGGTCCGGTGGCGAAGGGGTGCGGCTTGGGCGGCATCGCGGCGCGGGCGCTGCACGGCGCGGATCACGGCACGGGCGGATTCCCGCGTCGGACCCGGCGCGCGGCCGGCCAGACGATGCTGCAGAGCAACACGATCTTTTCACACGGAACTTACGGATTTGCAAGCCGTCGAAAGTCACGGTGTGTGACGGCTAGGCGACATTTCCGCCTTATTTAGAGCGGTGCGCGGGGTCGCCCTTGCCGCGAGGGGCGGAAGTCGGCACCTCTCGCCCCTCCAGCGAAAGTCCCTGGATTCCCGCGTTCGCGGGAATGACGGTAGAGCGTTCTTTGCGCCTTCCCCTTCTGCTTCCACGCCGCAGGATCGGCCCCCTCCCTTTCGCGCAGCGAAGGGGAGGGCTGGGGAGGGGTCGCTTTTGGGGCTCGCCCCGTATCGCTCGGCGGCCGCTCCCCCTGCCCCCCTCAAGGCAGCCGCAGCACCTGCCCCTGGACCGGCAGCACGAACGCGACGCCCTGGCGGTTGCCCGCCTCCAGCTCGGTCTTCACCAGCGCGCGCGGATCGCGCCCCTGCACCAGGCTCGGCTTGATATGCCCCACCAGCACTGGCAGCCCCTTCAGCGGCGCGGTGCCGCCGGTCGCGGCGGCCAGCGCGTCCAGCTCGCGCAGCAGCCAGGCCGGTGTGAGATGGCCGAACAGCTGCGCATCCGGCACATCGTCCGGGAACGAGGCCTCGATCAGCAGCCCCTTGAGCGCGTGCCGGCGCACCAGCGGCGCCAGCACCTGCCAGATGTCCGCCAGCCGATGCTGGCCGCCGGACAGCGCATCGGGCCCGGTATCGCCGAAGTAGGCGAAGTACGCATCGCCGCTGCGCACCAGCAGCATCGTCGAGGTGAGCCGGTCGTGCCACAGCGGATAGGCGCAGGCCGAGAGCGAGGTCCGGGGCACGTCGAACCACTGCCCCGGTACGACGTCGGTCAGCACATAGCGGCCTAGCGCCGGTGCCGGCCCGCGGTCGGCGAAGTTGGGCCAGGCCTGCCAGTTGAAGTAGTCGGCGCTGAGCGTCTCCAGCGTCGGCGCCAGCCCGTAGATCGGCTTGCGGCCGGCATCGTCGGTGGCCGCGACCAGCAGCCCGCCGACATGGTCCAGATGCGCATGGCTGATGAAGGTGCCGGCGATCAGGTTGCGCAGCACCTGTCCCTGCGGGGTGAGCCCGTCGGCCGGCCGCAGATCGGCGAACGCGCCCTGCCGCAGCGCCTGCGCGATGCCTGGCAGCACGGTGCCGGCATCCAGCGCCAGATAGCGCGTGTCGGCCTGGGCGCGGATCAGATAGGACGACAGGTTGCCCTCATCCAGCCCACCCTCGACCCCAAGCGCCACCAGCTCGAATCCCGCGTCCTTCGGCGCGGCCAGCGCGAGGCTGGCCGGCAGTACCAGCGCCAGCAGGCCAAAGCGGAAGAGCGTACGAAGACGGGCGATGGACATCGGCGAACCCTGGCAGGTGGGGCGGCCAGTCTACGGGCGCTTTCCCGCAGGCCGCGGGCTAAGATGTCGCCCCGGACCCAAGGACGATCACGCGGCGTGCTGGAAGAACACACCCTGGAAGGCGCTGCGCGCCTGTCGAACACCCCGCTGCTGGTCCGCCTGACCGCGCCGGTGCATTTTCTGCTCGCCTTCGGCCTCGCCGCGCTGGCCCAGCGCGTGCTGGCCCTGCCGCTGCCGCAGGGCGGCGCGCTGCTGGCGATGCAGTGGGCCGGCTCGCTGCTGGCCCTGGCCGCGCTGGGCCTGGCGCTGTGGTGCTTCGCGCTGTTCGCCACGCGCCGCACCACCATCCTGCCCTCCAGCCAGCCCTCGTCCCTGGTGGAGCGCGGCCCGTACCGCCTGACCCGCAACCCGATGTATGTCAGCCTGCTGGCCAGCTATATCGGCCTGGCCGGCTATCTGGTCGTGCCCTGGGCGCTGGTCCTGCTGCCGCTGCCGTGGCTGGCGCTGCGGCAGGTGGTGATCCCGTTCGAGGAAGCGCGCCTGCGCGCCGAGTTCGGCCCCGCCTACGCGCGCTACTGCGCCCGCGTGCGCCGCTGGCTGTAGAGCGGAGCTTGCTCCGCTGGGGCCTTGCTCACGGACCGAACGAAGCGCAGCGGAGCTTGCTCCGCTGGGGCCTTGCTCACGGACCGAACGAAGCGCAGCGGAGCAAGCTCGGCTGGGGCCTTTCCCACGAACCGAACGAAGAGCAGCGGAGCAAGCTCCGCTCTACCGTGGCAGGGACGCGTGGATAATGCGGTCATGAGCCAGACCTGCATCGGACTCACCGGCGGCATTGCCTCGGGCAAGAGTGCGCTGGAGCGCGCCTTCCTGGCGCGCGGCATCGTCGTGGCCGACGCCGACCGCATCGCGCGCGCGGTGGTCGAGCCCGGCACACCGGCGCTGGCCGCCATCGTGGCGCACTTCGGCGCGGACGTGCTCGATGCGCAGGCCGGGCTGGACCGCGCGGCGATGCGCCGGCGCGTGTTCGAGGACGAAAACGCGCGCCAGGCGCTGGAGGCCATCGTCCATCCGGCCGTGCGCGCGGCGCTGGAGGCGCAGTGCCGCGCCGCCGCCAGCCCGTATGCGGTGGCGATGATCCCGCTGCTGGCCGAAGGCGGCGGGCGCGAGCGCTACCCGTGGCTGCAGCGCATCTGCGTGGTCACCGCGCCGCTGGAAGTGCGCATGGCGCGGCTGCTGGCGCGCGATGGCATCGACCAGGCGCTGGCCCAGCGCATGATCCAGGCCCAGGCCAGCGACGCCCAGCGCCTGGCCATCGCCGACGACATCGTGCGCAACGATGGCAGCCTGGATGAGATCGACCAGGCCGTGGCCGAGCTGGACGCGCGTTACCGCCTGCTCGCCGGCGCCTGAGCGCCGCACAAGACCTCAGCCCGAAGGCCACAGCCCGCGGAGCGCGGCGATGCCCTGCGCGCCGTGCTGGTGCGCCTGGGCCATGTCGTCCACCCCCAGCCCACCGGTGGCGTAGATCGGCAGCGACACGATCTCGCGCAGGGCGGCGAAGGCGTCCCAGCCCAGCGCGGGCTGGGTGTCGGTGCCGCGCACCGGGCCCAGGGTGACGAAGTCGCAGCCCAGCGCCTCGGCGCGGCGCAGGTGCTCGGCCGATCGGCACGAGGCGGCCAGGCCCACGCCGGCCGCGACCGGGCGCGCCTCGATGCGCATCAGCTGCTCGGTGCGCAGGTGCAGGCCCACGCCCAGATCGCGTGCCAGCTTGGCCGCGCCCTCCAGCAGCACCTCGGCGCCGGCATCGCGGCACAGCGCCACCGCGGCGGCGGCCAGCGGCGGCCAGCCCGCGTCGCCCTCCAGGCTGCGCGCGCGCAGCCGCACGCGGCGCACGCCGCCGGCCAGCGCGGCCTCCAGGCCGGCCAGCCAGGCCGCGGGCTCCGCACCGGGTTCGGGCGTGATCAGGTACCGGTCGGGCTGCTGCAGCACCGCCACCACGGGCTTGTCGGCCGCCGGCATCGGATAGCGCTGCAGCTTGTCCTGCGCCACCCAGGCCAGCGCCTGGCCCTCCATGCCGCGCGGCACGCCCTTCCAGGTGGTCACCCGGCGCACGTCCAGCAGCAGGCGCTTGTCCGGATACAGGTGCGGCACGCGCATGATCGGCGCGCCGACCTGCACGGTGATGCCCAGCTCCTCCTGCAGCTCGCGCACCAGCGTCTCCTCGGTGGATTCGCCCGGCTCGCGCTTGCCGCCGGGGAACTCCCACAGCCCGGCCAGATCGCGGCCGTCGCCGCGCCGGGCCAGCAACAGGCGGCCGCGCGCATCGGTGATGGCGGCGGCCACGACATGGATGAAGCGCAGCGGTGCGGGCTCGGTGGTGGACACGGGCGGTGCGGGATCGTCAGAGGGGAAGGTGCGCACTCGGACCCGGCAGCCGCCAACCGCGCGGCCACCGCACCGATCATGCGGGAACGCCACCATGGTACCGGACGAGCGCCCGTGGGAGCCGCCATGGCGGCGATGGGGCTTTCCTGGTAAAGCCCTCGCCGCCGTTGCCCGACGGCCACAAGGGCGGCCCCCACCTGTAGCTGGGGCCTTCCCCACCAACCGAACGAAGAGCAGCTGAGCTTGGTCCGCCGCGTTTCGGCCGGATCGGCGGAGAGCCCCAGCGGAGCGAGCTCCGCTCTACAGGGAGTCCGCGATTGGATTGGAGGGTACAGCTGTTCCCACAACCGCTCAGTGCTTGTCCGGCACGCGCTCGTAGTTGGACAGGGCCAGTTCGAGCAGGGCCTTGGCCTGCTCGCGCAGCACCGGCGGGGCGACGATCTCGGCGTCCGAGCCGTAGTGCAGCACGTCCATCAGCAGCTCGCGCGAGGCGCTGTAGGGCACCTTCAACTCGTAGCGGCCATCGGGCAGGAAGCGGCCCTCCTGGCGCGCATGCCACTGCTCGTCGGCGACCCAGCGCGCCGCCTTGGGGCTGAACACGATCGTCGCCCAGCCCTTGGGCTCGCCGGAGAAAATCCCGTAGCTGGAGGCCAGGTGCTGGCTCAGCTCGTCCTTGCCCATCTCCACCGCCGCCTCGTCCAGCGCGCGGGCGTTGCTGATGCGGTCCACCGCGAAGCTGCGCAGCGCCTCGCGGCCGTGGTCCCAGGCGTCCAGGTACCAGTTGTCGCGGTAGTGGGTGATGCGCTGGGGCGAGACGACGCGGCGGGTGCGCTCGTCGGTGGAACGGGCGCGGTATTCGAAGCTCAGCTGGCGCCGCTCCAGCACGGTGCTGGCCACGCAGCGGAACGCGGCCTCGTCCAGGCGCCGGCCGCGGTGCGGGATCACCCGCACGCGTTCGACCGGCCAGCGCTGGGCGCCGGCGTGGTCGGCCAGCAGGCCCTCCAGGCGCTTCTGCAGCGGCGCCAGCGCGCCGGCCAGCACCCCGCCGCCGGTGCGCAGCAGCAGCTGCTGCGAGGCGACCAGCGCGTAGAGCTCGTCCGAGCTGAGCCACAGGCCCGGCAGCTCGAAACGGTCGCTCTGCCCGGCCGCATAGCGGAAGCCGGCCTCGCCGTCGCCCTCCACCGGCGCCATCAGCGCATCGCGCAGGTAGGCCAGGTCGCGGTAGACGGTGGCGCGCGAGCACCCCAGCTCGTCCTGCAGGCGCTTGACGGTGACCGGGTAACGCGCGCCCTTGAGGATGCGATGCAGCGCGGTGATGCGTTCGATCTTGTCCATGCGCCCGATTATGGCCGAGCATGGCATCAAGAAGACGCAGGTGCGCTTCAGCCGCCCGCGCGCAGTCTTGCGCCCGCGGGACGGGTTCCCGCCCTGCCCGCCGCCGGAGTCCGTTCGCCCCATGCACCGCCCCGCCGTCCCCGCCCTGGCCTGCCTGCTGCTGGCCGCCTGCAGCCCCTCCTCGCCACCGGCCAGCTCCCTGCCCGCCACGGCAGCCGGCACGCCGCTCGAACGGGTCACCGCGTCGATGCAGGCCTTCCAGGACGCGCGCAGCTTCCATGCCGAGATGCACCTGCAGGGCGCGCGCGAGACCCGCGACACGCTGGATTTCGTCGCCCCCGACCGCTACCGCCTGCAGATGCCCATCGGCACCCAGGTGATCGTCGGCAACGTGCTCTACCTGCAGTCGCAGGGCCGTACCGAGAAGCTGCAGCTGCCCGAAGGCATGGTGGCGCAATGGCGCGATCCGATGCGCGTGCACGAGAGCCGCGGCCAGCTGCGCGTGCGCGAGGCCGGCATCAGCCAGATCGACGGCGTGCAGGCGCGGCAGTACGAGGTGACCAACGGCCCGGCGCAGGCGCCGGTGCAGTTCACCTACTGGATCGGGCCGGACGGCCTGCCGCTGCAGCTGCGCCACAGCGGCCTGTCCCAGCAGCAGCCCTACACCATGACCGTGCGCTACAGCCGCTTCAACGACCCGTCCATCATCATCGACACGCCCGTCTCCACGCCCTGAGGGCGTCGCCGTCTCGGACTCGCCTAGCGTCTGGAGACGAGGACGGCAAGCGGGCGCATTACGTTGACATTCAACGTTGCGAAAAGACACTTTCGCGCCGAAGGCCGGGGATCACCGGCCTTTTTGCTATCCCCGCGTCCCCACCCCACACGGAGATTCCTCATGTTCCGACGCCTTCCCTGCGCCCTGTTGCTCGCCGTGGCAGCGCCGCTGCCCGCCCTGGCCGGCAACCTGGTCGACACGCCCAGCCTGGCCAAGATCGACAACAACACCGGCTGGACCGGCAACGGCGAACTGGGCCTGGCCATCTCGAAGGGCAATACCGACAACGAGACCTTCGTCGGCAAGGCCAACCTCGCCTACAGCGACGACACCTGGAAGCACGCCTTCGGCGTGGCCGGCCAGTACGCCAAGGACGACGGCGAGGAGACCGCGCGCCGCTATGAACTGTTCGGCACCAGCGGCCGCCGCCTGAGCGAGCGCAGCTACATCTGGGGCTCGGTGCGCAACGAGCGCGACCACTACACCAGCTACGAGTACCAGTGGACCACCGCCGTCGGTTACGGCTACGAGGCGATCAAGAACGACACCCAGCACCTGACCTTCGAGATCGGTCCGGGTTACCGCTGGTCCAAGGACCAGGGCGTGCAGGTGCACCACAACGAGACCATCGGCCGCGGCATGATCGACTACGGCTACAAGCTGACCTCGACCACCTCGCTGGTGGACACGCTGCTGGTCGAGTCGGGCAGCGACAACACCTTCATCAAGAACCTGTTCGGCCTGCAGGTGGCCATGTCCGAACGCCTGGCGCTCAAGGCCGGGCTGGAGACGCGCCACAACACCGAGGTCGATCCGGACACCAAGAAGACCGACAACCTGACCACGGTCAACATCGTCTACAACTTCAAGTAAGCCGCGCGCCCGCGCGATCAAAGCCCTCGCCGTGGCGACACGGCGGGGGCTTTTTATGTTGAAGCCCGAGTGCATCGAAGACGCGGGACTCCCCTCCCGTCATTCCCGCGAACGCGGGAACGACGCTTAGAGGTTTGCTCGCGGCCTAGCGCTGCCACCTCAAAGCTCGCCATCCCCGCGAACGCGGGGATCCATGGACTCCCATGCAGGTCCCGCAACGTCCTTGGGTTCACGCCTTCGCGGGAACGACGATGCGTGTTGGGCATGCTGAAGGGACGACGCAGCCCGTCGTTCTCGAACAATGATGCTGCCGGGCGTCGACGCCGCGCAGGGTTCGACCTGCCACCGGCAAGCGATCTGGTGCCTCAGACTTCCAGCTCGGCCAGCAGCGCATCGGCGCCATTGGCCAGCAGCGCCTGGGCGACCTGATGGCCCAGGTTCTCCGGCGTCAGATCGGGCGAGGAGGCCTCCGCGTGCACCAGCGTGCCGGCCTGCGCCGAGCCCACCAGGCCGCGCAGGCGCATGCCGCCGGCGGTTTCCTCGGCGAACGCGCCGACCGGCACGTGGCAGCTGCCGTGCAGGGCGCGGTTCATGGCGCGCTCGGCTTCCACGCAGCGGCGCGTGGGCAGGTGGTCCAGGGCGGCGAACAGCGCCAGCACCTGCGGCGCATCGCTGCGGCATTCCACCGCGATGGCGCCCTGCGCCGGTGCCGGCAGCCACTGCGGTGCGGCAAGGCGCGTGGCGATGCGCGCGTCGAAGCCCAGCCGCTGCAGGCCGGCGCAGGCCAGGATGATGGCGTCGTAGCTGCCCGCGTCGAGCCGGGCCAGACGGGTGTTGACGTTGCCGCGCAGGTCGACCAGCTCCAGATCCGGCCGCAGCGCGCGCAGCTGCGCCTGGCGCCGCAGCGAGGAGGTGCCCACGCGCGCGCCATGCGGCAGCGCATCCAGCCGCCGATAGGCATTGGAGACGAAGGCATCGGCCGGATCGGCGCGCTCCAGGATGGCCGGCAGCACGAACGGCCCCTCCAGCTCCATCGGCACGTCCTTGAGCGAATGCACCGCGCAGTCGGCGCGGCCGTCGAGCATGGCCAGCTCCAGTTCCTTGAGGAACAGGCCCTTGCCGCCGATCGCCGCCAGCGAGCGGTCCAGCACCTCGTCGCCGCGCGTGCTCATCGGCACCAGTTCGACCTCCAGGCCCGGATGGGCCAGGCGCAGCTGGTGGGCGACATACTCGCTCTGCCATAGGGCGAGCGCGCTCTTGCGGGTGGCGATGCGCAGCGATCTCATGCGGGCATTATCGCCGCAAGTGGGGATTGGGGATTGGGGATTGGGGAGCTTAGGGTGACTTTCGTACCGTCATTTCCGCGACCCCAGGAATGACGAGCACAAGCGGAGTACTTTTCCCTGCCCCGCCGATCCCAGCCTCTAGAGTGTCTTGACCGTCTCGCGCAGGGCGGGCACGCAGCGGCGGCTGACTTCCAGCGGCGCAGGCGCATGGCGCAGCACGGCCTGCACCTTGCCGTCGTCGACCCGGCGCAGTTCCATCAGCTCGTGGCGGGCGACCAGGCAGTTGCGGTGGATGCGCACGAAGCGGCTGGCGAACTCCTCCTCCAGCGACTTGAGCGATTCCTCGATCAGGTCCTCGCCGCGCGCGTGGTGCACCACCACGTACTTCTCCTCGGCCTGCAGGTAGTGGATGTCGTCCAGCGGGATCAGCCGCAGGCTGCCGCGCAGGCGCGCGCACAGGTGCGTGCGCGCCTGGCGCTGGGCCGCGCTGGGCGCCGGCGCGGTGCTGCGGCCGGCGGCGAAGGTGCGCGCGCGTTCCAGCGCCGAGGCCAGGCGCTCGGCGCGCACCGGTTTCATCAGGTAGTCGATCGCCGCGGCCTCGAACGCCGACAGCGCATGCGCGTCGTAGGCGGTGCAGAACACCACGGCCGGCCGCGGATCGAAGGCGGCCAGGTGGCGCGCCGCTTCCAGTCCATCGACCCCGGGCATGGAGATGTCCAGCAGCACCAGATCGGGGCGCAGTTCGGCCACCGCCTGCAGCGCGGCCAGCCCATCGCCGACCTCGGCCACCACTTCGGTGCCGGGCTGCTCGGCCAACAGCGTGCGCAGGCGCTCGCGGGCCAGCGGTTCGTCGTCTGCGATCACCACCGTCAGGGGCATGCGCACCTCAGGCCAGGGGAAGGGCGAGTTCACAGGCATAGTAGCCTTGCGCCCAGAAGCCCGTCACCCGCGCCCCGGCGCCGAAGCGATACGCCAGCCGGTGGGCGATATTGCGCTGGGCGTGGCCGGCGCCGCGCCCCACCGCCGGCACCGGCACGCTGCCCGGCTCGGGCGCCGGGTTGCGCACGACGATGCGCAGCGTCTTGTGCTCCACCGTCAGGGCGATGTCGATGGTGCCGCCCTGCGGCAGGCGCGAGATGCCGTGCAGCACCGCGTTCTCCACCATAGGCTGCAGCACCAGGCGCGGCAGCACCAGGTCCCAGGGCAGCGGCTCGGTACGCTCCCAGCGCACCGTCAGGCGCTCGCCGAGGCGCAGCGATTCGATCGACAGATACTGCTCGGCCAGCTCCACTTCCTGGGCCAGGGTGGAGTTGTCCTCGCCCGCGCCCAAGGCCGCGCGGAATAGGTCGGACAGATCCAGCACCGCGCGCTCGGCCACCTGCGGCTTGCTGTGCAGCAGGCCGGCGATGAGATTCATGCTGTTGAAGAGGAAATGCGGGCGGATCCGCGCCTGCAGCGCATCGGCCTCGGCACGCGCGCTGGCCTGCACCTGCGCCGCCCAGCGATCGCTGACATAGAAGTAGCGCAGCGCCAGCGCGCCGATCAGCATCACCATCGCCGCGCTGCTCAGGCTGAAGCGCCAGAAGCCCACCGCCGGCGCGCCCTCGGGCAGGCCGATGGTGGAATACAGCACGAACAACGCGCTGGCCGACAGCAGTCCCACCGCGCCGGCCAGCGCCAGCGCCGCCACGGCGCCCAGGCGCGGCGGCAGGCGGCTCAGCTGCGGACGCAGCAGGCACAGCAGGGCGGTCGCCGCGATCGCCTGCCACAGCGCGAAGGCGCTGATCGAGGCGAAGTGCTCCACGCTCCACTTGCCCGTGCGATCCGGCGCCAGCGCCAGCACCACGACCACCAGCTCGGCCAGGCCCAGGATGATCGTCAGCCGCGGCAGCGTGCACAGTTCGGGCAACCACCCCTGCGCGGCGGGCGTGGTGGTCATGCGTCAGGCGAAGCGCCGCGACATCCAGTCGCCGAGGTCGCGCACTTCCTCGGCACTGACCGAATGCGCCATCGGATAGTCGTGCCAGTCCACCTGGAAGCCGGCGGCTTTGAGCGCCTGCGCGCTGCGCTGGCCGAAGGCCGGCAGTACCACCGGGTCGGAGGTGCCATGGCCCATGAAGATCGGCTGGGCCTTGGCGGCCTCGCTGGCGAAGTCGGCCAACTGGTCCGCGCCGGGCAGATAGGTGGACAGCGCGATCAAACCCGCCAGCGGCACGCGGCGGCGCACGCCGGCGGCCAGGGTGATCGCCCCGCCCTGCGAGAACCCGGCCAGCAGCACGTTGGACGGCGCGATGCCACGTTCACCCTCACGCGCCAGCAGCGCCTCGACCTGGCCGATGGACTGTTCCACGCCGGCGGCGTCGGCCCGCGTGGCGAAATCCATGCCGGCGATGTCGTACCAGGCGCGCATGCGCAGGCCGTTGTTGATCGTGACCGGCCGCACCGGCGCATGCGGGAACACGAAGCGCAGCGCCGGCCAGCCCGGACGCACCAGCTCGGGCACGATCGGCGCGAAATCATTGCCATCGGCGCCCAGGCCATGCAGCCACAGCACGCTCCAGCTCGGCTGGGGGCCGGTCTGCAGTTCGACGGCGTCGAGGAGTTCGGTCATGGGGATTCTCGTGTCAGGGGCGACGACGCGGGCGCCGGAGGCTCAGTCCAGCTCGACCATTTCAAAGTCGTCCTTGGTCACCCCGCAGTCGGGGCAGGTCCAGGTGTCCGGCACGTCCTCCCAGCGCGTGCCCGGCGCGATGCCTTCCTCGGGCAGGCCGTCGGCTTCGCGGTAGATGAATCCACAGACCACGCACATCCAGTTGCGGTAGGTGGTGGCATCAGGCTCGGGCATCGGATAATCGCAGGTCCTAGGGGTGCCCCATTGTCACACAGCCCCCCTGCACACCGGAGTCGCCATGCCTGCTTCCCTGCCCAGTGGCCTGTACCTGCTCACGCCCGACCTCGACGATGACGCGCAGCTGCTGGCGCGCGTGCGACCGCTGCTGGACAGCGGCGCGGTCACCTGGCTGCAGTACCGCAACAAGTCGGTGGGCGATGCCCAGCGCGCGCGCCAGGCCGCCGCCCTGCTGACGCTGTGCCGGGCCGCAGGCGTGCCGCTGATCATCAACGACGATGCCGCGCTGGCGGTGGAACTCGGCGCGGCCGGCCTGCACCGCGAGGACGCCACCACGCCGCTGGCCGAACTGCGCGCCGCCCTGGGCCCCGATGCGCTGCTCGGCGCCTCGTGCTACGACCAGCCGGCGCTGGCCTACGAGGCCGTGGAGGAAGGCGCCAGCTACGTCAGCTTCGGCGCCTTCTTCGCCAGCCGCAGCAAGCCCGGCCCGCACCGGGCGACCACCGCGGTGTTCGACGCCACCGCCGGCCTGGGCGTGCCGCGCGTGGCGATCGGCGGGCTGACGCCTGCCAACGCCGGGCCGATCATCGCCGCCGGCGCCGACCTGGTGGCGGCGATCGGCGGTGTGTTCGACGCGCCCGATCCGGTGGCCACGGCCCGCGCGCTGCGGGCCTTGTTCGACTAGCTGACGTGGCCGCCGCGGCCCGCTCGTTTAATCGAGCGCGGCCTTGACCGCGGCCGGGTCGGCCAGCGACTGCACCGTCTCGATCAGGCGCACGGTGTTGCCGCCGAGGATGGCGCGGACCTGGTCGTCCTTGTAGCCGGCGTCCAGCAGCGCCTGCACCACCTTGGGCAGGGCGGTGATGTCCTCGTAGCCGGCCACGCCACCGCCGCCGTCCCAGTCCGCGCCCAGGCCGACATGCTGCCAGCCGGCCACCTCGATGATATGCAGCAGGTGGCGCATGTAATCGTCGAAGTTGGCCTTCTTGATGTTGTACTTGGCGTCCAGCGCGGCGATCTGCGCCATCGCCTGCTTGCGCGCGTCGGCATCGAGCCCGCGCCGACCGCCGAAGGACTGGTAGATCTTGCCGAGCTCGGCGCGGTACTCCGGCGTGGCGCCGGTGTCGATGAGGTAGCCGCCCAGCGAATTCACCTGGATCACGCCGCCATGCGCGGCCAGCACCTTCAGGCGCTTGTCGTCCAGGTTGCGCGGATGCGGGTAGACGTCCCACGCGCCGCTGTGGGACAGGATGATCGGCGCCTTGGACAGGGCGATCATCTGGTCGAACACCTCCGGCGAGGCGTGCGAGTGGTCCAGGATGATGCCGAGCTTGTTGGCCTCGACGATCATCTGCCGGCCCTTGTCGGTCAGGCCCTCGCGCGCGGTCACCGCGCCGGGCGCGGTGCCGGCCGAGTCGGCGAAGTCGTTGTGGCTGCCGTGCACCAGCGAGAGCATGCGCAGGCCGGCCTTGTAGTAGTAGCTCAGCAGCGTGGGATCGTGCGAGAGCGGATAGGCGTTCTCCATGCTGATGTAGACCGACTTCTTGCCCTCGGCCTTGATCCGCGCCGCGTCGCCGGCCACGGTGGCCAGCGCGAACTTGTCGGGGTTGGCCGCGACCATCTCGCGGATCTCGCCCAGCCGCTTGAGGCCGAAATCGCGCGCCTTGCGCTTGCTCATCTCATCCAGCGGACCCTGGCCGGTGTAGACCACCCAGAAGCCGCCGTCCAGCCCGCCTTCGACCATGCGCGGATAGTCGATCTGGCTGCCGTCGCCCTGGAAGGAATGCCGGTCGGTGATCTTCCAGCCCGGCTGGCCGAACAGCGCCGGCGTATCCAGATGCGTATCCAGATTGATCGCGCTGGCCTGCAGCGCGCGCGCCTTGTCCGACACCACCACATCCTTCGCCAGCACCTGGCCGGACAGGCCCGTGCACGCCAGCAGCGCGGCGACCAGCAACTTCTTCTTCATGACACCCATGACCCACTCCTCATTGTGCTTTCGAACAAGACGACGCCGCGGACGTGCCGCGGCGCCGTGATCCACTCGATGTCCCCAGGCGTCCGCCCCGAGGGTCGGGGCGGACGCGACAGCGGCTTACCAATCGTAGCTGGCGGTCAGACGTGCGTAGCGCGGGGTCTGGTAGACCACGTTCTGGCCGTACAGCGGGTTGACCGAACCATCGGGCAGCTGCGAGAACGGATAGACCGTAGTCGGCTTCTGTGCGTTGAGCACGTTGAACACATTGAAGTTGACTGCCAGCTTGCCGTCGGCGAACACCGGCTTCCAGGTCAGCCCCAAGTCCAACTGGTTGGTCCACGGCACTGTCCCGTGCGAACCGGGGGGCGAAGGCTCGCCCTTTCCGGTGGCCGGGTTGTAGCAGTAGTGGTAAGGACCGCCCGTCACCGAGCTGCCGCCATAGCCGGCCGGATCGGTACCGGTATAGGCAGTGCCGTAGTAGTTGCCTAGGCAGGCCTTGGGAGAACCAGAGATCATGCTCAGGTTGCCCGAGACGCCCCACTCCTCGGTCAGCTGGTAGTAGCCGTACAGCTTGATCTGGTGGCGGTGATCGTTGGACTGATCGCCATTGACGTGCTCCATGAGTGCCGCGTGATCCCAGGTCTGCGTCGTGGACACCGAGGCCTGACCCTGGTAGCCGCCGAGCGCGCCACCGGAACGGAACAGATCCGAGCGCAGCTGACCTTCGGTGGTGCCGTAGCTATGCGACCACACGTAGTTGAACTTGGTGTACCACTTGCCGTCGAACGGACGCTCCAGGTTGAACTCCAGCGCACCATAGTCGCGCTTGAGCTCGGGGAAGCCGGCCGCTTCACGCGTCACCGTCACCTGGCGCAGGTTGCCGCTGGTGTCGTAGACGTTCCAGACATTGGTCTTGCCCGGGTTGATCAGCTCGGCACCGGCGGTGCGGGTCCAGTCGACCGCGACGCCCTGCGCGGCGGCGGACTGCACAAGGCCGCGGTTGTCGGTGTCGAAGTTCTGGTCGTCGATGGCATCGTTGAGGCGACGGTAAGTGGCGCGCACGCCGTAGATCCAGCCGATGCTCAACTCCTGGGTGAAGCCCAAAATCACCTCGTCTTGGTTCTCGCCCTTAATATCCTTGACCACCGCGGCGCTCGGATCCGAGGCGCGGCCGAAGCGCGAGTTGGCCGACACCGCCGGACCCAGCGACTTAGAGATGATCGGCGTGCCGTCAGCATTGATGCCGCGGTAGGTGAAGTATTCGCTCTTGGACACGTTGGCGGTGAACAGACCCACGGCCGACAGCGGCAGGCCCAGATAATAGCGACCGACGTTGCCGTACACCTTCAGGCTGGAGTCGCCGTGCACGTCCCAGCTGAAACCCACACGAGGCGACCAGGCATCGACGCTAATGTAAGGCACATGGCTGATCGGCACGTAGTTGGTGAACTCGTCCTTGCGCAGGCCCAGGCTCAGCAGGAAGTTGTCGGTGACCTGCCACTTGTCTTCCAGGTAGTACGCCTTCTGATCGGCGTCGTAGGAATTCAGACCAAAGGTCGTGTCCTTAGTGACGTAGTAGCCGGAGGCACCATAGACCGGATCGACCAGTCCCGGGCTGGGCGCGCCCTTGCCACCGGCCTCATTGGCCGATTGGCTGATCAGGCCGTTCGCACCAGGCTTGGTTCCATAGGGATCATCGGTACTACCATAGCTCCAAGCATACCCAGGACCAGAGGCGTAGGTGCCGATATTAGTGGCCATCAACTTCTGATTGTCGATGCCAGCGGTGATCGCATGATCCGAAATGCGCCACTCCACGCTCAGGCGCAGATTGCGTTTTTCGTACTCGCGGTCCGATGCGGTGAGAGAGGTGGTCTTTTGCAGGCCCTTAATTCCGTTCGGATTTCCTGCGGTGTAAGCCGGGTTCTGCAGCGTCGCGCCGTTGATGACCGGACCATTAGCCGGATTGTAGGTGTTGTAGATGATCTCATCAGGCGTATTCATCTGGCCATACAACGCACTGACAGTCACGTTATCGCCGAAATAGCCGGTGTACTTGGCTAAGTAGAGCCTTGGTCCGGCCTCGTTGGTGTTCTCGGGGTTATAAAACGCGCCCTTGCTACGGGTGAGGTAGTTATAGCTGTAGATGTCGCCGTTGGTTTTGTATTTGTCGCTAGCGCCAGTGAGCTCCAGCAGGTGGTTATCGGTAATACGCCAGTCCAGCTTGCCGTACCAGCGGTTCTGCTGGTACTCGTAATCTGTCAAACCACCAACATTGCCATTGTCGGCGTCACGGTTGCTTGCGATGCGAGTGCCATGCGAATTGACTCGCTCACCGGCCACAAAGAAGAACAGCCTGTCCTGAATAATCGGGCCGCCAACGTAGGCACTATATGTTTCCGAAGTAGCGGTAGTCTCACTCAACGGCTGGTAGAGCCCGTTTGCACTCTTCGCATACCTGTATGCGCTGGGGGGAGTTTTACCTGCTGGGAACACAGTTGTAAGACTATCCGGGCGCCAGTAGAGGTCCTTCTGATCGGCCTTGAATGCCTCGGGCTCGAACACCGCAGCGGCGCCGAACTTCCACTCGTTGGTGCCGCGCTTGCCGACCTGGTTGATCACGCCACCGTTGGAACGACCGTACTGGGCGCCGTATCCGCCGGTGAAGATTTCCTGCTGATCGATGGCGCCGTAGGGCAGCGTCAGGCCGCCTAGGTTGTTGGCGGTCGAAGTGGTGTTGAATCCGTTGAGGTAGTACGCGTTCTCCGAGGCCGCAGAGCCGCCAAAGCTGGCAAGCGACCCGCCCAGCGGACCGTTGCGGAAACTGCCGCTGTTTACGACGACGCCAGGCGCCAGGAGGGCAATGGCCTCGGCACTGCGACCCAGCGGCAACTGCTGCAGCTGCTCTGAGGTGACCACCGTGCGCGTGTCGACGCTGGACACGTCGATCGGCGACATACTCATCGCCGAGACCTTGACCGCGCCCAGCGTGGTGGCCGAGCCGCCGCCACCGGCCGACAGGCCGACCTCGGTGCCCGCGCCGACCAGGATGCTGACGTTCTCGCGCGTGTCGACCGTCTGGCCGGCGTGCTTGAGGGTGACGGTGTAGCTGCCCAGCGGCAGGCTGCCCAGCGCGTAGCGGCCGCCTTCGACCGGCACTTCGCGCGAGAAGCCGCTGCCGCTCTGGACCAGGACCGTGTCGCCGGTCTCTGCGCCCTGGACGGTACCGAAGATGCGGCCGGTGGTGGACTGGGCATAGGTGCTGCCTGCAGCCAGCGTCAATGCGAGCGCCAGGGCGCTGCGGCGGAGGATGCGCTTCATATGTTGGTGTTTTCCCCGAGTGGAACTGTGGTCGATACACAGCGCCACCCCCATGTGGCGCTGCGTCTTACACAGTGGGAGCTGCATGCCGCAGATGGCGAATGATGCTTCGCCATGACCTTATGCCGGCCACTGTGTGTCGGCCGATGCTATGCGCCGACACGACCTGGCGCCCCATCAGCGGCGGGTAGGGCCCACCCGGCCGGGTAGTTCGGGTCGGGTTGGCCCCGGCAGGGCGCTGCCACGACAATAGGGCGCTGCGTTTCGTCACTTTCCGATGAAACGACCCCCGCCCCGCCAGGACTTGCCTCGATGAACCACGACCGCTCCCACGCCCTCTTCGCCCGCGCCCGGCAGCTGATCCCCGGGGGCGTGAACTCGCCGGTGCGTGCGTTCAAGTCGGTCGGCGGCGAGCCGTTCTTCGTCCAGCGCGCCGACGGCGCGTATCTGTACGACGTCGACGGCAACCGCTACATCGATTACGTCGGCTCGTGGGGTCCGATGATCGTCGGCCACAACCATCCGCACGTGCGCGAGGCGGTGGCCCGGGCGATCGCCGACGGCCTGTCCTTCGGCGCGCCCTGCCCGGCCGAGGTGACCATGGCCGAGACGATCACCCGCCTGGTGCCGGCCTGCGAGATGGTGCGCATGGTCAATTCCGGGACCGAGGCCACCCTATCGGCGATCCGCCTGGCGCGCGGCGCCACCGGGCGCAGCCGCATCGTCAAGTTCGAGGGCAACTACCACGGCCACGGCGACTCGTTCCTGGTCAAGGCCGGCAGCGGCATGCTGACCCTGGGCGTACCGACCTCGCCGGGCGTGCCGGCCGCGCTGAGCGAGCTCACCAGCACGCTGAGCTACAACGACTTCGACGAGGCCAGCGCGCTGTTCGATGCCTGCGGGGAGGAGATCGCCGCGGTGATCATCGAGCCGGTGGTGGGCAACGCCAACTGCATCCCGCCGCGCCCGGGCTATCTGCAGCACCTGCGCGCGCTGTGCACCCGCCACGGCGCGCTGCTGATCTTCGACGAGGTGATGACCGGCTTCCGCGTCGCCCTGGGCGGCGCGCAGGCGCTGTACGGCATCACTCCGGACCTGACCACCTTCGGCAAGATCATCGGCGGCGGCATGCCGGTGGGCGCCTACGGCGGCCGCGCCGACCTGATGCAGCAGATCGCGCCGGCCGGGCCGATCTACCAGGCCGGCACGCTCTCCGGTAATCCGGTGGCCATGGCCGCCGGCCTGGCGATGCTGGAGCTGATCCAGGCGCCCGGCTTCCACGAGCGGCTGACCGCCACCACCGCGCGCCTGTGCGAAGGCCTGCGTGCGGCCGCGCACGAGGCCGGCGTGGCCGTGACCACCAACCAGGTCGGGGCGATGTTCGGCCTGTTCTTCACCGATGCCCAGGTGGACACCTATGCCCAGGCCACGGCCTGCGACATCGGCGCGTTCAACCGCTTCTTCCAGGCGATGCTCGAGCGCGGGGTGTTCCTGGCGCCCTCGGCCTACGAGGCCGGCTTCGTCTCCAGCGCACATGACGATGCGGTCATCCAGGCCACGCTGGAGGCGGCGCGCGGCGCCTTCAGGGCGATCTCCGCACACTGAACTGGCGCAGCCGACGCCCGGCGCTTGGCAAGCGCCTCACGAAACTTTAATGTCTGGAACAGGATGTCCAGTGGATGGGCATGGGCGGGGGCCCACGCGCAGCCGGGTCTGAACCGCCGGGCTGCCACACCACGCGGGATGGCCTTGGACGAGGCCGCCGCTGCGGAGACTCGTCGTGCCCATCGCCAAACCCGTTGCTCTGGTCGGACGCCGTCCACCCGCTGCCCGTGAGCCCGGCTCCACCGGGGACTGGGTGCTGCCGGACAAGCTCGAGCCGCCTCGCCTGCATCTAGACGCCGTGCGCCGTGACCGTCTGCTGACGCACCTGGACGCCGGGATCGGCGTGCCGCTGACCCTGCTGCTGGCGCCGCCGGGGTTCGGCAAGACCACGCTGCTGGCGCAGTGGCATGCGCATCTGCTCGAGCGCGGCACCGTCGATGCGGCCTGGCTGTCCCTGGACGAGGACGATGCCGAGCCCGGCCGCCTGCTGGCCTATCTGGGCCTGGCCTTGGGCGTCACCGCCGGCGAGGCCGGCGCCACGCCGCTGGGCGGGCTGCACTGGCGCGAACTGGACCTGGCCGCGCTGCGCACCGCGCTGCTGCGCGCCATCCGCTGCACGCAGCGCCCGCTGGTGCTGGTGCTGGACGATTACGACCGCGCCGCCTGCCCGCGCAACGACGAACTGATTACCCTGCTGGTCGAACACGGCGGCCCGCATCTGCATGTGCTGCTGGCGACCCGGCGCGCGCCCGCGCTGCCGCTGGCGCGGCTGTCGGTGCGCGGCGCCCTGCAGCGCATCGACGCCGCACAGCTGGCCATGAACGGCGGCGAGACCCGCGCCCTGCTCGGCACGCAGGCCAGCGACGAGGATGCCAAGCGTCTGCGCGGCAAGACCGAAGGCTGGCCGGTGGCCGTGCGCCTGGCTGCCGCCTGGCTCGCCGGCGGCCAGACCCGCGGCGATGACATCGCGCGTTTCAGCGGCCGCTCGGCCGGGCTTGCGGCCTATCTGGCCGAACAGGTGGTCAGCGACCTGGACGAGGAGCTGCGGGACTTCCTGCTGGAGACCTCGGGCCTGGCGCGCTTCAACGCGCCCCTGGCCGATGCGGTGCGCCAGCGCCAGGACAGCGGCCGGCTGCTGGACCGGCTGGGCCACTTCCACGGTCTGCTGGTGCCGCTGGACGACGACCACGCCTGGTTCCGCTATCACCCGCTGTTCGCCGAGTTCCTGCATCTGCAGCTGGAGCGCCGGTCACCGGCGCTGGGCCAGACCCTGCACCGCCGCGCCGCGCTGTGGTGCGCCGCGCACGGGCAGCTGGCCGAAGCGGTGCGCCATGCGCTGGGCGCGCACGATGTGGCCCTGGCCGCCGACTGCATCGCGCGCGCCGGCACCTGGCAGCTGCTGCTCTCCCAGGGCATCGCCGCCACGCGCGCACTGCTGCGCCAGTTCGATCCGCGCACGGTGCGCGATACGCCGGCGCTCAATCTCACCCAGGCCTATCTACACCTGCGCGTGGGCGAATTCGGCCATGCCCAGACCCTGCTCGAGCGGTTCCGCAGCTTCCCCGACGAGGTGCGCGCGCCGCTGGAGCGTGACTACACCGTGGTCGTGGCGCTGCTGCGCGACCTGATGGATCAGATCTGCTCGCAGCCGCGCGGTGTGGCGCAGCTGGCCGCGCAGGCACAGGCGCTGGACCAGGAGGACCACCTCGGCCGCGGCACCCTGCTGTGCATCTGCGCGACCACCGCGCTGGGGCGCGGTCAGTTCGCCCAGGCCGAGCAGCTGGCGCGCGAGGGCGCGCTGGCCTTCGAACAGGACCGCACCCAGATCGCGGTGGGCTACGCGCTGACGCACCTGGGCCAGAGCTATTTCTACCGCGGCGCGCTGGATCAGGCCGAAGCCGTGTACGCGCGCGCGATGCAGCTGGCGCAATCGCACCAGGGCAGCGATGCGGTGCTGGTGGCGGCCTGCCGCTGCCTGATCGCCCAGTTGCTGCTCGAACGCGGGCGCCACGACGAGGCGGCAGACCAGCTCGACGGCGCGCTCGAGGTGCTGGAAGCGGGCGACGGCTGGGTCGATGTCTACGTCGCCGGCTTCGGCACCGCGCTCGCCCTGGCGCGCCAGCGCGACCGCAGCGGCCGTACCGCCTGCGCGCTGCTCGATCGCCTCGACGCACTGGCGGCGCGTCGTCACCTGACGCGTCTGGCCGACCTCTCCGCCGCCTGGCGGGTGGACGTGCAGCTGGACCTGCCCGCCGACCACGCACTGGATGCCGCCCTGGCCCGCAGCGGCGGCGAAATGGCCCTGCAGCACGCGCTGGCCAATGCCCACACCTGGCGCCAGTCGCAGGCGCTGGGCCTGGCGCTGGCGCGCTGGCATGCCGAAGCCGGCCGCAGCGGTCGCGCCCTGGCGCTGCTGCAGGCGTTGGAAAATGATGCGCGCGAACGCGACGACGCGCACCACCTGGACCGCGTGCGCGTGCGCATGGCCCTGGTGCGCCAGCAGCGCGGCGAACTGCAGCAGGCCCTGCCGGCACTGTCGGCCGCGCTGGACCGCATCGCCGCCACGCGCGCCTGGCAGGTCGCACTGGAGCCGGGCCTGCCGGTCAAGGCGCTGCTACGCGTGGCGCGGCAGCACGATCCCGAAGCCGTGGCCGGCACCACCCGCGCCCTGACCATCCAGACCCTGCTGGACAAGCTGTCCTGCGAGGATGCGCTGGCGGTGCAACTCTTCAGCGAGCGCGAGCTGGAAGTCCTGCAGGAACTGGCCAGCGGCCTGTCCAACAAGCAGATCGCCCGACGCCTGTCGCTGTCGGAGAACACGGTCAAGTTCCACCTGAAGAACCTCTACCGCAAGCTGGAAGCCGGCACACGCGAAGCCGCGCTGGGCAACGCCCTGCAGCGCGGGCTGATCGGCGCGGCCAGCAGCCCGGAGTAATGCAAAGGGCCGGCGCATTGCGCGCCGGCCCTTGCTTCAACGCAGCGATCAGACCAGGGTCAGACTGCCGTCGCGGCGTTCGTCGCTGAGCATCGCGGTCTTGACGTCCAGCGGACCCATCTGCCCGGCCATGACCTTGGCGAAGGCGTCCTTGAATCGCGCCATTTCCGCCGGCGTGCCCACAGTGATGCGCGACCAGGTCGGCCACACCGCCCAGGCGCGACCGACGAAGACGCCGTAGGTCGCCATGGCCTTCATGAACTCCGGCGCCGGGCGCTTGACGTCGACCATGAAGCAGTTGCTTTCCGAGGTCGTGCAGGGATAGCCCTGCGCGGTCAGCCAAGTGGTGACCTCATCGCGCAACACGGTGTTGGCGTTGCGCCGCTGCGGGACCAGCTGCGGATCGCGCAGGCTGGCCAGGCCGGCCGCGGCGGCGGTCACCGGCAGCGAGTTGAAGCCGTAGTAGGTCAGCTTGGCCAACAGGTCCGGGCGGGCGGCCGCGTAGCCCAGGCGGATGCCGGCCATGCCGTAGAGCTTGGAGAAGGTGCGCAGCACCACCACGTCTTCGCCCTTGGCCACCAGATCCACGCCGCTGACCGCGTTGGGCGAGAGGTGGATGTAGGCCTCGTCCAGCACCAGGATGCTGCCCTTGGGCTTGTTGGCCAGGGCGTACTCGATGTCTTTGCGCGTGGTCAGCGAGCCGGTGGGATTGTTGGGATTGCAGATGTAGAGCATGCCGGCGCTGGCGTCGGCGGCGCACATGGCCTGCACGTCGTGGCTGTAGTCCTTGCGCAGCGGCAGCTTGTGCACCGGCGCCTTGATCGCGTCGGCCACCCGCCAGGCCTGCTCGAAGGTGGGGTCGGCGGTGACCAGCGCCGCGCTCGGCGAGGTGAAGGCCATCACCGTGTACTGCAACGGCGGGGTCGAGCCGGCGTAGGGCACGATGTTTTCCGGCTTGAGGCCGAGCTGGCTGGCCAGTTCGCCGACCAGCTCGGTCTGCAGATCGCCCAGGTAGCGACCGCCCTGCGGGGCGATGCCGTCGATGGCCTTCAGCGCCGCCGGGCTGGGCCCATAGGGGTTCTCGTTGGCGTTGATGTAGACCGGCGCCAGGCCCGCGGCGGCTGAGGCCGCCGGGTCGACCTTCAGGCGCTTGCGCGACTGGTTCTGGGCCAGGGCTAGGCCGGACAGGGACAGCAGGGGTGCGCCGACGCCCGCACCGGCGGCCAGGGCGGAACCACGCAGGAAACCACGACGGGAGAGCGGCTGCTTCATGGGGACAATTCCTCGATCGGGATCAGGGACGGACGGCGACGACTTCGATTTCGATGCGCATGCCCGGATTGCCCAGGGCGGCGATCTGGAAGGCCGAGCGCGCCGGCAGGTTCATCTGCTTGGCCTCCTTGCCGAAGAACTGGGTATAGCCCTCCATGAAGCCCTTGAAGTCCATCTTGCCGCCGTTCTCCGGGCCGCCGACCAGGAAGGCCTGCATCTTGACCACGTCCTTCATGCCAAGGCCCATGCCTTCGAGCTGCTGCTTGATCTGGGTGAGCACGCTGATGGTCTGGGTCTTGGTGTCGCCGAAGGCCTCCATCGAGTCCTTGGGCGCGGCCGGATCGGCCACGGCCGGCACCTTGCCGCTGAGGTAGATGGTGGTCTTGCCGGCCGGGATCTCCACGGCCGAGGCGATCGGGAAGTCGCTGCCGGGGATGGCGTAGCGCTTGACGTCGGCGGCGTGGGCCGACAGCGCCAGCGGCGCGGCCAGCAGGAACAGGGACAGGCGGCGGGACAGGGTCATGGTGGCTCCTGGGATCTTCATGGATAAGGATGTCAGTCGTCTTGCTCGGGCGTGGCCGTACTTGCCAGCGAGGCGCGCAGCGCCTTGACGTCGGCCTCGCTCACCGCATCGTCGTACTGGTTGCCGAAATGGGTGCGCACGTAGGTGGTGACCTGCGCGATCTGCCCGTCGCTGAGCATAGGACCGAAGCCCGGCATGGCGCCATGGCCGTTCAACACCATCATTTCCACGTACGGCGCCGCGCCCAGCTTGGGGTTGCCCGCCAGCGCGGGGTATTCGCCCGCGCCGCGCGCGCCCTGCCCGGCCGACATATGGCAGCCGGCGCAGATGGTGGCGTACACCTGGGCGCCGTCGGCGTGCGAGAAGTCGCGCGTCTGCAGCAGGCCGGTAGCGTCGGAAGTCTGCGCCTGCGCGCCCGGTGCCCACAGCGCCGGCAGGGCCAGCGCGGAAGCGGCCAGCGTCAGCGCGCCGCCGAAGCGGTACCACGTGCGGCGGCTCATGCCCGGCCTCCGGTCGCCATGACCTTGGCGTGCAGGCGGCCGATGACATCGTGCGCGGACAGCACCGCGCCCTCCTGCCAGGCCGGGATGTAGGAGATGTGTTCGCCGGCCATGGCGATGCGGCCGTCGATCTGCGTGGCCGCGGCGTAGTGCTTGGCGCGCAGCGCTTCGTCCCACTGGCCGAAACAGCCGTGGTTGCTGGGCACGCGATGCCAGGCCACCGACACACCGTTGTCGAACTCGGCCGGGTACTGCGGATGGATCTGGCTGCCGAAGGCCACCGCGCGGCGCACGCGCTCGGCCGGGCTGTGCGAGGTGAAGTCGTAGGCGTCGAGGCCCCAGATGTAGGCGCCCAGCAGCACGCCCTTGCCCGCGGCGTGGAAGCCGGTGCTGGGATAGCTGATGTTGGTGATCGGCAGGTTGGTGTAGCTGATGCCGCCGTAGATGTTGTCGTCCTCTTCCCAGAAGCGGCGCTTGAACTGCAGGCCCACCTTGACCGAGGAGGCGTAGGGCAGATTGGTGATCGCCTCGGTCATGGCCGGGCCGACCTTGACCGGGATGCGGCTGAGCACCGAGAAGGGAATGGTGCAGATGCACCAGTCGGCCTTGGCGACCTGCTTGTTGCCCGGCGCGCCGGTGTCCTCGTAGGTGACACTGACGCCGTGGTCGTCCTGGTCGATATCCACGACCTTGGCGTTGTACTGGATCACGCCCGGGCCCAGTTCGCGGGCGAAGGCCTTGCCGACCATGTCCATGCCGCCAACCGGCTGGAACATGGCGGTCTGCATCTCGATGTTCTTGCCGGCCGCCAGCTGGTTCCACAGGTGCGAGCCCAGCACGTCCTGCAGCGACATCGGCTTGGAGAACTCCGGCTTGCCCGACACGCCGCCGCCGGGGTACTTGGCGAAGCCGCGGCGCATGCTGCTGATGTCGCTGGTGGTGTAGGCGAAGTTCTTGTCCAGCGCGCCCCAGCTGCGCAGCGATTCGAGCAGCAGCTCCTGGTCCTCCTTGGTGACCAGCTTGTCCAGCGCGCCCTGGCGGGTGATCTTGGCCAGCAGCTCGGAGACATTGCCCTGGTAGTCCGCATCGATCTCGCGGAAGCGCTGCGGCTTGCCGCCGAAGGCGTTGGTGTTGTGCAGGTAGGCGTTGTAGTTGACCTGGACGAAGGACTCCAGCGCGACGCCGAACTGCTTGCAGTAGGCCAGCATCGCGCGGTGGTGGTGCGGGATGCGCCACGGACCGGGATTGATGTACAGGCCGGGATCGAAGCCGCAGTGCTGCGTCTCGCCGCCCAGCTCGGTATAGGTGTCGCCGCCGCGCAGGGTCCAGTTGCGACCGCCGGGACGGGCGTTGTACTCGAGGATCTTGACCTTGTAGCCGGCCTTGCGCAGCTCGTAGGCCGCGCTCATGCCGGCCAGGCCCGCGCCCAGGATCAGCACGGTGGCGCCCTTGGGATTGCCCTGCAGCTTGACCGGGCCGGCGTAGCCGGAATCGGCGGCGAACCCCAGGCTGGTCATCGCCTGGTACATCATCGTGCCGCCGGCGGCCAGGCCGATGCGGCCCAGCAGCTGGCGACGGGTCATGCCGTTACGAACACTGTCTTGCATGTCTGACTCGTCTGCGTGGCCGCCGAAGCGGCCTGTTTCGGGAGAACGCGGAAACGCACCCGCGCAAGGCACCGCCGATGCGCGCACCAGGCGCGCACCGGCGGGTTTGGATCAGAAGCGGTAGGTGAGCTTGGCGTAGTAGCGCGCGCCGAAGTAACCGATCGGGCTGCCGCTGAAGCCGGCGTAGTTGCTGCTGGCGATGTACTCGTTGTTGCCGTTCTGGTAGTTGGCCACGTCGTAGTTCCACACCGCCGACGGGATCTTGTCGGGGTACTTGTTGAACACGTTGTCGCCGCCCACGCTCAGGGTCCAGCTGTCGGTGGGTTTGAAGCTCAGGTCGAAGCCGGTGGTGGCCATCGTGCCGAGCTTGAGCTTGTAGTACTCGCCGCTGCCCAGGGTGATCACGTCCAGCTGGTCGGCCAGGCTCTCATAGCCGGCCAGGCTGTTGACCTGGGTCTGCGGGCCGTAGATCGACTCGCGCAGGGTGAGGGTGAACTTCTGCCAGTTGAAGGTCGCCGCCAGGTTGACGCGGAACTTCGGGCTGGCGTGCTCGATGTCGTAGATGTTGGCTTCGGTGAACAGCGGGATGGTCTCGAAGCCCGGCACGCGGCCGGCCCGGGTCACCTCGGTCTTGTTGTAGTTGGCGGCCAGCAGCCAGTCGATCGAGCCCCAGGACATGTCGCTGGTGTAGTTGGTCACCCAGTCCACGCCCGTGGTCTTGGTATCCAGCACGTTGCTGAGGAAGCTCAGGTTGATGTTGGCGCGCGCGGTCTGGTCGAAGCTGCCGCCCGGCGCGGACGGGTCGTTGGCGTTGCTGATGAAGCCGCCGGCGACCAGGGCGTTGCCCAGGATCTGGTTGTAGTTGTCGTCCGGAACGCCGTCGCCGTCGGTGTCGGCCGGATCGGGCAGGTCGGCGTTCCAGCGGCCCGTGGTGCGGCCGGTGCGGGTGGCCGCCGACTGCGCCTGCGAATAGGCGAAGGAGCCCATGTAGGTGCGGTCGGAGATCTTGATCTGGTAGGCGTCCAGGGTCGAGGTCAGGTTGGGCAGCGGCGAGAACACCAGGCCCAGCGAGAAGTTCGTGCTGGTCTCCGGCTTCAGGCCGTTGCCGACCGAGGCGCCGGCCAGCGTGGCGGTCGCGCCGGTCGGGCTGACCTGGATGGCGGTGTAGTAGTTCTCACCCATGTTCGGCGCGCGGAAGCCGGTGCTGGCCGTACCGCGTATGGCGAAGGTGTCGGAGAAGTCGTAGCGGGTGGTGAACTTGCCGATCGCCTTGCTGCCGAAGTCGCTGTACTTCTCGTAGCGGCCGGCGATGTCCACCAGCCAGGCATCGACCGGGTACAGGATCACGTCGGCGAACACCGCCTGGCTGTGGCGCGAGTAGTCGCCGGCCGAGAGGGGGTTGTAGCCCGGGAAGGACGAGGCGCCGGCGCCGTAGTAGGAGGCCGGCTCGCCGGCTTCGATGCCGTAGCCGTCGCGGCGGTAGTTCAGGCCGGCGTTCAGGGTCAGCGGGCCGCCGCTCAGGCCGATGTCGAAGTCCTTGGTGACGCTGGCGTTGGTGTCCCACTGGGTGCTGTAGAAGGTGCCGTCGTAGAAGTTCTCCGGCGAGCTGCCGGTGGCCTGCCACAGCGAGAAGTTCATCGAGTTGACGGTGTAGACGTCCATCTCGTTGCGGCCGTACTCGGTCGAGATGTCCCACATCCAGCCGTCGGCGAAATCGCCCTTCAGGCCTGCAGTGATGTCGTAGTCCTTCTCCTCCGAGCGCTCGGACGGATTGAAGCCGTAGGCGTACTTGTGCTTGACCTCACCGGTGGTCGGATCGGTGTAGCCACCGTCCTGGGAGGGACGGCGATAGTTCTCCTCGGACTGGGCGGTCTTCTTGCCGTAGCTGCCGAAAGCGTAGAACTCCAGGCCGTCGCCGAAGTCGTAGCCGGCGTTGAACATGGCGATCTTGCGGTGAATCTCGGGCGGGTTCAGCCAGGCGTTGAGACCGGGGAAGCGCTTGTTGAGCAGCGCGCCCTGGTCGTTGGCCAGGCGGCTGAGCAGGTCCGAGCGACCGTTGGCGGTGGCATAGGCGCGGCACGCGTCCTGGTTGAGCAGGCAGTTGGCGTAGCTGGGGTTGGAGAAGCGGTAGACCGACTCGCGGTTCTCGGCCTCGACGCTGATGCTGACGAAACCGTTGTCGCCGCCCAGGCCGATGTTGCCGCCCCACGAATCGGTGCCGCCACCGCCGTCGGAATAGCCGGCATAGCCGGCGTTGAACTCGCCGCCGGAGGAGTTCTTCTTCAGGATGATGTTGATCACGCCGGCGATGGCGTCCGAGCCGTACAGCGCCGCGGCGCCGTCGGTCAGCACTTCGACATGGTCGATCGCGGACTGCGGGATGAAGGACAGGTCGGTCGCCATCTCGCCGCTGCCGGCCACGCCGAAGTTGGAGGTGACGTGGCGGCGCTTGCCGTTGACCAGTACCAGGGTGTGGTTGGCGGTCAGGCCGCGCATGGAGGCGGTCAGGGTCTGGCTGGCCATGTCGCCGCCGACCTGGGAGGCGTTGTACGAGGGCACCTGGTTGGCGATGGCGTTCATCAGGTCGGGCGCGGCGGTCTTGGACAGCGCCTCGGCGCTGACCAGCTGGATCGGCGCCGGGCTGTCGGTCACGGCCATGTTGGCCTTGCGCGTACCGGTGGAGATGACGCTGACGGCGTCCAGGGTCTTGGCCTGGGGCTCGGCCGGCGTCTCGTCGGCGGCGGGCGCCGCGGGCAGGTCGGCGGCGCTGGCCGCCTGGACCGCCAGGCCGAGCAACATGGCCGAGGACAGGCCACGCAGGCTCGCACGGGAGGGGGCGAGGGAAGCCGCGACGGCGACGGCGAGGGAATGGCGGGTGAAGCGACTGCGCATGACCTGTACTCCTTGCAAGGCGGAATAGGTAAAGCGAGGTGGGGGGGTGGGGCGCAGGGCGGCGCAACGGCCCCCTTGACCGTGCGGCGTGCGGGAAGGCGACGCCCTGCGTTGACACGAAGCTAACCTCAGCTGTCACCCCGGCCATCTCCCGTGACGGGTGAGTGGCGCCTTGGTGGGTAGGCCGGGACAGGAATTGGGACAACCTCGGCCCACCCGCCCGGAGGCGGCTATGCTCGGCAGCTCGCTCCGATCGGCCTGTTCATGTTGTCCACACCCCAACCCCGCTCCCGGCCACGCCCGTTCCGCCAGCCCAGGCTGGTGCTGTTCGATCTGGACGACGTGCTGGCGCGCTACGACCGCCGCCTGCGCCTGTGCGAGCTGGCGCGCCGCAGCGGCACCACGCCGGGCGCGGTGCAGGCGGCGCTGTTCGACTCGGGGCTGGAGCACGAGTCGGACGTCGGTCTGTGGCGGCCGGTGGACTATGCCGACGAGCTCTCGCGCCGCCTGGGGGCGCGGCTGACGCTGGAGGACTGCATCGCCGCGCGTGCGCTGGCCACGCCAGCCGATCCGGCGATGGTCGCGCTGGCCGGGGCGGTGTCACGGCAGGCGGCGGTGGCGATCTTCACCAACAACGGGCCGTTCCTGACGCTGCACCTGGGGCGCATCTGTCCGCCGCTGTTCCCGCTGTTCGCCGACCGGGTCGTGGGCGCGGGCGATGTCGGCATCGCCAAGCCTTCGCCGGAGGCCTACCTGCGTGCGCTCGCGCTGCTGGACGCGGCGCCGGCCGAGACGCTGTTCATCGACGACCGCGACGAGAACGTCAACGGCGCCCGCGCGGCGGGACTGGACGCGCTGGGCTTCTCGAGCGCCGCCGCCCTGCGGCGTGCACTGGCGCTGTACGGGCTGGAAACCGGCGCCTGAAAGAGCTCCTGCGCCCCTGTCCGCTCCCTGTGGGAGCAACTGTCTCCTCAAATCTCGCAGCGGCCTGCCTGTAGAGCGGGCTTGCTCCGCTGCTCTCGTTCGGTTCGTGGGGAAGGCCCCAGCGGAGCAAGCTCCGCTCTACATGTGGGAGCCGCCATGGCGGCGATGGGGGCTTTCCCGGCGAAACCTTTCGCCATTGATCAAACGACCACGGGGCCGGGGCTCACGCTGGGGTGTTGCTCACTTCGGAAGGGCAGCGGTTCGAGTCGGAAGGCTTCGGTTTGAGCCCCCTCCCTTGCGCGTAGCGCAGGGGAGGGATGGGGAGGGGTCGGGGCTTTACCGGGCAACCCACTGAAGCAAGAGCAAAAGCAAAAGCACCCCACCCCGGCCCTCCCCTTCGCCTGCGGCGAAAGGGAGGGGCAGAGCGCTTCGAGTTGGAAGGAGTCCTGTTCTGTACGCTCGCAGCGCCTCGACCCGGATAGGCGCGCGGAGGGATGGCCCGCGCGGCGAGTCGCCGTCGAGGGTGGACCGAGCCGAGGACCCGGGCCCGGCCGGGTCGAGGCTGGTCGGCGAAGTGGGATCAGCGACCTCGCACCGCGCGAAGCACCCAAAAGAAAAAAGCCGCCGGGACATCCCCAGCGGCTTCCGTGCTTGCGCAAGACGCGGCCGAGGCGGCCGCGCGGGCTTACTTGGCCTTGGCCGCGTCGGCCTCGGTGGTGATGTGCAGCTTGACCTCGTCGCTGACCATCGGCGCGTAGGCGCCGACGCCGAAGTCCGAACGCTTGACCGTGGCGGTGGCGTCGAAGCCGATCGACTGCACCTTCTTCATCGCGTGCTCGCCGGCCTTGTTCAGGGTCACGTCCAGCACGACGGGCTTGGTGATGCCCTTGATGGTCAGGTCGCCGGTCACCTTCAGCTTGTCCTTGCCGGTCGACTGGACCTTGGTGGACTTGAAGGTGGCGGTGGGGAACTTGGCGGCGTCGAAGAAATCCGAGCCGGCCAGGTGCTCGTTCAACTTGGGCACGAAGCTCTCCAGGCCCGACAGCGGCAGGGTCACCTGGACGCTGGAGGCGGCCACGTTGGCCGGATCGTAGGTCAGCGTGCCGTCGACGTTGCCGAAGTGGGCGCTGGGGTTGGAGAAGCCGAAGTGGTTCCAGGTGGCGATCACATCGGTGTGGCCCGGGTCGAGCTTGTAGGTGGTCGGGGCGGCGAAGGCCGGGGCGACCAGGGCCGACAGGGCGGCGGCGAGCAGGAACTTGCGCATGCGAGGAACTCCTTGGTGGTGTGGCGCTAAGGGAACAGCGGTGGCGTTGGAGCCGGGTGAATCGCAAACGACCGCGGCATCAGACGATGCGCGCGGCCTCGTCGAAGGACAGCCGGGGCAGGCGCGGATGCAGCGCGGACGCATCGCCATAGCCCAGGTTGACCAGAAAGCTGGCGCGCAGCGAGGTGCCGGCGAAGAAGGCTTCGTCGGCCTTGGCCGCGTCGAAGCCGGACATCGGGCCGGCATCCAGGCCCAGCGCGCGGGCGGCCAGGATCAGGTAGGCGCCCTGCAGTACGGCGCTGAGCAGGGCCGGCTCGCGGCGGGCCTCCTGCGGGCCGTCGAACCAGGCCTTGGCATCGGTGTGCGGGTAGAGCTTGGGCAGGTGTTCGTGGAAATCCAGGTCGTAGGCCACGATCACCGTCACCGGCGCGGCCATGGTCTTGTCCACGTTGCCCGGAGCGAGCGAGGGCTTGAGCTTGGCCTTGGCCTCGAGGGAGCGGACGAAGACGAAGCGCGCCGGGGTGCTGTTGGCGCCGGTCGGGCCCCACTTGAGCAGGTCGTAGAGCGCATGCAGCGTCTGATCGGTGACCGGCTCGTCGGTGAAGGCGCTATAGGTGCGCGCGCTGCGGAACAGCTGATCCAGCGCGGCGGCATCGAGGGACTGCGACATCGGAACCACTCCGTCAGAGCAAGGGGGTACGTACGCCGAACCAGCGCGACGACCGGGCGCAGTGTAGGGTGCGACCACCCCGGCGACACCAAGGGGACCCGCAACGGATTGTTTTGGGTTGCAACACCAATCCCCTCCTGACAGCTTTGTCGGTTTCGTCGAACGTTGCCCATGACGCCCGCGCGCACCTGGACTCTCACCAATGGCCATGCCGGCAACGTGCGCCAGGCCGAGGCGCTGGCGCGGGCCTTGCGGCTGCCCGCGCAGGCCTGGACGCTGCAGCCGCGCGCGCCGTGGAAAGCGCTCGCGCCGCGCTGGCTGCCGGGCGCGGACCAGGCGTTCGGGCCGGGCTTCGCCCAGGCGCTGGCGGCGCCACCGCGGCTGGCGATCGGCTGCGGGCGCCAGGCGGCGCTGGCCACGCGGCTGCTGCGGGCGCGCGGCGCACAGGCCGTGCAGATCCTGGATCCGCGCCTCGCGCCGCGGCACTGGGACCTGGTGATCGCCCCGGAACACGACGGCCTGCGCGCGGCCAATGTGCTGACCTTGCTGGGCAGCCTGCATCCGGTCGATGACGCCTGGCTGGCGCAGGCGCGCGCGGACTTCCCTGCCCTGGGCGCCCTGCCCGGCCCGCGGACCGCGCTGCTGGTCGGCGGGCCCAGCGCGCATGCGCGGCTGGAAGCGGAGGATCTCGCCACGATCACCGCCGCGCTCGATGCCGCGCTGCGCGCGCACGGCGGCACGGTGATGGCCACCGTGTCGCGGCGCACGCCGCCGGCGCTGGTGGAGGCGCTGCGCCGCCACTACGTCGGCACGCCGCACCTGGTGTGGACCGGCGCGCAGGACGGGCCCAACCCCTACCCTGGCCTGCTCGCCTTTGCCGACCGCATCGTCTGCACCGCAGACTCGGTCAACATGCTGTCCGAGGCCTGCGCCACGTCTGCGCCGGTGTTCGTGCATGCGCCGCAGCGCGTGCGCGGCCGGCCGGCGCAGTTCATCGCCGCCCTGCAGGCGCGCGGGCGCATCGCCGCGCTGGACGCGGGGCTTGCGCCGTTTGCCGTCACCCCGCTGCGCGAGACCGCGCGGATCGCGGCGCTGGTGCGCGAGCGGTTGGGTGGGTGGGATGAGGCGGGCGCTCAGTAACGCGAGCAACTGCTTCCTCAAATCTCGCGGCGGCCTGCCCGTAGCGCGGAGCTTGTGGCGATCCCCTTGGGGGGGATTCTGCTGCGCTTCGTTCGGTTCGTGGGGAAGGCCCCAGCGGAGCGAGCTCCGCTCTACAGGTGGGAGCCGCCCTTGTGGCCTTTTCGGCCAATGGCGGCGATAGGGCTCTACCGGTAAAGCCCGATCGCCGCCATGGCGGCTCCCACAAAAGAAGCGAACCTTTGCGCGTGCCTCAGCAGCCGCTGCGTTCTGCGGCGGCGACTGAGCCGCTTCGCTCAGGCCAGGTCGGGCAAGTTGGGGCGCGCGCACTCAACCCGGCCGTCGTTCCCGCGAATGCGGGAACCCAGGGACTTTCGCGCGGAACGACACAGGCACTGGACTGTCGGACATGCGTCCGCCGAACAGCCATTCGCGCGTGCGCGGGATGACCGAGTCTTTGGGCTTTCAGACCTCCTTCCCTGGGGCGAACGCCAAGCCATGCGCCCGACAGGCCGCCGTCACCGCCTGCCGCGCGTGCTCCAGCGCCGGCGTCGGCGCGGTCAGGCGCGGGCGGCGGTCCAGCGTGCACGACAGCCCGGCGGCGAGCAGGGTCGCGTGCGCGTCCAGCAGCGCCATGCGCTCGCCGGCCTCAAGCAGCCCGGCCTCGGCCAGCGCGGCGATCAGGTCGCGGGTGTTGCGGGGGGCCAGCACGGCCGGGTGCGCGGCGGCATGTTCGAGCACGCGCGCCTGCAGCAGGAATTCCAGATCCACCAGGCCGCCGGCACCCTGCTTCAGGTCGAAGCGCCCCGGCGCACTGCGATCCAGCTCGGCGCGCATGCGGCCGCGCATGTGCACCACGTCCTGTTGCAGCGCCTCCGCTTCGCGCGCCCGGCCCAGCGTCTCGGCGCGGATGCGTTCGAAAGCCTCGAGCAGCGCGGCATCGCCGACCACCGGCCGCGCACGCACCAGCGCCTGATGTTCCCAGGTCCAGGCGCGCTGGCGCTGGTAGTCCTCGTAGCTGGTGCGCGAGGTCACCAGCAGGCCCTTGGCGCCGTCCGGGCGCAGGCGCACGTCCACCGCGTAGAGGCGGCCGGCGCCGGTCATGGTTTCCAGCAGCGCGACGACCTTCTGCGCCACGCGTGCGTAGTAGCGCCCCGGCTCCAGCGCGCGGGCGCCGCCCGCGTGCGCGGAAACAGGCGCGGAGACCGCATCGGCCGGCGCGTCGTAGAGGAACACCAGGTCCAGGTCCGAGCCGAAGCCCATCTCCAGCCCGCCCAGGCTGCCATAGCCGATCAGCCCGAACTGGCCGCCGGCGACCCGGCCGTGCGCCGCCTCGACCGCGGCCCGCGCCATCGCCAACACCTGCACGCACACCGCATCGGCCAGCCAGGCCAGCTGCCGCGCCGAATCCTGCGGCGGCTGGCGCGCGTCCAGCGCCGCCAGCGCGATGCGGAAACTGAAGGCCAGGCGCGTCTCGTTGAGCCGGCGCAGCGCCTGTTCGGGGTCGGCGTGCTGGCCCGCGGCCGCGCAGGCGGCCTGCATCGCGGCGCGATCCGGCAAGGGACCGGCGGCGCGCGCGTCGAGCAGTTCGTCGAGCAGCAGCGGGTACTGGGCCACGCGCTCGGCCAGCCAGGCACTGCGCGCGACCACATCGACCAGGCGCGCCAGCGCGCTGGGCACCTCGTCCAGCAGCGCCAGATAGCTGGTGCGGCGCAGGATCGACTGCAGCAGCGCCAGGCAGCGCTGCAGGGCGGCATCGGGCAGGTCGGAAGCCGCCGCGGCCTGCAGCATGGCCGGCAGCACGCGCTCCAGCCGCGTGCGCGCGCTGTCGGACAGATGCGCCACGCCCGGCGAGGCGAGGAAGTCCTGCAGCCGCGACGCCGACTGCGCGGCATCGGCGAAGCCGGCATCCTCCAGCGCCTGGCTCGCATTGGCGCCATCGAGCATGCGCTGGAACGGCGCCAGCGCCGCGCCGTCCTCGGCGTCCTCGGGCGCGGCCATCAGCGGCGCGAAGGCCGCGCTCACCACCGCGCGCTGCGCGGCCAGGGCGGCGCGCAGCGCGTCGCCGTCCGCATGGCCCAGCCCGCGCGCGATGCGCAGCGTGTCCTGCGCGTTGTCCGGCAACACATGGGTCTGCGCATCGCGCAGCATCTGCAGGCGGTTCTCCAGTACGCGCAGGAAGCGGTAGGCCTCGCCCAGCGCCGCGCCGGTCTCCGGCGCGAGCAGGCGCGCCTGCACCAGCGCCTGCAGCGCCGCGCGCAGGCCGCGCTGGCGCAGGCGCGCATCGCGGCCGCCGTGCACCAGCTGCAGCGCCTGGGCCAGGAACTCGATCTCGCGGATGCCGCCCGGCCCGCGCTTGATGTCGTCGGCCAGCTCGCGACGCGCGACCTCGGCGGTGATCATCGCCTTCATCGCGCGCAGGCCATCGAGCGCGGTGAAGTCCAGGTAGCGCCGGTACACGAACGGCTGCAGGGTGCGCAGCCAGGCCTCGCCGGCGGCGATGTCGCCGGCCACCGCGCGCGCCTTGAGCCAGGCGTAGCGCTCCCAGTCGCGGCCTTCGGTCTGGAAGTAGCGATCCATCGCCGCGAACGACAGCGCCACCCGCCCGGCGCTGCCGTACGGCCGCAGGCGCAGGTCGACGCGGTGGCTGAAGCCCTCGGCGGTGGTCTCGTCCAGCAGCCGCGCCAGCCGCTGCCCCAGGCGGGAGAAGTACTCCTCGGCCGCCAGCGTCCGCGGCTTCCCCGCCTGGGCGGAGACAGGCTCGGACTCGCCGCCGCCGGCGAAGGCGTAGACCAGGTCGATGTCCGAGGAGAAGTTCAGCTCGCCACCGCCGAGCTTGCCCAGGCCGAAGACCACCAGCCGCACCAGCTGGCCCTGGGCATCGCGCACCACGCCGTGGCGCTGGGCGAACTCGTCCTCCAGCGCGTCCAGCGCGGCATGCAGACAGGCCTCGGCCAGGGCCGTGCTGCCGGCCAGGATCTCGTCGACATCGGCGCCCTCGACCACGTCGCGCCAGATCAGCCGGGTGGATTCGGCCGCGCGGAAGCGGCGCAGCAGCGCCGGCCACTGCGCGGCCGGTGCCTGCCGCAGGTCCGGCGGCGCGAAGGCAGTGGCCGCATCGTCGAGCAGCTCCTCCAGCAGCGCCGGCTGCCGGCACAGCGTGTCGATGGCGAAGTCGCTGACCAGCGCAAGTTGGCCCACGCTGGCAACGGTCAGCGGCTCGGCCAGCATGCTTTCCAGCGTCGCATCCGTTGCCCGCAACCGGCGCAACGCCTTCTCTGTGAGCTCTGGCAGACTGATCATCGGCGGCAAGTGTGCATCAGCCGCTGCCAGGACGTTTCATCAAAAGGATTCGCATGCACGACAACCCCTATGCCGCACCGCGAGCCCAGGTGCGCTCCCCTGCGGACGATCCGACTCCGCCACGTTCAGGCAAGCAACTTGTGCTGGATGTGCTACGCGGCCTGCGCTACTTCCTAATACGAGGCATTCCCGCAGCGGCGGTGAGCATGTGCCTGTTCATGATGACAGGTAACGCGTTTGACGATCGCGACTGGGGACCTGTCATCCAACTGGAGCCTTCCGCATTCGGCCCTTCTGCCCTCGCCGGCGCAACGGCCTACCTCCCTGCGGGCTTGTGCGCAGGCGTCTTGGCGGGCCTGTTGCGACCAAGCCTGCGTCGGAGCAGGAGCCAACATGCAATATTTTCAGCGGCGGTGTGCCTGCCTATCGGGCTGCTGGAATGGATGCTGTTCTCCGTGTCTTCTACTGCTTCGCTCGGCGTCTGGCTGCACCTGCTCTTCGTGGCCCCACTCGTGCCGATCCCTCTGCTGCTTTGGCTATTCGCCCGCCCGCAGCGCCCCAGGCAGCGCATCGGCTCGGCTTAGCACCAGCCCGAACTGCGCGGCGATCTTTTCCAGTAGCACCGCCTTGACCGCCTCCATCGAGGACGGGCCGCCCAGGTCGGACAGGGCCACGGTCTGCAGGCCCTCGTAGCCGCAGGGATTGATGCGGTGGAACGGCTCCAGGTCCATGGCGATGTTGAAGCTCAGGCCGTGGAAGGTGCAGCCACGGCGCACGCGGATGCCCAGCGCGCCGATCTTGGCGCCGGCCACGTACACGCCGGGCGCACCGTCCTTGCGCTCGGCATCGATGTTCCATTCGGCGCAGGTGTCGATGATCGCCTGCTCGATGCGGCATACGTAGTCGCGCACGCCGATCTTCAGCCGCTTCAGGTCCAGCAGCGGGTAGAGCACGATCTGGCCCGGCCCGTGGTAGGTCACCTGGCCGCCGCGGTCCACGTGCAGCACCGGGATGTCGCCCGGCGCCAGCACGTGCTCGGGCTTGCCGGCCTGGCCCAGGGTGAACACCGGTTCGTGCTCGACCAGCCACAGCGCGTCGGGCGTGGTCTCGTCGCGCGCGTCGGTGAAGGCCTGCATCGCGCGCCAGACCGGTTCGTAGGGCTGGCGACCCAGCTCGTACACGCTGGCCGGCAGCGGCGCGCGCGCGGCGATGGCCGCATCGCCCTGCGGCGAGGGACAGGCCGCGGCTAGAGCGTCCACTTCACTTCCGGATGGCCACGCAAGGCCCGGTGGGCCGCGTCGTACTGCTCGCGCGAGTCGGCGCGGAAGGCGATGCGCACCGAGACGTACTTGCCATTGGCCGAGTGCTTCCAGCTCACGCGCTCTTCGAGCACGTCCACGCCGGCGCCGGCCAGCAGGCGCGGCAGTTCGCGCTCCAGTTCAATGCCGGCCCGGCCCATGGCGCTGAGCTCGAAGGTGCCGGGAAACTGGAAGCCGTGTTCGGGATTGTCCGAGGTGATGTCCATCGGCGGATTATCGGGTCGGACCCGCGCAAACCCAAGTCCGCCGCGGCCCGGACGCGAAGAAGCCGGCTTGCGCCGGCTTCCCCGTTCCAACATGCGGTCTCATCGTCGTGCCCACGAACGCGGGACGCTCAGACAAAGGCGCCCAGCTCACACGTTTGCAGGCGCCTCGGGTCTGGTCAGACCGATTCCCACCACATCCAGAACGCATCCCACAGCCGGCGGAAGAAGCCACCCTCCTCGACCGCATTGACCGCCACCAGCGGCGCCTGGGCGATGACCTTGCCATCCAGGCTGACCTTGACGGTGCCGATCTGCTGACCCTGCTTGATCGGCGCCACCAGCTGCTTGGGCACGTCCATCGACGGCTTGAGCTGCTCGTAACGCCCGCGCGGCACGGTCACCAGCAGCGGCGCGGCGACGCCCAACTGCACCTGGCGCTGGTCGCCCTTCCACACCTTCTGCGTGGCCAGCACCTTGCCCGGCTCATACAGGCGATGGGTCTCGTAGAAGCGGAAGCCCCAGTTGAGCAGGGCCAGCGAGTCCTCGGCGCGCTGCTTCTCCGACACATCGCCCATGATCACGGTGATCAGGCGCTGATCGCCGCGCTTGGCCGAATTCATGATGCAGTAGCCGGCCTGCGAGGTATGCCCGGTCTTGATGCCGTCCACGCTCGGGTCGCGCCACAGCAGCAGGTTGCGGTTGGGCTGGGTGATGCCGTTGACCGTCAGTTCCTTGATGCTGTTGTAGGCGTAGGTGTCCGGGTAGTCGCGGATCAGCGCGCGGCCCAGCAGGGCCATGTCGTAGGCGCTGGAGTAGTGGCCGTCGGCGGCCAGGCCGTGGACGTCGACGAAGTGGGTGTCCTTCATGCCGATGCGCTGGGCGTAGGCGTTCATCAGCTCGACGAAGGCCTCTGCGCTGCCGGCGGTGTGCTCGGCCAGGGCGATGGCCGCGTCGTTGCCCGACTGCACCACCATGCCCTTTTCCATGTCCTCCAGACGCGCGGTCTGGTTGACCGGGAAGCCGCTGTAGCTGCCGTCGGTGCCGGCGCCGCCCTCGCGCCAGGCGCGCTCGCTCATCATGACCTGGTCGTCGCGGGTGATCTTGCCGGCCTTCAGCTCGGCGGCGAGCACATAGGAGGTCATCACCTTGGTCATGCTGGCCGGGGCCAGATGCTCATGGATGTTGTTGCCGGCCAGCACCTGGCCGCTGGCCGCGTCCATCACGATCCAGGCCTTGGCCACGGCCGGCGCCGGCGCGTCGGGGATCTTGATGTCCGGCGGCGGCGCGGTGACGGCGTCGGAGGGCGGCGGCGTCTGGGCGATGGCCGCGCCGAAGGCGACGGTCGCCAGGGCGGCGAAGGCGAAACGGAACTTCATGGAAGACTTACCTTTGCAAAAGCGAAGACGAAGGAGAGACGCCGGCCGCGACCCGCGCGGCGGCGTGCGGGTCACTCGCGCACGACCTGCGGCCGCGCGAAGCCCAGCCCGGCGATGCGCGCGGCCAGGGCGTCGGCCCCGTCATTGTCCGCTGCGCCGACCCGCACGCGCCACAGGGTCCGACCGCCGGCGATGACATCGCTCAGCGTCGCGGTAGGAATGCCGGCCGCCACCAGCCGGGCCAGGGCGCGCTCGGCATTGTCGCGGCTGGCGAAACTGGCGACCTGCAGCAGCACGGCCATGGCCGACTGGCCATAGGTGCCGTTGCCGGCGCTGGCGGCCGAGGCGACCGGCCGGGCCGGCGCTGGCGCCGGGCGTGCGGCAGGCGCCGCCTCGGCCGCGCCCTTGCCGGCAGCGACGGGCGTCGCCACGGCGACCGCGGTCGCCGGCGCGGGTGCCGGGGCACCGGGCTTGCCGGTGGCCACGTGCACGCCCTGGCTCTTCATCCAGGCCTCGAAGCGGTCCGCGCTGGCCGGCTTCTTGGTATTGGGAATGGTGTAGTAGCGCAGCGAGGGATCGCTCGGCGCCGCCTTGGTGTCCGTCGGGGCGGCGGCGGCCACAGCGGCGGCAGGCACCGGCTGTGCCGCGACCGCCGCGGTCCGCGACGCGGCCGGCAGGCCGCCGACCAGCTGATCCATGGCCGAGGGCCTGACCGCGGCCGGCTTGCCGGTGGCGATGGTGGTGGGCACGCCGGTCGCCACGGTGGTGGCCACCGGCCGGCGCACGGTGTTGCGGCTGGCCAGCAGCGCCGGCAGCTTGGGATCGTCCGGATGCAGTGCCTTGACCTCGACCCGGCCCGTGCCGCGCCCGGTGATGCCCAGCTTGACCGCCGCGGCGTAGCTCAGATCGATCACGCGGCCATCGTGGAACGGCCCGCGGTCGTTGATGCGCACGATCACGTTCTTGCCGTTGTCCAGGTTGGTCACCAGGGCGAAGCTGGGCAGCGGCAGCGTCTTGTGCGCGGCGGTGAACTGGTACATGTCGTAGACCTCGTGGTTGGAGGTCTTGCGGCCATGGAACTTCTGCCCGTAGTACGAGGCCAGGCCGGTCTCTTCGTAATCGGCGGCGGTGTCGAGCACCGTGTAGTTCTTGCCCAGCACGCTGTAGGGCGACTTGTTGCCGTAGTCCGACAGCGGCTCGGCGGCGATAGTCGGCTCGGCGATGCAGTCCACGTCGGGGACTTCGGTGGGCGTGCTGTCCGACACGCCGGGTTTGTACAGCCCGCCGGCGGTGTAGTCGCCGCGCGTGGACGGGTCCTCGACCGCCGGGGCGTAACGCCCCAGGCAGCCGGCGGCGACCGCGGCCGGGGCCTTCTCGCCCTTGGGAACGATGATGGTGGCCTCGCCTGGCTTGGCGCCCTTGCTGCGCGGCGCGCTGCTGCATGCCGCCAGGGTCGCCACCAGCCCCAGGAGCAGCCAGGTTTTCATGCCGGCGGCAGCGGGCGGCCGGCGATCGCTTCTGAAAGTTGCCATACGGCCATCGCGTACATTTTGGAGTTGTTGTATCGGGTAATGGCGTAGTAGTTGCGGAAGCCCAGCCAGTACTGCGGGCCGCTGCTGGTGGACAGGGTCACCGGCGTGGCGGTCTCGCCGGCCGGCACCGGCGCCAGCGGGGTGTAGCCGCGCGTGGCCAGCTCGCCCAGCGTCCAGGTCGGGGTCCAGTCGTCGGGGTTGAACTCCACCGCGTCGGGCGCCAGCCTGGCCTGCACGGCCACCGGGCCGCCGCGTTCCCAGCCGTAGGCGCCGCCCTTCTTGACGAAGTAGTTGGCCACCGAGGCGAAGACATCGTCCAGGTCGGTCAGCAGGTCGATGCGGCCATCGCCGTCGCCGTCCACACCGAAGTCGCGATAGCTGGAAGGCATGAACTGCCCCAGCCCCATCGCCCCGGCATAGCTGCCGGTGAGCGTGGACAGGTCCAGCCGCTGCTCCTTGGCCAGGGCGAACAGCTGCGCCAGCTCATCGCGGAAGAACAGCTCGCGGCGCGCCTCGTACTGGGCGCGGTCGGGATTGCCGCTGCGCGGATAGCGGAAGGCCAGCGTGTAGAGCGCATCGATCACCGGCGTCTTGCCGGTGTAGCCGCCATAGCTGGTCTCCACGCCGAGGATGGCCACGATGATCTCGGCCGGCACGCCGGTGCGCTGCTCGACGCGGCTGAGCTGGGCGCGATGCTCGGCCAGGAAGGCCTGCCCGGCGCTGATGCGCGAGGCGGTGATGAAACGCGGCCGGTATTCGTTCCAGCCGATGGTGCGCTCGGCCGGCTTGGACATCAGCTTGATCGTGTCCTCGCGCCAGTTGGCGCGGGCCAGCGTGGCCTCGATGAAGGCCGGATCCAGGCCGAAGCGCGCGGCGGTGTCGCGGATGAAGTTGGCCCGCGCCACCTCGAAGGGAACCGGGGTCAGGTCCACCGGCGCCGCATCGGCACGGCGCTCGACCGAGGTCTCCGCCGGCACGGAACCGGTCGGCGCCGGCACGGGACGCGGCTGCGGAGCGGTCTGTTTCGGCGGGGTCGAAGGCCTTGGCTGGGTCGCACAGGCGACCAGGCCGAGCGTGAACAGGCAGGCAAGTGCGCGTCGGATCATCGGCGCCGAGATTAGCACGCGATAACGGGAAATGAACCCTGTCGCGTCAGTCACTTGCCCGATTTTGTTCATGTGTCGTCGCGGGATTGCGACGGACATCGAGGGCCTGCGATCGGTGCCCAGGCAGGCGCTAGCGATTCACCGGCCGGTGCGAGCGCACCGCCATCACCAGGCCCAGTCCGGCCAGCAGCGATACCGCCGAGGTGCCGCCGTAGCTCATCAGCGGCATCGGCACGCCCACTACCGGCAGCAGGCCGGAGATCATGCCGCCGTTGACCAGCACGTAGACGAAGAACGCCAGCCCCAGCGAGCCGGCCAGCACGCGCGAATAGGTGTCGCGCGCCTGCATGGCGATCCACAGGCAGCGCCCGACGATCACCAGATACAGCGTCAGCAGCGTGGCCACGCCGATCCAGCCGAACTCCTCGCTCAGCACCGAGAAGGCGAAGTCGGTGGTCTGCTCGGGGATGAAGTTCAGATGCGACTGGCTGCCCAGGCCCCAGCCCTTGCCGGTCAGGCCGCCCGAGCCGATGGCGATCTTGGACTGGATGATGTTCCAGCCCGCGCCCAGCGCATCGCTCTCGGGATTGAGGAACATCATGATGCGGTCCTTCTGATAGGGCCGCAGCAGGAAGAACCAGGCCAGCGGCGCGGCGCTGGCCACGCCGGCCACGCCGATGCCGACCCACCACCACGGCAGCCCGGCCAGCAGCAGCGCGAACGCGCCGGAGGCGGCGATCAGCACGCCGGTGCCGAAGTCCGGCTGCAGCATGATCAGCCCGGTGGGAATGCCGATGATCGCCGCGGCGATCAGCACGGTGGTGAAGCGCGGCGGCAACGGCACGCGGTACAGGTACCAGGCCACCATCATCGGCATGGTGATCTTGAGCAGTTCGGCCGGCTGCAGGTAGAACACCTTCAGGTCCAGCCACTGGCGCCCGTACTTGCCGGTGCCCAGCACGAACACCGCCAGCAGCGGCAGCATGGACAGCGCGTAGATCAGCGGCGTCCAGGCGCGCAGGCGCGGCATCTGCACGCGCGAGAGCGCCCACATCGCACCGGCGCCGATGACGAAGCGCATGCCCTGGGCGATCACCAGATGGGTGCCGCCGGTGGCGCCGCCGGCGCTCTTCATCACCGCCAGGCCGAAGCACATCACGCCGGCCAGGGCCAGGCACAGCACCCAGTCCAGGCTGCGCGCGAAGCGCCAGACCAGATCGCCCAGGTAGCGCAGCAGGCCGGTCATGGCGCGGCCTGCGGTTCGCGCGGCGCCTCGGCCGGCACCGGCGCGGCGGTCGGGGCCGGCGGCGGGGTCGGTCCGGGCGCGCCCGGGATCTCGGACGGGGCCGGCGGCGCGGCGCCGGTGTCGGTGCCGTCCTCGGGCACGACGATGTCCGGCGCGTCCGGCGTGTCGCCCGGCATCTTGCCCAGCAGCCAGGCGTCGAAGATCTTGCGCGCGATCGGCGCGGCGGTGCTGGCGCCGTAGCCGCCGCCCTCCACCGCGATGGCCAAGGCGATGGTCGGCGCCTGGGCGGGGGCGAAGCCCTCGAACAGCGAGCGGTGACGCAGGTGCATGGGCAGGCTGCGCGGATCGACCGCGGCCAGTCCCTTGCGGCTGACCACCTGCGCGGTGCCGGTCTTGCCGGCCATCTGGTACGGCGCGCCGACGGCGATGGCATAGCCGCTGCCGCCCGGACGCATGGTGTCCATCATGCCCTCGCGCACCCACTGCAGATTGTCCGGGCGATCGCTGATCGGCTTGGTCGGGCCGGGCGCGATCGGCTGCCAGGGCTGGTCGAAGCCGTTGCGCGTGTCCATCACCAGGCGCGGGGTGCGCAGCTGGCCGTCGGCCACGCCGGAGATGGCGCGCACCAGCTGCAGCGGGGTGACCTTCCAGTCGCCCTGGCCGATGGCGATGTTGACCGTATCGCCGGGATACCAGGCCTCCTTGCGGCTCTTCATCTTGTAGGCCGGCGACGGCACGATGCCGCCGATCTCGCCGGCCAGGTCGATGCCGGTAGGCGCACCGAAGCCGTACTTGGTCATGTACGCGTCGACCTGGGTGATGCCCATGTCCACGGCGAGCTTGTAGTAGTAGGTGTTGACCGACTGGGCGATGGACTTGCGCAGGTCGGTCCAGCCATGGCCGCCGCGGTGCGAGTCGCCCCAGCCCCGGCTGACGCCGGGCAGGTAGAACATGCCGGTGGACAGGATCTTGTCCTGCGGCCGGCGCGTGCCGCTGTCCAGCCCGGCCAGGCCCATCAGCGGCTTGATGGTCGAGCCCGGCGCCACGCCGCCCAGCACCAGCCGGTTGAACTGCGGGCGCGAGGGGTTCTCGTTGAGCGCCTTGAAGTCGCGGGTGGAGATGCCGTTGACGAACAGGTTGGTGTCGTAGCTGGGCAGGCTGACCATGCCCAGGATCTGCCCGGTGCGCGGGTCCATCGCCACGGCCGCGCCCTCGTATTGGCCGAAGGCCTCGGTCATGGCCTGCTGCAGCTTGATGTCGATGGACAGCTTCAGGTCGGTGCCGGCCTGGGCCGGCACGCGCCCGACCACGCCCAGGGCGCGGCCTTCCACGTTGGTCTCGACCTTCTCGTAGCCGACCTTGCCGCGCAGCTGCTGCTCGTAATAGCGCTCCAGGCCGGTCTTGCCGACATGGGTCAGCGCAGAATTGCCTTCACCGAGCTGCGCCAGGTCGGCCTCGTCCACGCGCCCGACATAGCCGATGACGTGCGCCAGCAGCGGTCCGTAGGGGTAATGGCGCGTCAGGTAAGGCACCACCTCCACGCCCGGGAAGCGCCAGCGGTCCACCGCCAGCGCGGCGATCTCCTCCTCGCTCAGCTTGGGCTTGATGGTGATGCCGCGAAACCCGCGGCTGACCTTGCGCACGGCCAGGAAGTGCTTGACCTCCTCCGGATCCAGCGCCACCACCTTGCCCAGCGCATCCAGCCACTCGTCCGGATCGCCGGCCTGGTCGGGCACCACGTCCAGGCGGAAGGCCGGGATGTTCTCAGCCAGCAGCACGCCGTTGCGGTCGTAGATGCTGCCGCGCGCGGGCACCACCGGGCGCAGCTTGATGCGGTTGGCCTCCGAGCGCGTGGCGTACTCGGCGTGATCGAGCACCTGCAGCTTGAAGTACCACGCGCCCAGCCCGGCCAGGCAGACGAACACGCCCAGGAAGCCCAGCGCCGCGCGCCGGCGGAACTGGTCGGCCTCGGCATGGGCGTTCTTGAGCGGGCGGCGACGCGACATGGTCAGGGCTGCCCGCTTAGGAACGCCGGCCCAGGCGCAGCGCGTCGAGCAGCACGAACACCGGCGGCCACAGCGCCATGCCGATCAGCGGCGCCCACCAGTAGGCCCAGGGCAGCAGCGGCTCGCCGATGGCCAGATGGATCGCACTGGCGACGATGCGGTCGTTGAGCAGCAGCCCGCCTAGCGCCAGCGCCTGCTGGGAGAGCGGGAAGAAGCGCAGCCGCGCGCGGAAGCGCTGCAGGATGAAGGCCATCACCACCAGCCGCAGCGCCTGTTCGCCGAGCAAGCCACCGAAGCTGATGTCGGCGATCAGCCCGACCACGAACACGAAGCCCAGCCCGACCCGCTCGGGTTCCTCGATCACCCAGTAAGCCAGCACCAGCGCCAGCCAGTACGGCCGCAACGGCTGCAGCAGCGGCGGCAGCGGCAGCAGGGCCAGCAGCAGCGCCACCAGCACGCTCACCGGCAGCACCCAGCCCTTGCGCTGGCGGCTCATGGGCGGGGCTCCTGCGCAGAGGCGGGGGCCGGGCTCGGGGAGCGTGAACCGGCAGCCGGGGCAGAAGCGGACGCGCCGGGAGTTGGGGTTGCGGGCTGGGCGCTAGGTGCCGGGCGAGGCGCGGAAGCGGCAGATGCCGAGGGCTGCGAAAGTGTCGCGCCTGCCACGCCACCGCCGTCGTTCCTGCCGCTGGCCTTGCCGTTGCCTTTCGCCGGCTCCTGGCCCCCGGCCTCCGGTCCCTCGCCTGGCATCCCGACATTGGGGACCGCCGGCACCGCCGCGGCGGCCTTGAGCAGCAGCACATTGCGCCCGCGGTCCAGGTGCGCGGCCGGACGCAGCTCGCCGACCAGGAAGGTGCGGCTGTCGTCGGCGTGCAGGTCGGCCACGGTGCCGACCGGGAAGCCGGGCGGGAAGCGCCCGCCCAGTCCGGAGGTCACCACCACGTCGCCGTCCTTGATGTCGGCGTTGAGCGGCACGTTGACCAGCTGCAGCTGGTCGCTGCGGCCATTGCCGGAGGCCAGCAGGCGCACGCCGCTGCGCTGGACCATCACCGGCACGGCGTGGTCCGGGTCGGTCAGCAGCAGCACGGTGGAATAGGTCGGCACCACCTGCACGATCTGGCCGAGCAGGCCGCCGGCGTCGATCACCGGCTGGCCCACGTGCACGCCGTCGCGGCTGCCGGCGTCGATCACCAGGCGCTGCCGGGTCGGGTCCAGGTCGATGTTGAGCACCGCGGCCAGCTGCACGTCCAGGCCGCGGTTGCCGGCCGCGCCCAGCAGGGCGCGCAGCTGGGCGTTGTCGGCCACCGCCGCGCTCAGCCGGGTCAGGCGCGCGTTGGAGATCAGCAGCTCGTCGCGCAGGCGGCGGTTTTCCTCGGTCAGCTGGCCCAGCGTGGCCGCGTCGTCCTGCAGACGCGCGCCCAGCTTGCCGGGCAGCCCGGCCACCCACCACAGCGGTTGCGCGGCCAAGCCCAGCTGCTGCCTGGCCTGGGCCAGCCAGCCGCCGCGGTGGTCCAGGATCACCAGCGCCACGCCCAGCGCCAGGTACGCCAGCAGCCGCAGGGAGCTGGCGATCTCGCCCGGACGGGGGGCTACGGGAGGGCCGGCGTAGGAAGGCATGAACTCGGCAGGGGCCAGGGGTCGGAGGCCAGGGATCAGGAAACAGCGGACGCGGGCAGCACCGACGGCGCGCGCACGGGAGACGGACGATCAGGCGCCTTGCACTGGCCGCTGGCCCCTGGACTCCGCTCCCTGCGCTGCTCTCATTCCGGCGCGAAGAACTCGTTGCCGTGCATGTCCACCAGCTCCAGCGCGCGGCCGCCGCCGCGGGCCACGCAGGTCAGCGGATCGTCGGCGACCTGCACGTGCAGGCCGGTTTCCTCGGAAATCAGCTTGTCCAGGTCGCGCAGCAGGGCGCCGCCGCCGGTCAGCACGATGCCGCGCTCGGCCACGTCGGCGCACAGCTCCGGCGGGGTCTGCTCCAGGGCCAGCTTGACCGCGCTGACGATGCCCGACAGCGGCTCGTGCAGGGCCTCGAGGACCTCGTTGGAGTTGATCCGGATCATCTTGGGCACGCCCTCGGCCAGGTTGCGGCCGGAGATCTCCATCTCCTCCACCACCGGCGGCGGATAGGCGCAGCCCAGTTCGACCTTGATCCGCTCGGCGGTGGCCTCGCCGATCAGCATGCCGTGGTTGCGGCGCACGTAGTTGGTGATCGACTCGTCGAACTTGTCGCCGCCGATGCGCACCGACTGCGAGTAGACGATGCCGTTGAGCGAGATCACCGCCACCTCGGTAGTGCCGCCGCCGATGTCGATGACCATCGAGCCGCGCGCCTCGGTCACCGGCAGGCCGGCGCCGATCGCCGCGGCCATCGGTTCCTCGATCAGGTAGACGTCGCGGGCGCCGGCCTCTTCGGCCGATTCCTTGATCGCGCGGCGCTCGACCTGGGTGCTGCCGGCCGGCACGCACACCAGCACGCGCGGCGAGGGGCGCAGCACGCGCGACTTGTGCACCTTCTTGATGAAGTACTTGAGCATCGCCTCGGTGTAGGTGAAGTCGGCGATGACGCCGTCCTTCATCGGGCGGATGGTGGTGATGTGGCCGGGGGTGCGGCCCAGCATCTGCTTGGCCTCCGAGCCGACCGCGGCGACCGAGCGGGTGCCGCCGATGGCGCGGTCCTGGCGCACGGCGACCACCGAGGGTTCGTTGAGCACGATGCCCTGGCCGCGCACGTAGATCAGGGTATTGGCCGTGCCCAGGTCGATGGACAGGTCGTTGGAGAACATGCCGCGCAGCTTTTTGAACATCGGGGGACCAGATCCTTCGAAAGAAGTGCGAATGCCCTGCGCCGCTGGCGAAAAAATGGGCAAAAAAGGGGTCGGCTAGCCTAGCAATCCCCCCTGCGCCATACAAGGAAAATCGCTGGCTGAACAAGGCCCTCGGCCACCTTCGGCGGGTCGGCCGCCGCACGCGCGTCTGGCCCTGCCCGGCCCCAGACGATACCCTTGTCGCCGTTTGCCGCCCCGGTCGGGTCGGTTCCTCTTATCCCGAGCCTGCCGCGTGCGACCCGCGCCGGCCGGCCGCGCAACGCCAGCCAGACACGAGCCAATGTCCGCACTGATCTGTGGTTCCCTCGCCTACGACACCATCATGGTGTTTCCGGACCAGTTCAAGAACCACATCCTGCCGGACAAGGTGCACATCCTGAATGTGTCCTTCCTGGTCCCGCGCATGCGCCGCGAGTTCGGCGGCTGCGCCGGCAACATCGCCTACAACCTGCATCTGCTGGGCGGCAAGCCGCTGCCGATGGGCACGGTGGGCCAGGACTTCGGGCCGTACCGGGAGCATTTCGAGTCGCTCGGCATCGATCTGTCCTGTGTGAAGGTGATCGATGAGCTGTTCACGCCCCAGGCCTTCATCACCACCGATCACGACAACAACCAGATCACCGCCTTCCATCCGGGGGCGATGATGCGGTCCTACGAAAACCACGTGAAGGATGTGTCCGGGGTGACCATCGGGCTGGTCGGGCCGGACGGGCGCGAGGGCATGCTGCAGAACTCGCAGGAGTTCGCCGAAGGCGGGATCCGCTTCATCTTCGATCCGGGCCAGGCGATGCCGCTGTTCAACGGCGAGGAGCTGCGCACCTTCATCGAGCAGGCCAACTACGTGGTCGTCAACGATTACGAGTCCAATCTGCTGCAGGAGCGCACCGGCTGGAACGAGCAGGACATCGTCTCGCGGGTGGAGGCCTACATCACCACGCAGGGCCCCAAGGGGGCGCTGGTGCATACGCCGGGCAAGACCTACGACATTCCGCCGGCGCACGAGCGCCGGGTGGTGGACCCGACCGGCTGCGGCGATGCGTTCCGCGCGGGGCTGATCTTCGGCATCGAGCGTGGCTGCGACTGGCTGACCATCGGCCGCATGGGCAACCTGATGGGCGCGCTCAAGGTCGAGCATCCGGGCACGCAGAACCAGCGTTTCGACTTCGACGAGTTCAACGACCAGTTCAAGCAGCAGTTCGGCTACGCGCTGTAGGGGCTGCGCTGGTCGCGGCCTGGGTGTGAAGGGGCGGCCTTTGGGCCGCCCTTTGTTTTGGTTCTTCCTTCGGCTTGGGGATCGCGGCGGTTGAGAGCGCTCTGGCTTCGGAAGGGGCAGCGGGCCGGCGGGCGGGGGCCGCTTATCCCTCAATCAGGGCATCCTGCCCTGATTCGGGCGCTCGGCTCCTGCCTCGCTAGGCGCGGCCCCTGCCCGCCGGCCCGCTGCCTCTCGCGTCAGGTTAAGGGGCTTCGGTTTGAGCCCCCTCGCTTGCGCGTAGCGCAGGGGAGGGGTCGGGGCTTTACCGGTTAAGCCACCGAAGCAAGAGCAAAAGCACCCCACCCCGGCCCTCCCCTTCGCCTGCGGCGAAAGGGAGGGGGCAGAGCGCGTACACGGACTTCGCACCGCCTCGACCGAGAACCCCCTTTTTGTCAGGACGTTACAGATTCGTGCGACGGCGTCCTAAAAAGACCGGTCCGCGCGTTATGTTCTCTCGCAACTTTCGGCCACACCTGGATTCCATGACCCGCTCCCCCTCCGTGCGCATGAATGCGCTGGCCAACTATCTGGGGCAGGGTGTCTCGACGCTGGTCGGCATCGTGTTCGTGCCGTTCTATCTGAAGTACCTGGGGGCCGAGGCCTATGGCCTGGTCGGGTTCTTCGTGGTGCTGCAGCTGTGGCTGGGGCTGCTGGACGTGGGGCTGTCGCCGATGCTCAACCGCGAGGTGGCGCGTGCGCGCGCCACGGCGGAGGGCTTCACGGACTTCCGCCGGATCCTGCGCAGCGTCGAGCTGATCTTCGCCGGCATCGCACTGGTGACCGGGCTGGGTATGAGTGCGGCCAGTCCGCTGATCGGTGCGCACTGGTTCAAGGTGCAGACGCTGGACCCGGGCCAGGTCAGTCTGTGCGTGGCGCTGATGGGCTGGATGATCGGCCTGCGCTTCTTCGCCTCGATCTACCGCACCGCGCTCAACGGCATGGAGGCGCAGGTCTCGCTCAACGCCATCAACATCGTGCTGGCGCTGGTCAAGGCGCTGGGGTCGCTGGCGGTGCTGAAGTTCGTCAGCCCCACGCCGCTGGCGTTCTTCCTGTTCCAGCTGGTGGTGGCCGTGGTCGAGCCGCTGGTGCTGGCATGGCGCAGCTACCAGGTGTTCCCGGCCACGGCCATGCGCATCGGCCTGCGCTTCGCCCGGGCGCCGCTGGTGGCCGCCCTGCCCTTCGGCCTGAGCGTGGCCTATACCTCGGTGCTGTGGATGCTGCTGTCGCAGCTGGACCGACTGCTGCTGTCCGGCCTGCTGCCGTTGACCGACTACGGCTATTTCTCGCTGGTCACCGCGCTGTGCGGGGCGGTGATCCTGGCGGCCTCGCCGATCAGCAGTGCGCTGATCCCGCGCCTGACGTATCTGCACTCGCGCGGTGAGATCGGGCCGCTGGTGCGCCTGTACCGCAGCGCCACCCAGCTCACCGGGGTGGTGATGATTCCGCTGACCGGCATGGTGGCGGTCTTCGGCCAGGAGCTCATGTACGCCTGGACCGGCAACCTGGCCGCGGCGCAGTGGGCCGCGCCGATCCTGTTCTGGTACATGGTCGGCATCGCGTTCCTGACCTTCACCTCCTACCAGTACTACCTGCAGTACGCCTTCGGCGACCTGCGCCTGAACCTGCGGGTGAGCACGGTGCAGGCCGTGCTGGGGGCGCCGCTGATCGCCTGGTCGGCCTACCGCTACGGGGCGATGGGCACGGCGCTGTCCACCTGTGCCGTGCAGGTGGTGACCTTTGTGGCCTACCCGCCGGTGGTGCAGCGGCGGCTGGTGCCGGGCCTCTATGGCGCCTGGATGCGCCAGGATCTGCTGCCGATCGCCGCCTGTGCGCTGGTGACGCTGGCCGTGCTGTACGGGCTCGGGCGGCACTGGGTCATGGGCCTGGGCCGGCTGGAGATCTTCCTGGCGCTGAGCGCGATGGGCCTGTGCGTGATGGCCGCCGCGGCGCTGGGCAGTTCGGTCCTGCGCGCGCATCTGATTCGCAAACCCCTCCCCCACGCATAGGCAGCCCTCCCCCATGGCCCCTCTGGTTTCGATCGTCATTCCCGCCTACCGCGCGGCCGAGTTCATCGGCCGTGCGGTGGCCTCGGTACAGCAGCAGACGCTGCAGGACTTCGAGATTCTCATCGTCGACGACGCCTCGGGCGACGACACGCTGGCCACGGCTCAGGCGTTGGCCGCGCAGGACGCGCGCATCCGGGTCTTCACGCAGGCGCGCAACGGGGGCGTGGCGGTGGCGCGCAACACGGGCATCGATCAGGCGCGCGGGCGCTATCTCGCGTTCCTGGATGCCGACGATGCGCTGCTGCCGGAGCGGCTGGAGCGGCTGGTCGCGCTGGCCGATGCGCAGGCGCTGGACGTGGTCGGCGACAACCAGTGGCTGCGCGATGTGCATCTGGATCGCAACGTCGGGGTGATGGCGTTCAATCCGGGAGACGCGCCGATGCGGCTGGATGCGGCGACGTTCCTGCGCAACTCCGACAACGTGCCCAAGGTGCGCGAGATCCTGTCGGGGCGGATCGCCGCCTATTTTCCGGTGATCAAGCCGATCGTGCGCCGCGAGTTCCTGCAGGCGCATGCGCTGCGCTACGACCCGGCCTGCAAGATCGGGGAGGACTTCGATCTGCACATCCGCTGTCTGCTGGAAGGCGCCAGCGTGGTCATCGTGCCGGAGGCGTACTACGTGTACACCCTGCCGTACAGCGAGGTGTCCAGGACGCGCTCGCCGCATTCGCGCACGGTGATGAATCTGCAGCCGGTGCTGCGCAACGTGGACCATCTGCTGCACGCCTATCGCGATCGTCTGTCGCCCGAGCTGCGGCGGGCGCTGGCGCGCTGCAAGCAGGGGGCGCAGGGGCTGCAGCAGTTCGAACAGATCAAGGCCGATCTCTACGGGGGCCGCGCCGCGGCGGTGCTGGACCTGGCCACCACGCCGCGGCTGTGGGGTTACGCGGCGCGCTCGACCTCGATCAAGCTGCGCAACCTGTCGTCGCGGTTGGCTTCTTGAGCGGCAGCGACGGGGCGAACTAACCGCGCTTCTCGCTTTCGGTGGACCAGGTGGCGTCGGCACTTCGACTTCGGAAGGGCAGCGGTCCGGCGGGCGGGGGCCGCTTATCCCTCAATCAGGGCATCCTGCCCTGATTCGGGCGCTCGGCTCCTGCCTCGCTAGGCGCGGCCCCCGCCCGCCCGCCCACAGCCACGCGCCTCAAGTTGAAGGGCGTCGGGTTGAGCCCCCACCCGTGCGCGA
>NZ_JBBCKO010000014.1:0-100347 GCF_037153335.1 Pseudoxanthomonas sp. USHLN014
AGGTGATGGTCTTTCAGCCCGCCGGCGTTGCACCGGCAACCCTTTGATTTTGAAGCTGCGATTGGTCGGGACGGCCGGATTTGAACCGACGACCCTCTGCCCCCCAGGCAGATGCGCTACCAGGCTGCGCTACGCCCCGACGTCGCAAAGAACTTCACCCACCGTCGCGGTGGGCCGCGCATCATACCGGATTCATCCGCGGGCGGGCACCCCACCGCGTTCCTTCAATGGCGTAAGCCGCGGCCGCGCCTTCAGCGGCGCAGCAGCTGCAGGACTTCTTCCAGCTCCAGGCGCACCTGGCGCACGATCTGGTTGCTCAGGGCCGATTCCTGCTTGGCGCCCTCGCCTTCCAGGCGCAGGCGCGCGCCGCCGATCGTATAGCCCTGTTCGTAGAGCAGGCCGCGGATCTGGCGGACCATCAGCACGTCGTGGCGCTGGTAGTAGCGCCGGTTGCCGCGGCGCTTGACCGGCTCCAGGCTGGGGAACTCGGTCTCCCAGTAGCGCAGCACGTGCGGCTTGACGTCGCACAGCTCGGACACCTCACCGATGGTGAAGTAGCGCTTGGCCGGGATCGGCGGCAATTCCTTGTTGCTGCCGGGATCAAGCATTCGGGTTGCCTCCTGCGTACGCCTCGACGCGTTCCTTGAGTTTCTGGCCCGGGCGGAAGGTGACCACGGTGCGGGCGGAGATCGGGATCTCCTCGCCGGTCTTGGGGTTGCGGCCCGGGCGCTGGTTCTTGCGCCGCAGGTCGAAATTGCCGAAGCCGGACAGCTTGACCTGGCGCCCCTGTTCCAGGGCGTCACGCAGCACGTCGAAGTACGCGTCGACGAATTCCTTGGCCTCGCGCTTGTTCAGACCGACTTCGTCGAACAGGCGTTCGGCCATCTCCGCTTTGGTCAATGCCATTGGTATTTCCCCGAGAGCCTCATCCGCGCATGCCGGCGCCGTGTTCCTGCGCCAGGGCGGCCACCGTTGCGGCGACCACCTCGTCCACATCGCGATCGTTCAATGTGCGCGTGTTGTCCTGCAAAATCAAGCCCATAGCGAGGCTCTTTTGACCGGTTTCGACCCCGGCGCCGACGTAGCGGTCGAACAGCAGCACCTGCCTGAGCAGCGGGCCGGCCGCCTTCCACACCGTCCGCTCAATGGCGGCGAAGGGCACCGCCTCGGCCACGGTGAAGGCCAGGTCGCGGCGCACCGACGGGAAGCGCGAGAGCTCGCCCGCACGCGGGATCTGGCGCTGGACCAGCGGCGCCAGGTCCAGTTCGAACGCCAGCACCGGCAGATCCAGGTCCAGCGCCTTGAGCAGGCGCGGATGCAGCTGCCCGATCCAGCCGATCACCCGCCCCTCGCGCAGCACCCGCGCCGAGCGACCCGGATGGCCGAAGCCCTCGCTCGCCGGCTCGAACGTCAGCGCCGCGCCCGACGCCGCCGCCAGGCTCTCCAGGTCGCCCTTGAGGTCGTGGAAATCCACCGCGCGCGCCGGCACGCCCCACTGCTCGGCATGCGCGTCGCCGCAGACCGCGGCGGCGATGCGCAGCGTCTCGCGCGGCGCCTCGCCCTGCCCGGCCGCGGCGAACACATTGCCCAGCTCGAACAGGCGGATCCGGCTGGTCTGGCGCGCCGCATTGCGCTGCAGGGCGGCGACCAGACCGGGCAACAGGGAGGTGCGCATCACGCCCAGCTCACTGCTGAGCGGATTGGCCAGCGGCACCGCGCCTTCGGTCAGCTCCCAGCGCGCCAGCAGTTGGGCGTCGACGAAGGCGAAGTTGACCGTCTCCAGCAGATCGCGCGCGGCCAGCTGGCGGCGCACGGTGGCCTGGTCCAGCCGGGTCTCGCTGTCGGCGGCGATGCGGGTGGCGCCGCCGGGCAGCGTGGCCGGGATGCGGTCGTAGCCGTGGATGCGGGCCAGTTCCTCGATCAGGTCTTCTTCGATGCCGATGTCGAAGCGCCGGCTGGGCGCGACCACCGACCAGCCCGCGTCGGTGGCGTCGACCCGCATGCCCAGCGCGCGCAGGATGCGCTCGATTTCGGCGTCCGGGATCTCCAGACCGAGCACGCGCGCCACGCGGGCGCGGCGCAGCGCGATCGGCGCCGGCGTGGGCAGATGCTGATCCAGCGCCGCCTGCACGACCGGGCCGGGCTGGCCACCGGCCAGCTCGACGATCAGGCGCGTGGCCACCTCGATGGCCTGCGGCGCCAGCGCCGGATCGACGCCGCGCTCGTAGCGATGCGAGGCATCGGTATGCAGGCCCAGGCGCCGGCCGCGGCCGATGATGGCGGCCGGCGCGAAGTAGGCCGACTCCAGGAACACGTTGCGCGTGGCATCGCTCACCTTGGTGTCCTGCCCGCCCATGATGCCGGCCAGCGCGACCGGACGATCGGCATCGGTGATCACCAGGAAGCCATCGTCCAGCGCCGCGGTGCGGCCATCGAGCAGCTGCAGCGACTCGCCGCTGCGGCCGTGGCGCACGCCGACCGGACCGGTCAGCAGATCGCGGTCGAAGGCATGCATCGGCTGGCCCAGCTCCAGCATCACGTACTGGGTGATGTCCACCAGCAGCGACACCGGGCGCACGCCGCTGCGGCGCAGGCGCTCGGCCATCCAGATCGGCGTGACGCGGGTCGGATCGACGCCCTCGATGACGCGGCCGCAGTAGCGCGGCGCATCGGCGCCGGCGTCCAGCGTCACCCGCAGCGCATGCTCGTGCACGGCAGGCACCGGCGTGGCGTCGAACGGCACCACGTCGCTGCCGCTGGCGGCGGCCACGTCGAAGGCGATGCCGCGCACGCTGAAGCAGTCGGCGCGGTTGGGCGTCAGCTTGATCTCGATGCTGGCATCGGGCAGGCCCAGGTAGTCGGCGATCGGCGTCCCCAGCGGGGCATCGTCCGGCAGCTCCAGCAGGCCGGAGGCGTCGGCATCCACGCCCAGCTCCTTGGCCGAGCAGAGCATGCCGTTGGAGTCCACGCCGCGCAGCTTGGCGGCCTTGATCGAGATCTCACCCAGCCTGGCGCCGACCATCGCCAGCGGCGCGACCAGCCCGGGGCGCGCATTGGGCGCGCCGCACACGATCGGCAGGCGCTCGCCGGTGCCGGCATCGACCTGACAGATCTGCAGGCGGTCGGCTTCCGGATGACGGGCGCAGTCGACGATGCGCGCCACCACCACCTTGTCCAGGCCTTCGCCCAGCGCGGTGACGTCCTCGACCTCCAGGCCGATGGCGGTCAGCGTCGCCGACAGTTCCTCGCGCGTGGCGCCGGTGGGGACATGGCTGCGCAGCCAGTTTTCGCTGAATTTCATAGGGGCTGGGAATGGGGAATGAGGAATGGGGAATCGGAGGCGCGAACTACTGGGGCGGAGACGGTGAGGGGGACTGGCCTTTGCTCTTTTCCATTCCCGATTCCCGTTTCCCGACTCCCAGCCTCAGGCGAACTGCCTGAGGAACCGCACATCGTTCTCGAAGAACGCGCGCAGATCGCTCACGCCGTAGCGCAGCATCGCGAAGCGCTCCACGCCCATGCCGAAGGCGAAGCCGGTGTAGCGCTCCGGGTCGATGCCCACGCTGCGCAGCACGTTCGGGTGGACCATGCCGCAGCCCAGCACCTCCAGCCAGCGCGTGCTGCCGTCGGGCTGCTGCCAGGCGATGTCCACTTCCGCGCCGGGTTCGACGAAGGGGAAGTAGCTGGGGCGGAAGCGCATCTCGAAATCGCGCTCGAAGAAGGCCCGCACGAACTCGCTCAAGGTGCCCTTGAGGTCGGCGAAGGTCGAATGCTCGTCCACCAGCAGGCCCTCGCACTGGTGGAACATGGGCGAATGGGTCTGGTCGCTGTCGCTGCGATACACCTTGCCCAGCGCGATCATGCGCAGCGGCGGAGCGTGCTCGCCCATGTAGCGCACCTGCACGCCGGAGGTGTGGGTGCGCAGCAGGCGGCCATCGCCGAAGTAGAAGGTGTCGTGCATGGCGCGCGCCGGATGGTGCGGCGGGAAGTTCAGCGCCTCGAAGTTGTGCCAATCGTCCTCGATCTCCGGGCCGTCGGCCAGCTCGTAGCCCAGCCGGCCGAAGATCTCGGCGATGCGCTCGATGGTGCGGCTGATCGGATGCAGGCCGCCGCGCGTGCCGTCGCGGCCCGGCAAGGTCACATCGATCGCCTCGCCGGCCAGGCGCGCGTCCAGCGCGGCGTCCTCCAGCACGGTCTTGCGTTCGGACAGCGCCTGGGCGATGGCGTCGCGCGCGCGGTTGATGGCTTCGCCGGCGGCCTTGCGCTGATCGGCCGGCAGCGTGCCGAGCGCCTTGAGCTGGGCGGTGACCTGGCCGTTCTTGCCCAGCAGCGCCACGCGCAGGGATTCGACCGCATCGGGCGCGGTGGCGGCGGCGATGTCGGCCAGCGCCTGCGCGGTGAGGGATTCGATTTGGCTCATCGGTCCTTGGAGGTCCTGGTAGGAGTCCGGCGGCGACCCGGCTCACGCCTTCGGGTCGCCCAAAACAAAATGGGGAAGGACTCGCGCCCTTCCCCATGCATGCAATGCTGTTTCCGCCGAAGCGCCGCGCACGGCGGCCACTTCGATGGATCGACACTTATGCCGCGAGCGCGCCCTTGGCCTTTTCAGCCAGCGCCGCAAAACCGGCGGCGTCGTGGACGGCGATGTCGGCCAGGACCTTGCGGTCCAGGGTGATGCCAGCCTTCAGCAGGCCGTTCATGAAACGGCTGTAGCTCAGACCGTTGATGCGGGCCGCCGCGTTGATGCGGGTGATCCACAGCGAACGGAAGTTGCGCTTCTTCTGCTTGCGGCCGATGTAGGCGTACTGCTGGGCCTTGATGACGGCCTGCTTGGCGACGCGGAACACCTTGCGGCGCGCGTTGTAGTAGCCCTTGGCCTGGCTGATGATCTTCTTGTGACGGCGACGTGCGGTCACACCACGCTTGACTCGTGCCATGGTCTAGTTCCTCAGAGGTAGGGCAGCATGCGGTTCAGACGGCCGGAATCTTCGGCGCGAATGATGTTCGTCGCACGAAGACCACGCTTCCGCTTGGTCGCCTTCTTGGTGAGGATGTGGCTACGGTTGGCGTGGCCAGCCTTGAACTTGCCGGAGGCGGTCTTGCGGAAACGCTTCGCCGCCGCCCGGTGGGTCTTGATCTTGGGCATTGCTAGATCCTTGTGGGTTTCGATAACTGGCTTGGGCGGTGGCCTGCGCCACGCTTTCCGTCCTGCCCCAACCGGCTGGTAAGTCGCTGATCCGGAACGGATCGGCGACAGGTTCCTATGGCCTTTCGGCCGCCCGGCGATAAACCGGGCCGCGCATCATACATGGCCGGCGATTTCCTTGCAAATCAGCAGGTTCGCAAAGGGCCAGTTTGATGAACCGGGCGCGGGCCCGGTCAGGCGGCTTGCGCCACACGGCGCCCGCGAGGGGGCGCCAGGGCAGGCTTACTGCTTCTTCTTCGGCGCGATCATCATGACCATCTGCCGGCCTTCCAGGCGCGGACGGGACTCGATGATGATGTCCTCGCCCAGGTCGCGCTCGATGCGCGAGGCCATCTCGCGACCCAGCTCCTGGTGGCTCATTTCGCGGCCACGGAAGCGGATGTTGACCTTGACCTTGTCGCCCTCTTCCAGGAAACGGCGCATGTTGCGCAGCTTGATCTGGTAGTCGCCCTCGTCGGTGACGGGGCGGAACTTGAGTTCCTTGATCTCGACCTGCTTGGTCTTCTTCTTGGCCTCGTTGGCCTTCTTCTGGGCTTCGAACTTGAACTTGCCGAAGTCCATGATCTTGCACACCGGCGGATCGGCCTGCGGCTGGATCTCGACCAGGTCCAGACCCTCGTCCTCGGCCATGGACAGCGCCTCGTCGCGCGAGAGCACGCCGATCATTTCGCCGTCGCTGCCGATCACGCGCACGCGCGGGACGCGGATCTCCTGGTTCTTGCGGTTTTGCTTGTTATCGGGGGTACTGATGTTGCAGTCTCCGTGATGGAATGGGGCCGGCACCCCTGACGTGCCGGTTCCTTAAAGGTCAGGCCGCTTGCTCGGCCGCGAGGCGTTCGGCGAAGGCCTGGACCGACATTGTGCCCAAATCCTCGCCTGTGCGCGTGCGCACGGCCACGGCGCCATTGTCCCTCTCGCGGTCTCCGACCACCAGCAGATACGGCACCCGCTGCAGCGTGTGTTCGCGGATCTTATAGCCGATCTTTTCGTTCCGCAAATCCGAAACCACGCGGAAACCTTGATTTGAAAGGGTTTTCGCCACCTGCTCGACGTACGGCGCCTGGGCGTCGGTGATGTTGGCGACCACCGCCTGGACCGGGGCCAGCCAGGCCGGGAAGGCCCCGGCGTGGTGCTCGATCAGGATGCCGATGAAGCGCTCCATCGAGCCGACGATGGCCCGGTGCAGCATGACCGGGTGCCGTTTCTGGCTGTTTTCGTCCACGTACTCGGCACCCAGGCGGCCGGGCATCATGAAATCGACCTGCATCGTGCCCAACTGCCAGGTGCGGCCGATGGCGTCGCGCAGGTGGTACTCGATCTTGGGGCCGTAGAAGGCGCCTTCGCCGGGCAGTTCCTGCCATTCCACCCCGCAGCTGCGCAGGGCCGAACGCAGCGCGTCCTCGGCCTTGTCCCAGGTGGCGTCGTCGCCCAGGCGCGATTCGGGACGCAGGGCGATCTTGATCTGGATGTCCTCGAAACCGAAGTCGGCGTACACCTTCAGCGCCTGCTGGTGGAAGGCGGTGACCTCGGCCTCGATCTGGGCCTCGGTGCAGAAGATGTGGCCGTCGTCCTGGGTGAAGCCGCGCACGCGCAGGATGCCGTGCAGCGCGCCGGAGGGCTCGTTGCGATGGCAGGCGCCGAACTCGCCGTAGCGGATCGGCAGGTCGCGATAGCTGTGCAGGCCCTGGTTGAACACCTGGACGTGGCCCGGGCAGTTCATCGGCTTGACCGCGTAGGTGCGCTTCTCCGACTCGGTGAAGAACATGTTCTCCTTGTAGTTGTCCCAGTGGCCCGACTTCTGCCACAGCGACACGTCCAGGATCTGCGGACAGCGCACCTCGCCGTAGCCGCTCTCGCGATAGACCCGGCGCATGTACTGCTCGACCACCTGCCACAGCGCCCAGCCCTTGGGATGCCAGAACACCAGGCCCGGGCCCTCTTCCTGCAGGTGGAACAGGTCCTGCTGCTTGCCGATGCGGCGGTGGTCGCGCTTCTCGGCCTCCTCGATGCGCTGGATGTAGGCGTCCAGCTGCTTCTTGTCGGCCCAGGCCGTGCCGTAGATGCGCTGCAGCTGCTCGTTCTTGGCATCGCCGCGCCAGTAGGCGCCGGAGATCCGGGTCAGCTTGAAGGCCTTGAGGAAGCGCGTGTTGGGCACGTGCGGGCCGCGGCACATGTCCACGTATTCCTGGTGGTAGTACATGCCCATGGCCTGGATGTCCTCGGGCATGTCCTCGATCAGGCGCAGCTTGTAGTCCTCGCCGCGGGCCTTGAAGATTTCGATCACCTCGGCACGCGGGGTCATGCGCTTGATCACGTCGTAGTCCTGCGCGATCAGCTCGGCCATGCGCGCCTCGATGGCGGCCATGTCCTCAGGCGTGAAGGGGCGCTCGGAATAGATGTCGTAGTAGAAGCCCTCGGCGATCACCGGGCCGATGACCATCTTCACGTCCGGGTAGAGCTGCTTGACCGCATGGCCGACCAGGTGCGCGGCGGAATGGCGGATGATCTCCACGCCTTCCTCGTCCTTGGGCGTGATGATGCGCAGGGTCGCGTCGTGGTCGATGACGTCGCTGGCATCGACCAGCACGCCGTCCACGGCGCCGGCGACGGTGGCCTTGGCCAGGCCCGCGCCGATCGACTGGGCGACCTGCATGACGGAAACGGGGGCATCGAACTGACGGCGGCTGCCATCGGGGAGCGTGATCGTGATCATGGGCTTTTCAGGGACTTGGGGCCGCGCCGACGACCGGGCGTCGGGGGGCGAGGACATCTGGGGACGGGTCTGCGCAAACACAAAGGGCGCCACACGGGCGCCCTTGCAGGTGACCATGTGCGTGGATCAGCGGTGGGCGGTGGTAGTGCTCATGTCGCACGCTCGGCCGGCGCGGGGCGCGGGCCACCTGACTCATCGTCGAAACGGACCTGCATGGTAGCGCAAAGCCCGCCGCGGCGGGCAACGAGGCCCGCGGACGCCGCCGCTATACTGCCGGCCCACCTGCCCGCCCGCGCCCGCCCGTGTCCCCCGAACCCGTCGTCGCCGAACTGATCGAACTGCTCAGCCTGGAGCGCCTGGAGGAGAATCTCTTCCGCGGCCAAAGCCGGGACATCGGCACCAAGTACGTGTTCGGCGGCCAGGTGCTGGGCCAGGCCCTGTCGGCGGCGCAGGCCACGGTCGACCCGGCCGCCCAGCGCCGTGCGCATTCGCTGCACGCCTACTTCCTGCGCGCAGGCGACGTGGAAGCGCCGATCGTCTACGACGTGGACCGCACCCGCGACGGCGGCAGCTTCTCGGTGCGCCGGGTCACGGCGATCCAGCACGGCAAGGTGATCTTCTTCTGCGCCGCGTCCTTCCAGGGCGACGAGCCCGGGGTCGAGCACCAGCCGGAGATGCCGCAGGTGCCGGCGCCGGAGGACATCGACGAGCAGCCCTCGGTGCCGCCGCAGGTGATGGCCACCCTGCCGCCCAAGGTGCAGCGCTGGCTCAACCGGCTGGGGCCGTTCGAGTTCCGCCACGTGCAGCCGCGCAACGAGCTGGACCCGCAGCGCCTGCCGCCGCGGCAGCAGTTCTGGTTCCGGCTGTCCGAGCGGGTCGGCGATTCGCCCGAGCTGCACCGCACGCTGCTGGCCTATGCCTCGGACTACCAGCTGCTGGGCACGGCCAACTTCCCGCACGGCATCAGCTACTACCAGCCGAATGTGCAGATGGCCTCGCTGGACCATGCGATCTGGTTCCATCGCCCGTTCCGCGCCGACGACTGGCTGCTGTACGCCATCGACAGCCCGACCATGCAGAACGCGCGCGGCATGGCGCGCGGGCTGATCTTCGACCGCGCCGGTCGGCTGGTGGCCAGCACCGCGCAGGAGGGCCTGATCCGCGTGGTCCCCAGCGCCGGCGATGCGGCCCACGTGCCGGCCAAGGAATAAGGCAGCCCCGTGCGCCAGATCTTCACCAGCCAGCGCGTGGAAACCGTCGAGGGCGTGGCCCAGCTGCTCGAGCAGGCCGGCATCGCCACCTACATCAGCAACGGCCGCTCCTATCACGGCCGACGCGGCAGCCAGTTCAAGTATTCCGACCCCACGCCCAAGGCCAAGCAGCCCACCGTGTGGGTGCGCCATGCCGACGACCAGCTGCGCGCGCGCGAACTGCTGCGCGCCCAGGGCCTGCTGGAGACCACCCGGCCCGGCGTGGCGCAGCCGCTGGCCTTCGCCGAGCCGGACCAGGACGTCCACAACAAGCGCCGCTGGGCGCTGCGCATCCGCCTGGTGCTGCTGGCGCTGATCGTGGCCGCGGCGGCGTTCACCTTCCTGCACCACCGCGCCCTACGCCAGCAGGCGCAGGCAGAAGCGCAAGCGGCCGCGCAGGCGGCCGCCCGCCAGGCGCGCACGCCGCAGGACGATGGGCTGAAGGACGACGAGCAGCGCGTGCGCATCCCGATGCTGCCGCCGGCTTCGCCGCCGCGCTGATCCGGTCACATCCGCCGGGCCGGCGCGTCATGGAACGAGGATTTCGACTGGAAGCCTTGCCATGCAGGCCCTGACCCTGGATGCCACGCTGCACCACGAACTGCCCGCCGCCCGGCGCGGCGACACGGCCGCCTACGGCCGGATCGTGTCGGCCTGCCAGAACACGATCACCGCCATCGCCCTGTCGATCACGCGCGATGTGGCGGCCAGCGAGGACATCGCCCAGGAGGCCTTCCTGCGCGCCTGGCAGCGACTGGACCGGCTGAAGAACCACGACAGCTTCCTGCCCTGGCTGCGGCAGATCACCCGCAACCTGGCCCGCGACCACCTGCGCGCGCGCAAGTACGCCGCCATGACCGGGCAGGACGCCGAGCTGGCCATCGCCATCGCCGCCGATCCCGCGCCCGAACCCGGCGAACGGCTGCTGGTCACCGAACAGGAGACCGCCGCGCTGGCACTCATCGACGCCCTGCCCGCCGAGAGCCGCGAGACGCTGCTGCTGTACTACCGCGAGGGCCAGAGCTCGCAGCAGGTCGCCGCGCTGCTGGGCCTGTCGGACGCGGCCGTGCGCAAGCGCCTGTCGCGGGCGCGCGAGCAGGTGCGCAGCGAGCTGCTGGCGCGCTTCGGCGAATTCGCGCGCGGCTCGGCGCCGGCGGCGGCCTTCGCCCTGGTCGTGACCAGCGCGCTGACGGTCGGCACGCCGCCGGCCGCGGCGGCCACCGCGCTGGGGCTGGCCGGGTCGGTCGGCGCCAAGTCCGTGGGCAAGCTGCTGCTGGGCGGCCTGGGCAGCATCGGGATCGGCGCGGCCGGCGCGGGCCTGGGCGTCTGGCTGGGCCTCAAGCGCAACCTGCGCGGCGCACTGGATGAGCACGAACGCACGCAACTCAAGCGCAGCGCGGCGCTGAGCGCGCTGCTTTCGCTGGCCTTCGTCCTGGGCATGCTCGCCTATGCGTCCTGGGGCCACGGCTGGCTGGTGCCGCTGCTGCTGACGCTGGGACTGTTCGGCGGCGTCAGCTACCTGGGGCTGGTGATCGAGCCGCGCATCAAGGCGCGGCGCCATGCCGTGGAAGCGCAGCGCGATCCGGTCAAGGCCGCGCGCGATCGCCGCCGCGAGCGCTGGATGGCCTGGGCCGGCTTCGTGCTGGGCATGGCGCTGGGCGGCGGCGGCCTGGTCTGGGGGATGATGGCCAGCGGTCGCCTGCCGTTCTGAGGCAGGAGCACCTGGGAAGGACCGCGCCATGCGTCGAGGCGTGGTCGTCCTGAAAAGCAAAACCCCGCGCCGTTACCGGCGCGGGGCTGCTTGAACCGCCATCGACCCGTTACGACTTGGCCGGTGCGTCGGCCGGCGGCGGCGGGGGCGGCGGCACGCCGTCCGGGCCACCGCGATGCCCACGCGGACCGCGCTCGTCGCCCGGACCATGCATCGGGCGGTCCGGCTTGGCCGCGTCGAACTCGGCCTTGCTCAACAGGCCGTCCTTGTTGGTGTCGGCCTTGGCGAACCATTCGTCGCGACGCTGCTTGATCTTCTGTTCGAAGTCGGCCTTGTCGACGAACCCATCCTTGTTGACGTCCATCTCCGCGAAGCGAGCGGCGAACTTGGGATCGGCCTTGGCTTCGGCGGCGCTGATGCGGCCGTCGTGGTTGGTATCCAGCCTGGACAGCCAGCCATCGGGGCCCGGGCCGTGGCCGCGTTCACCGCGCGGCGGGCGCGGCAACTCGTCGCGGCTCAGGAAGCCGTCCTTGTTCTTGTCCAGGGCGTCGAACTGCTTGGCCAGCCAAGGGTTGGCGGCGGCTTCGGCACGGCTGATCTTGCCGTCCTGGTTGGTGTCCAGGGCCTTGGGCGACGGCGGCGGCGGCGGGGGCGGTGTGCCGGCGTCCTGGCCAGCGGCCCAGGCCGTGCCGGCGCCCAGCGCAGCGACTATGGAAAACGCGATCAGGGTCTTGCGCATGCGTGCTTCCTTCCAGTGTCGTGGCAACGTGCCACTGGCAAGGAGAACGCCGCATCGCGGCCCGCGTTGACCCCAGGCAAGGGCGCATTAAGACGGCGGACAGCCGCGTCAAGACGAGGCGCCGACCAGCGGCGATGGCGGCGGCGGGCGGCAGGTCGTCTGCCCGCGCCCCGACGCAGACCCGATCTCACATGGCGGGACGGCGAGGGCACAGTATGCTGAGGCCATGCCGATGCTCCTGCCCCATCCGCTCTGCAACGCCGATCCGCCGCGGCGCGCGTGCGGCGCGCGGGGAGAAGGAGGCGCGGCATGATGGGCAGCGGCGCCCTGCCGCCGCGCGACGACGTGCGGCTGTTCCATACCGGCGAACATGCCTGCGGCTACTGGCCCGAGCGCACGGCGCGCGACCTGGTGCTCGACCCGCGCGATCCGCGCCTGCCGATGTTCTACCCGACCGCGCTGTCGTGGGGCTTCCGCCGCTCCGGCGATCTGGTCTATCGCCCGCATTGCCATGGCTGCCGCGCATGCGTACCGGTGCGCATCCCGGTGGCGCATTTCACGCCCGACCGCAGCCAGCGTCGCTGCGCGGCGCGCAATGCGGGGGTCGAGGCGCGCGTGGTGCCCGCCCAGCGCAGCGAGGAGCATCTGGCCCTGTACCAGCGCTACCTCACCAGCCGCCATGTCGGCGGGGGCATGGACGATCACGGCGCGAACGAGTTCGAACAGTTCCTGGTCGGACGCTGGTCGCAGACACGCTTCCTGGAACTGCGCGAGGACGGCCGGCTGATCGCGGTGGCCGTCACCGACCTGGTGCCCGGCGCCCTGTCGGCGGTGTACACCTTCTTCGACCCGGACCTGGCCGCACGCAGCCTGGGCACGCTGGCGATCCTGCGCCAGATCGACTGGGCCCGACGCGACCTGCGCACGCATCTGTACCTGGGCTACTGGATCGATGGCCACCGCAAGATGGCCTACAAGCGCCGGTTCGCGCCGCTGGAAGCCTTCGACGGACGCACTTGGGACCGCATCGAGGATGTGGCCGGCTAGTCGCTGACCCACCCCATCGTCGTTCCCGCGAAAGCGGGAACCCAAGGACGTTGGCGCCTACGTGCGAAAGTCGCTGGAGTCCCGCCTTCGCGGGAATGACGGGCGTTGAAGGCTAGCCAGGCGCCGGGTGTCATCTGCGGCGCATAGAATCCTGCGATGCGACTGACTTCCCTGCTCTGCCTGATGGCCCTGTCCACGCTTGCCGGCTGCGCGCACGATGCTTCCGTGCCGCCCGCCCCCTCTACTCCGCTGCGGGTGGCGACCTACAACACCTCGCTGTATTCGGACCAAGCCGGCGGGCTGATCGCCGAACTGGAAGGCGACAGCGCGCACGCGCGCAAGATCGCCGCGGTGCTGCAGGTCGTGCGGCCCGATCTGGTGCTGCTCAACGAGTTCGACTACGACCCGGCGCAGCGCGCGGCCGATCTGTTCCAGCATCGTTTCCTCGAAGTCGCCCAGCCCGGCGGCGGCGCGCCGCTGCGCTATCCCTACCGCTATCTGGCCGAGGTCAACACCGGCGTGCCCAGTGGCCTGGACCTGGACAACGATGGCCAGGTCGGCGGACCGGGACGCGCGGGCGGCAACGATGCCTGGGGCTATGGCCTGCATCCGGGGCAGTACGGGATGCTGGTGCTGTCCAAGTATCCGATCGATGCGGACGCGGTGCGCAGCTTCCGCCTGCTGAAGTGGTCGCAGGTGCCCGGCGCCGCCAATCCGATCGATCCGCGCAACGGCAAGCCCTGGTATTCGGCCGTGGCCTGGCCGCAGCTGCGGCTGTCGTCCAAGTCGCATTGGGACGTGCCGGTGCGCACACCGGGCGGCGTGGTTCACTTCCTGGTCTCGCATCCGACTCCGCCGGTGTTCGACGGGCCGGAGGACCGCAACGGCGCGCGCAATGCGCAGGAAATCGCGCTGTGGGGCCATTACCTGGACAACGCGCCTAGCGCCGCCTGGCTGTGCGACGACGCCGGCCGCTGCGGCGGGCTGGAGGCGGACGCGCGGTTCGTCATCGCCGGCGATCTCAACAACGACCCGGTCGACGGCGACGGTCGCCATGAGGCCATCGTCGAACTGCTCGAACATCCGCGCGTGCTGCGCCATCCCACGCCGACCAGCGCCGGCGGCGAGGCGACCGCGCGCGCCTATGCCGCCAAGGGCATCGCCCATCGCGGCGCCCCGGCCCAGGTCACCGGCGACTTCGGCCCCAAGGCCGGCGCGATGCGGCTGGACTACGTGCTGCCGTCGGTAGGCTTCTCGTACCTGGGCGGCGGCGTGTTCTGGCCCGCCAGCGACGATCCGCACGCGGCCATCGCCGATGGCAGCGACCATCACCTGGTGTGGGCGGACCTGCAGCGCTGACGATCGGCGCCGCTCGCGCGTTCCCGAACTTCAGGGCGAGACCAACAGCCGCTCGCTGAGGAAGTCCACCCAGACGCGCAGCTTCGGCGAGAGCTGGCGGCTGGACGGCCACAGGATGGAGAACTGCCCCGGTGTCTCCATGAAGGCCGGCAGCACGGACACCAGGCGCCCGTCCTCGATCGCATCGCGGGCGAGGAACTCGGGCATGTAGGCGATGCCCATGCCGCCGATGGCCGCCGCGCGCAAGGCCTCCATGTTGTTGCAGGTCAGCACGGCGCTCACCGACTGACCCGCATCGCCTTCGACCCCCGACAGCGACCAGGGCTGCAGCTTGCCGGTGGTCGGGAAGCGGAAGCGCAGCGCGTCATGCGCCTGCAGTTGCGCCGGGGTGCGGGGCGTGCCGCGCAGGGCCAGGTAGTCCGGCGATGCGCACAGGACGAAGTGGAACGGTCCGAGCCGCCGCGACATCAGGCTGGAATCGGGCAGCACGCCGCTGCGGATCACCGCGTCCATGCCCGATTCGACGACATCCACGATGCGGTCGTTGAAGTCCAGGTCGAGCTCGACCTGCGGATAAAGGCGGCGGAACTCGGGCAGCAGCGGCAGCAGGAACCGGTAGCCGATCACCGGCAGGCCGATGCGCAGGGTGCCGCGCGGCGTGCGCTGGGCCTGCGACAGCATGGCCTGGGCATCCTGCAGCTCATCCAGGATGCGGCGGCAGCGCTCCAGGAACAGGTGGCCGGACTCGGTCAGCACGATGCGGCGCGTGGTCCGCTGGAACAGACGCGCGCCCAGCGATTGCTCCAGCGCGGCGATCCGCTTGCCCACCGCCGACGCCGACAGGCCGAGCGAAGCACCGGCGGCGACGAAGCTGCGCAGCTCGGCGGCCTTGACGAAGACGTTGATGGCGGACAACTGATCCATGCCGCGGCTATTGCGGAGATTTTTTCCTCAATCTACGGAAATCCTGGTGGTTTTTCGAGCGTTGCATACGCCATAGCGTGTCAGGACGTTTTCCGCGCCCTGATGCCATGTCCCACGTCTCCTCCCCATCCCCTGTCGCGCATGGCGGCCTGTTGCTGCTGGCCGTCTGCGCCGTCGCCCTGGCCATGCCGCTGAGCTTTTCCGCCGGCGCGCTGGCCGTGCCGGCCATCGCCCACGATCTGCGCGGCAGCGCCGCGGCCCTGAACTGGGTCACCAATGCCTTCATGCTGGCCTTCGGCAGCCTGCTGATGGTGGCCGGCGCGCTGGCCGACCGCTTCGGCCGGCGGCGTCTGTTCCTGGCCGGCACGGCCGGGTTCGCGGCCAGCTCGGTGCTGCTGTGCCTGGCGCCCAGCCTGCTGTGGCTGGATCTGCTGCGCGCCTGCCAGGGCGTCGCCGCCGCCGCGTCCCTGGCCAGCGGCAGCGCGGCGCTGGCCCAGCGCTTCGAGGGCCCGGCGCGCCTGCGCGCCTTCAGCCTGCTGGGCACCACCTTCGGCACCGGCCTGGCGATCGGGCCGCTGCTAGCGGGCAGCCTGGTGGTCTGGCTTGGCTGGCGGGCGGTGTTCGCCGCCGGCGCGCTGCTGGCGGGTCCGGCCTGGTGGCTGGCGCGCCGCGCCATGCGGGAAAGCCGGGCGCCTTCGAGTGGGCCATTGGACTGGCCGGGCGCAGCGGCCTTCACCGCGACCGTTTCGCTGCTGACCCTGGCTCTGATGCAGGTGCCGCTGCATGGCTGGCTCGGCGCCGGCACGCTGGGCTGCGCAGGCGCGAGCCTGGCGCTGCTGGCGCTCTTCATCGCGATCGAGTGCCGTCGTCCGCAGCCGATGCTCGACCTCTCGCTGTTTCGCTATGCGCGCTTCGTCGGGGTGCAGGTGCTGCCGGTGGCCACCTGCTATGGCTATGTCGTCCTGCTGGTGCTGCTGCCCCTGCACCTGATCGGCATCGAAGGTCTCGACCCGGCGCGTGCGGGACTGGTGATGCTGGCTCTGTCGGCGCCGATGCTGGGCGTGCCGATGCTGGCCGCACGGCTCGCGCGCGAGGTGTCCGCGGGCGCCCTGTGCGGGCTGGGCCTGCTCGTGGCGGCGCTGGGGCTGGCCTGGCTGGCGAGCCGGATCGGCGGCCCGCCGGCCAGTCTGGTGGCGCCGCTGCTGGTGATCGGCGCCGGCACGGGCCTGCCCTGGGGGCTGATGGATGCGCTGTCGGTTAGCGTCGTGCCCACCTCACGCGCCGGCATGGCCGCAGGCATCTTCGGCACGATGCGCGTGGCCGGCGAAGGCATCGCGCTGGCGCTGGTGGGTGCCCTGCTCGCCGCCTTGAGTCGATCGCACCTCGTGCACATGGGCGCAGCGGGCGACCACGCTCCGGCGGCGGCGGCCGCGCTGGCCGCCGGCGACCTGGGGCAGGCCGCGCGCCTGATTCCCACGCTGCCCGCGGCACGGCTGGTCGCGCTGCAGACCGAAGCACTGCAACTGCTGCTCTGGGTGCTCTGCGCCATCACCGGCGTCGCCGCGCTGGTGGTGCTTGTCATGCTGCGCCGACCGGCCGCGCCCAGCGACGCGCGCGCGACCGCATCGGCCTGAGCGTCCCTGCCGTCCGGAAAGCGCAAGCGTCGTCCGGAAGCAGGCACGCGCCTGCAATCAACCGCCCGCGACGGGCGGCGGCGTTGGATCGATGCCCGAATCCCACTCGAAGAAGCCAGACACGCCCAGGATCCGATCGGCGGCAGCACGCAGCGCGTCGCTGGCCTGCTCGCCCGAGCCGGTGAGCGCCTGGCGCAACAGCGCCGACAAGGCCGGGTCGGCTTGCGAGAGCAGCGCCAGGCGCTCCTTGGGCCGAGGCAGGAACTGGTCCTGCTGCAGGCTCCGGTAGGCCACCAGCGACTCGACGGCCAGCGCGCGGGCCTGCGCCGCGTCGGCCACGTCTGGCTCGGCGATGAAGTCCAGCGCATCCTCCACCAGCGTGGCCGCTGCGTAGCGCTTGCGCGTCAGCGCCTGTTCGTCCAGGCCGGGGCCACGCTGCAGCCGTTCCGAGGCCAGGCGCTGCAAGTCCGCCATCGCGCCGCGGGGATCGGCCACCAGGACGCCGGTGGCCAGCATGTGCGCCATCACCGGCCGGCCCGCATCGGCCTCGCTATGGATCGCATGCAGCAGCCAGGCGCGGGAATTGAAGAACAGCTCGGCCGGCACACCGTTGAAGCGGCGCTGCACGCGCCGACGCCACGCCCCGTCATGGAGGATGACCACATCCAGATCGCTGGACGGCCCTGGATTGCCGCGCACGATGCTGCCCGACACGACCACGCCCGCCGGCGCGACGATCTGCGGCACCCAGGCCAGGAGCTCGACGAGGGCCTGCCGATGCCGTGGCTGCAATGTTTCGCCCAGCACGGCCCACGACCTCTGCGTCTGCTCCTGCATCGCGGCTCGCTCAGGCCAGCGTGATCTCGATCGCCGCCGCGGCCTCGCGCGCCTTGGCGCGGGCGGCGTCGATATCGGCGCCGCGGGCCAGGGTGACGCCGACGCGGCGCTGGCCTTCTACGCGCGGTTTGCCGAACAGGCGCAGCGCGGTGTCGGGCGCGGCCAGGGCGGCCTCGACGTGGGCGAACACGGGCACGCCATGCCCTTGAGCCAGCATCGCGCACGAAGCCGAAGGCGCGGCGGTCGTGATCGTCTCGCCATCGCCCGCGCCGACCGGCAGGCCGAGGATGGCGCGCGCATGCAGGGCGAACTCGCTCAGGTCCTGCGACACCAGCGTCACCAGGCCGGTGTCGTGCGGGCGCGGGGACACCTCGGAGAACCACACCGCATCGCCCTTGACGAACAGCTCCACGCCGAACAGCCCGCGCCCGCCCAGGTCGTCGGTCACCGCGCGGGCGATCTGCTGGGCGCGCGCCAGCGCGGCCGCGCTCATCGGCTGCGGCTGCCAGCTCTCGCGGTAATCGCCGTCCTTCTGCCAGTGGCCGATCGGCGCGCAGAAGCTGGTGCCGCCGGCGTGGCGCACGGTCAGCAGGGTGATCTCGTAATCGAAGTCGATGAAGCCCTCGACGATGCAGCGACCGGCGCCGGCGCGACCGCCGGTCTGCGCGTAGTCCCAGGCCGGGGCGATGTCGGCCTCGCCGCGCAGCGTGCTCTGGCCCTTGCCCGAGGAGGACATCAGCGGCTTGACCACGCACGGCAGGCCGATCGCCGCGACCGCGGCGAGGTAGTCCTCGCGCGTGTCGACGAAGCGGTACGGCGAGGTCGGCAGGCCCAGCGTCTCGGCGGCCAGGCGGCGGATGCCTTCGCGGTCCATGGTCAGGCGCGCGGCGCGCGCGGTCGGAATCACGTGCAGGCCGTCGGCTTCCAGCTCGACCAGGGTCGGGGTGTGGATGGCCTCGATCTCCGGTACCACCAGGTGCGGCCGCTCCTGGGCGATCAGCGCGCGCAGCGCGGCCGGGTCGAGCATGTCCAGCACGTGGCTGCGGTGGGCGACCTGCATGGCCGGCGCGTCGGCATAGCGGTCGGCGGCGATGACCTCCACGCCGAAGCGCTGCAGCTCGATGGCCACCTCCTTGCCCAGTTCGCCCGAGCCGAGCAGCAGGACGCGGGTGGCGGAAGGCGAGCGCGGCGTGCCGAGCGTGGTCATGGGGGGGCGGATCCAGGCAGAAGGGGCGGCCATTCTAGCCAGCCCGTCTCTCCGCCCCCGGACCGACCGGGCCCGCCTGCGCCGACGGATGGCGCTTGCAGAACGATATCAATTTGATATCTTCCCCTCGACATCCGAGGACACCGCCATGAAAGAACAACCCGTCCGTTCCCTGCCCGGCCTTCCCTTCCTGCTGATGCTGCTGGTGCTGCTGGCCGGCGCGGTGTGGCTGTTCGCCACCGGCCTGGGCCCCGACCCGGACGGCGCCGGCGTGGCCTCTGCGAGCCGGGTAGTGGTGTCCATCGTGCTGGCCGCGGCGCTGCTGTTCTGCCTGATCGGCCTGTACACCCTGCAGCCCAACCAGGCCGCGGTGATCAGCCTGTTCGGCAAGTACGTGGGCACCGACAAGCAGTCCGGTCTGCGCTGGAACAACCCCTTCTACGCCAAGAAGAAGGTCTCCCTGCGCGTGCGCAACTTCGAGAGCGGCCGGCTGAAGGTCAACGAGCTGGACGGCTCGCCCATCGAGATCGCCGCGGTCATCGTCTGGCAGGTCAGCGTGGCCTCCGAGGCGGTCTACAACGTGGACGACTACGAGAGCTTCGTGCACATCCAGTCCGAGGCGGCGCTGCGCGCGATGGCCACCAGCCATCCCTACGACCAGCACGAGGACGGCCAGATCTCCCTGCGCAGCCATCCGGCCGAGATCAGCGAGCAGCTCAAGCACCACCTGGACGAGCGCCTGACCCAGGCCGGCGTGGACGTGATCGAGGCGCGCATCAGCCATCTGGCCTACGCGCCGGAGATCGCCCAGGCCATGCTGCAGCGCCAGCAGGCCAACGCGGTCATCGCCGCGCGCACGCGCATCGTCGCCGGCGCGGTGGGCATGGTCGAAATGGCCCTGGCCGAGCTGGAAAAGAGCGGCACCGTGCAGCTGGACGAGGAGCGTCGCGCCGCGATGGTCAGCAACCTGCTGGTGGTGCTGTGCGGCGATCGGGCGACCCAGCCCATCGTCAACGCCGGCAGCTTGTACTGAGCAACGCCAGTGCCTGCCCATGTCTCCGCTGCCGCACTCGTCGTGCTGATCGTCGTGTTCGTCGTCCGGCGTGGGCGCCGGAACACGGACGGCTGAGCCCGCATGGCAGAGAAGAAGGCCTACCCGCTGCGCATCAGCGCCGAGGTGCTCGCCGCGGCCCAGAAGTGGGCCGACGACGACCTGCGTTCGCTCAACGCGCAGATCGAGTACCTGCTGCGCGACGCGCTGCGCAAGGCCGGCCGCCTGCCCAAACCCCCGATCCCCGATCCACAGGAAGACGACGCATGAGCACCGACCGCCGCTGGAGCTATCTCACCGTCGAAGTGAAGCCCAGCCTGCTGGGCGCCCTGAAGACCGAGCTGGTCCAGGAGGAACTCACCAGGCAGGGCAATCAGGGCTGGGAGCTGGTCAACCTGATCGTGCCGGCGCCGGCGCAGCCGGTGGTGCTGGTCTTCAAGCGTCCGCAATGAACGCCGTCCCCGCACCGGCCGCGCCGCGCGGCGTGGACGATCTCAAGCTCGCCGCGGTCTGGGGCGTGCTCGCCGCGCTGGCGGTGGTGGCGCTGATGCCGTATCTGGCGCAGACCATGCCCGAGCGCTTCGCCAGGCTGCCGGTGCCGCTGGGGCTGGTCATGGTGCTGCAGGCGCTGCAGACCGTGGTCCTCATCGGTGCGATGGCCTGGCTGGGCCTGCGCATGGGCCACCGCGTCGGCCTGGGCAGCCCGGTGCTGCGCGCCTGGCTGGTCGATCACACCCCGCTGGACTGGACGCGGCTGCGCCCGGCGACCAGCGCCCTGCTGGGCCTGGGCGCGGGCCTGGCGATCGTGGCGCTCTCGCCGCTGTCCGATCGCTGGCTGCCGCCGATGGCGCATCCCCCGGCGCACGTCGGCGCGCAGGCCTCGGCCATCAACGGCGCGCTGGCGTCGTTCTATGGCGGAATCGCCGAGGAACTGCAGCTGCGCCTGTTCCTGATGACCCTGCTGGTCTGGGGCGTGGCGCGCCTGCGTCGCGACCCGCCCGGTGCCGGCGTGTACTGGGCGGCGATCCTCGTCGCGGCGCTGCTGTTCGGCGCCGGGCACCTGCCGACGGCCGCCCAGGTCTGGGGTCTCACGCCCGGCGTGGTGGCGCGCACCCTGCTGCTCAACGGCGTGGGCGGGATCGTGTTCGGCTGGCTGTACTGGCGGCGTGGACTGGAGATGGCGATGCTCGGCCACTTCTGCGCCGACCTGGTCCTGCACGTGGCCATGCCGCTCATCGGCCTGGTGCGGCCATGACATCGCACGCACGATCGCATGCGGCGGGCGCGGCGCCGGCCCTCACGCCGCCGCCCGGCAGCGCGCGGCTCTGGCTGTTCGTGCTGGTGGTCGGCCTGCCGCTGCTGCTCAGCGCCGCAGCGCTGGCGATCGCGCCTCTGACGGGTCGGGCGACCCCGCAGCCGGCCGGTGGCGTCCTCGGCGCCATCGCCCTCCAACTGGCGTCGGTGGCGATGTTGACCGTGCCGCTGTGGGCCGCGCTGGACTGGGCGCTGCGCCGGCAGGCGCTGCGCATCGACCACGGCGAACTGGACGTGCGCAGCACCTTCTTCCGCAGCCGCGTGGCCCTGGCGCAGCTGCAGCTGGCGCAGGCGCGCGTGATCGACCTGGACGAGCACCTCGAACTGCGCCCGCAGCTCAAGACCCGCGGCTATTCCCTGCCCGGACTGCGCAGCGGCTGGTACCGGCTGCGCAACAAGCGCAAGGCCTTCGTCGCCACCGCCGACAGCCGCCACGTGCTGTGGCTGCCCACCGCGGCCGGCCACGCGCTGCTGCTGGACGTGCGCGATCCGCACGGGCTTCTGGCGCTGCTGCACAAGCGCTGCGGGCACGCACGCTAGAGTGGCGCGCATGTCTGCTCACCCCCTGCCCCAAACCGGCCTGCTGCTCAACACCGCCGAGGTGGAACTGTGGCCGGCGCCGCTGCTGCGCGCGCGCGCCAACGCCGATGCGCGCGTGCTGGCCCGCGCCTCGCGCGTCCTGCGGCGCAAGGACGACGGCCGCTACCTGGCCGCCGTGGTGCCCGAGGGCCTGGTCGGCCTGCTGCCCGGCTGGAGCCGCACGCCGGGCATCGACGAGGCGCTGGACCGCCTGGAGGCCATCGAACAGGCGCGCCCCCTGCCCGGCGCCGGCGAGGCGGACCTGCCCCTCACCGGCCTGCGCAGACGCCTGGACCGCCTGGGCCTGGACGCCGACGACTACGCCACGCGCACCGGCCTGGCGCTGATCGCCGAGCCGGCCACGCTCTGGCTGGCCGGGCGCGATCGCTACGACCGTCCGCTCTGGCTGACCCGCGCGGCCGGCCGCGCCTGGCGTGCCATGCAGGCCGCGGCATGGGAGGACCAGGTGCGGCTGGACGCGATCTCCGGCTATCGCAGCCACGCTTACCAACTGGGCATCTTCGAGCGCAAGCGCGCGCGCGGCCAGACGGTCGAGCAGATCCTCACCGTCAACGCCGCCCCCGGCTACAGCGAACACCATGCCGGCACCGCGCTGGACATCGGCACGCCCGGCGAGGCACCGGCCGAGGAATCCTTCGAACGCACGCCCGCCTTCGCCTGGCTGAGCGCGCATGCCGGCTGCTTCGGCTTCGCCATGAGCTATCCGCGCGACAACCTGCACGGCATCGTCTACGAGCCCTGGCACTGGCGGCACCAGGGCTGAGGGCCGGCACCCGGCGCGGCGCCCTCAGCGCCGCAGCACGTCCACCGCCCAGAGCAGCCAGGCCAGCATCATCGCCACCCCGCCCGCCGGTGCCAGCCCGCTGCTGACCCCGGCCAGATGGTGCGCGGCGATGCTGCCGGAAAACAGCAGCGTGCCGACCAGCAGCAGGCGCAGCGCCCACTGGCCCAGCGCGCGCCGGGCGCGCGGCGCCAGGGCCGCCAGCGCGATGCCGTGGCCGAAACCGTACAGGCAGGCGCTCTGCAGCGCGGCCTGCGCCTTGGCGTCGGCCACGCCGTGGGCGGCGTAGGCGGCCAGGCCGATGGACAGCGCGCACAACACCGCACCGATGGCCGCCAGCGGTGAGGGAACGGGCGAACGAAGCAGGATCATGCGACACCCCTGTGCAAGGCGCGGCCACGCCGGCCGCAAATGAAAACGCCGCGCCTTCGGGATGCGAAGGCGCGGCGCGTGGACATCGAAGCGGGCGCCCGTCAGGCGCCGGCGATCAGTACTTGATCGCCCAGTAGATGTCGTAGGTGGAGCTCTCGTCGGTGAACGACTTGTCCACGCCGCTGTTCCAGGTCTCGTACGGACGGTCGGTCATGGCATGGCCGTTGGTCAGCGCCCAGGCACGCAGGCCGTTGCGGGCGGCGTCCAGCTCGGACATGTAGCCGGTGTACTTGGCGGTGGCGGCCTGGTGCGCATCGGTGTGCACGTAGGTCACCGGGGTCCCGGCGGTCTTGACCTGCAGCTGCGCCGCATCGCCCGCCGGCGCCGGCGTCGCCGCGGCGGCATCGTCGGTCTTGGCGTCGTCGGCCTTGGCCGCGCCGCCCTTCTTGCGGACCGGCTGGGCCACGTCGAAGGTGTAGGTCTGCGTGGCCAGTTCCGTGGTGACGATGCGGAACGGACCGGCGGGCTCCAGGTCGTTGGCGTCCATCACGCGCTTGATCCACTCCTGGTTGGCCAGGATCGACTTCTTGATCGCGTCGTTGCTGCGCTCGATGCTGCCGGCGTTGACCACCAGCAGGTTCTCGGCGGGGACCTCGGTGATCTTCAGGTCGGTCAGCTTGGTCCCCTCGACGCGATAGTCGAAGTTGGGGATGGTCGCCAGGTTGGACGAGAGCTTGGCCAGGCCGGCATCAAGCGAGTCGCCGATCTGGCTCTTGATGTACATGCCCAGGAAGCGGCCGTAGAGGTTCCAGCCGTAGTCCACGTCATAGGACTGGCTGATGCGCACGTTGCGGTTGTTGCGGCCGGTCGGGGTCAGGTTGATCTCCGAGGACTTGTTGCTGCCCGGGGTCTGGTCGACGATCGCATAGACCACCTTGGCCGGGCCGCCGCCAGCGGGCGGGGCCTGGCTGTCGGTGATTTCCCAGCTGCCGCTCTTCCAGGCGCTGGCCACGTCCGAGGTGAACTCGACCTTGGCGCCCTTGCCGACGTTGCCATCGGCACCGCCGGAATACTTCAGGTGGGCCGGGTCACCCGGCAGCATCAGGCTCCAATCCTTGAGGCGCCGCACGTTGTTCACCGTGTCGTACACGATGGTCATCTTGCGGTTGCTTTCCACGCTTCCTTCGAGGTGCCGATGGGACGGCAGGACCACGCCGATGACCAGGAACAGCGCCAATACCAGCGCCAGGGCGATCAAGAACTCGAGCAAACGGGTCATTCAGCGGTCTCCGGGGCCGGTGAGAGGCCATGGGGGGTTAAGGAACAAGTCAGTCCTGAATCGTAGCAGGCTTGGATCGAGACGGTCAGCCGAAAAATGCACCGGAATCATTGCCTTCTGCTGCGAGAACGAAGTCTTAACAGACCAAGGGCATACCAGCTGGAGTGTGAGCGCTGTCGAAGGGCGCCTGTGCGGTGTGGTGGCGCGGTCGGAGACTGGCCCTGTGGGAGCAACTGTCTCCTCAATCCCGCAGCGGCCTGCCTGTAGAGCGGAGCTCGCTCCGCTGCTCTTCGTTCGGTTCGTGGGGACGGCCCCAGCGGAGCAAGCTCCGCTCTACAGGTGGGCGCCATGGCGGCGAAGGGCTTTACCGGGGAAGCCTCATCGCCGCCATGGCGTCTCCCACGGGGGATTGGTGCCGGCTCGTGCTCTTTTGCGGACCTGCCAACTCAAGGCAAAGGCCGGAGCTGAATGGGCGCGCCTGCGTGCCACGAAGCTGGACAGCACGGCTAACAAGAAAGGCCGTCGTTCCCGCGAAAGCGGGAATCTATGGAACCTCACGCGGTAGAGCCCCGAAGTCCCTGGATTCCCGCGTTCGCGGGAATGACGGTAGCGGAAAGCTCGGCGACGTTGGGAAAAGACTCCGCCGTTGGAGCCTCGGCCTCAGACCAGCTGCAGCTCGAAGGCCTTCAGCACCGCCCGGGTGCGGTCGCGCACGCCCAGCTTGGACAGGATGTTGGAGACGTGGTTCTTGATCGTGCCCTCGGCCACGCCCAGCGAATTGGCGATCTCCTTGTTGGAGAAGCCCGAGGCCATCAGGCGCAGGATCTCGGTCTCGCGGTCGGTCAGCGGGTCCGGGCGGTCCAGGCTGACGAACTCGTTGCGCATGTGCTCCAGGCCCGAGAGCAGGCGCTGGGTCACCGCCGGCTGCACCAGCGAGCCGCCCTCGGCCACGGTGCGGATGGCGCCGACCAGCTGTTCCAGCGAGACGTCCTTGAGCAGATAGCCCTTGGCGCCCGCCTTGAGCCCGGCCAGCACCAGCTGGTCGTCGTCGAAGGTGGTCAGGATGATCGAGGGCGGCAGCTGGCCGGCGCGGGCCAGCGCCTGCAGCGCCTCCAGCCCGGACATCACCGGCATGCGCATGTCCATCAGGACCACGTCGGGGCGGACCTGCGGGATCAGCTCGACGGCCTGGCGGCCGTCGGCGGCCTCGCCGACGACCTCGATGCCGTCGTCCAGGGCCAGCAGCGAACGGATGCCCTGGCGGACCAGGTTCTGGTCGTCGACCAGGCAGACGCGGATCATGGAAGTTCTCCGGAAGAAATCAGGGGCGCCGAGGCCGGCGTCAGCGGGCCGGACAGCAGCGGATCGTCGCTGGCCGCCGGCAGGCGCAGGGCCAGGCGGAAGCCCGCCCCCGGCGCGGTGTCCAGCTGCAGCTGGCCGCCATACTGGCGCAGGCGCTCGCGCATGCCGCGCAGGCCGTTGCCGCCGATCAGCTCGGCCGCGCCGCGGCCGTCGTCGCGCGCGTCCATCACCAGCTCGGCGCCCTCGCGCCGGCAGCGGATCCACAGATTGCGCGCCGCGGCATGGCGCACGGCGTTGGTGATGATCTCCTGGGCGCAGCGCAGCAGCACGTGGGCGCGTTCGGGATCCTCCAGGGTCAACGGCTCGTGCAGGTCCAGGTGGATGTGCAGCGAAGGCACGTGCTCGGCCAGCGGGCGCAGGGTGGCGGCCAGGTCGATCGAGCCGGATTCGCGCAGCTGGCTGACCGCCTCGCGCACGTCGTTGAGCAGCAGCCGCGCCAGGGTGTGCGCCTGGCGCACATGCTCCTGGGCGCGGCCCTCGGTGATGTGGCTGGCCACTTCCAGGTTGAGGCTGAGCGCGGTGAGGTGGTGGCCGAGCAGGTCGTGCAGCTCGCGCGAGATGCGGGTGCGCTCGTTGACGCGCGCGCTCTCGGTCAGCAGCACGCGGGTGGCGCGCAGCTCGGCGTTGAGCCGGCGCTGCTCCTCGCGCGCCTGGGCCTGCTGCCGGGCCACATAGGCGGTGACCAGCACGAAGGCGGCGAAGCCCACATAGAAGGAGGACTGGAACACCGACTCCCAGAAGTTGAAGTCGTCCAGCGCCATGAACGAGGGCACCAGCGGCACGTGGGCGAACATCAGCCACAGCACCGCCCAGCGCAGCTCCAGCATCCACGGCAGCACGCCGGCCACCACCGCCAGCAGCAGCGCGCCCAGGCCGGTGCGGGTATAGAAGCCCACCGCCACGGCCGAGGAGATCATCACCAGCAGCAACAGCACGCTGGACAGGCTGTGATGCTGCGGCGGGCGCTCGTGCAGGGTACGGGTGGCCAGCCAGTAGCACAGGCCGAAGGCCAGATAGGCCAGCAGCGACATCGGCACGTTCAGGCTGGCGCCCTCGGCCCCGCGCGAGGGCGGCAGGAACCAGGCGTTGAGCACGATGGGAATGCCGACCAGCGCCCAGGTGTAGAGCCCGGCGGCACGCAACAGGCGGGTGTGGGCGATTCGTCCGAGCATGGCGGCATCTTACGGGCGTGCCGCGACCCGCGACCCGGCCTGAAGTCATGCCTGCGCGCATCCGACCTGCCGCAGCGGCCAGCCACCCATGCGATAATCGGCCCGCCCCGGCGGTGTCGGGCGCAGTTTTCCCCCGGAGTTGAAGCCCGATGTCCATCGTCATCCGCGACGTGCGCGAGCGCGAGCTGGATTCCGTCCTGGCCCTGAACAACAACGCTGGTCTGGCGATCCTGCCGCTGGACAGCGCCCGTGTGCACGAGTTCTACGAGCGCGCCGAGTATTTCCGCGTCGCCGAGCGCGATGGCAACCTGGCCGGCTTCCTGGTCGGCTTCGGCGCCGGCCAGGAGCACGACAGCAGCAACTACCGCTGGTTCCAGGAGCGCTATCCGGCCTTCTTCTATATCGACCGCATCGTGGTGGCCAGCCGCCGCCGCGGCGGCGGCGTGGGCCGGGCCTTCTATGCCGATGTGCAGAGCTATGCCGAGCTGCGCTACCCGCAGCTGGCCTGCGAGGTGTTCCTGGACCACGGCGCCGACTCGGCGCTGCTGTTCCATGGCAGCTTCGGCTTCCGCGAGGTCGGCCAGCACGTCATGGCCGGCGTCAAGGTCCGCGCCAGCATGCTGATGAAGGAGCTGTGCAGCTATCCCTGGGTGCTGGAGACCTACGGCGGCAAGCTGCCGCAGACCCCGTGGACGCGCACCCGCGCCTTCACCCCCGCCGGCACGCAGGGGGCGAGCAACGCATGAGCAGCCCGTCCCCCACCACCCCCAACTACGAGCAGGCCGGCGAACTGAAGATCGGCCAGGTCGGCATCGCCAACCTGCGCGTGCGCACGCTGGACGTGGCCGCGCTGGTGCGCGAGATGCGCGAGCGCGTGGATCGCGCGCCCAAGCTGTTCGGCCGCGCCGCGGTGATCGTGGATTTCGGCGGCCTGATCCAGGCCCCGGACCTGACCACCGCCCGGGCGCTGGTCGACGGCCTGACCGGCGCCGGCGTGCTGCCGGTGGCCCTGGCCTACGGCACGGCCGAGATCGAGGCGCTGTCCGAACAGCTCGGCCTGCCGCTGCTGGCCAAGTTCCGCGCCCAGTACGAGCGCAGCGAGCCGGTCCAGGCCGCGCCGCCGCCTCCGCCTCCCCCGCCCGCCCCTGAGCCGCCCAAGCCCAAGGCCGTCGCGCAGCCGGGCATGGTGCTCAAGAACGCAGTGCGCTCGGGCCAGCAGATCTATGCCGAGCAGCGCGACCTCACCGTGCTGACCTCGGTCGGTGCCGGCGCCGAGGTCATCGCCGACGGCTCGATCCACATCTACGGCCCGCTGCGCGGGCGCGCGCTGGCCGGTGCCCAGGGCAACGAGGACGCGCGCATCTTCTGCAGCGCCTTCCACGCCGAACTGGTCGCCGTGGCCGGCCACTACAAGGTGCTGGACGACGTCCCGCGCGCGCTGCACGGCAAACCCGTGCAGGTGTGGCTAGAGGACGGACAGCTGAACATCGCCGCGCAGACCTAGCGCGGCAAAGATGGCCCCTCGCCGGGCCGTTCCCGCAACATGGCAACGCTCCACCGCATTTCACATTTCCCAGGAGAACACCATTGGCTGAGATCATCGTCGTCACGTCCGGCAAGGGCGGCGTAGGCAAGACCACCACCAGCGCCAGCCTGGCCGTCGGCCTGGCCCGGCGCGGCAAGAAGGTCGCCGTCATCGACTTCGACGTGGGTCTGCGCAACCTGGACCTGATCATGGGCTGCGAGCGCCGCGTGGTGTACGACTTCATCAACGTCACCCAGGGCGAGGCCTCGCTCAAGCAGGCGCTGATCAAGGACAAGCGTTTCGACACGCTGTACGTGCTGGCCGCCTCGCAGACCCGCGACAAGGACGCCCTGACCACCGAAGGCGTGGAGAAGGTGCTCAAGGACCTGGACGCCGACGGCTTCGACTTCGTGGTCTGCGACTCGCCGGCCGGCATCGAGAAGGGCGCTTTCCTGGCGATGTACTTCGCCGACAAGGCGATCGTGGTGGTCAATCCGGAAGTGTCCTCGGTGCGCGACTCCGACCGCATCCTGGGCCTGCTGGATTCCAAGACCCGCAAGGCCGAACAGGGCGGCACGCTCAAGCCAAACCTGCTGCTGACGCGCTACAACCCGGCGCGCGTGGAGACCGGCGAAATGCTCTCGATCAAGGACGTGGAAGAGGTCCTGGGCCTGAAGACCATCGGCGTGATCCCCGAGTCGGGCGATGTGCTCAACGCCTCCAACAAGGGCGAGCCGGTGATCCTGGATCTGGAATCCCCGGCCGGCCAGGCCTACGACGATGCGGTGGCGCGCCTGCTGGGCGAAGACCGCCCGATGCGCTTCACCACAACGGAGAAGAAGGGCTTCTTCAGCAAGCTGTTCGGAGGTTGAGCATGGGCATGTTCGATTTCCTCAAGGCCAAGAAGAACACCGCCGAGACGGCCAAGAACCGTCTGCAGATCATCATCGCCCAGGAGCGCACCCAGCGCGGCGGGCCGGACTATCTGCCGCTGCTGCAGCGCGAGCTGCTGGAAGTGATCAAGAAGTACGTCAACATCGACGCCGACGCGGTCAAGGTCGACCTGCTCAAGGAAGGCGATCACGACGTGCTGGACATCTCGGTGGCCCTGCCCGAAGGCAAGGCCTGATCCAACCCGGCGCGGGCCGCCATGCCCGCGCCTTGCGCGCAAGCACCGCCCCCATGTCGTCCCCGCACAACGCCCTGCCCGCTTCCGATTCCGCCCCGCCGCCCGGCAGCGAGGCGGCCATGGCCACGGTGCTGCGCGTGGACGAACTGCCGTTCGACACGCTGGCCGCGCTGCTGGCGCGCTTCGACCTGGTGCTGCACCGGGTGCCCGACGGCGTGCCGATCCCGGGCAGCTTCTGGGGCGATCCGGAGGCCGGGGTGATCGCGCACAACGTCTACGTGCGCGGCGACACGCCGGTGCACTCGCTGCTGCACGAGGCCTGCCACCTGATCGTGCTCACGCCCGAGGCGCGCGCGCTGGTGCACACCGATGCCACCGATTCGGACATCGAGGAAGACGCCACCTGCTACCTGCAGGTGGTGCTGGCCGACGAGCTGCCCGGCGTGGGCCGCGCGCGGCTGATGGCCGACATGGACGCGTGGGGCTATTCGTTCCGCATGGGCTCTACCGCCGGCTGGATGCAGCACGACGCCGAGGACGCGCGCCGCTGGCTGGCCCAGCGCGGCCTGCCGCACTGACGGCGCACGGCTTCGACGACCCACTTCTTCGCGTTCGGGGACGCGCATGGACACCACTGCCGCTCCCAGGCCCGGACAGGCCTGGAACCACATGATCGTGATCGGCCGCGGCGCCAACCGCGTGTGCGTGATCGACCGGCGCGACACGCGCCAGTGCCTGAAATTCATGCTGCCGCCGGCGCAGCGCACGCGCGTGGGCCTGCGCCAGCGGCTGGCGCGCTGGCGCGCGCGGCGCAAGCCCGCGCGCGATGAGAACCACGCCGAGCTGCGCGCCTGGCTGCAGCTGTCCGCGCGCATCCCGGCCGAGGATCTGGCGCCGCACCTGGCCACCGTGCTGGGCATGTTCCGCACCGTCTACGGCCAAGCCCTGTGCTGCCAGCGGGTGACCCTGCCCGAAGGCGGCGATGCGCCCAGCCTGTACGCGCTGCTGTTCGAGGCGCCGCGCTATCCGGCCGCGACCCTGTGCGCGGCGGTGAGCGTGTTCGAGCAGTGGCTGCTGCGCCATCGCATCCCGCTGTTCGACCTCAACGCCGGCAACCTGCTGGTGCTGCCCGACGGGGACGGCGTGCGCCTGGTCTGCGTGGACGCCAAGTCGGTGGTGGCCGGCAAGGAGATCGTGCCGTTCTCGCGCTGGGTCGGCGCGCTGGGCCGGCGCAAGATCCGCCGCCGCGCCGAGCGCCTGCGCGCGCGCATCCGCGCCGCCCTGCCCGACACCGGCGCGCCCGCGAGCGCGCCATGAGCTGCGCTTGCGGCGTCTGGTCGGCTTCTCTAGCCTGCGGGCTCACCGCCTGAAGCAAAGGAAGCGCGCCGTGCCGCCACGCCACCTCGTGTTCGCCCTGGGCGCCGTGTCGCTGCTGGCCCTGTCCGGCTGCGGTTCGGACCAGCCGCCGGCCGATGGGATCCACGCCGCGCCCGAGGGCGAGACCGCGCAGGCCTTCGTCGCGCGCGTCAACGCCGGCCTGCGCGAGAGCGCGCCGGAGGTGAGCGCGGCGCAGTGGCTGTCCTCGACCTATATCAATCCGGACAGCCAGCGCCTGGCCGCCGAGGCCAACGAGCGCGCGCTGACCCAGCTCAATGCCTGGATCGCGCAGTCGCGGCGTTTCGAGGGCCAGCAGATGGCGCCCTCCGATGCGCGCGCCATCCACCTGCTCAAGCTGATGAGCGCCATGCCCGCGCCGCAGGACCCGGCCAAGCTGGCGCGCCTGACCCAGCTGTCGACCGAGCTGGAAGGCATGTACGGCGCCGGCAAGGCCTGCACCGGCGACGGTCCGACGCGCAGCTGCCGCAGCCTGGGCGAGCTGGAACAGGTGCTGGCCCACAGCCGCGACTACGACGCCCAGCTGCAGGCCTGGAGCGGCTGGCACGATGCGGCCACCCCGATGCGGGCGCGCTATGGGCAGTTCGTCGACCTGATCAACGAGGGCGCGCGCGATATCGGCTTCGCCGATGCCGGCGAGCAGTGGCGCAGCGGCTACGACATGGCCCCGGGCGAGATCGCCGCGCAGACCGATCGCCTGTGGAACCAGGTCAAGCCGCTGTACCAGCAGTTGCACTGCTACGCGCGCACCCGGCTGGAGGCGCGCTACGGCATGCGCGGCCAGGTCGACGGCGGCCTGCTGCCTGCGCATCTGATGGGCAATATGTGGCAGCAGGACTGGAGCAACCTGTGGGGCCTGCTGCAGCCCTATCCCGAGGCCGACGCGCTGGACATCACCGGCGCGCTGCAGGCGCGCAACGATGCGCAGTACGAGCGCACGCTGACCGACGCTGGCCTGGACACCACCGACCCGTTCGAATCCGCGCGCGATGCGGCCTATGGCGCGCAGCTGCGTGCCGTGGGCCATGCGCCCGACGCTAACGAACGCGAGCGCCTGAGCCGCAGCGCCTACGACGCGGCCATCGCGCGCCTGGGCGACCTGCGCCGCGACGCGGATCTGGCCGGCGCCAAGGACATGGCCCGGCGCGCGCAGGACTTCTACACCTCGCTGGGCATGCCGCCGCTGCCGGAGAGCTACTGGACCCGTGCGCAGTTCATCAAGCCGCGCGACCGCGAGGTGGTCTGCCACGCCAGCGCCTGGGACATGGACATGGCCGGCGACGTGCGCACCAAGATGTGCATCCGGCCCGACGAGGACAGCTTCACCACGCTCTACCACGAGCTGGGACACCTGTATTACGACCTGGCCTACCACCGGCAGCCGCCGGTGTTCCAGGCCGGCGCCAACGACGGCTTCCACGAGGCCATCGGCGACACCATCGTGCTGGCGATGACGCCCCGCTACCTGGCCTCGATCGGCCTGGTGCGCGAGGCGACGCAGGATGAGCCGGCGCTGGTCAACGCGCAGATGCGCATGGCGCTGAGCAAGGTGGCCTTCCTGCCGTTCGGCCTGATGATCGACCGCTGGCGCTGGGGCGTGTTCGACGGCTCGATCAAGCCGGACCACTACAACCGCGCCTGGTGGCAGCTCAAGGCGCAGTACCAGGGCGTGGCCCCGGCCACGCCGCGCGGCGAGAAGTACTTCGACGCCGGCGCCAAGTACCACGTGCCGGCCAACACGCCGTACACGCGCTACTTCATGGCGGCGATCCTGCAGTTCCAGTTCTACAAGGCGCTGTGCGATGCCGCCGGCCACACCGGCCCGCTCAACCAGTGCAGCTTCTACGGCAACAAGGTCGCCGGGCAGAAGTTCTGGGCGATGCTGAGCCAGGGCGCCAGCCAGCCCTGGCCGCAGACGCTCAAGGCGCTGACCGGCAGCGAGACGATGGACGCCGGCCCGATGCTGGAATACTTCCAGCCCCTGCAGGCCTGGCTCAATCAGCAGAACGAGGGGCGCAGCTGCGGCTGGCAGGTGCCGGCGGCCGCTGCGGCCGACACCGCGGGCTGAAGCCGCTAGAAGCCGGCCTCGTCGGCCAGCAGCGCCCAGCGCTCGTGGTCCTGCCAGATGCCGTCGATGCGCAGATAGCGCGGCGAGAAGCCTTCCAGGCGGAAGCCGGCGCCGCGGGCCAGCGCGATCGAGGCGGCGTTGCCAGGCTGGATATTGGCCTCGAGGCGATGCAGGCCGACCTCGCCGAACAGATGCGCGGTCACCTGCGGCAGCGCCTCGCGCATCAGGCCGCGCCCTGCGCAGGGCACGCAGGCGTAGTAGCCCAGGTAGGCGCTGAGCAGGTTGCCGCGGCTGATCTGGCTGGCGTTGAACACCCCGACGATGGCGCCGCTGTCGCATTCGCGCGCGATCAGGCTCACGTAGTCCTCGGCCAGGGTGCGGGCGAACCAGGCCTCGAACCCGGCCCGGTCCAGGCAGGGCGACACCCAGGGACGATGCAAGGCCACGCTGGCGCGGTGCGCGGCGATCAGCGCGGTCGCATCGGTGCGCAGCAGCGGCCGCACGCCGACGCGCGAGGCGGAAGCGGCCATGCGGCTCAGTGGGTCTCCGGCTCGCCCTGCAGGCCGGCCACCAGCTGCTGGCGAAACTGGTCGAAACTCAGGCCCTGGCCGGCGGCCTCGGCATGGGCGGCATGCTTGAGATCGTCCGAATAGACCAGGCGCACATTGGTGCCGGCGCGGTCGTGCAGTTCGGCCGCGCGCAGGATCAGCGCCAGCACGTGCGCGGCGCTGTCCGATTCGCCGGCGATGCGCCCGTCCATGCCCAGCACCCACTGCCCGTCGCGGCGCACGATCCCGGCCAGCAGCTGCTTGTCGTCGTCGCGCAGCTCGGCATGCGGTTCGATCGGCGAGGCCGCGTCAAGGCCGGCGGCGGCCTGGTTGCGGGCCCGTTGCTCGCGGCGCTTGCGCGCATCGCGCCGCTGCTTGGAGGTGATCGACATGGCATCGGCCCGGGACGATAAGGGGCCGATAGGGTACCGCGGCGGAGTCTGGCCCGGGCCTGTCGACAGGCCCCGGGACGCCATCAAGAGTGTCCGAACCGTCGTTGCCGCGAAGGCGGGAACCCGGAACTTCGAGGGTTAGGCGTCGTGTCTCGATGACGACAGGGTCGCCCCAAGAAACGGCAGGGCCCGCTGGTAACAACGAGCCCGTTCCGCTTCCCGCCCTAAGCCGCCTTCGCCGGCGCCAGCGCCTCGGCGGCCAGCCGATACGAATGCTTGCGCGCCCCGTGGTCGTAGATGTTGGCCACGATGATCAGCTCGTCCGGGCGATGGCGATCGATGAAGGCCTCCAGCCCCTTGCGCACGGTCGCCGGCGCGCCGACCACGCTGCAGGCCAGCGCGCGCTCGACCCCGGCCTTCTCGTGCGGCTGCCAGTAGGCCTCGATATCGTCGATCGGCGGCGGGATCTTGCCCGGCCGGCCGCGGCGCAGGTTGACGAAGGCCTGCTGGGCGGTGGTGAACAGCCGGCGCGCCTCCTCGTCGGTATCGGCGGCGATCACGTTGAGGCCGAGGGCGGCGTAAGGCTGCTGCAGATGGCGCGAGGGCCGGAAGTCGCGGTGATAGACCGCCAGCGCCTGGTCCATCGCATCGGGCGCGAAGTGCGAGGCGAAGGCGAACGGCAGCCCCAACTGCGCGGCTAGGGTGGCACTGAACAGGCTCGAGCCCAGCAGCCACACCGGCACGTCCAGGCCGGCGCCGGGCACGGCCTGCACCAGCTGTCCGGGCTCGGCCGGGGCGAAGTAGCGCAGCAGCTCGGTCACATCGGCCGGGAACTGGTCGGCGCTGTCGAAGTAGCGGCGCAGCGCGCGGGCGGTGGGCTGGTCGGTGCCCGGCGCGCGGCCCAGCCCCAGGTCGATGCGTCCGGGATACAGCGAGGCTAGCGTGCCGAACTGTTCGGCCACCTGCAGCGGCGCGTGGTTGGGCAGCATCACCCCGCCCGAGCCGACCCGGATGGTCGAGGTGCCGCCGGCGACATAGCCGATCAGCACCGCGGTGGCGGCGCTGGCGATGCCGGGCATGTTGTGGTGCTCGGCCAGCCAGTAGCGGGTATAGCCCAGGCCTTCGGCGTGGCGGGCCAGATCCAGCACGTTGGCGAAGGCCTGGCTCGGCGTGCTGCCCTCGCACACCGGGGCCAGGTCCAGGACCGAATAGGGAATGATCGGGGAAGAGGTACTCATGCCCCTTGAGATGGGGCCAGGGCGCCCGGCTTCCAGCCCTGCCGGTGCGATGCTGTATTCAGCTCAGCAGGTCGTACGGCCCGCCCTGGGCCAGCGCGCGCTGGTAGGCAGGCCGGGCGTGGATGCGCTGGATGAAGCCCGCCAGCAGCGGATGGCCCTCGAAGCCGTAGCGCGCCTGCGCGGCCTCCAGCGGGAAGCTCATCTGCACGTCGGCGGCGCTGAAATCCTCGCCGGCGAACCAGGCGTGGCGGCCCAGCTCCTGCTCCAGATAGTCCAGGTGCAGCTTGATCTGCGGGCGTGCGAAGCCGGCCATCGCCTTGTCGGCGATGCCGCGGGCGATGGGCTTGGCGAAGAACGGCATCGGCGCGCTGCGGATCCGGCTCAGCACCAGGGTGATCAGCAGCGGCGGCATCAGCGAGCCTTCGGCATAGTGCAGCCAGTAGCGATAGCGCAGGTGGGCATCGGTGCCCGGGGTCGGCGCGAAGGCGCGGGCCACGTCGTAGCGCTCGACCAGGTATTCGATGATCGCCCCGGATTCGGCCAGCAGCCGGCCCTCGTCCTCGATCAGCGGCGACTTGCCCAGCGGGTGGATCCTGCGCAGTTCCGGCGGCGCCAGCATCGTGCGCGGATCGCGCTGATAGCGGACCACGGTGTAGTCCAGGCCCAGTTCCTCCAGCAGCCACAGCACGCGCTGGGAGCGGGAATTGTTGAGGTGATGGACGGTGATCATGAACGGGAGGCTTCCAGGGCGGGCAATCGGTCAGGATAGCCTCGGACCCCGCTGCATCGCGTCGTCGTCAATTTGAGTATCGTGTCACCCTGGAATCAGGGGGCTGGTCACGGATGGGTTGGTTCAACGGTCGGGTCGATGACCTGGCTCCGGAGCAGCGCAGCGCGCTCATCGAGCAGCAGCAGCGCGAATCCGGGCGCTATGTCGAAGTGCTGTTCGTGGCGACGCCGCTGGTGTTCGTCATCAGCGGCATGCGCGACCTGCTGACCGGACAACCCGACGCCTGGCGGCTGATGGCCGTGCGCGGCGCCACCGCGGTGGCGGTCCTGATCATCGGCTGGGTCGTACGGATGCGCGGGCTGCGCTCGGACACGGCCGGCAGCCTGGCGGTGCTGGGCGTGCTGATCGCCAGCGGCGCGCTGGCTTACAGCGTCACCCTCGACCCCCACGGCCTGGGCCTGGCCCATGTGGTCCTGCTGCTGATGGCCATGCACGCCCTGCCGCTGAGCCTGCGCCTGCGCGATGCGATCGGCATGGGCGCGGCGCTGCTGCTGCCGTCGCTGGCGATGCTGGTGCTGGTGCACGCCTCGCTGGCGAGCTGGCTCCCCGACCTGGCCCTGCTCGTGCTGGGCATCGGCGCGGGCCTGATGCTGCGCCGGCGGCGTCTGGACATCGCCCTGGAGCTGTTCGAACTGCGCAGCAAGCTGGAGCTGCGCGTGGACATGGACATGCTGACCGGCCTGCTCAACCGCGAGGGCTGGTTCCGCGCCGCGCGGGTGGTGTTCACCCTGACCCGCGATGCGCGTCGGCCCATGACCCTGGCCTACCTGGACCTGGATCACTTCAAGCGCATCAACGACGAGCTGGGCCACGACGCCGGCGACCGCGCGCTGGCGCTGGTGGCCGACGCGATGCGCCGCTACGCGCGCCGCCAGGACATCGTCGGCCGACTGGGCGGCGAGGAATTCGTCCTGCTGATGCCGGGCCTGCCCGAGATGCAGGCCGTGCGCCAGATCCAGGACCTGTGCGAGGCGGTGCGGCGGATCGAGTTCGGCCGCAGCATCACCTTCAGCGCCGGCCTCAGCCAGGTGCGCACCACCGACCGGCTGGAGGACACCATGCGCCGCGCCGACCACGCCCTACTGCAGGCCAAGCGCGACGGCCGCGACCGGGTGCTGCGCGCGCCGGCCAACTAGGCCTAGCCGGCCGCGACCGGGCGCAGGTCCGGCGTCAGCGCCAGGCGGTCGTCGAACACGAAGCAGGCGCCGTCGTAATGCCGCCCACCGACCTGCTCGAAGTAACCCAGGATGCCGCCCTCCAGCTGCAGCACGTTGGCCATGCCGGTGTCGTGCATCCACAGCGCGGCCTTCTCGCAGCGCACCCCGCCCGTGCAGAAGCTCACCACCGTCGCGTCGGCCAGCGCCGCGCGGTGCGGCGCCAGCGCCTCGGGCAGCTGGGTGAAGTCGGTGATCGGCAGGGTCAGCGCGCCGGCGAAGGTGCCGTGGCCGACCTCCTCTTCGTTGCGGGTATCAAGCAGCCGCACCGGCTTGCCCGCGTCGTCGTGGCCCTGGTCCAGCCAGCGCGCCAGCGTCTGCGGCGTCACCGCCGGGGCGCGGTCGCGGCCCAGCGGCTCGCTGCCGGGATGACGGAAGGTGATGATCTCCGGCTTGACCTTGGCCTTGAGCCGGGCGAAGGGCACCGCATCGCTCCAGCTCTCCTTGATGACGATCTGCGCCAGGCCCGGCTCGGCGCGCAGCGCCTGGACGAAGTCGCGTACCGCCGGCGCCTGCCCCGCCAGGAACACATTCAGCCCCTCCGGCGCGACCAGCAGCGTGCCGCGCAGGTCGGCGGCCTGCGCGCGCGCCAGCAGCGCATCGGCCAGGGCCTGCGGGTCGTCGATGGCGACGAAGTGATAGGCGGCGATGTTGAGGATCATGCCGGCCATTTTACGGGGGCTCAGCGCAGCAGCCACCACGGCAGTGCCAGGGTCAGCGCCAGGATCGCGACGATTGCCAGCAGCATCCCGGCCACGTACAGCGGCCGCGCGCACAGCTGGCGGGCGAAGGTGTCGGCGGTGCCGTCCTGCTGCGCCTGCTGGCGCGCCGCCCGGGCCCGTTCGCCACGCTCGGCCTGGTACTCGGCCATCAAGGCCTTGGCGCGCGGCAGGTCCGCCTCGTCCTTCAGCCAGATGCCGCCATGGCTGATGCCCCAGCTGCTGGGCTCGGTCTCGTAAAAAGCGATGCCCGCGCGCGTGAGCCATGCGCGCACCTCGCCGGCTTCGTCGTCGGGTACTTTGCGCAGGTTGAGCAGGAGCTTGGCCATGCGCACAGGATAGCGGGCTGCTACCTTGGCGCGCCTTGCCACCTCTACAGGAGCGCACGATGCGCCGATGGATTCCTCTGGCCCTGACCCTGGCGCTGGCCGCCTGCACGCCGCCGCGCCAGCCGATCGAACTGCACGGCGGCGTGGACACGCTGCAGGTGCATGAGATCAGCGTCGGCCAGGGCGCACTGGCCAAGCCGGGCGACAACGTCAGCGTGCACTACACCGGCTGGATCTACGACGACACCAAGCCGGACAAGCACGGGCCGAAGTTCGACAGTTCCATCGATCGCGGCACGCCCTTCACCTTCCCGCTCGGCGGCGGCCAAGTCATCAAGGGCTGGGACCAGGGCGTGGCGGGGATGAAGGTCGGCGGCAAGCGCACGCTGATGATTCCTGCCGCGCTGGGCTATGGCGACGAGGGCGCCGGCGGCGTCATCCCGCCGGGCGCCTCGCTGGTGTTCGACGTGGAGCTGCTGGACGTCAAGGCGCCGTAGGCATCCAGCGCTCGGTGGGAGCCGCCATGGCGGCGCTGGAGCTTTCCCGGTAAAGCCTCATCGCCGCCATGGCGGCTCCCACATGAAAAGCCTCGTAAGCGCGTGCTTTTCGTGGCGGCCGCCACTGCGGCCTTATCGGCCTATGGCGGATCCCACCTGTAGAGCGGAGCTTGCTCCGCTGTGGCTTCCCGACGATCCGTCCGAAAGGCAGCGGAGCAAGCTCCGCTCTACACAGAGGCTGCGACTCGATCTGAGGCCCTGTTGCTCCCACGTAAGGCCTATTGCGCCTTCGTCGCCTTCACCGGCTTCAGCGCCAGATCCTGGAAGTCGAAGCTGAAGTCGGTCAGCGGCGAGATCGGCTCCATGCCGGCGCTGGTGATCTGGCCGTCGGCATCCAGCTGGAAGGTGAGGAAGGCATCGGCGTTGAGCCAGCGCTCGCGCCAGCGCACCACGAAGGTGTCGTGCTGCCAGTGGCTGAGCTCGCCGACCAGCTGCGGCGTCTTGGTGAAGCGGATCACCAGCTTGCCGTTCTCCTGCGCGATCACGATGTCGCCATACCAGGCATCGCGATAGGTCTGCGCGTAGCGGGCCAGCGGCAGCGAGGGCTTGGAGCTGGCGTCGCGCGCGGCCTGGTGCTTGGCCCAGCTCTCGTCGGCATCGCCGTGCGACTTGGCCACGGCCTTGGCGTAGGCGGCGTTCCAGTCGGTCTTCGGCGCGTCCAGGTAGGCGTCCAGCGCGCGCAGGGTGACCGCGTTGAAGGCGGCGCCGACCTCCTGATTGGTCAGGACGATCACGCCCAGCTTCTCCTGCGGGACCAGGGTGATGCGCGAGACCATGCCCGGCCAGCCGCCCGTGTGCCAGACCAGCTTGCGGCCGCGATAGTCCGAGAGCATCCAGCCCTCGCCATAGCCGAAGTAGTTGGGCTTGACCGCGGCCAGCTCCGGCACCGAGGGCTCGGACACCGGGATGGGCGTGAGCATGGTCCACATGTCGGCCTGGCGCTTGGCGCTGAACAGGCGCTTGGCGCTTTCGCCTTCCCCGGAGATCACCCCGCCGTTGAGCTGGGCGATCACCCACTTGGACAGGTCGTGCACGCTGGAATAGATCCCGCCGGCGCCGCCGACGTTGGACCAGGTCATGCGCGGCGCGGGCACCAGCCGGGTGAAATCCTCCTTGGAATGACCGGTGGCCACATCGTCGCCGGGCTTGAGGTCGTCGCTGTTGTAGACCGTGTCGTCCATGCCCAGCGGCTTGAAGAAGCGCTGCTGCAGGAACTGCTTGTACGGCATGCCCGAGGCCTGCTCGATCACCAGCTGGGCCACGCCGAACAGGATGTTGTCGTAGGCGTACTGGTAGCGGAACCCGCCCTTGATCGGCACGTCCTTGAGCCGCTGCGCGACCTCCTGGTTGGTGTAGGTGGTCGTCGGCCAGTACAGCAGGTCGCCGGCGCCCAGCGACAGGCCGCTGCGATGGGCCAGCAGGTCGCGGACGCGCAGCTCGTGGGTGACCATGGGATCGGACATGCGGAACCACGGCAGGTGGTCGATGACGCGATCGTCCAGGCTCAGCTTGCCCTCGTCGGCGAGCATGGCGATGGAGGCGGAGGTGAAGGCCTTGGTGTTGGAGGCGATCGCGAACAGCGTCCTGGCGTCCACCTTCTCCGGCTTGCCCAGCTCGCGCAGGCCGTAGCCGCGCTCGAGCACCACCCGCCCGTCCTTGACGATGGCCACCGCGATGCCGGGCACATCGAAGGTCTCGCGCGTCTTGTCGACATAGGCGTCGAAGTCCACCAGCTGCGCCGGCGGCGGCTCGACGGACAGCGCCTGCCCGGAAGAGGCGGCGCCCAGCAGGCCAGCAGTCAACAGCGCCCCCGCAAGGGTCGGCATCACGCGCATCGAAGTTCCCCGGTTGGAAAGAGACAGCCTCGCACGATAGCCGCCGCGCGCGACAACGTGGCCTGCCATCGGTCATGCGCGCGGCCCTTCATAATGGCGCGATGTCCCAAGCTCGCTCCCCTGCTCCCACCCTGGCCGTGATCGGCGGCGGCCCGGCCGGCCTGATGGCCGCCCAGACCGCGCGGGAGGCAGGCCTGGAAGTGGCGGTCTACGAGGCCAAGGGCTCGGTCGGGCGCAAGTTCCTGATCGCCGGCAAGGGCGGCATGAACCTCACCCATTCCGAGCCGCGCCCGCAGTTCGACGCCCGCTATTTCGAACGCGCCGCGCAGGTCGGCGCCTGGCTGGACGACTTCGATGCCGATGCGCTGCGCGCCTGGGCGCGCGGACTGGGCGTGGAGACCTTCGTCGGCAGTTCCGGGCGCGTGTTCCCCAGCGACATGAAGGCCGCGCCGCTGCTGCGCGCCTGGGTGCGCCGGCTCAAGGACCAGGGCGTGCGCTTCCACGTCCAGCATCGCTGGACCGGCTGGGAGGCGGACGGGGCGCTGCGCTTCGACACGCCGCAGGGCCCGCTGCGGGTAGCGGCCGATGCGACGGTGCTGGCCCTGGGCGGGGCGAGCTGGCCGCAGCTGGGCTCGGACGGCGCCTGGCAGCCGTGGCTGGCCGCGCGCGGCGTGGACGTGGTGCCGCTCAAACCCGCCAACTGCGGCTTCGACATCGCCTTCAGCGCGCACATGCGCCCGCACGCCGGCGCGCCGCTCAAGCCGGTGGTGGCGCACTGGCGCGACGCGGACGGCGCGGCGCACGCGCTGCAGGGCGAATGCGTGCTCACCGAGACCGGCATCGAAGGCAGCCTGATCTATGCCATCGCCCCGGCCCTGCGCGAGGCGATCGCGCGCGAGGGCCAGGCCACGCTCGAACTCGATCTGGCGCCGGGCCGCGACCTGCCGCGCCTGATCGCCGAGCTGTCGCGGCCGCGCAAGGGCCGCTCGGTGGGCGAACACCTGCGCCGCACCGTGGGCATCGAAGGAGCCAAGGCCGCGCTGGTGTTCGAGACGGTGGCCGGTGCCGCCCGGCAGGACGCCACCGCATTGGCGCAGGCGGTCCACCGCCTGCCGCTGACGCTGCTGCGCCCGCGCCCGGTGGCCGAGGTCATCAGCAGCGCCGGCGGCGTGCGCCTGGAGGCGCTGGACGCGCAGGCGATGCTGCAGGCGGTGCCGGGCACGTTCTGCGCCGGCGAGATGCTGGACTGGGAAGCCCCGACCGGTGGCTATCTGCTCACCGCGTGTTTCGCCTCGGGCCACCGCGCCGGCGTGGGCGCGGCAGCCTGGGCGAAAGGTCGTCGCGTCGGGGACTGACGACCGTATTGGTCGTCCGCGAGGGCCGGAAGGAAGTCTTGCTTCAACCCCGGCGGTCGCGGAACGTGGGCGCATGATGCGCAGCCAAGTGTTCAAGTCCGGTGACGCGGACCGGTCGTGAACATGACAGATCGCGTGTGCGGTGCAGCAAAGCCTGCAGTGGCGCGGGCTGCGCCGATGAACGCTCGCAGATGATGATGTTGATGTGGTTAGGCGCGGCCAACCAAAGCGCGCCGCGGACTGATCCAACCCCCTCCCGGCCTCCCCCTGCTGCGCAAGAGGAGGAGCTGAGCGCGGGCGCCAAGTGTCGTGGCGAGGCCTGACTCAGCACGTCGCGCGCCGCAGGTTCGCGCGCGCGGCCGCGTCCAGGCGCGCGTGGAAGAAATCGCTGAGATAAATGCGCTCGCGCTGCAGCAGGTCCTTGAGGAACTGCTTGCGCTTGCGACGGAAGATGAAGCCCGGCACCACGCCCGCGTATTCGCTGGCGATGCCGCGGTCGTAGGCGTCGAAGACCTCTGGCGCCGCGCCCAGGATCGCCATGTCGCAGTCCAGGAACAGCGCCGCCTCGGCATCCACATCGCCGGGCGAGAGGGCGCCATGGCGCGCGGTGAGTTCGATCAGCTCGACCACGCGGGCCGCGTCCACGCCCGGCTGCGGCCATTGCGCGAGATGGGCCTGCGCCAGCTGCGCCGAACGCGCCTCGTTGTCGCCGCGGCCGGCCACATAGATCGCGTCGTGGTATAGCGCGGCCCACTGCACCTCGCGCGGCTGGCGCCAGCCCGGCCCCTGCGCGACCGCGTCGACCTGGCGCAGCACCTCCTGCACATGGTCGATGGCGTGATAGGCGCGCGGCGGCGTGGCATAGGCCTGTTCGAGCGCCTGGCGCTGCGCGGGCGGCAGCTGCGCGAGGATCGGGTGCATGGCGGACTCCTGTGTGGCGGCAGCCTACACCGCCGGTGTGCGGTGGTTGCGCGCACGGGTGGGTTGACCCAGGACGGATAACAGTCCCGTCGCTCCCGCGAAAGCGGGAGCCCAGCGACTTTCGCGCGGAGAAACCAAGGCACTGGGTTCCCGCTTTCGCGGGAACGACGGTAGAAGTTTTTTCACGCAGGCTGCAGCGTTGCCCATTGCCCTCTTACCGCCCGCTTCTTGCTCCCCACTACCTGTTGCCTGATCGACCCCAGGGCATCCAGTCCGTGGCTCAGCCCGGCGCGTGCTCCTGACCGGTCGCCGGCGGCGCCGCATCGACGATCCGCACATCCTGCGGCGTGACCAGCGCGATCTGCGCGTCGGCCAGGGCCTGGAGCAGCTGGAAGAACAGGTCGCTGCGCGTGCCATAGGTCGCGCGCGGGCTGGACACATAGGCGAAGCTGTTGATGGCGATCATGCCGCCGGCGATCGAGTCGATGAACACCGACGGCGCCGGCTCGGCCAGCACGTTCTCGTGCGCGGCGTACAGGTCCATCAGCAGCGTGCGCACCGCTCCCACGTCGGTCCCCAGCGGCACCGAGAACTGCAGCTGCACGCGGCCCAGCGGACCGGCCATGGTCATGTTGCGGATGGTCTTGGTGATCAGGTCCGAGTTGGGCACGATCAGCGTGGAACGGTCGGACACCTGGATCTCGGTGGAGCGCACGTTGATGCGGCGCACGTCGCCCTCGGCATCGCCGATGCGCACCCAGTCGCCGATCTTCACCGGACGCTCGGCCATCAGGATCAGCCCGGAGATGAAGTTCTGGGTGATCGCCTGCAGGCCGAAGCCGATGCCCACCGACAGCGCACTGGCCACGATCGCCAGCTTGGTCATGTCCAGGCCCAGGGTCACCAGCACGCACAGGGCGACCAGGGTGATGCCCAGGTAGCGCATCACCGCGGCCACCGAGGCGCGCGTGCTCAGCTCCAGCTCGGTGCTCGGCAGGTAGGTGCGCACCAGCCAGCGGTGCGCGGCCTTGACCAGGGCCAAGCCGATCAGCGCCACCAGCACCGCGCGCAGCACATCCCAGGGCTGCAGCGGCAGGCCGCTGGCGGACCAGGCCTTGCGCGCCTGCACGATCCAGTCGGTGATGCTGGTGAAATTGGCTCCGTAAGGCACCAGCAGCGCGCCGATCACCATCAGGACCAGCCACAGTCGCGCCACCGCCGCGGTCAGCACGGCGGCCTGCTCCATGTGGCTGGAGCGCAGCCCCAGACCCACGCTGGCGGCCTTGCCGAAGCGGCTGTCGGGCTTGAACAGCCACTGCGACAGGTCGTCGGCGAACATCATCAGCAGCCCGCCCGCGCCGCAGACCACCACGGCCCAGATGATCTGCTGGGTCGCGGCGCGGGCGAAGTTGACATAGCCCAGCAGCGCGCCGACCAGGGCCGCGGCGACCACCAGCTGCGCCAGCAGCGAGACCAGCACCACCACGCCGGAGCGGCGCTGCGGCACGGCCGGCGCGGCGGCCTCGCCGCCTTCGGCCGCGGCCTCGACCGGCCCGCGGTGGATGCGCAGCAGGCTTACCAGCATGGCGATCACCAGCGCCACGAACACCAGCGCGATCACCCCATCCACGCCCACCCCGGTCACCGGGTTGGTGCGCGCCACGCGGTTGAGCGCGGTCAGCATGCCGCTCAGCCACACCGCCACCGAGGTCAGCCAGGCATAGCGGCCCAGCTTGACCGCCGTGTCGTCGTCGAATGGCAGCAGGCGCCACGACGGCTGGCGCGGCAGCAGCAGCGCCGCGCTCGTGGCGCCGACGAAAGCGGAGAAGAAGGTCACCCGGACCACCGCGTCGGCCAGGCCGTCCAGGTCCTCGGGGATGGCCTGGATCGCGCGCAGGGTATCGATCAGCACCCAGGCCGCGATCGTCGGCAGCGCCGTGCCCAGCACCAGCGTCCAGACCGCCAGCGCCGAGCGCCGCAGGCGCCCGCCCGGCGTGCGTTGGATCACATAGCGCTGGCCGACCCAGCGCAGCGCCAGTGCGCCGGGCAGCAGGATCAGCAGCGCGATCGCGATGCCGGTGGCCAGCGGCGCGGTGCCATGGGTGGCCACGCCCTGTTGGAGCGCCTGCGTGAGGTCCTGTCCGACCGCGCGCAGGCGCTGCAGGTCATCGGGCCAGGCCTGGGCCATCTGCCGCCACAGGGTCGGCGAGAGCGGCGAGGCGACGCGGGCGAACAGCTGCTCGCTTAGCTGGCGCGCGCGCGCCTTCTCGATGGCATCGCCCAGCTGCTGGGCCTCGACCGAGAGCAGCTTGGCGCGCTTGATCGCCCCGTCCAGGCGGTCGTGGCTGGCCTGCAGCTGCTTGCGCTCGGCGGCGATGTCGCTGGCCTCGCGCGTGCCCGGGGCCAGATCGCCCAGCTGCTTGAGGCGCTCGTCGATCTCGTCCAGCTGCGGCTGCAGGGCCAGGGCCTGGGCATCGGCCTGGCGCTGGGCGTCGGCCACCTGCAGGCCCAGGGCGTGCAGGTTCTCGGGGACCTGCTCGTCCTTGGACTGGTCCTGCAGCGTGCTCAGCGCATCGTCGATCTGCTGCAAGGCCTCATCGACGCTGGGCGCCGGCGCGGCCGGTCCCTGCGCCAGCGCCTGGCCGGCGGCCAGGACCAGCAGCGCACTCAGCAGCCACAGCCGCCGGGCGGCACGCGAAACGGAATGGAAGGACACGATCACGACACGGACAACGCGTGGACGCCACGCACCGCCGCCGATGATAAGTCAGCGCCCGTCGCCGGCCGGGCGGCGCATGCCGCCGGCTTTCACCACCGGCTCAGGCGCCGGCCAGGACGTGGCCGACCAGGGCCTGGTAATCGGGCCCGATCGGCTCGGCGTGGGCCGGGCGCAGCAGCAGGTCGGCCAGGGCCGGGGGCACCCCAACCGGGCCCACCAGCGGCTCGACCACGCTCTCGAACTTGGCCGGGTGTGCCGTGGCGGCCACCGCCCAGTCGCCGCCCTCGCCCTGGTTGCGCAGGTCCTCGAGCACCTTCACCGCCGTGGCCGTATGCGGGCAGAACACCTCGCCGAAGTGCCGATAGCGGCGCGCGATCACCAGCCGGATCGCGTCGTCGTCCACGCTGGCGGAGGCGAAGGCCGCGCGCAGCGCCGCGTCGTCGCCGCGATACAGCCAGCGCAGGCGCTCGAAGTTGCTCGGCGCGCCCACGTCCATGGCGTTGGCGATGGTCGCCACACTGGGCTGTGGCGCGTACTCGCCGCCGTCGAAATAGTCCGGCAGCACGTGATTGGCGTTGGTCGCCAGCACGATGCGGCCGATCGGCACGCCCATCGCCCGCGCCAGGATCGCGGCCATCGCATTGCCCAGGTTGCCGGTGGGGATGACGAAGTTCAGCGTGTTGCCGCTGCGGGCGTGGTGGCCGAGCGCGGCGTGGGCGTAGTAGCTCATCTGCGGCAGCAGGCGCCCCAGGCTGATCGAATTGGCCGAACTCAGCGGCGCGCGCGCCTGCAGCTGCGCGTCGTTCAAGGCGCGCTTGACCAGCGCCTGGCAGTCGTCAAACGAACCGGCCACGCGCAGGGCGGTGATGTTGTCGCCGAAGCAGCCCAGCTGATGCGCCTGGCGCGGCGAGACGCGCCCGTCCGGGTACAGCACGATCACGCGCAGATTGGGCTGGCGATGGAAGGCGGCGGCCACCGCCGCGCCGGTATCGCCGGAGGTCGCCACCAGGATGGTCAGCGGCGGCTCCTGCGCGCCGCGCAGGCGGGTCAGGCACTGCGCCAGGAAGCGCGCGCCGAAGTCCTTGAATGCCGCGGTCGGGCCATGGAACAGCTCCAGCACATGGTCGTTCGGCGTGGCCAGCGGCAACAGGGGCGCGGGGAAGTCGAAGGCCGCCTTGCAGATGTCCGGCAAGGCGCCCTCCAGGCCGTCGCCCTCGAACAACGGCTGCAGCAGCGTGGCGGCGGTGCCGGCCAGCGACTCGCCGGCGGCCAGCGCGCGCACCGGCGGCAGGGCCTGGGGCACGTACAGGCCGCCATCGGGCGCCAGGCCGGCGGCGATGGCCGCGCTCAGCGAAGCGGCGGGCGAGGCGTTGCGGGTGGAGACGAAGTGCATGGGTGAGGTTTTCCGAAAAGCGGAGGATTGGCGATGGATGCGGTTGTTTCTGTGTGGGAGCCGCCATGGCGGCGATGGGCTCTACCGGTAAAGCCTCATCGCCGCCATGGCCGCTCCCACAGGCAAGAGGATGAGTCTCCGAGTGCCAAGAAGGTCAGAGCACGCGCGCCCCAGGCGCGGCGATGCGCGAGACCCAGGCCTGCGAGGTGAAGCCGGCCTGCTCGAACGCCGCCTGCACCGCCGGCGCCGCGGCCTGCGCCTCGGCACGCGTCTCGAACCAGCCGAAGATGCTCGGCCCGGCACCGGAGATGCTCGCCCCCATCGCCCCGCCGGCCAGCATCGCCGCCTTGGCCGCGTCGAAGCCGCCGATCAGCGGCGCGCGCCGCGGCTCGACCAGCACATCGGCCAGGCCGGCGCGCACCAGGGTGGCATCGCCTTGATAGCAGCCGGCCAGGACCAGCGCGAGATTGGCGCTCTGGTGGACGAAATCCTTCAGCTCGTAGGCGCCGGCCAGCGCGGCGCGCGCGCGGCGTGTCTCCAGCACCGCGTCGGGATGCACCAGCAGGCTGTGCCAGCCCTGCGGCACCGGCACGCTGGCCAGGTGCTCGGCCGTGGCCAGCACCAGCCCGCCCAGCAGCATCGGCCCCAGGTTGTCGCCATGCCGGCCGCCGCTGGCCACCGCCTCGCCGACCAGGGTGAACGGGTACAGCGCCTGCGGGCTCAGCGGTTCGTCGAGCAAGGCATTGGCCGCGACCACCGCCGCCACGCAGGAGGCGGCCGAACCGCCCATGCCCGAACCCAGCGCGATGCCCTTGTCGATCTCCACCTCGAAGCCGAACGGCAGCTCCAGCGCGTCGCGCATCGCGATCAAGGCCGCGCCCGCCGTATTGGCGGGCGCCTCCAGCGGCAGGTCGAGCGTGGTGCCGCGGATGGCGGCGATCCGCAGCACAGGCTCCTCGATGCGGCGCACGGTGACCGTATCGCCCGGGCCTTCGATCACATGCCCCAGGATGTCGAAGCCGACCCCGACATTGCCGACCGAGGCCGGCGAGAACGCGCGTGCCTCCCGCCTCACAGGCGCGCCCCCTGCCCGGCCGCCACGCGCAGCACATCGGCGAACACGCCGGCCGCGGTCACTTCCGGGCCGGCGCCGGGGCCCTGCACGATCAGCGGGTTGTCGCAGTAGCGACGCGTGGTGAACTGCACGACGTTGTCGGTCTGGCGCAGGTTGGCGAAGGCATGGTCGGCGGGCAGTTCGACCAGGCCGACGCTGGCGCCGTCCTGGTCCAGGCGCGCGACGTAGCGCAGCACCTTGCCGGCCGCCTTCGCCGCGGCCAGGCGCTGGGCGAAATCGGCGTCCACCTCGTCCAGGCGCGCCATGAAGTCCTCCACGCTGGCCTGGCGCAGCGCCTGCGGCACCAGGCTCTCGATGCGCACGTCCTCCAGCGACAGCGCACGGCCGGCCTCGCGCGCCAGGATCACCAGCTTGCGGCCGACATCGGTGCCGGACAGGTCGTCGCGCGGATCCGGCTCGGTATAGCCCATCGCCCGCGCCTGCCGCACCAGTTCGGAGAACGGCACGCTGCCGTCGAAGCGGTTGAACAGCCAGGCCAGCGTGCCGGAGAAGATGCCTTCGATGCTGGTCACCGCATCGCCGGTGTCCACCAGGTCGCGCAGCGTGGTGATCACCGGCAGGCCGGCGCCGACGGTGGCCTCGTAGCGGAAGCGCGCTCCGCTGGCGGCGGCGGCCTCGGCGATGGCCTCGAAGCGCTGCAGCGAGCCCGAGCCGGCCTGCTTGTTCGGCGTGACCACGTGGATGCCCGCGGCCAGCCAGCCGGCGTAACGATCGGCCACGGCCGGGCTGGCCGAGCAGTCCACGATCACCGTATGCGGCAGGTGCGAGGCCAGCAGGTGCTCGGTGAAGCGGTCCAGGTCCAGCGGCTCGCGCGCCTGGGCGAAGACGCCGCGCCAGTCGTCCTCGATGCTGCGTTCGGCCAGCAGCATGCGGTGCGAGGAGGCGATCGCGCGCAGGCGCAGGTCGACATTGGCCTTGCCCAGCAGCTGCGGCTGCGCCGCGCGCAGCTGATCCAGCAGCGCGCCGCCGACATGGCCCGGCCCGATCACGCCGACCGCGAAGGTCTGCGGCGAGAGCCAGAAGCCGGCATGCGCAGCGCGCAGCGCCTTGGTCGCATCGCTGCTGGCGATGGCCACCGAGATGTTGCGCTCCGACGAGCCCTGGGCGATGGCCAGGATGTTGACCCGCGCGCGGCCCAGCGATTCGAACAACCGCGCCGCCACGCCCGGCAGGCCGGCCATGCCGTCGCCCACCGCGGCCAGCACGCTGACCCCGTCGGTGAGCTGCACGCGCTGGATCTGGCCGATCGCCAGCTCGTGGGCGAAGGCGGTCAGCAGCGCGGTGCGCGCACGCGCGGCATCGACCGCCTTGACCACACAGCAGATCGAATGCTCCGAGGAGCCCTGCGAGATCATCACCACCGACACGCGTTCGGCACGCAGCGCCGAGAACACGCGCTCGGCCGTGCCCGGCACGCCGATCAGGCCGGTGCCTTCCAGGTTGACCACCGCCAGGTCGGGCGAGAGCGTCAGGCCCTTGACCGGGCCGGCCGCGTCCTTGCGCGCGGTGATGCGCGTGCCCGGATGCTCGGGCTGGAAGGTGTTGCGGATGATGATCGGCAGGCCGCGCTCGATCGCCGGCGACATGGTCTGCGGATGCACGACCTTGGCGCCGAAGTAGGCCAGTTCGCAGGCCTCGTCGTAGCTGAGCGATTCCAGCTGCACCGCCTCGGGCACCACGCGCGGATCGGCCGAGAGCACGCCGTCCACGTCGGTCCAGATATGCAGCTCGGCGGCGTTGAACAGCGCGGCGAAGATCGCCCCGGAGTAGTCGCTGCCGTTGCGGCCCAGCGTGGTGATGCGATTGGCGCGATCGCGCGCGACGAAGCCGGTCACCACCACGCGCCGGGCCGGGTGGCTGGCACGCCATTGCGCCAGGCGCTGGGCGCTGGTCTCCCAGTCCACGTCCACGCCCAGCTCGCCGCGATCGACCACCAGCACATCGCGCGCATCGAGCACCGCGCAGTCCTGGCCGCGGCTGCGCAGGTGGTCGCCCAGCAGCCGCGCCGAATATACCTCGCCCAGGCCCTGCACGCGCTCGAGCACCTCGCGCGGCAGCTCGCCGATCACCGACAGCGCCTGCAGCACCTCGGCCAGCGTGTCGAACTGCCCGTCCAGCCATTCCACCGTCGCCCCGGAATCCTCGCCCAGCAGCGCGACGGCCGCGCCGCGATGGCGCGCACGCAGCTCGTGCCAGCGCTCGCGCCAGTCGGCCAGGTTGCCGGCCGCGCGCCCGGCCAGGTCGATCAGCGCATCGGTCACGCCCTTCATCGCCGAGACCACGGTGACCTGCTCATCCTCATCGCGCGCCAGCAGCAGGTCGGCCACGTGGCGGTAGCGCGTGGCATCGGCCACGGAGGTGCCGCCGAACTTGTGGGCGACGGTTTTCAGCGGTTGGGCGGATGCAGCGGGCGACGACATGGAGACCTCGGGTGGGGAGAAGGCCTCGCGCGCATCAGGATGTGGGGCTCCCGCATCCTGATCCGGGTGCGGGGCGGTGTTTGCGAAGAACCTACGCTTGCACGGCCACCAGCACCCGGGTCCGGGTGATCGTGGTGGTGGTAATCGTGCCGATGCCCGCCGCGCCCGCGACGAAGCCCGCGCAGGGTGCGCTGGCGGTCACGGCAGGGGTGGGCAGGTGCGTCATGGGCGGCTAATGAACCGCATGCACCGCAAGCCTGTCAAGCGCTGTGAAACAAGGCATCTCATGGTTTCACGCGCAACTTCGAAGGCCGGCACGGCGCTGGTGAAATTTTCGCCACGCCTGGCTGCGCGATGGTGACCCCGGCCCGATTCGAACGGGCGACCTTCCCCTTAGGAGGGGGACGCTCTATCCAGCTGAGCTACGGGGCCATGCGCGGGGAGCGATTGTACCGGCTGGACGCGGGCTGCGGGCCGCGGGTCACAGCGGCAGGTACAGCGTCATGGCCGCCGAGGCCGTGCGGCGAAAGCCGAAGCCCTCGTAGAACGCCGCGGCGCGCGCGTCCTTGGCATCGACGACCATCACGCGCACGCCCAGCGTGGAGCGCACCGAGAGGGCGAGATTGACCGCATGGCCCAGCAGCAGCTGGCCGTGGCCACGCCCTTGCTCGGCCTGCGCCACCGCCAGCCGGCCCAGGCGGATCGCCGGCACCGGATAGGCGGGCAGACGCTTGCGATCGGCCGGCTTCAGCTCGGTCAGATGCAGCTGCGCGGCCGACAGCGCGCAGTAGCCGAGCAACCGCGCGGGGGCGGCATCGTCGATCAGGACATGGGTGGTGGCGATGCCGTCGCGCTGGTGCTGCCCCGCGCGCTGGCGCAGATAGTCGTCCAGCGCCGCCACGCCGCAGCTGAAGCCGTCGCGGTCGTGCCGCCTGCCGTCCAGGACTGCGAAGGCCAGCGCCACGGATCAGCGCTTGGCCACGCGCGCCGCGGCGTCCATCGCCTTCTTCAGGCGTGCGTTGGGGCGCAGCGGTGCGTCGAGCGCCTCCAGGAAGTGACGCGATTCGGTCCTGGACAGGGTCACGACCGCGTCGGCCGCGATGGCGGCATCGGCCTCGCGCAGCACGGCGTCGCGCACGAAGGATGACACCGGCATGCCGCGCAGCGCGGCGGCGCGGGCGATGCGTTCCTTGTCGTGCGTTGCGAGACGCAGATCCAGACGGGCGAGTGAGACGCTCATGACAGGGCTCCTGTACTTGTACGGAAGTATACCGTACGACCGGTCTGCGCGTGGATCGCAGTTCAGGGCGCATCCGTGGCCATGACCGGGCCTTTGTCCTGTATCGAACGCCCCGGCCCGGCTGCCCACTTAGGCACACAGACAAGCGCTCGACGCTGCGGACGCCAGTCACCCCGCGGACAGCCCGCCCACACCCCGCGTGCTACGTTGCCAGGCCTGTTTGAACGGGCGAGGAGCGGCGGCGTCATGTGTCCGAGCAAGGTGGCCGAAGGCGCGGCGCGGGGCTGGCTGGTGCCGATCGGCGGGGCCGAGGACAAGGGGCGCGATGCGCGCATCCTGCGCCGCTTCGTGGCGCTGGCCGGGGGCAAGGCGGCGCGGATCGCGGTGATCCCCACGGCCAGCCAGTCGCGTGAGGCCGGGCCGCGCTACGAGCAACTGTTCGACGAACTCGGCGCGCGCCAGGTGGAGGTGCTGGACTTCGGCACCCGCCGCGACGGCCAGGATCGCGCGCGGCTGGCGCGGATCGAGCAGGCCAGCGCGATCTTCTTCACCGGCGGCAACCAGCTGCGGCTGTCCACGCTGCTGGGCGGCACGCCGGCCGCGCAGCTGATCCGCGCGCGCAACGCCGCCGGGATCCCGGTCGGCGGCACCAGCGCCGGTGCGGCGATCCTGTCCGAGCACATGATCGCCTTCGGCCGCGAGGGCGCGGCGCCGCAGGCCGATTCGGTGCGCCTGGCGCCCGGCCTGGGGCTGACCAACCGCTTCGTGATCGACCAGCACTTCCGCCAGCGCGACCGATTGGGCCGGCTGCTGGCGGCGCTGGCCTACAACCCCTTCGCCATCGGCATCGGCCTGGACGAGGACACCGCCGCCTTCATCGGCCCGGACAACACGCTGGAAGTGGAAGGCTCCGGCGCGGTCACGGTGGTCGATGCGGGCGAGCTGGAGTTCTCGTCCATGGCCGAGGCCAGCGAGCGCGACCCGGTGTGCATGCTCGGCCTGAAGATGCATCTGCTGCTGGCCGGGGCCACCTACAACCTGGCCACGCGCACGGCCTCGCCCGGCACGCTGGCGCGGGAGCCGACATGAGCCGGTCCCTGCGCATCGTCGAACGCGCGGTCTATCTGGGCCCCTCGATCTACGCGCACGAGCCGGTGATCCGGCTGGACCTGGACCCGGGCGATCTGCGCGAATGGCTCAGCGGCCGGCTGGGGCCGGACTTCGCCGAGGCGCTGCTGGCCGCCCTGCCCGGCCTGGCCACGCACGGCGACTTCGCCCAGCACCTACGCGCGGGCGATGGCCTGCCGCTGAGCGAGGTCCTGCAGCACATGGCGCTGGCGGTGCAGGCCATGGCCGGCGAGGACGTGCGCTTCGGCGCCACCCTGCTCGGCGAGGATGCGCCGCCGGGCCTGGACCGGGTGGTCTACGCCTACACCCAGCGCGAGGAAGGCTTGGCCGCCGGCGAACTGGCCCTGCGCCTGCTCACCTCGCTGCTGCCCGCGCCCCTGCGCGGCGACGCGGCACCGGACGATGGCTGGAGCTGGGACACGGCCAGGGTCGACTACATCCTCTACGCGCAGCGGCGCGCACTGGGCCCGTCCACCGCCGCGCTGGTCGCCGCGGCGCAGGCGCGCGGGATTCCGTGGCTGAGGCTGGACACCCATTCACTGATCCAGTTCGGCCACGGCCGCTATCAGCAGCGCATCCAGGCCACGCTGACCGGGCGCACGCCGCATCTGGCGGTCGAGCTGGCCAGCGACAAGGAGGCCACCAACCATCTGCTGGCCGGACTGGGCCTGCCGGTGCCGCAGCAACGACTGGTCACCACGCTGGAAGGCGCGGTGCGCGCCGCGCGCGCGCTGGGCGGCCCGGTCGTCACCAAGCCCTACAACGGCAACCACGGCCGCGGCATCAGCATCGACCTGTCCACGCCGGAGGAGATCGCCGCCGGCTTCGAGGCCGCGCGCGAACACGCGCGCTCGGTGATCGTGGAGACCTACATCGCCGGCGACGACCATCGCCTGCTGGTGGTGGACGGCGCGCTGATCGCCGCCACGCGGCGCACGCCCGGGCATGTGGTCGGCGATGGCATGGCCGACATCGCCGAGCTGGTCGACCGGGTCAATGCCGATCCGCGCCGCGGCATCGGCCACGAGAAGGTGCTGACCCACCTGGAGCTGGACGAGCAGGCCGACGCCATGCTCGAACGCGTCGGCTACGGCCACTTCAGCGTGCCGGCGGCCGGCGAGGTGGTGTACCTGCGCGCCACCGCCAACCTGTCCACCGGCGGCACCGCCACCGACGTCACCGACCTGATCCACCCCGACAACCGCGACATGGCCGTGCGCGCGGTGCGCGCGATCGGCCTGGACGTGGCCGGCGTGGACTTCATCAGCCCGGACATCGCGCGCAGCCATCGCGAGGTGGGCGGGGCGATCTGCGAGGTCAACGCCGCGCCCGGCCTGCGCATGCACGTGGCGCCGAGCGAGGGCCGCCCGCGCGATGCGGCCGGGCCGGTGCTGGACATGCTGTTCCCGCCCGGCACGCCGTCGCGCGTGCCGATCGCGGCGCTGACCGGCACCAACGGCAAGACCACCACCGTGCGCATGCTGGCGCACATCGCCAAGATGGCCGGCCACGTGCCGGGCATGACCAGCACCGACGGGGTGTATATCGACGGCCAGCGCACCGTCGAGGGCGACATGACCGGCCCGCTCGCCGCGCGCATGGTGCTGGGCGATCCGCAGATCGACATCGCCCTGCTCGAGACCGCGCGCGGCGGCCTGCTGCGCGCTGGGCTGGGCGTGCCGGAGGTGGACGTGGGCGCGGTGCTCAACGTCGCCGCCGATCACCTGGGCGCGCGGGGCGTGGACACGCTGGCGCAGCTGGCGCGGGTCAAGCGCATCGTGGTGGAGGTGGCGCGCGACTGCGCGGTGCTCAACGCCGACGACGCGCTGGTGCTGCGCATGTCCGCCTACACGCAGGCGCGCAACGTCTGCTACGTCACCACCAATCCTGCCCATGCGCTGGTGCGTGCGCATATCCGCGCCGGCGGCCGCGCCTGCGCGCTGGAGGACGGCGTCAACGGCCAGATGATCACGCTCTACGACAAGGGCGCGCATCTGCCGTTGCTGTGGACGCATCTGATCCCGGCCACGCTGGAGGGCCGCGCCACGCACAACGTGTCCAACGCGATGTTCGCCGCGGCGATGGCCTTCGCGCTGGGGCTCAGGCTCGAGGCGATCCGCCAGGGCCTGCGCACCTTCGACACCACCTTCTTCCAGTCGCCAGGAAGGCTCAACCTGTTCGAGGAACATCCCTTCAAGGTGCTGATGGACTACGCGCACAACGCGCACGCCGCGGCGACCATGACCGACCTGGCGCGGCGCATGGACGTGGACGGCCGGCGCATCGTGGTGCTGAGCGCGCCGGGCGATCGCCGCGATACCGACATCGATGCCGTCGCCCGCGCGGTGGCTGGCCAGTTCGACCACTACATCCTGCGCCGCGACGACGCGTTGCGCGGACGCGGCGACGACGAGGTGCCGCAGCGCCTGGCCCGCGCCCTGCGCGCGGCGGGCGTGGACGCCGAGGCCATCGAACTGATCCCCGACGAACAGCAGGCGGTGGACGCCGCGCTGCGCATGGGCCGGCCGGGCGACCTGGTGCTGATCTTCGCCGACCAGCTCAGCCGCACCTGGAAACAGATCACCAAGTTCCGCGCCGAGGGCAGCGCCGCGCCTTCGCCCGTGCAGCGGACCACGCACGCGCAGGACGACGAGGGGACGCCCGACGCACTGCCCGAAGGCGTGGTGCAGGACGCGCGGGGTCTGGTGTTCCGCCGCGAGACCGACTGAGCCACACCATGCAGGCCTTGCCCTATCGACACGCGCGTAGGTTGACCGGACCCAATGTCTACTTCGCCGACACCGGCACGGCGCTGGAAAGCGCGGCCGGGCAGGCGTTCGACCTGGACGCACTGCGGCGCTGGGACGCGCTGGTGCGCGAGGCCGTGGCGCGGCTGGGCTGGCCGGCCGGCGCGCGCTATCGGCATCGCCATGCCAGCGGCGCCACGCTTGCCTTCTCCGCGCCGCTGGATCAGCTGCACACCGCCACCGCGCTCAACGTCTGGGCGTGGTGGATTGCCAGCAACAGCCCGGCCGAGCCGCTGCACGCGCCCGGCGATGCGGCCACCTGGGACATCGCGCTGGCCTTGCGCACGCTGCAGGCCAGCGCAGCGGCCGAGACGCAGCCGACGCTGCTCGCGCTGCAGCGCAAGGCGCGCGCCCGCGCCCTGCCCTTCCTGCTGGACGAGGACGAACTGACGCTGGGCAGCGGCACCGGCGCACGCAGCTGGTTCGTCGACGAGCTGCCCAACCCGGCGCACGTGCCCTGGCCGCGCCTGCATCGCATCCCGACCGCGCTGGTGACCGGCTCCAACGGCAAGACCACCACCACGCGCCTGCTGGCCGCGCTGTGCCAGGCGCACGCTGGGGACACCGCGTACTGCTGCACCGATGGTGTGTTCTTCCAGGGCCAGGCGCTGGACAGCGGCGACTTCTCCGGGCCGGCCGGCGCGCGCGAGGCGCTGCGCCAGGGCCAGGCCCGCGCCGCCGTGCTGGAGACCGCGCGCGGCGGCCTGCTGCGCCACGGCCTGGCCATCGAACAGGCCGATGTGGCGGTGGTGACCAATGTGGCGCACGACCACTTCGGCGAGTTCGGCGTGCACGACCTGCACATGCTGGCGCAGGTCAAGCTCAGCGTGGCCCGCGCGGTGGGCGTGGGCGCACATCTGGTGCTCAATGCGGACGATGCGTTCCTGCGCACGCAGTCCACCGCGCTGTCGTGTCCGCTGGCGTGGTTCGCGCTGGATTTCGACCAGCCGCTGCTGCGGCTGCATCGCGCGCTCGGCAAGCCGGCGTGCGGCGTGCGCGACGCGCATCTGTGGCTGGCGCTGGCCGGTGTCGAACACGACCTCGGCCCCACCGCCGCGATGCCGCTGAGCCTGGGCGATCGCGCGCGCTACAACCTGGGCAACCTGGCGGCGGGCGCTCTGGCCGGCGCCCTGCTGGGCATCGCGCCGACGACCATCGCGCAGGTGCTTGCGCACTTCGGGCAAGACCCGGACGACAATCCCGGGAGGCTGCAGCAGTGGATGTTCGGCAGCACGCGCGTGGTCGTGGACTATGCGCACAATCCTGAGGGCCTGCGCAGCCTGCTCGATGCGCTCGACGCTTCGCGACGCGGCGGCCGGCTGGGGCTGCTGCTCGGCCACGCCGGCAATCGCCAGGACGAGGACCTGCGCGCGGTCGCGCATGTCGCGGCGGCGTACGCGCCGGAGCGGGTGACTCTCAAGGAGCTGCCGGGTTATGCCCGCGGCCGAGAAGCCGATTCGGTACCGGCGCTGATGCATGCGCAGCTGCTGGCCGATGGCCTGGATCCGCAACGCGTGCAACTGCAGCCCGACGAGGTGCAGGCCGCCCGCAGTCTGCTCGCCTGGGCCAGTGAAGGCGACTTGCTGGTGCTGCCTGTGCACGAGCTGGCCAACCGCGCGCAGGTGGTGGCGCTGCTGGATGAGATGGTCGCTTTGGGGTGGCGGGCGGGGGCTGCGGTTCCGGAGCAGGCGATGGATCCAGCCGGATAGAACAACGGTCCCGCAACTGCGCGACTCGGACTCGCCGGTATCGCTGATTGATCGATTGATCGATTGATCGAGCAGCAGAGTGTGAAGCTGCGGCTTTGCCCATTTCCGTGCATAGCAAGTTGAGTCCGGAAGTGGGTTGCGCCAGCCGAGCATGATGCGAAGAGCACCCCTCCCCAGCCCTCCCCTTCGCTTCGCGAAAGGGAGGGGGCCGATCATGCGATCGGCAAGGACTACTGGGCGGTGTTGCTGCCCGCTTGATTCGCGAACAGCGGTGCCGATCGTCGATCGGTAGGGATGGCAGGCCGTGCTTTTGCCCCCTCCCTTTCGCGAAGCGAAGGGGAGGGCTGGGGAGGGGTTGCGCCGTTGCCGTTGCCGTTGCCGTTGCCGTTGCCGTTGCCGTTGCCGTTGCTGTTGCTGTTGCTGTTGCTGTTGCTGTTGCTGTTGCTGTTGCTGTTGCTGTTGCTGTTGCTGTTGCTGTTGCTGTTGCAAATGCTCTCGCTGCCGTGCTGCTGCACGAACGAGCGAGCCAAGCGCAGCAAAGCAGCTGACCAAGCGCCATATCTGGCTAACCCGCCATTGCCCCCGCCCCCCTCCCGGCATGCCATCCTGATGCCCTCATGAACCCTGCCCCGCAGTTCTGGCGCGATCCGGCCATGCCGCATGTCGAGAGCAGGCGTGCGTGGCAGAGCCGCGCCTGTTATCGGCCGCATAGCCACCCGACCTTTTCCATCGGCGCGGTCGATGAGGGCACCAGCGTCTTTACCGGCGCGGCCGAGGGGCCGGTCGTGCTGCGGCCGGGCTCGCTGGTGCTGGTCCCGCCCGCGCGCGTGCATGCCTGCAATCCCGCGCCGGGCAGCGCCTGGAGCTACCAGATGCTGCATCTGGATGCGCGCTGGCTGCAGCGCGTGCTGCAGGCGCAGCGGCCGCCGGCGCAGACGCTGGAGCGCGCCCCAATCCGGGTGAGCGCCGAGCCTGCGCACTACCAGGCCTTCTGCCGGCTCAACGCGCTGCTGTTTTCCGCAGCCTCGATCCAGGAGAAGGAGGCCGCCCTCCTCGCCTTCGTCGCGCGCTTCTGCCGCCTGCCGGCACAACGCGTCTTCCCGCCGCGGGAAACCGGCGCGAGCCGCCAGCGACTGCGGCCGGTGCTGGACGCGCTGCGCCAGGCGGGCGCCGAGATGCGCTCGCTGCAGGAGCTGGCGGACATGGCCGGCCTGAGCCGCTACCAGATGATCCGCATGTTCCGTGCCGCGACTGGCCTGACCCCGCATGCGTGGCAGTTGAACCAGGCGATCAACCAGGCGCGCACGCGTCTGCAGGCAGGCGACGCGCTGGCCGACGTCGCCGCCGATCTCGGCTTTGCCGATCAGAGCCATTTCCAACGGATCTTCAAGGCGCATACCGGCACCACGCCGGGGCGCTACCGGGACTGAGCCCGGCGCAATTTCGTTCAAGACGCGCGCCGTCGGCATGCACAGACTCGGGCGTCCTTCGAACACCGATGTCCGCATGCAGCAGTTCCTGATCATCGCCGCGGCCCACTTCCTGGCGCTGCTCTCGCCCGGTCCCGATTTCTTCCTGGTCGCGCGCACCTCGCTGCGCGCCGGCTGGCGGCTGGCCAGCGGCGCCTGCCTGGGGATCGCCGTGGCCAACGGCGTCTTCATCCTCATCGCCTTCGCCGGCCTGTCGGCCTTGCGCCCGGGCAGCGCGCTGTTCGTCGGCCTTCAGCTGATCGGCTGTCTGTATCTGCTGTATCTGGGCTGGCTGTTCCTTGCCCACGCCGGCAAAAGTGACCTGCAGGTGATGGACGGCGTCCAGGCGCCGCGCGGCGCGGCGGCCGGCGCGGCGTCCTGGCTGCGCGCGATGGGCATGGGCTTTCTGTCCGGCATCCTCAATCCGAAGAACGCCCTGTTCTACGCCAGCCTGGCGGCGATGCTGACCGGGGCGCAGACCAGCGCAGGCTGGAAGCTGTTCTACGGCGTGTGGATGTTCAGCGTGGTCCTGCTGTGGGACCTGCTGGTGGCCATGTGCATCGGCAATGCGGCGGTGCTGCGCCGCTTCGCGCGGGCGCTACCGTGGCTGGAGCGGATCTCCGGCGCGGTACTGATCCTGTTCGCGCTCGGGGTCATCGTCCTGCTCGTCGTGCGCTGAATCCCGACCGGCGCGTCCATGCCCAAGCATGGCGCGCGTCGGCCCGGTCCAGCGGACTGCGCGCCGCGTCGCCAGGACGCGACGCGCGGCCGTCTTACTCCTCGATCACGTCCTTGCGCGGCAGCGGCGCGTCGCGCATCGCGGCCTGGTAGGCGAAGGTGGCGATGATCGCGGCGGCCTGCTGCAGGTCGGCCGGGACGGCGTGGTCGTAGGTGTCCAAATCGCTGTGGTGGACCTGGGTGCCGTAGTCCAGCCGGTCCTGCACGAACTGGAAGCCCGGCAGGCCTACGCGGTCGAACGGGATGTGGTCGGTGCTGCCGGTGTTGCGGCTGGTGACGATGCTCGCGCCGATGTCCTCGAACGGCGCCAGCCAGGCCTTGAAGATCGGCATCACCGCCTGGTTTTCCTGCGCGTAGATGCCGCGGATGCGGCCCGAACCGTTGTCCAGGTTGAAGTAGGCCGACAGCTTGCCCCAGTCCTTGGTCTTCTGCAGCGGGCCGGTCGGCGTGCGCAGCGAGGACGGCAGCTCCTTCTGCGCCGGGTCGGTCGGCTCGGGATAGCGGGCGAAATGGCGCGAGACGTAGTCGGTCGAGCCGATCAGGCCCTGCTCCTCGCCGCTCCACAGCGCCACGCGGATGGTGCGCTTGGGTTTGGCGCCGACCGCCTTGAGGATGCGCATGGCCTCCATCATCACCGCCACGCCGGCGCCGTTGTCCGAGGCGCCGGTGCCGGCGTGCCAGGAGTCCATGTGCGCGCCCAGCATCACCACCTCGTCGGCCTTGCCGCTGCCCTTGAGCTCGGCGATGGTGTTGTAGCCCGGGTCGTTGCCCTGGCTGGTGAAGCGCGCATCGGAGCGCACGCGCAGACGCACGGTGTCCTTGCGCTCCAGCGCGCGCATCAGCGGGTTGTAGTGCTCGGCGGCGACCACCAGCTCGGGCACGCCGACCGGCTCGCCGGCCTTGCGCGAACCGCCGCCGCCCACGCGCAGGATGCCGTCGTCCCAGCCGGAGATGCTCAGCGCGGCCAGCGCGCCTTCGTCGATCAGGAACTGGTTGGTGGCCTTGGCCAGCTCGGTGCGCTCGCGGTATTCCTTCAGGCGCTTGTCGCGCGCGGCCTTGTCGGTGGGCGCGGGGATGGCGAAGTCCAGCAGCTCGTGCAGGCCGGCCTCGTCATAGCGCTTGGAAGCGGCCTCGGTGTTGGGCTTGTACGGACGCGCCTCGCTGAGCAGCACGATCTTGCCGCGCAGCTTGCCCTTGTACTTGTCCAGGTCGGCCTTGGTCTTGAGGTTGAGCGCGATGGCCTCGCCCTCGACCGCGCCGTTGGTGCCCGGCGTCCAGGCCTTGGGCACGGCGTGCAGCGGCGCGGCGCGCGGGCTGAGCAGCTCCAGGCTGGCGCTGCTGAACTCCCAGCCGCGGCCGAAGTCGTCGAAGGCCTCGTCGTGGACGTTGCTCAGGCCCCACTCGCTGAACTTCTCCCGGGTCCAGGCGTTGGCGCGGCCCATGGCCGGCGAATTGGTCAGGCGCGGACCGATCTGCTCGGTCAGGTACTGCAGCGTGTCGGCCACCTGCGAGCGATGGAAGGCTTCCTGCCGGATCTTGCCGACCATCGCCAGGTCCACCGTTTCCTCGGCCTGGGTCGCGAAGGCCATCCCCAGCCCCGCGACCAGCGCCGCCCATTTCATCCGCCTCATGCCTGCTTCCCCATCTGCGTTGTTGAAGGTTGTGTCGTGCAACCCACCGAGTCTGCCAGCGCCCTGTGCGCCTGCAGCAGGCCACAGGTCATGGCCGCCGATGACAAACCTGTCAGGCCAGCGGCGTCAGCCGGGCGCGGCGCAGCGCCGGGGCGTCCTGGCCGGGCCAGTCGCGGTCCACCGCCACCTGCGCGCGGGCCGCGCTGGCCTGCAGCGCCACGAAATCCAGCTCGCCGATCGCCCAGATCTGCTCACCTTCCGTCCGCGCGATCACGCCGTCGGCGGGCAGATCCACATCCATCGGTGCGAACAGCGCGGCCTCGCCCGTGTTCTCGTCCAGCGCCGGGCTCCACGGCGCGCTGCCGGCGGTCACCGACTGGGCGACGAACAGGCGGTTCTCCAGCGCGCGCGCCAGGCAGCCCACGCGCACGCGGGTGGCGCCGGCGGCGGTGTCGGTGCAGCTGGGCACCACCAGCAGACGCGCGCCGGCCTGTTGCTGGGCACGCACCGGCAGCGGGAACTCGGCGTCGTAGCAGATGGCGATGCCGGCGCGGATCTCGTCGGCGGCGAACACGCGCAGGTCGTCGCCGCCTTCGATCACCTGGGCGTTCTTTTCGAAGCCGGTGAGCTGCAGCTTGTCCTGCCAGCCGCGGCGCCCGTCCGGGGTGAACCAGTGCGCGCGGTTGCGATAGCGTCCGTTGCCCACCGCGGTGAGGAAGCTGCCGGCGATCACGTGCAGGCCCATGCGCTGGGCCAGCGTGGCGTAGAGATGCAGGAAAGCCTCGGCGTACTGCTGGGTCGCTTCCAGCGAGGCCAGCAGGTCGGCGCTGATGGCCACCGGGAAGGTCGCGGCCAGCTCCAGCGACAGGTATTCGGGCAGCACCGCGATGCGCGCGCCGGCGTCGGCCGCCTGCTGCAGCAGATGCACCTGCTTCTCGGCGAAGGCATCGAAGTCGCGCGGCTGGCCGATCGGGTACTTGGCGACGGCGACCCTCATGCCTGCCCCTCCAGCGCACGGGTCCAGAAGGTCAGCGTGTGCGCGACCTCGCCGTGCCCGGCCTCGCGCCAGGGCAGACGCAACTGCAGCCCGTCGCGGCGCGTATAGCCGCGCTTGCGCCAGAACGCGTCGTTGTCGCGATGCCCGGCCGGGCGGCGCGGATCGGCCGGGTCACGATCCACCGCGCAGAAGGCGGTCGTGTCGAACCCGCCCAGCGCGCGCGCATGGGCCTCGCGCGCATCGAAGAAGGCATGGCCGATGCCGCGTCCGCGCCACTCCGGCAGCAGCACGGACTCGCCGAAGTAGAAGACGCGGGCGGCATCCAGATCCTGGTCAATAAACGGCGCGGAGAACGCCTCGGTATCGTCCAGCAGCGGCAGGCCGGTGGAGGCACCGATCACCTCATCGCCCGCCAGCGCCAGCACGAACACGCTGCGCGGCGAGCGCGCGTAGGCGGCCAGGTATTCGCACTCGTAGGCGTGGCTGCCCTGGTAGAGGTAGGGCCAGTGCGCGAACACGGCGATGCGCAGGCGCGCCACATCGTCCAGGTAGGGCGCGATCTCGGCGCCACGCACCACCGCGATGCGGTGCGCGGGCAAGGCGGAAGCAAGCGAGGTCATGGACCTAATTTACCGCACCCCGCCCCGCGCTTCCGCCACAGCAGGACCGCGATGCCCTGCTCCGGCACCAGCGCCAGCCACGCGGCGCGATCGCACCGCGCACTGAGCCACACCAACCCGCCCTGCACGCCGCGCAGGCACCGCCACGGGCGCCAGGCCGGCAGCTGCGGGCAACGCGGCCACAACGCCGCGCACAGCAGCTCGGCAGGCCGCTCGCGCAACGCCTGCGCGGTCGCCTGGGCCAGCTGGAACACCACCGCACCGCCCACGCCGCGCCGCAGCGGCGGCAGCGGCGGCCCGTCCGGCTCGACCCGCAGCCCGCACACCGACAGCGCCGCCGGCAGACGGCGCGCCGCGTGGCGCACCGCGCGTCCGTGCAGGAGCATCAGCGCAGCTCCGTGGACAGCGCATACCAGTCGATCCTGCGCGTGATCCACATGATGGCCGCCAGGATGGCGAACAGCAGCAGCGAGCCCATCAGCAGCGCGTTGTCCTCGGACATCAGCAGGCCGTACAGCGCACCGTACAGCGCGGTCAGTGCAAGCGCGAACCCGCCGGCCAGCCAGGGGCTACGCAGTACGCCTGCGAGGTAGACGAACTGCACGCCGATGCAGGCCCCGGCCGCGATCAGATACGCCAGCCAGAACGCGATGTGCTCGGACAGGCTGAACAGCAGCAGGAAGAACATCGCCAGCGCCAGGCCCACCAGCAGATATTGCAGCGGATGGATCCGCATGCGCCGCACCAGTTCCAGCAGGCCGAAGCCGACGAAGGTCAGCAGCACGAACAGCAGCCCGTACTTGCAGGCGCGATCGGCCAGCGTATAGGCATCGAGCGGGTCGACCAGCTCCACCCGCAGCGCATCCAGCTGCGCCCCGCTGTCGGACTGCAGCCGCTGCAGCTGGGCCTGTGCCTGGCTGGCCAGCGAGGACACCGCCCACTGCGCATCGAAGCCGCGCGCGCCGACCGTACGCTGCACGGGCAGGAAGTCGCCGCCGAAGGCCGGATGCGGCCACGGCGAGGCCAGCCGCACGCGGCTGTCGTCGGCCACCGGCACCACCTCCAGCGCCTGCGTGCCGGCCAGCGCGAAAGACAGCGTCACGTTGCGCCCCGGCACGCGTCCGTCCACGACCTCCGGCAGGAGCGCGCTGACGCCGGCCAGGTGCGCGTTGAAGGCGCGCGTGCCGGGCTGCAGGCGCAGGGCCGCGCCGTCGACGCGCAGGCTGGGCGCAGCCTGCAGACCGCGCACATCGCGCAGGCCCAGCACCAGGTAGGGCGTTCCGTAGCGACGCACCGCCCCGGCCGGCGCCGGCGGCAGCGCGGTGGAGAACTGCGCCGACAGCTGCCCGTTCCAGACGTAGGTCGGCACGTCGAACAGCCCGACCCTGCGCGTCTGCGGTCGCAGCTGGCCGCCGACCTGCAGCGACAGCGGCGCCTGCAGCAGCGTGCCTTCGCTGCGCACCTGCCGCGTGCGGGCCTGGCCGGTGTCGTCGGTCCACGCCTGCTCGCGCACATCGACATACGGCAACGCGCGCAGCGGCCCGACCAACCGCTGCGCGCCGGCGCTGCTGAGCGCTACGCGCTCGACGGCCTGTTCGCGGTAGGCGGTGCGCTCGGCGATCAGGCTGCGGGTCATGCTCAGGGGAATCAGCAGCGCCAGCACCAGCGCGCCGACGATGGCCAAACGCAACAGCAACTTCAGGGATTTCATGCACGGCTCCGGCCGGTGGTCGATGCCGGACAGGCTGCGCGGCCCATGTGGGGCGCGGTTGAGCGTTGCTTGAAGCCAATGTGAAGTGCGCCGGCGGGCCGCTCGCCTTGATCGGGATGACATGTCACGCCGACTAGACTGACGGCCCCGTCAGTTTCAACCGGAGCGTCGCCTTGGACTTCACCACCGTGCACTGGGCCGCGCACGACTCGCGCCTGCTGCTGTGCGCCCTGGCCGGCATCGTCTGCATCGTCGCGCTGATCAGCCTGCTCCGGCTGCCGCCGTTCCTGTCGATCCTGGTGGGCAGCTTCGTGGCCGGGCTGGGCATCGGGCTGCCGCCAGAGCAGTTGGCCAAGTCCTTCAGCACCGGCGCCGGCCATCTTCTGGGCGATGCGGGCCTGATCATCGCCCTGGGCGCCATGCTGGGCGCGATGCTGGCTGACACCGGCGCGGCCGACCGCATCGCCTCCACACTGCTCGGCATCGGCAAGGGCAAGGCGCTGCCCTGGGTGATGGCGCTGGTGGCGATGGTGATCGGCCTGCCGCTGTTCTTCGAGGTCGGCCTGGTGATGATGGTGCCGATCATCTTCGTCATGGCGCGCCGCGCGCAGCAGCCGCTGCTGCGCATCGCCATCCCGGCGCTGGCCGGCATGACCACGCTGCACGCGCTGATGCCGCCGCACCCGGGTCCGCTGATCGCGGTCAGCACGCTGCATGCGGACCTGGGGCTGACGATGCTGTTCGGCTTCATCATCGCGGTGCCCGCGGTGATCCTGGCCGGGCCGCTGTACGGGATCTGGCTCTCGCGACGCATGGACATCGCCGTGCCGGCCAAGATGGAGGCGCTGTTCTCCGCGCGCGAGGCGCCGGCGCATCCGCCCGGCTTCGCCGCCAGCCTGTCGATCATCCTGCTGCCGGTGGTGCTGATGCTCGGCGCCACCCTGGCCAAGATCGCATTGCCGCCGGACGCGCCGGCTGCCACGGCGCTGCGCTTTCTGGGCGAACCGATGGTGGCCCTGGCCCTGGCGGTGCTGGCCGCGGTGGCGCTGCTGGGCTGGGGCGGCGGGCTGGGCCGCGCGCGGGTCAACCAGGTGCTGCTCAAGAGCCTGCCGCCGATCGCCGCGCTGCTGCTGACCATCGGCGCCGGCGGCGGCCTGAAGCAGGTGCTGCTGGATGCCGGCATCAGCGACACCATCGCCAAGGTCGCCCAGGGCGCGCACCTGCCCTATCTGCTGCTGGCCTGGCTGATCGCCGTGGCGCTGCGCCAGGCGACCGGCTCGGCCACAGTGGCCACGACCACCACCGCCGGCATCCTGGCGCCGCTGGTGGCGCACCTGCCGCCCACGCAGGGCGCGCTGATCGCGCTGGCCATCGGCGCCGGCTCGGTGTTCTTCTGCCACGTCAACGACGCCGGCTTCTGGATGGTGCGCGAGTACTTCGACCTCAAGCTCAAGCAGACGGTGATGGTGTGGTCGGTGCTGCAGACCATCGTCTCGCTGGTCGGACTGGCCGGCACCGCGCTGCTGTGGCGGCTGCTGGCGTGATCGCAGGGGCTTTGCAGGACACGCGCTAGGCTTTGCCCTATGACTGAACCGCTGACCGGCCCGGCCGACGATCCCCGCCGCATCCGCCTGCGCCGCATGAAGCTGGCCGCGTTCGGCCTGCTGGTGCTGATGCTGGCCGGCTTTGGCTTGAGCCATGCGATGGGGCTGCGCGGCGGCTGGGCGTGGCTGGCCGCGTTCTGCGAGGCGGCGGCGGTGGGCGCGATGGCGGACTGGTTCGCGGTGGTGGCGCTGTTCCGCCGGCCGCTGGGCCTGCCGATCCCGCACACGGCGATCGTGCCGCGCGGCAAGGCGCGGCTGGCCGACAGCCTGGCGGTGTTCGTACGCGACCACTTCCTGGCGCCCGAGGCGCTGCTGGAGAAGCTGCGCGCGTTCGACCCGGCCGCGCGCCTGGGCCAGTGGCTGGCCGAACCGGCGCAGGCGAAGCTGCTGGCCGGCATGGCGCGCGGCTGGGCGCTGCAGGCGCTGGACCTGCTGGACGAGAGCGCCGTGCGCGCGGCGATCCAGCGCTTCGTGATCGCCCGCCTGCGCGGCTGGAACGCCGCCGGCACCGCCGGCCAGGTGCTGGGCCTGCTCACCGCCGACGGCCGCCACCAGGCACTGCTGGACGCCGCGCTCAAGCGCATCGCCCGCTGGCTGGACGACCCGGCGCTCAAGGCCCGCGCCTCGGCGCTGATCGTGCGCTACGCGCGGCGCGAATGGCCCAAGCTGATGGGCACGGTGGACCTGATCAAGCCGGTGGACGAGATCGGCGACGCCCTGGCCCAGCGCATCGCCGCCGCGGCGCTGGAGGAGCTGCAGACCGTGCTGTCCACGCCCGGCCATCCGCTGCGTCAGGACTACGAGGCCTGGCTGTCCCGCTACGTGCAGCGCCTGCGCGAGGACCCGGCGCTGGTGGAGCGCGTGGAGCAGATCAAGCAGGATCTGATCGACCACCCGGCCGTGCAGGACTACGTGCGCGGGCTGTGGGACCAGGTCCATGCCGCCCTGCGCGCGGACCTGGAGAACCCCGACTCGCGCCTGGCCGCGCACCTGGAGCGCCTGCTGCAGACCCTGGGTGAGGCGCTGGGCCGCGACGCCTCGCTGCGCGAGGCGCCCAACGCCCACCTCACCACGGCCGCCGAGAGCCTCACCACCCGCCTGCGCAGCGGCGTCACCCACCACATCGCCCAGACCATGAAGGGCTGGGACGAGCGTCAGCTGGTGGACGTGCTGGAACTGGCCGTCGGCCGCGACCTGCAGTACATCCGCTTCAACGGCACGATCGTGGGCGGGCTGATCGGGCTGGTGCTGCATGCGGTGGTGGTGTTCTGGGGCTAGCCCGAGCGGGCGCGGAACGGGCTTCTGGCGACACGCAGCGCTCGCGCGTCGACGCGTTCCACGCCACCCGCGCGCCCTCCACACCTCGCCCCCCTGCCTTGTGGCACTGTGCGCCCCGCCGCCGGCACTTCAGCCTGCGCAGTCCTTTTTTGACCGGAGCCTTGCCCATGCGTCGTCTGACCCGTTCCGTGCTGGCCCTCGCGCTGGCCAGCGCCTGCTGCGGCGCCTCCGCCGCCGACGAGGCCGTGCCTACCGGGCGCCTGCCCACCTGGGCCCAGCCGCAGGAATACGCGCTGGACCTGAAGATCGACCCCGCCCAGGACAGCTTCAGCGGCACCACGACGATCAAGGTCAAGCTGACCCAAGCCAGCGACCACCTGTGGATCGACGGCAAGGAGCTCAAGGTCGGCAAGGTCAGCGTGACCGGCGCCGACGGCAAGGCCGCCGCGGCCAAGTACACCGTGGCCGACGCGCAGGCCGGCGTGGCCCGCATCGATTTCGGCAAGACCCTGCAGCCGCAGGAACTGACCCTGTCCATCGCCTACACCGCGCCGTTCAACCAGGCGCTGGAAGGCCTGTACAAGGTCACCTACGAAGGCAAGCCGTATGCGATGACGCAGATGGAGCCGATCAGCGCGCGCTTCGCCTTCCCCAGCTTCGACGAGCCGGCGTTCAAGACGCCTTACGACATCAAGCTGACCATCCCGGCCGACCTGCAGGCCGTGGCCAATACCGCCCAGGTGCAGGAGGCGCCCACGACCACCAGCAAGCGCTGGAAGACGCTGACCTTCGCCCGCACGCTGCCGCTGCCGACCTATCTGGTCGCCTTCGCCGTGGGCCCGTGGGACATCGTCGATGGCCCGGGCATCACCGCCACGCCGCAGCGCGCCGGCACCCTGCCGCTGCGCGGCGTGGCGCCCAACGGCAAGGGCCCGCGCATGAAGATCGCGCTGGATTCCACGCCGGTGATCATCCACACGCTGGAGGACTACTACGACTTCGGCTATCCCTTCGACAAGCTCGACCAGCTGGCCGCGCCGGACTTCTCCGCCGGTGCGATGGAGAACGCCGGCCTGGTGACCTACCGCGACTATCTGCTGCTGCTCGACAAGGATTCGGCCACCAGCTACAAGCGCTCGTCCTTCAACGTGATCGCCCATGAGCTGGCCCACCAGTGGACCGGCGACACGGTGACCATGTCCTGGTGGAACGACCTGTGGCTCAATGAGTCCTTCGCCACCTGGATGCAGCAGAAGGTCACCATGAAGGTGCATCCGGAATACCGCGCCGACCTGGACCGCGTGCAGGGCGCGCAGGGCGCGATGTCCGGCGATGCGCTGGTGGCCACGCGCAAGATGCGCCAGGAGATCACCGGCAACGGCGACATCGAGAACGCCTTCGACGGCATCACCTACCAGAAGGGCGCCGCGGTGCTGGGCATGTTCGAGGCCTATGTGGGCGAGGACACCTTCCGCACCGGCATGCGCCAGTACATCCAGCGGCACAAGTTCGGCAACGCCACCGCCGACGACCTGGTCAGCGCCATCGCCACCGCCGCCGGCAAGGGGCCGGAGTTCACCGCCGCGTTCAACAGCTTCCTCGACCAGCCTGGCGTGCCCTACGTGCACACCGAGGTCACCGACGCCAAGGGCCAGGTGGTGCTCAAGCTGACCCAGCGGCGCTACCTGCCGCTGGGCAGCACCGGCGATTCGGCCAGGACCTGGGGCGTGCCGGTCTGCGTGCGCTACCAGACCGGCGCCGGCAGCGACAAGGCCTGCACCCTGCTGTCGGCGGCCAGCGGCACCCTGGCCCTGCCGGGCGCGAAGCAGGGCGGCTGGGTGATGCCCAACGCCGGCGCCGCCGGCTACTACCGCATCGGCCTGGACGCCAAGGCGCTCAAGACGCTCACCGCCGATGTGGCCCAGCTCACCGATGCCGAGCAGCTGGCCTACGGCGACGGCGTCAGCGCCGCCTTCGACCTGGGCGAGTTGAACCCGACCCAGCTGCTGGCCGCGCTCAAGCCGCTGACCGCCTCCAAGGTCTCCGAGGTCGCGACCGTGCCCACCGAACACGTGGGCTGGCTGTACGGCCGCCTGGCCAGGACCGACGCCCAGCGCGCGGCGCTGACCCAGTGGGCCGAGGACGCCTATCTGCCACGCATGCAGCAGCTGGGCTATGTGCGCAAGGACGGCGAGGAAGGCAGCGATGCGCTTGAGCGCGCGCAGCTGGCCGGCTTCCTGGCCCTGACCATGAAGGTGCCGGCCGCACGCGCCGAGCTGCTCAAGCAGGGCGATGCGGTGCTGGCCGGCGGCAAGACGCTGGCCTTCGACCAGGCCAACCCCGACCTGCTCGCCGCCGCGCTGTCGGTGAGCGTGCAGGAGCACGGCGCTCCGGCCGTGGACCAGCTGATGGCTGCGCTGCCCGGCGTGATCGATCCGGCCCACCGCAACGCCATGCTCTCGGCGCTCAGCCGCACCGAGGACCCGGCGCTGGCCGCCAAGGTGCGCAGCTTCGGCCTGGGCAAAGACGTCAAGGTCGGCGAGATGCGCTACCTGCTGACCGCCGGCAAGCACGCCACCGTGGCCGATCGCGACACGCAGTGGAGCTGGTTCACCCAGAACTACGACGCCATCCACGCGCGCATCGGCGCCTTCGCCGGCGGCTCGCTGCCGCGCATGGCCTCGGCCGGCGCCTGCACCCCGGCCGAGTCGGACCGTCTGCAGGCGTTCTTCGAGCCGCGCCTGAAGGACCTGCCCGGCGCCATCCGCGGCCTGCAGCAGGCCCGCGAGAGCATCGCCCTGTGCGCCGCCCTCACCGCCAAGCAGGACCCGGCGACGCTGGTGAAATAAGCGCCAGCGCTCGCTGCAGCACCTGGACGCCGCCGCAGGAAACTGCGGCGGTTTCTTTTTGGGCGCTTTGCCGAACTGCGGATATCGATGAGTGCGGCTTTGGTGAGCGGACTTCGCCCACCAGCCTCGACCCGGCCAAGCGCAGCTTCTCGGCTCGGTTTCCACTGATAGCCGGCGCTTGGATGGGAAAAGATTGACCGCGCCTAATGCTTCCGGTGGGAGCCGCCCTTGTGGCCTTTTCGGCCATGGCGGCTCCCACGGGATTCCGCGAGGACTATGCGCACCCGTGCACCAGCCTGGCCCGTGCTGTGTCACGCCCTGCCGGGGCGGGGCAGTGCGATCGAAAAGCGCAGGATTTCTTTCGATCCAAAGGCGTTGGGTGAGCGCTCTGCCCCCCCCCCTTTCGCCGCAGGCGAAGGGGAGGGCCGGGGGTGGGGTGCTTTTGCTCTTGCCTTGGCGGCTTCACCGGTAAAGCCCCGACCCCTCCCCATCCCTCCCCTGCGCTGCGCGCAAGGGAGGGGGCCTCACGTCGATGCATGTAGTCACTGATCGCGTTGTGCGCAAGAGAGAGGTAAGCAGGATCACGCAAACCGAAGTCCTGCGACGTGACGCGTGAGGCAGCGGGCCGGCGGGCGGTGGCCGCGCCTAGCGAGGCAGGATGCCGAGCGCCCGAATCAGGGCAGGATGCCCTGATTGAGGGAAAAGCGGCCGCCGCCCGCCGGACCGCTGCCCCTTTCGAGGCCGACACGCGTCTGCCTTGCGCCCACCCAAGCCGCAGAAGAAACCTTTTCGCAGGCAATCGAACGCTGCGGGATGCTTCGCAATCCGGGTGTATCGATTCAAACCGAGAAGTCGGATTCAGAAAGCTGAGCAATGACAGTGGACACCTCAGACCCAACCATCCGCCCGTGCCCCGCTCGGCGGCTTGTGGCACAGTCCGCGGGCTCGCAATCACCCCTGATACGAAGGAAAGCCCGATGAAAAGGATCCTGTTGAGCCTGGCCCTCTGCCTGCTGGCCGGCACGGCGCTGGCGGCCGGCAGCGTGCGTTTCGGCAACAAGCTGGTCAGCACCGGCGACAGCGCCGGCAAGGTGACCCAGGTGGCCGGCAAGCCCGACCGCGTGATTCCGCTGCAGAACGAGTACAGCGCCAATATCGGCGAGCGCTGGGAGTACGACCAGTCGCAGAAGACCATCCAGATCATCTTCAAGGATGGCCGGGTGACCGATATCCAGGAGATCTACAACTAATCACCCCGCATCGCAGCGGCCGACGCTGCGATCGCCCGTGAATCTCGCCCGGCCCCGGTCGAGGCCCGCCGCTTGTGTCCCGCATCGCGGGAGGCTGCGCCCCGCGCGGCTTGTCCGGCCCCCGCCACAGGCGAATAATCCGCGTGTTGCGGTGCGCAACTCCCGCGCGCACCGGCCCTTCGACGCGTGTTCACCGCCGCCAGGCTCGCCTGCCGGGACCGTGAGGCCGCGTCGGTCAGGACCCGATCGCTGTGACTGCTGCTCCCCAGGCCCGGCCGCCCGCGCCGGCGCGCCCGCCCCGCAAGACGCCCGACTACCGGGTCATCTCGCTGATCCTGGCCTGCGCCATCTTCATGGAGCAGCTGGACGCCACGGTGCTGGCCACCGCGCTGCCGGCGATGGCACACGACTTCGGCGCCAGCGCCCCGGCGATGAGCATCGCCATGACCAGCTACCTGCTGGCGCTGGCGATCGGCATCCCCGCCTCGGGCGCGATGGCCGACCGCTTCGGCGCGCGGCGGGTGTTCAGCGCCTCGATCGTGGTGTTCGTCGCCGGCTCGGTGCTGTGCTCGCTGGCCACCAGCGTGCCGACCATGGTCGCCGCGCGCCTGCTGCAGGGCGCGGGCGGGTCGATGATGGCCCCGCTCGGCCGGCTGATCCTGCTGCGCACGGTCGAGCGCAGGCACCTGGTCTCGGCCATGTCCTGGACGCTGGTGCCGGCCTTCCTGGGGCCCTTGCTGGGGCCGCCGCTGGGCGGCCTGCTGGTGACCCACGCCAGCTGGCACTGGATCTTCTACATCAACGTGCCGATCGGGATCCTGGGCTTCGTGCTGGTGCGCGCGGTGATCCCCTACATCGAGGCGGCCGACGAACCCCGGCCGTTCGACCTGCCCGGCTTCGTGCTGTGCGGGCTGTGCCTGGGCTGCGGCCTGTTCGGCCTGGAAAGCGTGGGCCAGCCGGGGAACCTGGTCACCGGCCTGGCGCTGATGGCGGTCAGCGCCTCGGCGGCGGCCGGCTACCTGTGGCACGCGCGGCGCGCGGACGCGCCGCTGCTGGACCTGGACGTGCTGAAGATCGACTCGTTCCGGCTCTCGGTGATCGGCGGCTCGCTGATGCGCATCACCCAGGGCGCGCAGCCGTTCCTGCTGCCGCTGCTGTTCCAGCTGGGCTTCGGCTACAGCGCCGCGAACGCCGGCCGGCTGGTGCTGGCCACCGCGCTGGGCGCGCTGCTGATGCGCCTGTGCACCCCGATGCTGCTGCGCCGGGTCGGCTATCGCAACGGCCTGCTCGCCAACGGCGTGCTGTCCAGCCTGGGCTATGCGGTGTGCGCGCTGTTCCGTCCGGGCTGGCCGGACTGGTTGATGTTCGTGCTGCTGGTGGGCTGCGGGGCGTTCATGTCCTTCCAGTTCGCCGCCTACAACACGGTGGCCTACGAGGCGGTGCCCACGCGCCGCATGAGCCACGCCTCCAGCCTCTACAGCACGCTGCAGCAGCTGATGCTGTCGGTGGGCGTGTGCGTGGGTGCGCTGGCGCTGAAGACCGCCATCGCCGTTGGCGGCCATGGCAGCGCGCAGCTGGGCGACTTCTCGGCGGCCTTCGTGCTGGTGACGCTGATCTCGCTGTCCTCGACCTGGTGGCATCTGAAGTTCAGCCACGACGTCGGCGCCGAGCTGTCCGGGCATCGCGCCCGCGCGACGGCCTGACTCACGCCGCGACCTGGCGCTTCCCCAGATACAGCGCCAGGCCGACGTTGACCAGGGCCACCAGCGCCACGTAGTGCGCCGGCGCCAGCGCGCCCACGCGCGCGGCCAGGTAGGCGATCAGCGGCGGCGTCAGCGCCCCGGCGATGGCATAGGCCAGGTTGTAGGACAGCGCCAGGCCGGTGAAGCGCACCGGCGCGGGGAACGCCGCGGTCATCACCCCCGGCGCGACGCCAGACACACCCGCGGTGAAGCCGGCCAGCGCGTAGAGCGGCAGGAAGTAACGCCCGCCGTGGGCCAGGTCGAGATACAGCAGGTAGACGCCCACCATCAGCGCCAGCGAGGACACCGCCAGCGCCGGCGCGCGGCCGATCCGATCCGACAGCAACCCGGTCCACAGGCAGCCGACGATCAGGCAGACCGAGGCCAGCACGCTACCTTCGCTGGCCCGCGCCGCCGAGATGCCGAACGAGGACTGCACCAGCGTCGGCGTCATCAGGATCACCACCACGATGGCCGCGGTCAGCGCCCAGGTCGCCCCCATCGACACCAGCACACCGCCGCGATGGTCGCGCAGTACGTCGCGGATCGGCAGCTTGGCCAGCGCCTTGCGCGCGCGCATCTGCGCGAACACCGGCGTCTCGTCCAGCCAGCGGCGCAGCCACACCGACACGAAGCCGAACACGCCGCCGATCAGGAACGGAATGCGCCAGGCGTAATCCAGCAGCTGCGCCGGGGTGAACCAGTGCGCCATCGCCGAGGCGGCCAGCGCGCCGAGCAGCAGGCCCAGGCTCAGCCCCGCCGACAGCGTGCCGATCGCGAAGCCCACCTTGCCGGCGGGCGCGTGCTCGGCCACGAACACCCACGCCCCCGGCATCTCGCCGCCGATGGCCAGGCCTTGGGTCAGACGCATCACCAGCAACAGCAGTGGCGCGGCGATGCCGATCTGCGCGTAGGTGGGCAGCAGGCCGATGCACAGCGTCGGCAGCGCCATCAGGAACACGCTGAAGGCGAACAGCCGCTTGCGCCCGATGCGGTCGCCGAAGTGGGCCATCAGCACGCCGCCGATCGGCCGCACCAGGTAGCCGGCGGCGAAGATCGCGAAGGTCTGCAGCTGCTGCAGCCACGCCGGCATCTCCTGCGGAAAGAACAGCGCGCCCAGGGTCTTGGCGAAGAACACGAAGACCACGAAGTCGTAGAACTCCAGCGCCCCGCCGAGCGCGGACAGCGACAGGACCTTGGCATCGTTGCGCAGCGGCGCGGCGGCGGTGGACATGGCAGAGACGCTCGGGCGAAAGGCGGCACACGATAACGGGCCCGCCGCCCGGATGCGCGAAGCGGCTTACTCGACCGCCGGACGCCTCCACAGGTACAGCGCCAGGCCGACGTTGACCAGCGCCACCAGCGCCACGTAATGCGCCGGCGCCAGCGCGCCCACGCGCGCGGCCAGATAGGCGATCAACGGCGGCGTCGCCGCGCCGGCGATGGCATAGGCCAGGTTGTAGGACAGCGCCAGGCCGGTGTAGCGCACCGAGGCCGGGAACGACGCCACCATGATCGCCGGGGTCACGCCCGCCACGCCGGCGGTGAAGCCGGCGAAGGCATACAACGGCAGGAAGTGCGCGCCGCCGCGGGCCAGATCGAAGTACAGCAGATACACGCCGACCAGCAGCGCCAGCGAGGCCACCAGCAGCGCCGGGGCGCGGCCGATGCGGTCGCTCAGCACCCCGTTCCACACGCAGCCGATCACCAGGCAGATCGCGGCCAGCACATTGCCCTCGCTGGCCAGCGCCGGCGCGATGCCGAACGAGGACTGCACCAGCGTCGGCGTCATCAGGATCACCACCACGATGCCGGCGGTCAGGGCCCAGGTCACGCCCATCGACACCAGCACGCCGCCGCGGTGGTCGCGCAGCACGTCGCGGATCGGCAGCCTGGCCAGCGCCTTGCGCGCGCGAATCTGCGCGAACACCGGCGTCTCGTCCAGCCAGCGGCGCAGCCACACCGAGATGAAACCGAACACGCCGCCGATCAGGAACGGGATGCGCCAAGCGTGATCCAGCAGCTGCGCCGGGGTGAACCAGTGCGCCATCGCCGAGGCCATCAGCGAGCCCATCAGGGTGCCGACATTGATGCCGGCCGACAGGCTGGCCACGGCGAAGCCGACCTTGCGCACCGGCGCATGCTCGGCCACGAACACCCAGGCCCCCGGCATCTCGCCGCCGATCGCCAGGCCCTGCAGCAGGCGCAGCAACAGCAGCAGCAGCGGCGCGACGATGCCGACCTGCGCGTAGGTGGGCAGCAGGCCGATGCACAGCGTCGGCAGCGCCATCAGGAACACGCTGAAAGCGAACAGCCGCTTGCGCCCGATGCGATCGCCGAAGTGCGCCATCATCACCCCGCCGATCGGCCGCACCAGATAGCCGGCGGCGAAGATGCCGAAGGTCTGCACCTGCTGCAGCCAGGCCGGCATCTCGGCCGGGAAGAACAGTGCGCCCAGGGTCTTGGCGAAGAACACGAACACCACGAAGTCGTAAAACTCCAGCGCCCCGCCCAACGCGGACAGCGACAGGACCTTGGCATCGTTGCGCAGCGGTGCGGCAGGAGCGGACATGGGGCGGGCGTAGCGGTGGGGGCCGCACACCATAGCGGCCCAACGCCGCGCCTGCGCGCGTGCAGTGATGCGTCAGCCGGATGCAGCTTTCCGCACGCCCCGCCTCAGCCCTGTCGGGCCAGGCCGTCGGCCAGCACCTCGAAGATCCGCGGCGCGCCGCACTGGGCCACGTTGAAGCGCATGCAGTCCTCGGCGCGCTGGGCCGGGCTGAAGGCGTTGCCCGGCGCCAGCACCACGCCATGGGCCAGGCCGTGCTGGGCCAGCGGCGCGGCCAGCCGCCCCTGTGGCAAACGGCACCAGAGAAACATCCCGGCGTCCGGCACATGCCACGGCACGATGCCCAGCGGCGCCAGCCGTTCGATCACCCGGCGCCGCTCGACCGCCAGGCGCAGGCGCAGACGCTCGATATGACGCCGGTAGCCGCCATCGGTGAGCGCGGCCAGCAGCACCTCCGAGGCCAGCCGCCCGCCGCCGAAACTGGTCGCCACGCGCAGGTCGGCCAGGTCGTCGATCCAGTCCGCACGCGCGGCGATGTAGCCGCAGCGCATCGACGCCGACAGCGTCTTGGAGAAGCTGCCGACGTGGATCACGCGCGCCAGGCCATCGAACGCCGCCAGCCGCGGGGCCGGCGTGGTTTCGAAGTCGGCGAAGATGTCGTCCTCCACGATCCACGTGCCGGCCTGCTCGGCCAGCTTGAGCACCTGGTGCGCGATGCGCGGGGCGAGCGTGGCGCCGGTCGGGTTGTGCAGGCCGGAATTGGTGATGTACAGCCGCGGCGCCTGCGTGCGCAGCACCTCGGCGAAGGCCTCCAGGTCCGGCCCCTCCGGCGTGTAGGGCACGCTCACGACCTGCACGCGATGCGCGCGCAGCAGCGCGTGGAAGTTGAAGTAGCAGGGGTCGTCGACCAGCACCGTGTCGCCCGGCTCCAGCAGGAAGCGGCAGACCAGATCCAGCGCCTGGGTGCCCGACTCGACCAGCAGCACCTGCTCGGGGCGCGCGGCGATGCCGGCGCCGACCATGCGCCGCGCCAGCAGCACGCGCAGCGCCGCAAGACCGAGCGGGCTGCCGTAGTCGCACAGCGTGGCGGCGTCGCCGCGCGCGACCTGGCGCAGCGCGCGGCGCATGCTGGCCTCGGGCATCCACGACGGCGGCAGCCAGCCGCAGCCGGGCTTGAGCACGCTCGGGTCGGCCTCCAGCGACTGCCGCGACAGCCACAGCGGATCGACCTGGCGATCCAGCCGCGGCCCCAGGCCCGACAGCGCCAGCGGCGCGACCGGCCCCTGCACATAGAAGCCCGAGCCGGCGCGCGGCTGCACCAGGCCTTCGGCCGCCAGCCGCTCGTAGGCCTCGACCACGGTGGACACCGACACGCCGAGCCGGCGCGCCTGCTCGCGCACCGAGGGCAGCCGCGCCCCGGGCGGATAGGCGCGCGCCGCGATGCCCTGCCTGACGGCCTCGATCACCTGGTCGATCCGGAATGCCAGCCGCGCCATGTCCCAACCGTTCTGGTCAAAAAGGAAAACAGTTCCCGCGGATCGTACTGGATTGTGTCTGGGTCGCCCGGCGCGGCGCTGGCCTACTGGCCCGCCCTCCCCAAGACAAGACGAGACGATGGACGACACCACGCGCGGCTGGATCAACGGCGGGATCGGCGTGGCGATCTTTGCCGGATCGCTGCCGGCCACGCGGATCGCGGTGTCCGGCTTCACCCCGGTGTTCCTGACCTGCGCGCGCGCCAGCATCGCCGCCGCGCTCGCCGTGGCGCTGCTGATGCTGCTGCGCCAGCAGCGGCCGCAGCGCCAGCAGCTGGCCAGCCTGGCGGTGGTGGCGCTGGGCGTGGTGGTCGGCTTTCCGCTGCTGACCGCGCTGGCGCTGCAGCAGGTGACCTCGGCCCATTCCCTCGTGTTCGTGGGCCTGCTGCCGCTGTGCACGGCGATCTTCGGCGTGCTGCGCGGGGGCGACCGGCCGCGGCCGGCGTTCTGGGCGTTCTCGCTGCTGGGCAGCGCGCTGGTGGTCGGCTACGCCGCCATGGGCGGGCTACATGCCTCGCTGCGCGGCGATCTGCTGATGCTTGCGGCGGTGCTGGTCTGCGGCCTGGGCTATGCCGAAGGCGCGCGGCTCTCGCGCCGGCTCGGCGGCTGGCAGGTGATCAGCTGGGCCCTGGTCCTCGCGCTGCCGCTGATGCTGCCGCTGGCCTGGCTGTCGCGTCCGGACAGCCTGGCGTCGATCACCCCGCCGGCCTGGCTGGGGCTGGGCTACGTGTCGCTCTTCAGCATGCTGATCGGCTTCATCTTCTGGTATCGCGGACTGGCCCAGGGCGGCGTGGCCGCGGTCGGGCAGATCCAGCTGCTGCAGCCGTTCCTGGGCCTGGCGCTGGCCGCCGGCCTGCTGCACGAGCCGGTGCGCGCGAGCATGCTGTGGATCATGGCCGGCGCGGCGGTCTGCGTGGCCGGCGCGCGCAGGTTCGCGCACTGACCGGCCGGCGGGCGATCAGGCCCGCGTGAGGCGCCAGGCGCGGTGGATGCGGGCGTTGCGCTCGAAGTCCGGGCCGATGGTGCTGGGGCTGATCTCCTCGCACACCGCGAACTCCACCACCGCCGCCTCGTCCAGCCTGAAGCGGCGGAAGTTGTTGGAGAAGTACAGCACCCCGCCCTGCGCCAGCCGCGCCACCGCCGCGCGCAGCAGGCGCACGTGGTCGCGCTGCACGTCGAAGTCCTCGGCGCGCGCGGAGTTGGAGAAGGTCGGCGGGTCGCAGAAGATCAGGTCGTACTGGCCGCGGTCGGCCTCCAGCCAGGCCAGCACGTCGGCCTGCACCAGCTGGTGCCGGGCGCCGCCCAGGCCGTTCTCGCGCAGGTTCTCGGCGCACCACTCCAGGTAGGTCGCCGACAGGTCGACGCTGGTGGTGCTGCTGGCGCCGGCCACCGCCGCCTCCACGCTGGCCACGCCGGTATAGCTGAAGAGGTTGAGGAAGCGCCGGCCGCGCGCCTGGGCGGCCATCTGTCCGCGCAGCGGACGGTGGTCCAGGAACAGCCCGGTATCCAGGTAGTCGAACAGGTTCACGCGCAGCCGCGCACCGTGCTCGCGCACGACGATGAACTCGCCCTGCTGGCCCATGCGTCCGTACTTGCTGCCGCCCTTGCCGCGCGCGCGCGACTTGATCGCCACCTGCTCGCGCGGCACCTCGAACACCGCGCGCACCGCCGAGAGCAGTTCGTTGAAGCGGCGCTGCACGTCGGCTTCGGGGATGCTGGCCGGCGCGGCGTATTCCTGCACATGCAGGAAGGTGCGCTGCGCGCCTTCGGCCTCGGTGTAGACGTCCACCGCCGCGGCGTATTCGGGCAGGTCGGCGTCGTAGGCGCGGTAGCAGCTCACGTCCTCGCGCTGGCGCCAGGCCTTGAGCTTCTTGAGGTTCTTGCGCAGCCGGTTGGCGACCATCTGGGCGCCGTCGTTCAACTCCGGTGGCGCGTCGGGGACCACGCGCTGCGGCGGCGCGATCGGGTCGACGAAGATCAGCGCGCACTCGATGGCGCCGTTGAACAGCTGGTACTTCTTCTGCGCGCGCAGGCCGGTGGCCATGGCCAGATCGGCGCTGCCGCACAGCAGGCTGGCGCGCCAGTCGGGCACGGCCTGGCGCAAGCCATCGCCCAGCGCGCGGTAGAGCGCGGCGGCGGCCGCCAGGCGTTCGTCGTAGGGCGGGTTGCACACCACCACGCCGCGGCGGATCGGCGGCGCCGACAGCTGCGCCACGTCGCTCACGCTCAAGGCGATGGCGTCCTCGACGCCGGCCTCGCGCGCGCTGGCGCGGGCGGCCTCGATGGCGCGCGGATCGATGTCGCTGCCGAAGGCGACCTGACCCAGTTTGGCGCGGCCGGCGGCTTCGCGCGTGCGCGCCTGGTCCAGCAGCACGCGCCACTGCTCGGCATCGAAGCCCAGCCAGCGCGACGGCGGCAGGCTGCCATGGCGCTGCAGGCCCGGCGCCACGTCGGCGGCCATCAGCACGCCTTCGATCAGCAGCGTGCCGCTGCCGCACATCGGGTCGAGCAGGCCGCCCCCGCCGGCGTAGGACTGCAGCCAGCCGCCGCGCAGCAGCACGGCGGCGGCCAGGTTCTCCTTCAGCGGCGCCTCGTTGCGCACCTGGCGCCAGCCACGCCGGTGCAGCGGCCCGCCGCCCAGGTCGATCGACACCGTCGCCCGGCCCTTGCGCAGCGAGAAGTTGATGCGCACGTCCGGCTCGTCCACGTCCACCGACGGCCGTTCGAAGCCCTCGGCGCGCAGGTGATCGACGATGGCGTCCTTGATCCGCTGCGCGGCGAAGCGCGCATGCGTGATCGCCTCGCCGGACACGTGCGCGTCAACGGCCAGGGTCAACTCGGAGGTCAGGTGCCGCGTCCATGGCAGCGCGAAGATGCCGTCGTACAGCGCGTCCTGGTCGGGGCATTCGAACTCGCCGATCGGCCACAGCACGCGGCTGGCCAGGCGCGACCACAGCACCGCGCGCTGCGCATCGTGCAGCGTGCCTTCGGCATTGACGCCCGAGACGGTGGCCGTGGCCTTGGCCGCACCCAGCGCGGTCAGCTCGTCGACCAGCAGGTACTCCAGGCCCTTGGCGCAGGAAACGTAGAACTTCATAAAAAGCCAGGCGTGAGTGAAGAGGAGTGAGGCGTGCGTGAGATCGAGCGCGAGGGAGGTGGAGAAGATTGTTGCTGTTGCTCCCTCCTCACTGCGCTCCGCTCACTCCCGCCTAGAGCCCGGCCAGCAGCTCGCCGAATGCGGCCGCGGCCGCGTCGACATGGTTGGCCAGGCGATGGTCGTCGTTGACCAGCAGCAGGCGGGCGCGGCGGGCCTGGGCCCAGTCGATGACGTTGCGGGCGGGGATCAGCTCGTCGTCCCAGCCGTGGATGACCGACAGCGGCACCTGCGCCGCGTCCAGCGCGGGCATCGGCCCCAGCGCGGTCGGCGGCGCCATCAGGAACAGCCCGTGCACCGGCACCTGCAGCGACACCTGGGCCGAGGTATAGGCGCCGAGGCTGGAGCCGACCAGCACCAGCGGCCCCTTGCGTGCGGCAGCCTCGGCCAGCGTGCGCAGGCGCGCCAGGCGCGCGCCGACATCGCCGAGCTGGCTCAGGTCGCTGCGCGCGTCCAGGTCGGTGAAGTCCGGCCGCTCGCTGGTCCAGCCGGCGGCCTGGGCGACCTGCGCCAGCGCGGTGACCTTGGTCGCGTCCGGCCCGCTTTCGAAGCCGTGCGAGAGGATGACGTGGCCGCGGATCACAGCGGCACCACCGCATCGCCGACCGCGAAGCTGCCGCCTTCGATGATGCGCGCGCACAGGCCGCCATGGCCGCGCATGGCGTTGTAGCCGCCGGCGCCCAGCGCGTCCTCCATGCGCGAGCAGGGATCGCACGGCTCGGTGCCTTCCAGCACCACGCTGCCGATGCGGAAGCGGCGCTCCTTCAGCGCGATCAGCGGCAGGCCGCGCACCACCACATTGCGCCGTAGGGTGGCCGCCTGCACCGCGTCCAGCCCGGCCAGCGTGGCGATCACCGGCAGATGCTCGGCCTGGATCAGGGTCAGTCCGCGCTTGCCGCTGCCGCCCTTGTAGCGATCGCCTTCCAGCCCGCCGCCGGTGCTGGCCTGGACGCGCGCGACCGCCTGCATCGGCACATCGCGCGCCGGGCGCAGCCCGATCCATTCCACCGTGCCCGGGCGCGGCAGGGTGGCCATGAGCCTGGCCAGGGGGGAATCGGGATTGAGCGGCATGCGGATCGGACGCGACAGGCGGCGCCTGGCGCCGGGGACACGCAGTTTACCCCGCCCTCGCCCGCGGCCCGCCCGTGTAGCATCGGCGCCCATGCCCGATGCCTTGCCGATCACCGCCGATCCCCTGCCCTACCAGGACCTGCTGGAGGCGCGGCCCCTGGACCGGATCGACCTGGTGGTCATCCACTGCACCGAGCTGCCGGACCTGGCCACCGCGCGCCACTACGGCGAACAGCCGCGCTATGCCTCCGGCACCGGCAACAGCGGGCACTGGTACATCGACCGCGACGGCGGCGTGCAGCAGTGGATCGCGCCCGAACGCGTCGCCCACCATGTGCGTGGCCTCAACGCACGCAGCGTCGGCATCGAACTGGTCAACCGCGGCCGCTACCCGCACTGGCTGCACGCCGGCCACCAGGCGATGGACGAGCCCTACCCCGAGGCCCAGATCGAGGCCCTGCTCGCCCTGCTCGACCGGTTGCGGCAGACGCTGCCGGCCCTGCGCTGGATCGCCGGACACGAGGACCTGGACACCGCCCAGGTGCCCGCCGAGGACGCGCCCACGCGGCTGGTCGCACGCAAGCGCGACCCGGGACCGCTGTTCCCGTGGGAACGCGTCCTGGCGCGCGCGGGGCTGGAGCGATTGGTGCCCTGAGCGACGGGCGGTGGCGTTGCAGTTGCGCTTCGCGCTGCGAACCCAACGCTCGTCATCCCCGCCAACGCGGGGATCCATGGACTTCCGCGCAGGCCACCGCAAAGTCCCTGGGTTCCCGCTTTCGCGGGAACGACGGTAGGAAGGTCCGCCCGAGGCTTAGCGCTGCAAACCCAACAGCCGTCATCCCCGCGAACGCGGGGATCCAGGGACTTCCGCGCAGGCCACCGCAAAGTCCCTGGGTTCCCGCTTTCGCGGGAACGACGGTAGGAAGATTCGCCCGAGGCTTCGCGCTGCAAACCCAACAGCCGTCATCCCCGCGAACGCGGGGATCCAGGGACTTCCGCGCAGGTCGCGCAACGTCCATGGGTTCCCGCTTTCGCGCGAACGACGGTAGCGAGGTTGTTGCGGCGCCAGCGCCGCTTCGCTGCCCGACCCAACTCAGCCCTGCGCCACGCGCCGTGCCCATTGCACGATCTGCGCCGCCTGCAGCGCGCCGGACTGCCGGCCCAGCTCGCGCCCATGCAGGAACACCGCCATCGTCGGAATGCTGCGGATGGAAAAGCGCGCGCCCAGCACCGGCTGCGCCTCGGTGTCGACCTTGGCCAGGCGCATGCGGGGCTCCAGCTGCTTGGCGGCGGCCTCGAACTGCGGCGCCATCACCCGGCACGGCCCGCACCACGGCGCCCAGAAATCCACCAGCAGCGGCAGATCGCTGTCGCGCGCATGCAGGTCGAACGTGCCGGCGTCCAGCGCCAGCGGGTGCCCGGTGAACAAGGCCTGATGGCAGCGACCGCAGGTTGGCGCCTCGGCCAGGCGTTCGGCCGGCACGCGGTTGCGCGCCTGGCAGTGCGGGCAGGCGATCAGCAGCGGCGCGCTCACAGGACCGCCTCGGCCGGCGCCTGGCCCAGCAGCAGCTGGCCCTGCGCGTCGCGCACCTCGACCTGCACGTCGATGCCCTGGCGCACGCTCTGGGTCACGGTGCAGAAGTCCTCGAAGGTCGCCAGCACGCGCTCCAGATGGGCATAGTCCGCGCTGCCTTCGGGCAGCTGCAGCGTCGCCAGGGCGCGCGGCAGGCGCAGCCGGCCGTCGGCATTGCGTTCGGCGACCGCGCTGATCGAGGCGCGCAGCCGGCCCGGCGCGTTCCTGTACTTGCGCAGCGCGAACAGCAGGCTGGCCGAGAGGCAGTTGAGGATCGCGGCCAGCAGCAGATGCGAGGGCCGCGGCCCCTGGTCATGGCCCAGCGGCGGGCCTTCGTCGGACAGCACGTCGGGCGCATCGAGGCCTTCGAAGTGGAGCCGGAACACGAAGTCCTGCTCCTGCTCCAGCACGACGGTGATCGGGGTGGCGGTGCTCATGGCGGGCCTGGCCTGGCGATGCGGGAGGCCAGCCTACTCCGCGCGCCGTGTGACCGACGCGCAGCCGGGCGAACGGTCCGTCGCATGCGCTCTCACCTCCGGCGCGACCGTGGCGCGCGATACTCGGCGCACATGCCCGATCGAGAGACATCCTCGCGATGACACGCCTGCTTCCCCGCCTGCTGCGCGCAGGCCTGGTCCTGTTCGCCGCCACCGCCGCGCTGGCCGCGCAGGCGGCCGCCCCCGCGCCGGTCACCGTGTTCGCCGCCGCCAGCCTGAAGGAATCGATGGACCAGGCCGCCGCCCTCTACCAGAAGACCACCGGCACGCCGGTCACCGTGTCCTACGCGGCCAGCTCGACGCTGGCGCGCCAGATCGAACAGGGCGCACCGGCCGACGTGTTCGTCTCGGCCGACCTGGAATGGATGGACTATCTGCAGCAGCGCGCGCTGATCGACCCGGCCAGCCGCCGCAACCTGCTCGGCAACACCCTGGTGCTGGTCGCGCCCAAGGCCAGCACCGTGCAGGTCAGGCTCACCCAGCCCGGCGCGCTGGACAAGGCGCTGGGCGATGGCCGCCTGGCGGTCGGCCAGGTCAACGCCGTGCCCGCCGGCAAGTACGCCAAGGCGGCGCTGACCTCGCTGCGGCTGTGGGACGGCGTGCAAGGCCGGCTGGCCGAATCGGACAGCGTGCGCTCGGCCCTGCTGCTGGTCTCGCGCGGCGAGTCGCCGCTGGGCATCGTCTACGGCTCCGACGCGGCGGCCGATGCCAACGTGCGCGTGGTCGACACCTTCCCCGCCTCCAGCCATCCGGCCATCGTCTATCCGGTGGCCACGCTCAAGGCCGGCACCGCGCCGGCGCGCGCGGCCTTCGTGCAGTGGCTGGGCACCGCGCCGGCGCAGGCGATCTTCCGCCAGCATGGCTTCACGGTCCTGCCGTAACGCGTGTTCGGTTTCTCGCCCGAAGAACTCACCGCCATCGCCCTGAGCCTGAAGGTGGCGGCCGTGGCCGCCGTCTGCAGCCTGCCGGCGGCCATCGCCGTGGCCTGGCTGCTGGCGCGCCGGCGCTTTCCCGGGCGGGCGCTGCTCGATGCGCTGGTGCATCTGCCGCTGGTGCTGCCGCCGGTGGTGGTGGGCTATGCGCTGCTGGTGACGCTGGGCACGCGCGGGGCGATCGGGGCCTGGCTGCTGGAACACTTCGGCCTGCGCTTCGCCTTCCGCTGGACCGGCGCAGCGGTGGCCTGCGCGGTCATGGGCTTCCCGCTGATGGTGCGCGCCATCCGCCTGTCGATCGAACAGGTCGACCGCCGCCTGGAGCACGCCGCCGCGACCCTGGGCGCGCCGCCGTGGAAGGTGTTCGCCACCATCACCCTGCCGCTGGCCTGGCCCGGGCTGGTGGCCGGCGCGGTGCTGGCCTTCGCCAAGGCCCTGGGGGAGTTCGGCGCCACCATCACCTTCGTCTCCAACATCCCCGGCCAGACGCAGACCATGTCCGCCGCCATCTACGGCCTGCTGCAGGTGCCCGGCGCGGAGGCCGGCATCTGGCGCTTGGCGGCGGTGTCGGTGTGCATCTCGCTGGCCGCGCTGGTGCTGTCCGAATGGCTGGTGCGCCGCCAGCGCGGGCGCGAGACCGAGGTGCTGTGATGCTGGATGCGGACCTGCAGCTGCAGCGCGGCCAGTTCACCCGCCATGTGCGCATCCACAGCGATGCGCGCCTGCTGGCGCTCGCCGGCCCTTCCGGCGCGGGCAAGACCAGCGTGCTCAACGCCATCGCCGGGCTGCTGCGACCCGTGGCGGGGCGCATCGCGGTCGATGGGACGGTGCTGTTCGACAGCGCGCGCGGCATCGACGTGCCGGTGCATCGGCGCCGCATCGGCTATGTGTTCCAGGATGCGCGCCTGTTCCCGCACCTGGATGTGCGCGGCAACCTGCGCTACGGCACGCACGGGCGCAGCGCCGGCGCGCGCTTCGGCTTCGAGGCGGTGGTCGAGCTGCTGGGCATCGGCCCGCTGCTGCAGCGGCGGCCGCGCAATCTCTCCGGCGGCGAGGCCCAGCGCGTGGCGATCGGCCGCGCCCTGCTGTCGCAGCCGGCCCTGCTGCTGCTGGACGAGCCGCTGTCCGCCCTGGATCCCGCGCGGCGCGGCGAACTGATCCCCTATCTGCGCGGCGTGCGCACCGAACTCCAGCTGCCCATGCTCTACGTCAGCCACCAGCCCGACGAGGTGCAGCAGCTGGCCGATGCGGTGCACGTGCTGGACTGACACGCCGTGAACGGCCGGCGCGGTGCAATGGCAGTCCGCTGTCGCCGTGCAAGGCCCGCATGAAAACGCCCACCAAAGAGGACTTCCCCGTACACCAGGTGCGGCGCTTCCTCGAGCCCGGGCCGGTGGTGCTGGTCAGCAGCGCGCACGCCGGCGCACGCGACATCATGACCATGGGCTGGCACATGATGGTGGAGTTCTCGCCCTCGCTTCTGGCCTGCGTGATCGCCAACGGCAACCGCAGCTTCGAGCTGGTGCGCGCCAGCCGCCAGTGCGTGATCAATCTGCCGACCGAGGCGCTGCTGGACACGGTGGTGCGCATCGGCAACTGCAGCGGCAGCGAGGTCGACAAGTTCGAGGCCTTCGGCCTGACCGCCCAGCCGGCCAGCCAGGTCCAGGCGCCGCTGATCGCCGAGTGCCACGCCAGTTTCGAGTGCCGCCTGCACGATGACCGGCTGGTGGAACGGCACAACCTGTTCGTCTGGGAAGTGGTCAAGGCGCACGTGGCGCCGACGCCGAAGATCCCGCGCACCGTGCACTACCGCGGCGACGGCAAGTTCATGGTGTCCGGCCCCGAACGCTCACGCCGCGGCCTGTTCAAGCCGGAGATGCTGTAACAGCGAGTGAAATTGTCTGTGGGAGCCGCCCTTGTAGCCTTTTTGGCCAATCGCGACGATGAGGCGTTCCCGATAAAGCCCCTCGCCGCCATAGCGGCTCCCACCTGTAGAGCGGAGCTCGCTCCGCTGCTCTTCGTTCGGTTCGTGGGGAACGCCCGAGCGGAGCGAGCTCCGCTCTACAGAAGGGCGGCTGCTGGAGTTGAGGAAGCAGTTGCTTCCGCCCAGCCGCACAAAGACGGTCACCGGCCTCCCACACCGCCCCGCTCCACACGCACACGCCCCTGCTCCACCTCGAAGGTGAAGGCATACAGCAGCGTCACCGGCACCGGCTCGACCGACTGCGCGCCATCGCAGCGCTCCGGATCGGCCGGCGGATGCTCGGCGCTGAAATGGCAGACGGCGGCCGGCTCGAAACGCCATTGCCGCACCTGGGCCAGCATCGCCTGCACCAGATCGGCATTGTCCGGCTGCGCGCCGGCGGCGCATTCGGCGCGGTCGGCGAGCGGCTCGGCACGCAGCACTTCGCCGCGCGCATCGAGGATCACGCGCGCGCAGACCGTGGTCGGTGCCAACGTCTGCCGCGGCGAGTCGGCGGGCAGCGCGGGGTTGTCGGCCTGCACCGGCTGCGGCATGCGGAACACCTCGGTCGGCGCCAGCGCATAGCGCTCGATCTTGCCGGCGCCATCGCCGCCTTCCGGTGTCAGCATGCGCTGATCGACATTGGCATTGCGGACCAGGGTGTCCTGCGCCGGGTCGAGCGGATGCGTGGCGCACGCGGAGAGCAGCAGCGTCGCCGCGGAGATCGTGGCGAAGTGCAGAGTCCACGATGGGGCTCCGCTGGCAAGGCCCCGATCGCCGCCATGGCGGCTCCCACGACAGCGGGTGGGCCGGAGGCTGTTGGGGGGCGTGCTCATCAGCGGCCCGCCATGAAGCCCGCGGGCGCCGGGCGGGTCTCGAATGCGACGGTGTCGGCATCCACGCCCTGGCGCTGCAGCACCCACTTCAGATTGGACGCCGCGACGGTCTTCATCACTTCCCGCTCCAGCGCGGTCGGCTTGCGAGCCGTATCCAGGCGCACGCGCGAAACACCACCATCGGCCGCGACATCGGCCAGCACGCGCCCAAGATCCATGGGCTCACGCGATCCGGCAGGCGCTGACGCGACGCCTTGGTGCGACGCAGAGGGCGCGGATGGCTCATCCAGATCGAAGTCGATCGGCACGCGCATGCGATGGGCGACCGGCCGGCCGTGCTCCAGGACCGGCTTGAACTTCCACTTGCGGACCGCTTCCACCGAGACGGCATCGAACACGCCCGCAGGCCTGGATTCTTCCACCTGCACGTCCTGCACCGAACCGTCGGCAGCCACATCGACCAGCATCACCACACGCCCGGAAATGCCGTTGTTCGCGGCCTCCTTGGGATAGCGCGGCGGCGCATGCTGGGAATAGTCGAAGGGCGATGTCTCTTCCGCTTGCGCCTGCTCAGGCGCAGGCGCCACCTGCTTGCGCGCCACCGGCGGTGCCGCCGCAGCGCGATGGGCGGGGACATCCAGCGCGCGCACCCGCACCGACAACGCCACATCGCGCGTGGCGCCCTGCACCGGGCCCGTTGTCAGCTTGAGCGACGCCGCCTCGCCGAGGCGCGCAATCAGCAGCACGGGGCCGGTCACGTCGGCACCGTCCCGCAACAGCCGGGCATGCACCTTGGCTTGGCCAGGGGCGTCGGGCTCGAGGCTCAGCTCGCCGCTCCAGCGGTGTCCGGCCTGGGTGTCGATGGCAAACGCGAACGGCACTCCGGCCGCGCTGTGCATCTCCAGCGCGTGGCGCTCGCCGTCCACCTCGATCTGCAGGTTCGCGCCGTACTGCGCGGCGGTGGGCGCCGCCGCATGCGCCGATGGCGCAGCGGCCGGCTGCTGCGCCCAGGCCACATAGCCACCGCCGGCGAACAGCGCCAGCAGCAGGACAGCGGACAGACGCGTCTGCCAACGACGGGGACTGGGACGTTTCAACATGGCGATCCGCTCCTTGATCGGGTGTGTGTGCCAGTGGCAGCCCACCGGCAGGGCGAAGACATCCAGCTGCGTCTTCAACATGGCCTGCGCATACGCCCGCCGCGCCCTCGGATGCCGCCGCAGCACGCGCGCATCGCAGGCCAGCTCCTGGTCCTGGCGATAGCGCGCCACCGCCCAGTGCAGCAGCGGGTTGAACCAGTAAACGCAGCGCAGCAGCGCCACCAGCGCATTGCAGGGCAGATCGCCGCGGGCGATGTGCTGACGCTCGTGCGCCACCACCAGAGCGCGTTCGTCCGCGTCGTAGCGATGCAGGAAATCCGCCGGCAGCACAATGCGCGGGCGCAGCACGCCGGTCACCGCCGGCAGCCCCGCGCTGATCGCGGCCACGCGCACGCCGTGAGCATGCACCCGCAGCCGGCCGAGCCGGCGCAGGAATCTGCGCTGCTGCCACAGCTGCAGGCCGGCCATCGCCAAAGCGCCGGTCAGCCAGAGCACAAGCAGCACGGACGTCCACGGCACAGCCGCATCCGCCGGCGCGACGACGACGGACTGCACGCTGCCGACCCGCACGGCCATCGGCATCAGCGCCATCGAACGCACCGGCGCCGGCAGCAGCACGGCGATCAAGGCCACGGGCACCAGCGGCCACAGCGCATACGCGGCCCCGGCGCCGAAGGCGGCGCGCATCGGTCGGCGCAGCAACAGCACCACCACCAGCGCGGCGCTGGTGGCCAGCGTCGTCTCGCCCAGCTCACTGCTCATCGTCCAGCTCCTGGACCAGGCGCTTGAGCTCGGCGATGTCCTGCGCCGAGAGCTTGCCGCGCTGCGAGAAATGCGCCACCAGCGGCGCCACGCGCCCGCCGAACACCCGCTCCAGCAGGCCCTCGCTCTGCTGCTGCACCCAGGCCTGGCGTGTGAGCACCGGCGAGTAGAGATAGCGGCGCCCTTCCTTGGTCGCCTGGATCGCGCCCTTGTTGAGCAGGCGGTTGAGCAGGGTCTTGATGGTCGGCTCGGCCCAGTCGTTGCGGCTGGCCAGCGCGGCGACCACCTCGTCGGCGCCCAGCGGGCTGCGCTCCCACAGCACTTCCATCACCACCGCCTCGGCCTCGCTGATCGCCATGTCGTTTACGCCTGTAATTTTTATTGAAATTACGCGCGTAATCGAACCGCTGTCAAGCGTCTCGGGCGACACCCGACGAACGGCGATGTGCACTGACCTGAAACGCGAAAGCGCCGGACCAGCCGGCGCTTTCGCGGACAGGAGGCGGACCGACCGCGTCGGCTGAATCAGCTCAGAAGCGCCATTCCAGGCTGGCCGTGGTGTTGCGCGGCGCGCCGTAGTAGCCGATCTGGTACAGGCTGCCGATGTACTTGCGGTCGGTGATGTTGCGCGCGTTGACGCGCAGGGTCAGGTCGCGGGTGATGTCCCAGCCGACGAAGGCATCAAGCACGGTGTGCGCGTCCTGGCTGACCGTATAGCCGGTATAGCTGTCCGGGCCGGAGACGGTCTTGTCCTGCCAGCGGCCGCTGAGGCCGAAGGACAGCGCGCTGTAACTGGGCAGGCGCGCGCTGATGGCCAGGTTGGCCGTGTTGCGCGGCACCCAGGGATAGGTGTCATCGCCCTGCTCGCCATCCATCTTCAGGTGCGTATAGCCGAACACCAGGTCGAGGTAGTCGTTGACCTTGCCGGTGACCTCCAGCTCGACGCCCTTGGATTCCACGTCGGCCGGCTCGTAGTAGTACTGGCCGTTGGCCGGGTTCAGCCCGCGCGAGACGGCCAGGCCATCCTGCTTGGCATCGAACACCGCCAGCGTGGTCAGCAGACGCTGGTCCAGCCAGTTGGCCTTGACGCCGACCTCGTAGTTCTTGCCCTTGGTCGGCGGCAGGTAGTTCTGGAGGATGTCCTGCTGGTCCTGCGGCTGGTAGATGTCCGAATAGCTGACATAGCCCAGCACGTCCGGGGTGAAGTCCCAGGTCAGGCCGGCATAGGGGCTGGTATGGCTGTCGCTCTGCTCGAAGTACGCCCCGCCGGCCAGGCCGTTGCGCGAGAACGAGGTGTAGTTGAAGCCCAGCACCGTCTTCAGGCGCTCGGTCAGCGAGACATGCGTGGCGCCGTAGGCGCGCTTGATGTGCTGGTTGAGCGAATCCTGCGGCTGCGGCGCGGCCCAGAGCGGCTCGGGCACGACATCGCCGGCATAGGGGAACCCGGGCAGCGGCTCGAAGCCGGACAGCGCCGACCAGTAATGCCCACCGCTTTCGCTCTGGGCCAGGCTGAAGCCCAGCATCGCCTCCTGCGGACGACCGAACAGCGCGTAGGTCCCGTTGAGCTCGACCGTGCCCAGGTTGGCGGTGACCTTGTCGCGCCCCTTATACGGATAGCCGTTCAATCCTTCGCCGGTGACCGGATCCAGGCCGGTCGTGGTGTAGGCGAAGAACAGCTGATCGTCCTCGGTGCTGCGCCGGTAGTTGTAGGCCACCTTCAGCTTCCAGTCCGGACTGAGCTGCTGGGCGTACTCGACGAAGCCGGTCTGGTTGTTGGTGTTCCAGTAGGTCCAGTCCTGGGTGGTGGAGGCGCTGCGCGGCCAGCCGATCTGGCCGCCGCCGATGGTGTTGAAGGTCAGCGCGCCCCACATGTTGCCGGTGCTGTTGGCCTGCTGCCACGAGTAGCCCGCGGTCAGCGTGCCGTTCTCGCCGATCTGGCCGTCGACCACGCCGTAGAGGAAGGTGCGCTCCTTGTCGTAGTCGCGCAGGTAAGAGCCGCCGTCCTCGTGCGCGGCGACCACGCGCACCGCCCAGCTGCCGTCGGTGGTGATCGGCGAGGAGTAGTCCACCTGCTCGCGCCGAGTGTTCCACGCGCCGTAGCTGATCCCGACCGAGCCCTGCTCGTCGTTGGTCGGCCGCTTGCGCACGTAGTTGATCGTGCCGGCCGCATTGCCCACGCCGGTCAGCAGGCCGTTGGCGCCGCGGATCACCTCGATCTTGTCGTAGCCGTAGGAATCCATCGCCCCGGTGACGATGCCCCAGCCGTTGGGCAGGCCGATGCCGTCGATCTGCGTGTTCTCGATCTCGAAGCCGCGCGAGAGATAGTTGGTGCGGTTGGTCTCCCACTCCTCCACCTGGATGCCGGTCGCCAGGCGCAGCGCATCGTTGAGCGTGTTGGCGCCGAAGGCGTCCATCTGCTCGCGGCTGATGACGCTGATCGACTGCGGCGTGTCCTTGATCGCCAGGTCCAGGTTGGTGGCACCGTTGCTGACGCGCTGCGCGCGCTGGGAGACCACCAGGATCTTGTCCAGGTCCTGGGCCTGGTCGGCATCGGCCGGACCGCCCTGCGTCTGAGCCTGCGCGGACAGCGCCAGGGCCAGGCCCGCGGCCAGGACGGAACAGCGCGGCAGCGGCCGGCGGGGAAGGCGAAGGGAGGCGAGGGCGAAAGGCATGGGGAAGATCCGATGGCTGAGGCAGGACGCACCTGGCCGGGCGTCGTGCCAGCCGAGGCGAGAAGGGGTTGGGCGCGCAGGCGGGCGAGCGGCTGGCCGGCGCGGGCCGGGGCCGCGTCCATGGCGGCGCCCGGATGACAGTATCTTAATGAAAACCATTCGCATTTTACAGCGCGCCGTGGCAGGCGCTGCCTGGACAGTCCGGCACGCGGTCCTGCACGGCCGCTCGGCTACCCTCCTCCCACCGCGATCCGATGTCCCTGCATGCCCCAACACCTCGCCGAACTGTCCGATGCCGTCGATCTGATCCTGCAGCGCGTGCCCGGCCCGCTGCGCGTCGCCGCGCCGCTGGGCATCGGCAAGCCGCACCGCCTGCTCAACGCGCTCTACGACCGCGTCGAACGTGACCCGTCTCGTCCGCTGCTGCTGTTGACCGCGCTGTCGCTGGATCCGCCCGCGCTGAAGGGCGACGGGCTGGAGGCGCGCTTCTTCAAGCCGTTCGGCGCGCGCCACTTCGGCGAGGACTTCCCGCGGCTGCGCTATGTGCAGGCACTCAAGGCCGACGCGCTGCCGGCGCATATCCAGGTCGAGGAGTTCTACATGCAGTCCGGCGCGCTGCTGCACTCGCGGCAGATGCAGCGCCGCTACGTCAGCCTCAACTACACCCACGCCGCCGACGGCGTGGCCCAGCGCGCGCCGAACGTGATCGTGCAGAAGGTCGCGCGCGACCCGCAGGCCCGGCCTGGCGACCCGGTACGCCTGTCGCTGTCGTGCAACAACGACACCACCCAGGACACGCTGGAGGCGATCGCGCGCCGCGGCCTGCCGCGCCCGCTGCTGGTGGCCGAGGTCGACCCGCAGCTGCCGTGGATCGGCGGCACGGCCAGCGTCGCCGAGACCTTCTTCGACGTGGTGATCGACCCGCCCGGGCCGTATCCGGCCTTGTTCGCCCTGCCGCGCCAGCCGGTCAGCGACACCGACTACGCCATCGGCCTGTACGCCAGCACCCTGGTGCGCGACGGCGGCACGCTGCAGATCGGCATCGGTACGCTGGCCGATGCGCTCAGCCACGCGCTGGTGCTGCGTCACACCGACAACGCCGCCTATCGCCGCGTGCTGCACGCCCTGGACCCGGAGCTGCTGCATCACCCGGCGGTGATCGAGAGCGGCGGCATGGCGCCGTTCCAGGTCGGCCTGTACGGCTGCAGCGAGATGCTCAACGAGGGCTTCCGCCTGCTGGTACAGCGCGGAGTGATCAAGCGCCGCGTGTTGGACAATGCGGCGCTGATGCAACGCCTGGCCGACGGCAGTGCCGACGCGCAGGACCACGCCCGCCTGCAGGCCGAGGGCGAGTACCTGCACGGCGCCTTCTATCTTGGCTCACCGGAGTTCTACGACTGGCTGCGCAACCTGGATCACGACCAGCGCCGCGCCATCGGCATGCTGCGCATCAGCCAGATCAACCAGCTCTACGGCGGCCACGAGGCGCTGGAGCGCCTGCAGCGCGTGCAGGCGCGCTTCTTCAACAGCTGCATGATGGCCACCGCGCTGGGCGCGGCGGTGTCCGACGGGCTGGACGATGGCCGCGTGGTGTCGGGCGTGGGTGGGCAGCACGACTTCGTCAGCATGGCCCATGCCCTGCACGATGCGCGCAGCGTGCTGATGCTGCGCGCCGTGCGCGGCGAAGGCGAGCGCGTCGAATCCAACCTGCGCTGGAACTATGGTCACACCACGATCGCCCGCCATCTGCGCGATGTGTTCGTGGACGAGTACGGCATCGCCGACCTGCGCGCGCAAAGCGACGAGGACTGCATCATCGCCATGGCCGGCATCGCCGATGCGCGCTTCGCCGCGCCGCTGCTGGAACAGGCCAAGGCCGCCGGCAAGCTGCGGGGCGACTTCAGCGCGCCGGCGCACTGGCAGCGCAACACGCCGCAGCATCTGGCGCAGGCCCTGGCGCCGTTCCGCCGCGATGGCACCCTGCCCGACTATCCGCTGGGCAGCGACTTCACCGGCACCGAGCAACGCCTGGTGCGCGCCCTGACTTGGCTGAAGGCCGGCACCGGCACGCGCGGCGGCAAGCTGCGCACGGTGGCCCGCGCGGTGTTCTCGCGCACGCCGGTCGATGCGATCGCGCTGCGGCGCATGGACCTCGAGGCACCGCGCGGCATCGGCGAACACCTGATGGCGCGCCTGCTGCGCCTGGCACTGGCGCAGACCGCCTGACGGCGGACGACCTTACACGCAGCCGACGCCAGCACTACGCGAACGCGCCGAATGCGCGTTCGCATGGAGACCAGGCGCGCCTACCCCGCGCCGGCGGGAGAGAACCTCAGCGCTTGCCCTCGGCCGCGTCGGCCGCGGTGAGGATGATGTCGGCCAGATGCGCGTAGTCACCGTCGAAGTGATGGCCACCGGTCAACGCCTGCACGCGCAGGTGGCCCGGCGGGACCTTGCTGCACACCTGCTCGTCGTCGCCCTCGCCATAGACGCAGAAGTTCTGCGCGGCCTTGAGCTTGAGGATCTCCGGCATGGTCGGTATGGCGTCGGCCACGTCGTCGCTCATCCAGTTGGTGACGTGGAACTCGAACGCGGCGTTGTTGCTCAGCGCCAGGTACACGGCCTGCAGGAGCTGGGCACGCGTGTCCGGCGCCAGCCGGTTGACCGCGAACGGCAGCACGTCGGCGCCCTGCGAATAGCCGATCAGCATCACCTTGGCCTTGCCCCAGTGCGCGCCGTAGTAGCGGATGATGCGATCCAGGTCGCCGGCCAGGCCCTGCGGCGTGCGCTTCTTCCAGAAATAGCGCAGCGAGTCGAAGCCCACCACCGGGATGCCCTTGGCGGCCAGCGCCTTGGCCACTTCCTGATCGAGACCGGCCCAGCCGCCGTCGCCGCTGAGCAGGATGGCGTAGGTGTCGCTGCGGGCGCCGCCGGTGGCCGGCACTTCGTTCAAGGGCAGGCCGGACAGATCCTGCGGCGGCGGCGGCGGCAAGGTCGCCACCTGCTCCCGCGCCAGCATGTGCGCGGCGGTGGTCAGCGCGGCGCGGCGCACCGCGGCCTGATCGCCGCCGGTGGCCAGTTGCACGAATGAGGCCCCCTTGACCTGTGCGGCGAAGGGCTTGGCATCGAAGCCCTTCTTCGGCCCGTCGGTGTCCAGGGTCAGCCACGGCACGGCCAGCTTGTTGCGCGCCGGCACCAGGGTGGTGGTCGCCCCGCGCGCGGGCAGCGTATCGAAGATGTTGCCCTTGCCCTCGCAGGGCACCCGGCCCAGGTCCAGCGCAGGGGTGAAATCCAGGGTCAGCGCGCCGGCGAAGATCCCCGGATCGCCCGCCGCGACCATGGCATAGGCGATGGCCGCGCCACTGCCCTCGCCGATCAGCAGCGGCGCGCGGTAGCCCGGCAGCTGGGCATAGCCCTGCAGATAGTGCGAGAGGTTCTCCAGGTCGCCATCGGGGAATACGCAGCCCTTGCCGTCGCCGGTGAACTGCCGGCGCATCTGCGGGGTATCGATGCCGGCCACGAAGGTGCCGTTGGCGGCCAGCGCCTGCGCATCGGCGTCCATGGTCGCGTTCCAGCCGCCGTCGCCGGAGAGCATCAGCACCACCTGCTTGAGCGGGCCGACCGGCCGGTACAGCGCCACGTCGCGGAAATTGCCGTGCGAGATGCGCTCGGGCGTGGGACGGGGCTGCTGCGCGGCCAGCGGCAACGCACAGGCCAACAGCAGCAGACAGCTTGCCAGACGGATCATTTGCGGATGACTCCCTTGTAGCCACCGCTGATCAGCGCGGCGACATCGCCCATCACCAGCAGCGGGGCCATGCCGCCTGGCGCGGCCAGGTAGCGGGCTTCCCACTGCGGATCGAATTTTTCCTTGAAGGCGCGCAGCCCCCGGAAGTTGTAGAAGTGCTCGCCGTGGGCGAACAGCAGGCGCCCGATGCGATGCCAGCGCGGCGCCAGCGCGTGTCCGGCCATGCCCGACAGCGGCGCCATGCCCAGGCCGAAGCGCACGTACCCGGCCTGGGCGAAATGCAGCATCAGCTTGGAGAACAGGAAATCCATCGTGCCGTTGGGCGCCTCTTCCAGCTGGCGCATCAGGTCGATGCTGGCCTCCTGCTGCACATCGGTCACCAGCAGCGAGGCGAAGGCGATCACCTTGCCCTCGCGTCGCACCACCGCCACCGGATTGCGCACCATGTAAGCATCGTCGAACGCGCCGACCGAGAAGCGCTTCTCGGCGGTGTTGTGCTTGGCCAGCCACGCATCGGAGACCGCGCGCAGCTCGGGCAGGATCGCGGCCACCTCGTCGCGCTCGACCAGGCTGAAGCTCAGGCCCTCGCGCTCGCTGCGGTTGACGCCGTTGCGCAGGTTGCCGCGCCGCTTGCCCTGCAGGCTGAAGCCGGCCAGCGGCACCCAGGCGTATTCGCCCAGCTTGAACAGGCGCAGTCCCGCGTCCAGATACAGCGGCAGCGCGTCCGGGCGCACCTGGTAGAAGCAGCCGCGCGCGCCCGATTCGCGGGCGCGCTCCAGGAAGCGCCAGACCAGCTCGGGCCAGGCCTCGCGCGGGCCGACCGGATCGAACAGAGCCACCCAAGACTTGCCCTTGCGTCCGAACATCACGAACGCATCGCCCTTCTCGGAAAACAGCAGCGGCTTGTCGCCGGTCAGCGCCAGCGCCGCGTCGGCCGAAGGCTGGCGACGCAGGATCTCCTGGGCACGCGCCAGTTCCTCGGCGCTGGGCAGCGGCAGCGGCGGCGCCGGCGGGCGCAACAGCTGGCGCAGCGCCAGCACCAGGGCCAGGATCGACACGCCGACCATCGCGCGCAGCGAACGCGGCGCGTTGCCGTCGAACTCGAACTGCCACCACAGACGGTTGGCATAGGCCACGTCGCGGTAGACGAAGAACAGCAGCGCGGTCACCGCCACGCATACCACCACCATCGCCAGCAGCCAGCCGCCGCTGAAGGGCACGGCCAGCAGCGAGGCCTTGCGCGTGAACTGCTTGCGCGAGAGCAGCAGGACCGCCATCAGGCTGCCAAGGATCAGCGATTCGTCCACCGCCAGGCCCTTGGGCAGGGCCAGCACCAGCGCGGCCAGGGTCAGGCCGACCGCCGCCCACCAGGCCGCATCCAGCCGGCGCAGCAGCGCGCGCGCGACGAACAGCATCGCCACGCCGGCGATCGAGCTGAGGAAGTGCGAGGCCTCCACCAGCATCAGTGGCACGTGCATGGCCAGCAGGGCGGTGGCCTGGTCGGTGGCCGGGGTCACGCCCGAGACCAACAGCATGATCGCCACCACCGCGGTGAAGGCGGCCAGCAGATGCGGCGCCAGCCCGACCACCGCGCGGCCGACCGGCGCGGCCGGGCTGAGGCGCAGCTCGTGCACGGCCAGCACGACCATGGCCAGCAGCAGCGGCAGCACGTAATAGATCAGCCGGTACAGCACCAGCGCGCCGGCCAGCTGGTCCGAGGGAACCGTGCCCTTCAGCGCCAGCAACATCACCGCCTCGAACACGCCCAGGCCGCCGGGCACGTGGCTGATCACGCCCAGCACCATGGCCGCGGCATAGAAGCCGACGAAGGCCGGGAAGCCGATCGCCCCGTCCGGCAGCAGGAACCACATCACCGCGGCCGAGGCGACGATGTCCACCACCGACACGCCCAGCTGCTGCCAGGCCATGCTCGGCGCCGGCAGGCGGATGCGGATCGGGCCGAGCCTGAACTCACCGCGCCGGCAGGCCCACATCAGCGCGCCGGCCAGGGCCAATGCTCCGATGGCCAGCGCCTGCAGCACCCACACCGGCATATGCGCCAGCGGCGCTAGCTCGCGCGCGTCAAGCAGCACGCCGCCCGCGCCGACCACGCTGATGCCCAGGCCGAAGGCCAGCGCGTTGAAGGCGATCGCCCGGGTGATCAGGCCGGCCTCCACGCCCGCCGCGCCGTACAGGCGCAGGCGCACCGCGCCGCCGGTGAACACGCCCAGGCCGATCATGTTGCTCAAGGCATAGGCGATGAACGCGGTCTTGGCGACCACGCGGTACGGCACGCGCGCGCCGGCATAGCGCAGCGCCGAGGCGTCGTAACCGGTCAGCGAGAAGAAGCTCAGCGCCGTGGCCGCCAGCGCCAGGCCCAGCTTCCAGCCCGGCACGCCGCGCACCGAGGCGACCACGCCGTCGTAGGTGATCTGCCGCGACAGGTCGACGAAGGCATCGACCACCAGCGCGGCCACGATCAGCGCGGCCAGCCCCAGCAGCCAGGGGCGGGCACGCTGCAAGCGCGGCAGCCAGGTGTCCACGAAGGCACCACGGGCGCGCAGCTGCGACAGGGTCATGCGACGTCCAGAACGGGGCGGCGGGAAAGCCGCGCATGATGCGCGTGCGGGCGCGAGCGCCGCAAGCCGTCGGGAAATGCCGGTGTCATACCTCGATCCATCGTCGCGCCAGTCAGCGTCCAGTCGGGATTTTCACACGGATGCCCCATACCGCGTGCGCATGGTGCGGCCATTCCCATGACTGGAGGGTTGCATGACCCGTGCCGTATCGCTACTTCCCAGCCTGCTCGCGCTGGCCCTGATCGCCCCGCTGCAAGCACAGGCCTTCCAGGCCAACGCGCCGGCCGCCAGCACGCCCGCCGCCACGACGCCCGACACACCGGATGCGGCGCGCGCCAACGACGCGGCCACGGTCGACGGCGCCTCGGGCCTGCTGCGCCTGCAGGTGCTGCTGGACCGCGCGCACTTCTCCCCGGGCGAGATTGACGGGCAGGCCGGCTCGAACCAGCAGCGCGCCCTGCGCGGCTACCAGGCCGCCCATGGCCTGCCGGTCACCGGCCAGCCCGATGCGGCGACCTGGCAGGCCTTGAACGCCGACACCAAGCCGGTCGTCGCCAGCTACACGCTGACCGCCGAGGACGTGGCCGGCCCGTTCGTGCAGATCCCCAAGCAGATCGCCAAGCAGGCCGGCCTGGACGCGCTGGGCTATACCTCGCTGGTCGAGGCGCTGGGCGAGCGCTTCCACGTCGGGCCGCAGACGCTGCAGCAGCTCAACCCCGGCCTGGACTTCGCCACGGCCAAGGCCGGCACCGTGGTCAAGGTGACCAATGTGCTCGGCGCCGCGCCGCTGGCCAAGGCCGCGCGCGTGGTGGTGGACAAGTCCGACTCCACGCTGCGGCTGCTGGACGATCAGGGCAAGGTGTATGCGCAGTTCCCGGTGACCTCCGGCAGCGCGCACGACCCGCTGCCGATCGGCCAGTGGAAGATCCTGGGCATCTCGCGCAATCCGACTTATCACTACAACCCCAAGTTGTTCTGGGATGCCAAGAAGGGCGACAAGAAGGCCACCATCGCCGCCGGCCCCAACAACCCGGTGGGCCTGGTCTGGATCGACCTGTCCAAGGACCACTATGGGCTGCACGGCACGCCCGAGCCGCGCAACGTGGGCAAGACCCAGTCCCACGGCTGCGTGCGCCTGACCAACTGGGACGTGCTGCAAGTCGCCGACGCGGTGGATGCCAGCGTGCCGGTGACCTTCCAGGAGTGAGGCCATGAGATTCCTGCTGACGCTGTTGCTGGGTATCGTCATCGGCGCGGTCGGCCTGCGCCTGGTCGAACGCACGCACGCCCTGCGCGCGGTCGGGCTGGACGTGCAGCCCACCTCCACCCCGGGCACGGCCGCCGCGGCGGTCGACGCCGCGGTCGCCCGGACCGCGCCGACCACGCCGGCCCTGCAGATGGTCGGCGACGTGCAGCCCACCCGCGTGGCGGTCGAGCCGGTCTCGCCGCAGGCACCGGTAGGCGATGACACCGACTCACCCGCCATGCCGGCGGTGGCGCCGCAGCTGCGCGCGCCGGACGCCGGCCAGGGTCTGCTGGTGCCGGTGCAGGGCGTGGAACGCAGCGCGCTGCGCGACACCTTCACCGACGCGCGCAGCGCCGGACGCGTACACGATGCGATCGACATCATGGCCCCGGCCGGCACGCCGGTGCTGGCCGTGGCCGACGGCACGGTGGAGAAGCTGTTCGACAGCAAGCGCGGCGGGCTGACCATCTACCAGTTCGAACCGAGCGGCCGGCTGGCGTACTACTACGCGCACCTCCAGCGCTACGCCGACGGCCTGCAGGAGAAGCAGGCGATCAAGCGCGGCCAGGTGATCGGCTATGTCGGCAGCACCGGCAACGCCAGCCCCGACGCCCCGCACCTACACTTCGCCATCTTCCAGCTCGGCCCGGAAAAGCAGTGGTGGAAGGGCACTGCGGTCAATCCCTACCCGGTGCTGCACGACGGCGCGCCTGTGCCCTGAGCAGGATTCCGACGGACCACTCAGGAAGCTCGTTATCAGCGTGCGGAACCGGCAAAAGCCAACCGCTTCGCGCACCAACCTCGACCGGCCGGGCAAGGCTCCCCGGGTCGGTCCGCCTTTCTGGCGGACTCGCCGCCGCGGGCCATCCTAGGGCCCGCTCTCCGTGCGCCCGGCCGGATCGAGGCTCTGCGAAGGGATGGATCAGGACTTCTTTTGACTTTCGACCCGAAGTCTCTTCGCCCGACGCGCGAGGCAGCGGTTCGGCGGGCGGGGGCCGCGCCTAGCGAGGCAGGACGCCGAGCGCCCGAGTCAGGGCAGGATGCCCTGATCGAGGGATAAGCGGCCCCCGCCCGCCGGACCGCTGCCCCTCCGAAGC
>NZ_JBBCKO010000015.1:0-49358 GCF_037153335.1 Pseudoxanthomonas sp. USHLN014
CTGCCTGGGGGGCAGAGGGTCGTCGGTTCAAATCCGGCCGTCCCGACCAATCGCAGCTTCAAAATCAAAGGGTTGCCGGTGCAACGCCGGCGGGCTGAAAGACCATCACCTTAATCTCACCCTATCTCCACCCTACGATATGCGCACCGCGCCGGTGCTGACCTCGCTCCACGGCACTTCGTGGCCGTCGAGATATACACGCGTCATTGCCTCCGAGCTGTGGCCCATCAGCGCCTGCACCTGCTTCTCGGTCCAACCCTTCTCGCTGCGCAGCAGCGCGCCGCCCAGGCTGCGGATCTCGTGGAACGTGGGCGGGTGGTCCTCGGGGATGTCGGCGCCGGCGGCGCGCGCGGCGTCCCGCGCTACGGCGAATGCGCGGCTGAGCTGCTCGGGCAGCACCTGGGTGTGGTGGTCCCGCTCCTTCGCGCGCTTGTCGCTCGGCCGGGCCTTTTCCGGTAGCCGGTGGACGATGTAGGGCGACACGACCGCGTCGCGCGCGCCCGCGATCAAGGCGGCCAGGTCCTGGTCCACGGCGATCTTGAGGCGCAGGCCTGTCGAGTCCTCGGTTTTCGCTGGCACGACCCAGAGGTGGCCATCTCGCTGGTCCGAGAACTTCAGCAGCACCACGTCCTCGCGGCGCAGGAGGGTCATCAGGCTGATGTCCATCGCCAGGCGCACCCACGCCGGCGCGGCGGCGTGGATCGCGCGATAGGTCTCCTTCGTCAGCCGCTCCCGCTTGCGCGTGTGGTGGAACTTGCGCGTCACCAACGCTGGGTTCGTGTCGATCCAGCCTTCCTCGACGGCGCAGGCCAGGATCCAGCCCAGCACGAGCCGGAACTGCTGTCGCCCGCGCTCGCTCTCGGTCACCTCGCGGATGAACGTCGCGCAGTCCTTGACGCTTAGCGTGTCCAGGGACATCGCGCCGAATCCCTTCCGGATCCGGTTGATGATGGAGGTGTAGTTCTCGGCCGTCTTCGGCGCCCAGTTCCGTGCCGGCACGTCATCCTTCAGGAACACATCGATCGCGTCGGCCACCGATGCGCCGGCGCCTGCGACCTTCGCGACCAGGTCCACCGACTGCTCGAGCAGGGCATTGAGCTGGCGCGCGGCGGCGAAAGCCTTAGCTTTGTCCCGGCCCATCCACGTCTCTTTTCGGGAGACCGGATGCCGGTACTTGTACCCGTCCCGATTGGGGTACAGGTTTGCGGGCCATCCTGCCCTGGTCTTTGATCGTGTGCGTCCCATCATCTGAAATTACCCCGTTTGCAGGACCCGGGCGACCAGTTCATCGCCGTTGGCCAGCCACGCGTGCTCGTCGACATACCATTCGCCGCCGATCTTGCGGCCGGGCACCTTCCCCGCGCGCATCCATCGCTGGGCCGTGATCTCGCACGGGCGGCTCTCCTCGGCGAAGTACTTTTGGACCCAGACGCGGAGCGTGATGAGCTTCATCAGGCCCCCTCGATCACCAGGCCGCGCAGCTCGGCCGGAAGGATGGCCGTGTCCGGGTCGAGCGGCACAGGCCAGAACCGGCCCACCTCCTGCCAACCGTCAGCGTGCTGTTCCTCACAGATCACGGTCCAGACGTCCACTTCGTCGCGGAAGTAGCGGCGCTCCTGCTCAGGCACGAGCCACCTCCGCGCGCTGAAGCAGCTCGGCCAGCCTGGCGAGGCCCTTCGGGGTCACCAGCACCTGCCCGAAGATCCTCGTCTCGGCGCCCTCGCCGCGCGGGATCACCTTGTGCACGAGCAGGCCGCTGGTGATCCGCGGCTGGTAGGCCAGCCAGGCGGTACCGGGCCGCTTGTGGATCCAGGCATGCTCCTGCATCCACCCGATCAGGTCGCTGGGGCGCATCTGCAGGGCCTTGGCCGCGTCGGTGAGGCACATGGCGCCGCGCGCCGCGGCCAGACGGTCCAGCGCCTCGACCTTCGGCGCCTGGGCGGCCAGCTGCTGCTGCAGGCCTTCCTCGCGCTCGGCGTACCGCGCCAGGAGACTGCGCAGAGCCGCCGGATCGTTCAGCACGGCCATCGGGTCGGCCTTTTGGGTGACCAGCGCGTCATAGGCGCGGATGACCGCCAGGTGGAAGGCGGCGCTGATCCACATGGCGTAAGCGTAGACCAGCTCTTTCACCACGTAGGTGCCCTGGTCGGCGCCGCCGCGGATGACCGATAGCGGATTTCCGCTATCGCCCAGCGCGGCGACCAGCTCTGTGGTCTGCTGGTTGGCCAGCCAGTAGCGCGGCTGGTGCCGCTGCTCGCCGCCGGCCGCGCGGTGCAGGTCGTTCAGGCTGTAGCGGCCGGTGCTGTCCTGCCGAATGGTGTTGCTGGCGATGATCAGGTTGGACACGGGCTCTCCTTCTCGCCCGGGCATCCGTTCCCTTCGTCGGCGGCCACCTCTGCGGCCGTGGCCAGGTGCGCGTGCTGCGCGACCCAGTCCGGGTTTTCGTCGCGCCAGCGCTGCCAGCTGTCGTCGGTCAGCTTCCACTGCACCCACTCCAGGTGATCGGCGCTGGGCTCGAACGGCAGTTCATTGCACCTGCAGCGCTCGCACAGCAGGACGTTGATGCGGCCTCGGCTCCGCCGGGCATAGGCTAGGTGCTGCTCGCAGAAAAACAGGCCGCAGCCGTGAGGCCCGCCGTATGGCTCTTCGCCGCACACGTGCGTCAGCCCACGATCGATCTCGGCGTTGCATCTGGGGTGATCGCAATGCGCCGGCACGCCGTAGCCGATGTCGCGGCTCCAGCGGGTGTCATATCCGATTGACCAGCCCATCAGGGAGCCTCCTGCGGTTGCGTATGCCCCGGGCATCCGTGCCCGCTGTAGTCGAAGCCTTCACAGGCGGGGCCGCAGGGGATGACTTCATGCCCCTGGGCGAGGTGGTCAAAGAGAACCTCCCGGCACTCGTCCGGGCTCAGGAGTTTTCCCGTCGACGCGCTCCGGAACATGCCCCGCAGCTCCCGCTTCGGCCAGCGCAACGCGCCGCGCACGGAGAGGTGGCAGTGGATGATCGTGTTGGTCATCAGACCCACTCCTGCGGCTCGGTCGCGGCGGCGAGGTAGAGCGGATGCTTGGGATGTCCATCTTTCGTCAGGCCGAGATGGTGCAGGCGATGTCCGGCGCCGGTGAGCATGGCGCGCACGCGCCCGGCGCGCTGCAGGTGGCGTCCGTTCACGCCCCAGGCGCACACGATGCGGTCAGCGCGCGCTGCAGCCGCGAGCAGGTGCGCGTTGTTCTCCGGCCCGATCGGGTCGAACGCATTGAGCATGGCCACGGGGTCCGTCGCGCGGAAAGCGAACAGGTTGGCCACCTCCAGGCGGTTGAAGCCCCAGCCGGCGGCGAAGCTGACGCACCGGCGGATCGTGGGGTCATCCACGTCGGCGTCTGCCGTGCTTGGATTGAGCATGACGAACAGGACCGTGCCCGAACCCAACAAGCCGGCCCGACCCAGCGAGTAGCGATAGCGGCCGCATGGGGAAACCATGGCGTCGCGGATGTGGAACTCGGCCATCAGCTTGCCTCCGGAAACAGGATGTCGCGCGCGCGCACCTGGCCGGCCTGGTACTCGACCAGTCCCAGCGTGCGCAGGCGACTGCGCGGGTTGTTGTAGGCACCGCCCTTGGGCGCGTAACCCGCGCGTGCGGCCAGCTCGTCGTTGGGCAAGCCACGCGGGTGGGCCTCGATCAGGACCGAGAGCAGCTTCCGCTCGGGCCCAGGCAGGCGCGCCATCACGGCTTCGTGCAGCGCCGCAGTGCCTGGCGCCACCTGCGGCGCGCGCGCAGCGGCGCGGCCGGCGTCGGTCAGCGTGAGCCCGACAGCGCTGTACTCGATCAGCCCCTTGGTACGCAGCGAGCTGCGCGGGTTGTTCCATGCGCCCCCGCCGATTGTGTAGCCGGCCATGAACGCGACGGCTGTCTGCTCGGGCTGGGGCACGCCGATGGCGTTCATCCACGCGATCGCGTCCAGGATGCGCTGCTCGGGACCGGTCAGCCCGGCCGCCGGCGCCGTGCGAGGCGCGCGCGCGGCGCGAGGGGGCGCGGCCGCCGCCGTCGCGGGCGCGGCAGGGCCGGCCGGCTGCTCGCAGCTGGCCAGGATCTGCTGAGCCAGCCCGGCGATGCGGCGCAGCGCGGCGGACCCATCGCCGGCGGCGCGCGGCGAGGCCGCGGCGACCGCCGCGCGGATTCTCTGCTGCACCTCGGCCTCCGAGACACCGGGAGCGCCGGAGGCTTTCTCCGCGCGGCGCAGTTGGACGGTCAGCTCGACCACGCCGCACGAGGGGCCGGCGTGCGGAGATGCACAGGGCGCCGCCGAACGTTGTGGCGTGACGCGCGGGATTGCGCTGCCAGTGCTTCCGGTCGAAGCCCACCGTGCTCACGCTCCCGTCCTCGCCATCGCGGGTGATGTAATGGGTCAGGTTGTGGTGGGCCACCAGCTTCTCGAGCAGGGGCCGCGCGCGCTTCGACAGCTTCTTGAGGATGCGGAGGTTCATCGGCTCAGGCCTCCACCAGCACGTGACGCTGGCCGCGCGCGTCATGGCGCGAGACGACGCCAGCAGCCTCGAGCGCTTCGATCAGCCAGGCCGCGCGGTTGTATCCGATCTTGAGTACGCGCATGAGGTTGCCGACGCTGGCTCTGCGAGTAGTGACGACGTGCGCGCGCGCCTCAGCCAGGAGCGGGTCGGACTGGTCCTGATCGAGGATTGAGGACGCCTTGCCGACGCGCGCCGGCGGCGCGGCGCCCGGCTCCCCCGCGGGGCGCGCAGCCGCACTCTGCGCGCTCCCCCGCGGTTCGACGTCGGCGCTGATGATCTTCAGCGCCGGTGCCAGCACCTCGAACAGCCTCCGGATCTCCGTCGCCATGAGGGCGAACTGGGCGTCGAGCTCGGCGCGGTGGTCGTCGATGTTGTCGTCCAGCTGCTCGACGGCGCCATCCAGGAACTTCAGCTTCCGGATGATCAGGTCCTCGCCCAGGACGAAGGACAGGTGGTCATCCAGGTTCAGCGCCAGGTGCGTGCACTGCTTGCCGGCCTCCAGGTGCTTGTCGATCTCCTCGCTGCGGATCTCCTGCCGCACGCACCGCACCGCGGCGCCGCCCTCGATCGGATCGGCGAGCTGGCACTCCTCGCCCAGGGTCAGGCCAGGCGGGAGCGGCTCGCCGGCGAGCCAGCCCGTAAGCACCGCCCGGGGCGACGTCTCCGCGCTGAGCGGCAGGGCCGGGAAGGAGCCCATGGCGGCGCGCAGCTCGGAGGCGACTTCCGCGGCGGTCTTGCGCGAGCTGCAGTCCACCGCGATGAAGCCATGACCGCAGTCGATCAGCGCGTCGGTGCGGGAGGGCTTAACGAACGCGCGCGGAAGCAGGTCGTGCAGCAGGTCGTCCTTGAGCCGCTTGCGCGTCTTGCCGCCGGGCCGGCGCCCCTCCTTGGCCTCGAGTTCGTCCAGCTTCCGGGCCAGCATGTCATTCACGACCGCGCCGGGCAGGAGCTTGTTCTCGCCGCCGACGCTGAGCCAGATCGCATCGCCGACGCGGTGCGTGGCGACCTCCTCGTTTCGGCCGAAGGGGCTGATGAAGCCGCGGGAGCTCATCTCCAGCGGGCCCACCGGCTTGAGCGGCGCCTGCGCCACCTGGTCGTCGATCTCGGAGAGGTCGAGCGTGGTCGGGAAGCGCAGCAGCACCAGGTTCTTGAAGAACATCAGAGCACCTCGATGGTGGAGCCGGCCGGCAGCGCGTGCAGGCCGAGATAACGGATGGCTTCGAGCTCGGCCGCGCCGAAGTCGGCGGCTGAGAACTCGAGCGGAAGAGCGCCGGGGACGGAAACCCGGAAGTTGCGGAAGTTCATAGGGGTGGCGCCCCCGTGGCCGCGTCGGCGCCCCCGGCGGCTGGCATACGGCCGGCGCGCAGGTCAGCACGCACGCGCTGCCCGGCCATGCGCCTGACGAACAGCGTCGCCGGCGCGCAGAGGGCGCATGCGAGCCGGTAGCGCTCGAGGCGCCGCTCTGGCGTCATGGTCCGCTCCGTGCCCCGGAAGACGATGGCATCCAGGCGCGGCTGTCCCTTGACGTGCGGCAGTAGCGTCACCTCAGGCATGCCGGCAGCTCCGCATCAGGGTCGTTCGCGCGCACCAGCGCGCGCAGCTCGCCTACGGTCAGTTCATCCACCGCCTTGCCCGTCCCGGCCACGACATGGCCGAGAGCCCTCGTCGCGGCGCCGTTGAACTCGCAGATGCAGCCGATGTCGCGCGACGCCTCGACCAGCTCGCGCTCGTTGGGCCCCCACTCGAACCCGCTCACGGCTGTACCGCCAGATATCCATGCCCCGGCCGGGTTTCCTCCTGCGCGGCCGGGCCTTCGCTTCCTCCAGCCTGTCGCAGTCCAGGCTGGCCGTCTTCGTATGGGGGTGTGCGCTGCGGCGCGCCTGTATCGGTATCCGGTTTTCCCGCAGCACTGACCGGATAGGCCTGACTCGCACCCGTGGGCACACCACGGTTAACCCCGCTCTGTGTGTTCGATTGATCCGCTGGCGACAGCGCGGCGCTCAGGCGCTGGCCGAAGCCGCCGGGCGACGTGTCGTCGAGCGCCAGGACGAAGCCCAGCGCCGCCAGCAGCACGCACGCCGCGAAGGTGTGGTTCTCGGTCCAGGCCTTCATGACGTCTGCTCCGCAGCATCCTGAAGCTGGGAGAGCCACGCTGCGAAGCGCGCCGCTTCCGGCCTCGTTACCGAGAACATGGAGCTGCCCAGAAACAGACACACGTCCGATTCCTCGGGTTGATAATCCAGGAGGCATGGCGCCTCGTCTGACCAGGCCCGACCCACTTCGTAGCCCTTCAACAGGCCATGCATTGCCTCAGTCGGGCGCAGGTGAAGCTTGGCGGTCCACGGCTTGTCGAGGAATTGCCGGGCGGAGTTCTTCGAGACCTCAAGCAGCAAGCCCTCGTAGGTCTCGAGCAAGATCCATGCGCGCAGCGGTCTGTCGTTGTCGGTGGCGTTCACGCGGCACCGTCCTGCGCGGCCTGCGCGTTCTGCTCGGACTTGGCCAGGCGGTAGCCTTGCTGCCTGTCGGTGGCGATGGTCCAGCCCTGCCTGGCGGCGGCCATCTTCTTGCGCAGGCGGCAGACCATCACCTGCGTCACGTTGCTGGTGACGTGCCCGTGGACCTGCGTGCCGTACATCGCCAGTTGCGTGGCGGCGTAGGCGACCGGCTGCTCCGGCGACTCCATGAGGCGGTCCAGGATGCGGCGCTCGAACTTGGTGAGCGGCTGAAGCGCATGCACGCGGTCGGCCAGGCCGGCGACTTCGGGGAAGTCCGGCGACGGGGTGTCGGTGGCGTTCAACGCGCACCTCCCGGCAGCGCCGCCGCGCGCGCAAAGCCACACGTGGCCGCGGCCTTGCCTTCGGACAGCGCGTCGCGCGCCGCGTCGACCAGCGCGAGCGATACCTGCCAGCGCGTGACGCTCAGGCCAGCCTTCACTGCGGCCTTCAGGGCCTGGCCGCAGTCGGGCAGCTGTCCACGGGCGTCGGCATGGCCCAGAGCCTCCAGGGCGCGCGCCGCGCGCTCTTCCCACGTCGGCTCGGTGCCCATGGCGTAGACCGCCACCGCCGCGCAGGTCCGCGCGTCCGTGACGGGCAGGGGGGAGATCTGGCCGGCCTTCACCGGCAGCGCGGTGCTGAGCACCAGGGCGGCCATGAAGATGGCGATGAACGCGAGGTCCTGGCGGGAGATCAGCGGGCGGCGCCGCTGCGGGTGTTGGTTGGGTGCTGCTGGGTGATGCATGGCCTGCCTCCGGGAGTTGAGGCGGGCGGCGGGCGATCAGGTGTGCGCACAGGGGAGGGTGCACACCCGGCGGCCCGCTCGCCGCCGCCGGCGTTCGCCGACGGTGAAAGTAAATCATCGTTTACCCAGAAGAGTCAACAACAATTTACTGAACGGAGCCGCTTCAGGGCCTTGGTAGGACAGCGCAGCTGCCGATTTGAGGATCAGGTCTCCTTGAACGAGGAGGGGCGGGGCGCGATGATCGCGGGAGCCGGGAGCAGCCGGGACGAGCGCATGGAGCGCACGGGGAGACGATGAAGCGATCAGCATTGGCCGCGGTGGCGGTCCTGGCATTCGTAGCTGGCGGCGCGCATGCGCAGGCGGTGTACAAGTGCAAGGGGAAGGACGGAGGCACTGCCTACCAGAGCAGCCCGTGCAGCCCGGACGCGCAACCGGTCAAGGTTCAAGGAACCCGCGCCGCGACCTTGACCGAAGGCGAGATCGCGAATCGGCAAGCCGTCTTCAAGTCCACGGACTTGAGCAGCGCGGGTATCGCAGAGCAGAACTGCCTCAGCGCGGCGAACAGCAGGATTTACGGTTCATCGAACCAGCGGGTGGCGGAGTACCAGGCGCAGATCTCGCGCCTCAACGCGCGCGCGGCCCGCGCCAACAACAACCTGGCCGGGGCCACTTTCGAAAGCGGCCTGCGCACGCAGATTGCCTCGCTTCAGCAGTCCATCGCGCAGGAGCGCTCCGCAGCGGACACGTCGATGAATGCGGAGCGCCAGAGGTGCGGAGACCAGCGCGCTGAGGCCGAGCGGGCGATCGAGAAGCGCTACGCGCCCGCCCACTAGGTCGCTGGCGGCGCGAAGGGCGAGCCGGCGCCGGTTTCAGCACACAGCTCGATCTGCCGCATGCTCTCGAGCAGAGACGCCAACTTGTCATCCGGCAAGTCGGTCACGGATGCCGCGTTCATCTTGTCCAAAGCCATAGTCAGTGCGATTTCGGCATTGCGCCACACCACGATGCGCATGATCTCGCGCACGGCTTTGGCCCGTGGCGACGTGTCCAGCGCGGGCTGAGCTGGTTCATTGGCAGCGAAATAGTCATACGCTCGCTCGGCCGCCTGCTGCGCGGCTGACGGCGCCTGTCGGCGCGGCGAGGCCTCCGCGATCAGTCGGCGGAGCTGTGAGACCTTCTCGTTCATGGCTTCCCTGTGGCGGCCTAGGCCGCTGCGGCACGGACGAACTGCAGCACTTTCGCCCTGGGCAATCCCTCAAGCAGCAGGTCATGCACGAGTAGCGTCACCTCGGCGTGCTTGGAGGGTGGCAGCATCAGATCCTCGCCGTCGAGGAAATCCGCCACCAGCTGGAAAGCCATCCTCCAGTGGTCGAGTTGCACCGACTGAGATTGCGCCACGGCGGTGTCGCGCTGCACTTCAGGTTCGCCGGTGAGCAGCTCATATCCGGTCATGTCGATCGCGTGGGCAACCTTGAAAAGCGTGATGGCTGACAGCTTTTCAAGGTCAGGCGATCCAGAGATCAGATACTGCACGGAGGCCGGATCTACTCCGGCTTCCGACGCCAGGCTCGCCGCATCGAAGCCGGCGCTGGCCATCCCGCGCTGCAGGCGTGAAGTGAACGCAGCTGCGGGAATCGACTGTGCATAGGCATCGCGCGCCGGCCGGGCTGGTCGCTCAGCTTCACGGGGGGCGAGCAGCTCAGTACCGCGACCAATGCGGTAATCCCCGGTCGGTTCCGAGACCGAGAACCGCGCGCCCGTGCCGGTGGCCAGCCATTGCTGCGTCACCCCGAAGTGGCGCGCCCAGGCTTCCATCATCAGGCCGTTTGGCACCTGGTTGGTGCCATTCTCGAGTTGGGACACGTACTGCTTGGTCGTGCCGGCAATCGCGCCCATGGCCGCCTGGGTCAATCCAGCAGCCTTCCGCAGTTCCATCAACCGCTCGCCGATGCTCATGTCAACCATGGTTGACGAGAATCAGTAAATAGCGGTTGACCCCCATTGACCGCAAAAGTAAACGATGATTTACTTCGGCGCATGGACATCACCAAGCGGCAGGCCAAGCAGCGGCTCGCTATCGAACGCGATAGCGAGCTTGCCACTTTCTTCTCGACGACCCGGCAGGCGGTCAGCCGCTGGCCGGAGGACGAGCCTCTTCCCGAGGGGCGGCAGTGGGAGCTGATGGCCAAGCGCCCGGACCTGTTTCCCGAAGAGCTCGGCGCTGCTCGCGCCGGCGCTGAGGGCAGGGCGGCCTGACCCACGTGGCCGGCCCGCTCACCCGCGGCGCTTCCCTGCGCCTCGCCTTCCTGGCGATTCCCCATTTTCCGACTCCGTGTCGCTTCGTCCTTGGCGCACAGCTTCCTTCCAGAGCGAGTTCATGTACATGACGCCCAATCCTCATAAGCCGAGTGAGCCACGCTCCCGGATCATCTTCCGGCACACCGAGGCGACCTTCCGCGCGACCGGCCTGACGATGCAGGCGTTCGCGAGCCGCGTGGCGGACGAATACCAGGCGCGCGTGGCCGCGCCGGACCGCATCGTCGAATTCCACAAGGGCACCACGGTCGACTCGATAGTCAAGGCCGAGAAAGCCAACCTCCAGATCGTCACGCGCTTCCTGCGTGGTCAGGTGAAGCTGCCGGCCGACCTGGAGGAGAGCTGGGTCGCGGCGCTGCCGCCTCAGCATCGGCTGGACTGCGAGCGCGAATTGGCGCAGCGGTACGGGTTCCTCGGCGCCAAGGCCCCGGCCTCGCAGCGCGCCGCGCGCGCGCTGTGCACCGCCCGCGCGACGATCGAGTTTGGCCAGATGCTGCAGGCGATCGCGGAGGTCATGGCCGACGACCAGGTCACGGCCGAGGACCTGCCGCAGCTGCTCGCCGCGCAGAAGGAGTACGGCGACCTGACCGCCGAGCTGGCGACGTTCGCCGCGTCACTCAGCCACGCCATCCAGTCCGTCACCCAGCACGGCGCGGCGGATCCGGCCCAGGCCAGGAACGTGAGGGCGATCCGGTGAACACGGAGCTGCGGGCTTCCCTGGGCCGCGCCATTGCTCGCACGAAGGCGAACGAGAAGACATGGAGCGCGTCTGCGAATCCGTCCGTTTCGAGGGGTAAGCCGAGGCACACGATGGCCGGATACGGCCGCATCGCGATCGCCATGAAGTTCGTGATGTGGGTGATCCAGCAGGATCAGTTTCCCACCGTCGGCGCGGTGATGACGCATTTCGGGTGCTCCGAGGCGACTGCGTATCGCTGGACGGCCGCATACGCGGAAGCCTGCGGCATCGATCCACACAACCGCCACGGGGGCCTGCCCCTGTGAGCATCAAGCTCATGCAACTGGTGTGGGACGCCGATGTGCCGGCGAGCCGCAAGATGGTGCTCCTGTCGCTCGCCGACCAGGCCAACGACAACGGCGAATGCTACCCGCGCATCGCGACGATCGAGCGCCGCTGCAGTATGGGCCGGCGTACCGTTTTCCAGTGCCTCGCCGATCTGGAGACCGAAGGCTTCCTGACCCGCACGGAGATGTCAGGCCAACGTGTGCTCTTCCGGCTGGACGAGCGACTGCTGCGCCAGCTGAGCCTCGACGTCGATGGGATCGAGCACAACCGCGTGCTGGCCGCGGACAGCTTCAAGGCTGCGCAGGCCCGCTCTACCGGTGCGAAATCGGCACCGGTGCAGGATCTGCACCAGCGCGAAATCGGCACCGGTGCGGGTGATGCACTGACCGGTGCGGCAGCGGCACCGGACCGGTGCGGCAGCGGCACCGGACCGGTGCAGGATCTGCACCCCTATAAAGCAACCCCCATTGAACCCAAAGGGAACCCCCAAGAACCCTCAGATCCGCAAGGTGGCGCGCAGGCGCACGACGCTGCCGTCGGTGACAGCAGCGAGCTGACGCCAGGGCGCGTCGTGGTCGCGCTTCGGCGCCGCCACCCGAGCATGCGGCTCAACGCGATGAACCCAAAGCTGATCGCGGCGGTCGCAGCCGGCACGCCGCTCGAGCACTTCGTCGCGATGGCTGACCTGTACCCCGACAAGTCGGCGGGCTACATCGTCGCCGCGGCCCTCAGCCAGTTCCTGGAAGGCAGTGCGCCGGCGCCGGTGTCGCCTCCGCAGGCAAGGGCCGGGCGGCGCGGTGGCCGGCAGACCGGCGCAGCGCTACAGCAAAGCAACCGCTCCGTTGCCGCCGAGTGGCTGGACCAGCAGCACGAGGAGCGGCCATGAACGCGGCCGACCGCCCTCGCTTCGCCGAGCTCATCACCGAGGTCCTGGCGTTTTTCGACAAGCCGGTCACGACGTTCGGCCTGTCGGTGTGGTGGGAGGCGTGCAGGCCGTTCTCGCTGCAGGACGTCCAGCGCGCGCTGAGCCGCCACACCACGAACCCGGAGCGCGGCCAGTTCGCACCGAAGCCGGCTGACCTGGTGCGCGAACTGCAGGGCACCGCCAGCGACCGCGCCTCGCGCGCCTGGAGCCTGGTGTTCGACGCCTGCAGCCGCGTGGGTGCCTACACCGACGTCGTGTTCGACGACCCGATCATTCACGCGGTCATCGAAGACCTCGGCGGCTGGCCGGCGACGTGCCGGACCGAAGCCGACAAGCTCAGCTACGCCCAGCATCGGTTCATCACGGCATACAGCGGCTACGTCAACCGCGGCGACCTCGGTGAGTTCCCGCGCCGCCTCGCCGGCGATCGGTCACCAGACGCGGTCTACGCACAGATCGGTCTGCCGCCGCCGCCACCGGTGCTGGTGGGCGACGCCGAGGGCGCGCGGCTGGTCCTGGCCAACGGCTCAGCGTCGTCGCGTCACGCCCTCACCAAGCTCGATCCCGCGCCGGCCGCCGCCGCGCCACGCCTGTCCTCGCCGGCGGGCGCTCGGGCCGAGATGCCGTCCTGGGCAGGGGTCCTCCAGCAGATCTCCACCACAGCCCGTGAGGACGCCGCCTGATGGCCATCGAGCCGGTCAACCTCCGCCCGTACCACCGCGAGCTGGTGCTCTGGGCGCTGCACAACGCAACCGACGCCATCAGCGCGGCGGAGATCCATGAGCAGGCCGGGGGCCAAGCCCTGCTGAAGCACGGCAAGGAAGGCCTGGACGGTTGGCAGGGCCCGCGCGTGGGCGGCCTGCTGAAGGAACTGAAGGGGCAGGGCATGGTGGCCGACCAGTACCGGCACAACCCGCGCAGCGGCCGCTCCGAGCCCGTGTGGACGCTGGTCGGCCACCGCGCCGCCGGCTATCCCTTCCCGAAGCCGCCGCAGGACCAGCAGCCCCTGCAGGCGGCGCTGCCGATCGGCGATGAAGACCTCATGCCGCTGGTCGAGGGGATCGCGCGCACCCAGGCCTCGCTCGAGACGCTGCGCAGCGCGACCGAAGTGGTCGCCGCGGAGCTGGACAAGCTGCGCGAGCAGGCGCGCAGCCAGTTCGAGCGGCTCGCGCAGTCGCGCCGGGCCCGCGGTGCCAGCCGATGAGCGGGAAGCGCGCCCTGAGATACGCGACCCGGGCCGACATGCCGCCGGGCGTGGCACGCGCCGTGGACGCGCACGACGCGCGCCAGGCTGCCTCCCCGCGCCCGTACAAGCCGGTGCCAGCGGCGAAGCAGGGTGGAGATCTGGCCGCCGGCAAGACCGTGGCCCGCGCGCGGCCGCGCCACGTCGCCGGAGAAATGAACAAGACCGAGGCCGCCTACGCCCAGTACCTGGACGCGCGCATCGCCACCGGCGAGGTGCTCTGGTGGAAGTTCGAGGCCATCCGCCTGCAGCTCGCCCCGAAGACCACGCTGACCGTGGACTTCTTCGTGCAGCTGGCCAACAGCGAGCTTGAGGCGCACGAGGTTAAGGGCTACTGGGAGGAGGACGCGCGGGTCAAGGTCAAGGTGGCCGCCGCGCTCTTCCCGTTCCGATTCATCGCCGTCCAGAAGGACGGCAGCAGCTGGAAGTTCGAGGACTTCGGCTGACCGCACTCATCCCCGACCGGCTCGCACGCGCGCGCCGCTCCCTTCCTGCGGCCTACGCGCCGCGCTATCCGACATGGACTCCCGACATGGCAGATCAACCAACCCCAATCAGCATCGAGCAACTGGTCTCGACGATTGGTAGCGAGAACATCAGCGTTCAGAACCTGAATCAGGCTCTCGACGGCAACCAGCATGCAGTCGCGGGGCTCTCGCGCCTGACGTTCATGACGAAGGTTCCGCTGCTCGAAGTCACCGAGAGCAACGCGACCACCGGCCTGATCCTCTGGATCAAAACCGCGAAGGTGGTCGAGGCGGTCCTCGCACTGAAGTCTGGCGCTGCTGGCGCTGCTGGCGCAGGTGGCCGGGTGCTGATGTGCGTCTACTGCGGCATGCAGTACCCGCAGGGCACGCCGGCGGCCGGGGACCAGGTACTGACCGACCACATCCGCGTGTGCGAGAAGCACCCGCTCCGTGATGCTGAGGCCAAGGTGACGCGCCTGCGCGGCGCGCTGTATGGGCTGCTTGGACTGGACGGGCCGGAGCGGCTGAACGATATGGCACTGATCGTTCGCTCGATGCCAGGCGACGCCAGCGACATCGCGGCCACGCTCGAGGCGATCCGCGCGCTTCAGAGCCTGGAGGTGGCCCATGGCTGACGGCTCACTGCCTGCTCAGATCGTCGTCGCGCCGCGTGCGAAGACCAAGCCGCTCTTGGTCGCAGACCTGTTCTGCGGCGCCGGCGGCATGAGCAACGGCGCTGCGCGCGCGGTCCGTGAGCTGGGCCTGACGATGAAGCTGGTGGGCGTCAACCACTGGCCCGTCGCGATCGAGACGAACCGCCGCAACCACCCCGAGCATGCGGAGCGCATCGCCTGCGCGAACCTGGAGACGGCGCTGCCGCTGGACCATGTTCCGGAGGGCTACCTCGATCTGCTGGTCGCCGCGCCGTCCTGCGTGTTCCACAGCCGCGCGCGCGGCGGTCGGCCGGTGCACGACCAGCAGCGCATGGACCCGTGGCACGTCGTGCGCTGGTGCACCGAGCTGCGCGTGAAGCGGATCATCGTCGAGAACGTCCCGGAATTTATGGACTGGGGCCCGTGCTCGCTCGTGACCGGCCGACCGATCAAGTCGCGCCGCGGCGAATACTTCCGCGCCTGGATTGCGGCGCTGCAGGCCGTTGGCTTCCGCCTGGAATGGCGCGTGCTCTGCTGCGCCGACTACGGCGACCCGACCACGCGTCGCCGGTTCTTCCTCATTGGCCGCAGCGACCGCGGCCCGCTGGAGTGGCCTGAGGCGACACATGCGCGCGCCGCCACGACGGATCTGCTGGGAACCCGCGAGAAGTGGCGCGGGGCGCGGGAGGTCATCGACTGGACGAAGACGGGCGCCAGCATCTTCACGCGGGCCAAGCCGCTGAAGCCGAACACCATCCGCCGGATCCTCGCCGGCGCGGTCCGGTATCGCTGGCCGCAGCCTTACGTTGACGCGCTCCAGGCGCTGCTGGATGGCCGCGCGCCGCGCCTGGTGTTCAGCCGCGCCGAGGCCGTTGAGATGGGCCTGGCCGCGCAGGACGGAACCGGCCTGGTCTTGGCGACGGGCAGCGGCGGCGCAGCTCGCGACCTCGACCAGCCCCTTCCAACCATCACCACCGGCGGCGCCGGCGGCGCGCGCCCGGGTTGCGCGCGGCCGCAGCTGGTAGAGCCGCTCCTGGTCATGCGGACGAACAGCGACGGCGGCCGCACCTCCCGCCCGATCGATGAGCCCCTGCCCACCATCTGCACCGCCGGCGGCGGCTTCCTCGCCGATCCTCTGATCGTGCCGCTCTCGAACAGCAGCAGCGCGGGCGTGCCGCGGTCGGCCGACGACCCCATCCGCACAGTCACGACCGCGAAGGGCGGCGACCAGGGCGTCGCCGTGCCCCTGGTGGCGCCGTACTACGGCGGCGGATCCGGCCTGACAGCTTCGTCTGTCGCGGAGCCGGTGCCGAGCGTGACCACCAAGGCGCGCTTTGGCCTGGCCGAGCCGGTCGTGATGCGGGGCAACGTTGGCGCTGGCCGCACCCGCGACATGCGGCCGGTGAGCGATCCGATCGCCACGATCACGACCTCGGAATCGCTGGCGCTGGCCTCGCCTTTCCTGGTGCCCAACTTCGGCGAGGCTCCAGGCCAGGCGCCGCGCGTGCATGACTTCGACCAGCCCGTCCCGACCATCACCGCCAGCGGCCATGTCCAGCTCGCGGCGCCTGCGGCCGAGATCACCGATCAGGTCCGCATCGACATCAACTACCGGATGCTTCACTGGCGCGAGCTGGCGCGCGCCTCCTCCTTCGACGACGAAGGCCAGGTCTACGACTTCGCCGGCACGGCCACGGAGATCACGAAGCAGATCGGGAACGCCGTGCCGAACCGCACCGCGAAGGCGCTGTCCATGGCGCTGCTGCGCGACGCCGTGCCGGCTGCCCACACCGCGTCGCGGAGCGGGGAATGAACGCCCTCAGCCAGCACGCCGTTGCACTGGCCAGGAATGGGCACTGGCAGCTGATCGACGCTCTTGAGCTGATCGAGAGGTGTCGACAGGACAAGACGCTGGGTGGAATTTTGCACGCCGTCGGCTCTCCTGCGCTCCTGGGCTTCGTCACGCCCCCGGGCGCAGATGATGACGAGGACTGCGTCGCCTGCGGCGGCGATGGCGAGGTCGAGTGCTGCTGCTGCGGCGCAATGAAAGACTGCAGCGAATGTGACGGCACCGGCCGGCAGGCGATCAAGGCCGATGGCAAGGTCCAGCTCAGCGACGTGCTGACGTGGCGAACGCTCAATGGCGAGGGGCCGGTCGTCGCTTCTGCCGCCTTGCGGTCGGATGGGCCGTGGATGGACCTGCACACCGCTCGCGACCTGGTCACGCACTACCGGAGGCTGGTGGCTGTGCTCTGGGCTCAGGCGGGTGTTCCATGACCCCGCCACGTCGCCCCCTCATTCGCTACCACGGAGGCAAGTGGATGCTCGCGCCGTGGATCATCGAGCACTTCGGCCCCCACCACACCTACGTCGAGCCCTACGGCGGCGGCGGGTCGGTGCTGCTGCGCAAGCCGAGGTGCTACGCGGAGGTCTACAACGACCTCGACGATGAGGTCGTGAACCTGTTCACGGTGGCCCGCGATCGCGGCGAGGAGCTAAGGCGCGCGCTCGAGCTCACCCCCTTTAGCCGGGCCGAGTTCGACATGAGCTACCAGCCGTCCGGAGATCCGCTGGAGAGGGCGCGGCGCATGGTCGTCCGAAGCTTCCAGGGCTTCGGAAGTGCGGCGGCCTGCGGCGAAAAATCAGGCTTCCGAAGCACATCTTCCAGATCGGGCACGACGCCAGCCATGGACTGGATGCACTACCCGGAGGCCCTGGAGGCGGTGGTCGGGCGGCTCAAGGGAGTGGTCATCGAGAACCGGGATGCGATGGCCGTCATGGCGCACCACGACCGGCCGAACACGCTGCATTACGTTGATCCGCCTTACGTGCACAGCACGCGCTCGCTCAAGGTGAATCACAGCGACCACCGGAAGTCCTATAAGCACGAGATGACCGACCAGCAGCACGAGGAGCTGGCGGCGTTCCTGCAGACCCTCGCCGGAGCGGTGGTTATTTCCGGCTACGCCTCGCCGCTGTATGAGCGCCTGTACGGGGAGTGGCATCGGGTCGACCGGCTCGCGCTGGCTGACGGCGCGCGGCCGCGCATCGAGAGCCTCTGGCTTAACGCCAACGCCGAGCGGGGCATCGCGCAGGCGTCCCTGCAGCTGGAGCTATCCGCATGAAGCGGCGGCCGCTCCCGAAGAAGGACCCGAATCCGGGCTATGAGCGCAGCCCGGCCCAGACGGTGCAGACGAAATCCGGCCAGAAGGTCACCTGGATCGACGGGATGGTGCTGGTCGACCTGCGCGAAGAGTACCGGCGAGCGGGCCTGAGCTGGCCAGGAGAGGAGAGCAAGTGATCCAGCACCTGGTGAACGTGAGCGGCGGCAAGGACAGCACCGCGACATACCTGCTCGCGCTGGAGAGCGGGCGGCCGTTCCGCGCCGTGTTCGCTGACACCGGCAACGAGCATCCGCTGACCTTGGAGTACGTGGCGACCCTCGCCTCCAGGACCGGCGGGCCCGAGGTGGAGACCGTGCGCGCGGACTTCAGCGTCGCCCTGGCGCGACACCGCGAGTACGTGCTACGCGTCTGGCCCACCCAGGGCATCCCGCAATCAATCGTTGACGAGGCTGCCGCGCTACACGAGCCCACGGGCAATCCCTTTCTCGACCTCTGCATCAGCAAGGGGCGGTTCCCAAGCCGCATGGCTCAGTTCTGCACGGAAGAGCTCAAGACGATCCCGATCACGACGCAGGTCGTGGGGACGATGCTCCGCGCGGGCCAGGTGCTCCAGTGGTTGGGCATCCGAGCCGACGAAAGCCGAAACCGCGCGGCGCAACCTCGGTTCAACCGCCACGAGTCTGGATCGATGGTCTGGCGGCCGATTTTCAGGTGGTCGGTCGAGGAGGTGTGGCGGCAGCATAGCCGGCACGGGATCCTCCCTAATCCGCTTTATGCCATGGGCATGGGGCGGGTCGGCTGTATGCCATGCGTCAACTGCCAGAAGAGCGAATTGCGCGCGATCGCTGATCGCTTCCCGGAGCACATCGAGAGGATCGCGGCCTGGGAGGACGTCGTATCCCGCGCCAACAAGCGCCGCTCGGCGACCTTCTTCCCCGCGGTGACGGACCCGACCGACATCGATCGGCCCGGGACCTACTCGAGGATCCACACCCTCGTGGAGTGGAGCAGGACGGCCCGCGGCGGCCGGCAGTTCGACCTCTTTTTTCAACAGCAGGCCGGCGGCGGGTGCACGTCGGACCTGGCCCTGTGCGAGACCTGATGATGAACGTAGCAGTGAGAAACCTACCCCAGGCAGAGCTGGAGGCGCAGTTCGAGGCGCTGAAGTCGGAGATGGAGAGGCGCGCGGAAGCGCAGCGCAAGGCGACGTGGGCGCGATCGATGGCGAAGGAGTGTTTGAAGCGCGCCGGCGAGATCGAGGTGACGCCCACCCACGGGCGCGTGGGCAAGCAAGGGCGGAAGGACCGAGCCGCGAACTACGCCCGCGCCGAGGCGCGCGACTGGGAGGCGAAGGCGCGGCGCTACGAGGAAGAGGCCGGCCTGGTTCAGGCGGACGACTACGAGGGCCCGTTCTGATGAACAAGACCCCAGGCCTACGCCGGCCGCAGCCGGTGCGCGCCGGCGCGCCATCGGAATGGCAGCTCAAGCTGAACTCGCTCGGCCGCCTGCTGGGCGGTGTGCGGTATCGCTACGGGAGCGAGGTGCAGCTGCACGAGGTGATGGCCCAGGTCCTGGCCGGCACCGGCTTCCAGCGCGAGTACCGCCTCGACGCCAAGAATCGTGCCGACTTCTGGCTCGACGGCCTGGTGATCGAGGTCAAGGTCGACGGCTCGGCCGGCGACGCGCTGCGCCAGGTGGGACGGTACATCGAGCTCCCGCACGTGCAGGCCGTGCTGCTGGCCGGCACCCCGATGTGGGCATCCACGCCGCTGCCGAAGCGGCCCGAATGGGGCGGCAAGCCCTTCGCAATGATCCGCCTCCAGAGACAGGCCCTATGAACTACGGACGCATCGAGCACTCCCACGGCAACTGGTACATCTGGTGCGAGCCCCAGGTGCGCGCGCGCCTGAAGCGCGTGTTCCCCCGGGCGCCGCAGCACGCCTCCGACCGCATCCCCCTCAAGGCCTCACCGGAGAACAGCCGCGAGCTGAAGTGGTTCCTGGATCGCTACCCGATGGAGTTCAAGGGCGAAGGCGCCGAGCTGCTCGAGCGCCTGGCCCGGCAGCACGTCCAGATGGAGGTGGACCTGCGCGAGCTGGCGGCGGGCCGTCGTGAGATCCCCGCATTCGCCCTGGCCAAGCCGCCGCGCGAGTATCAGCGCGTGGCCGCCGCCCAGACCGCAATTCGCGGCGGCCTGCTGGTGGCCGACGACCTCGGCCTGGGCAAGACGGTCACCGGCATGTGCCCGATGGCCGAGCCCGGGAATCTGCCAGCGGTGGTGGTGTACCCGGCGGCGCTGCCGAACCACTGGCCGGAAAAGCTGGCCGAGTTCGCGCCGAACCTGCGCGTTCACCGCATCCGGAAGGGCAGGCCCTATCCGCTGACCCGGCAGCCGCGCCAGCGGCTGCAAGATCTCTGGGACACGCCCCCTGACGTGATCCTGATCAGCTACCACATGCTGCGCGGCTGGGCCGAGACCCTGGCCGAGTTCGCGCGCTATGTCGTGTTCGAGGAGTGCCAGCAGCTGCGCACCGCGGGCACCGACCTGTACGCCGCCGCGGAATACCTGGCCCATCGCGTGCCGCTGCGCATGGGGCTGACGGCCACGCCGATCTACAACTACGGGACCGAGTTCTTCCACGTGGTGAGCGCGCTCCTGCCGGACTGCCTGGGCGGCTACGACGAGTTCGTGCGGGAATGGTGCATCAGCGCGCCGGGGGAGAAGTCCCGCCTGAAGGACGCCGAGCTGTTCGGGTCCTACCTGCGCCGCGAGGGGATCATGCTGCGCCGGACGCGCAAGGAGGTCGGCCGGGAGCTGCCCGAGCTCCAGAAGATCCCGCACGAGATCGAAGCGGACGAGCGCGCGCTGGACAGCATCGCCGGCGACGCCACCGCGCTGGCGCGCGTGATCCTGGGGGCAAACGAGCGCTGGCGCGGCGAGAAGATGCAGGCCGGCGGCGAGTTCGACCGCCTCGTGCGGCAGGCCACCGGCCTGGCCAAGGCGCCCTATGTCGCCGAGTTCGTGCGGCTGCTGGTGGAGAGCGGGCAGCAGGTGCTGCTGTTCGGCTGGCACCGGGAGGTCTACAGCATCTGGCGGGAGAAGCTGGCCGCGTTCAACCCGGTGATGTACACGGGCAGCGAGTCGCCGAGCCAGAAGCAGGCCGCGAAGGACGCGTTCATCGCAGGCGAGTCCAAGGTCATGCTGATCAGCCTGCGCGCCGGCGCGGGCATCGACGGCCTGCAGCACGTCTGCAGCACGGTGGTCTTCGGCGAGCTGGACTGGAGCCCGGGCGTGCACGAGCAGTGCATCGGGCGCGTGCACCGCGACGGGCAAACCGAGCCGGTGATGGCTTACTTCCTGATCAGCGACCACGGCAGCGACCCGATCGTGTCCGAGGTCCTGGGCGTCAAGCGCGAGCAGATCGAGGGCGTGCGAAACCCGGGCGAGCACCTGGTCGAGCGCGTCGACATCGGCGAGAACCAGCTCCGGCGGCTGGCTCAGCAGTTCCTGGCCGCCCAGGGCGAAGCCCCGCCCGTGGCGACAACGCCGACACCTCTATTTCCGGAGCAGATGCTATGAATGTGGTGGCAAGTGACAGCGCCGGGCTTGTCGCCTGCGCGCGATGCGGTAGCGAGACGGGCCCCAAGATTCGGACGCGCTCGGAGGCCGCATATCGCGTGGTGTGCGACGCCTGCGGCGCGATGGGTTCCGAGCAATCAGCCACCCGCGAGGCGGCGGAATCGGTGTGGCGCAGACGTCCGCCTGTGTGGCAGGCCGCTCCGGCAGCGCCTCCGTCTGCGCCGGAAGTGGCAAAGAGTGCCAAAGCGGCCGCGCCGCGTGTGGCGTCCGAGCCGCCGGATGTCCTGGAGCTGCTGGGGCGCTTGCTGGTGGGCACCAGCTACAAGGTGCCGGTCGAAGGTAGGGGGTCGAAGCCCGGCCTGCAGCCCGCTGACATCGCTGGCGCGGCCGGCATGATGACCGATCCGCTGGCGCGCGAAGTGGCGTTGGCTGTGGCTCAGCGCTTGGATGAGCGCAGCTGCGCGCCTCGCATCGTCCAACTGTCCTATGCGCGTGTCGCCTATGCGGTCGTCCGAATGAGGCCACGCGCCTTAGACCTCAAAGAGCCGGCGGACTGCCACCGGCTGCGCTTGGTCATCTATGACGCGGCTGAAGCTCTTGTGTCGCCCTCCAGAAGGACACCTGCAGGAGGCCTCGCAAAGGCTGCGAACATGCGGAAAGACGCATACCTACGCGTTCAGAAAATCGCCACAGCGGAATTGCAAGCAGCACTCAGCGAGGCCGGCGTCGAGCTTCGCCGCAAGATCTTCGCGCCCGCTTAGGATGCCTTGAGTACCGAGATAATCTCATCGGCAGAGAGAAAAACGTCCGCGGTGAAAGCCTTGGATTCTCGAATCGGAGCGAAGACCGATAGCATGTTCTGGTAGCGATGCACGTAGGGGGCATGGGAATTAAGGTTGCGCCCCTTGAACTCTTCGAATCGGCCCATGTGCTCAGTAAGCATGCGAATCACGGTGATGTATTCGCCCTCGTGATTCCCGTCAAAGCCGGGGAACTTTGGATTCTTTCCGTATCCGTACGGGACCTCGGCTGCGATCCTGTCTTTATCAGTCTGGTCCAGCTTTCCGTATGAAACCTCGATAAAACTCCACATATCTAGGACGTCACAGACGAAGCCCACGTGATCTGGGGTGTTCTGGCCGCTGAGGAGGAATCCGTGTTCCCAGTGAATAGCCCACTCCGAATCGTTCCACAGGGCGGAAGCTACGAGCTTCGAATCAACGTCGCCGTCCTTGACTGTCTGCTTGTGAATATCGGCAAGCATCGCCGCAATGAGCTTCAGATAGCTTTTCTCGTCCATCCATGTTCCCCATACGTTTAGCCGCCACCTGCGGCGAGTTAACATTAACGGGTGAACGCGCCACTTCCAAGTAGCGCGTCAATCCACCTGTGGCAGGTGTGGAGGCTTTTTCCTTCCACACCTGATCCACAGTTGCGCCGGGAACCAGGAATAGGCTTAAATCGCCAGCGTGCAGAGTTGCCTGCGTAGCGCGGCACTCAGCGAACCAAGGCCATCGCCAGCCACCGGACGGGAGTTCCGATGGCCGGCGGTGGCCTTCTTGTTTGCGGCGTAGAGCAATTCGGCAGCTCGCTGGGCTCATAACCCGGAGGTTGCGGGTTCGAGTCCCGTCGCCGCTACCACTTCGATCACTACACCGGCCGGTGCCTGTTCGGTCCCGTCGTGAGACGCCGCCGCGGGCAGCGCTTGGAAGGGCGTAGGGAGCCGCAACCGGTGGTGATCGATTCTTAATGGAGATGGCCGTGGCTTCCGTCGCTGCAGAACTTGCGAGGGGCATTAACCGGAGCGCCATCACGCCGGCAATGAAGCTGCTGCCGGCGCGCATGGACACGCTCACTGCTCGGGTGGTGATGGTGGCCATCAGCGGACAGGAGGCCGACTTCCGGCACCGCTGGCAGGTGATCGATCCCGGCCGCCCGGATGTGCGCGGGCCCGCGCGCGGGCTGTGGCAGTTCGAGCGCGGCGGCGGTGTTCGCGGTGTGCTGCTTCATCCGCAGTGCGCGGCCGCGGCCGCCCAACTGTGCAGCGCTCGAGGTGTGGCGCCGGACGCGGCCGCTGTGCATGCGGCGCTGGCCGGCGACGATGTGCTCGCAGCCGGCTTCGCCCGCCTGCTGCTGTGGAGCGATCCGGCGCCGCTGCCGGCCGTCGGCGACGCCGGCGCGGCCTGGCAGCTCTACCTGCGGACCTGGCGGCCTGGCGCCTACACCGACGGTACGCCCGCGGCGCGCGTGCGCCTTCGGGGCAAGTGGACCGGCTACTACGCCACGGCGCGCGAAGCGCTGACGGGATGAGCGTGGACATGCAGCCGGAACAGGACGGGCGGGCAAGGATCACCCTCGGCCCAATCGAGAAGGCGATCGCGAGCGCAATCGGCGCCGCGCTGGTCGTGGGCTTCTACTGGCTGGTGGCGTCAGTGCAGTCGATGCTGACCCAGCAGCAGGTGACCGCCCAGCAGTTGGCCGCGATGAACCAGCAGCTGCAAACCATCAACACGCAGCTGGCCGACGTGCCGGCGCTGAAGCTGGAAGTGGCGAAGACGCAGATCAAGGTCGACCAGCACGACCAGGAAATTAGAGAGCTGCGACAGCTCAGGGGTGTGAAGTGAAAGTTCAGCTGATCGAGGACTGGCGAGCCGCGTGGCGCCTGTGGTCCGTGCGCTATGCCGTGGCGCTGGCAGCCCTGCCGGAGCTGCTGTACCAGGTCGCACAGGGGCTGGGCCAGGTGCTACCTCAGCTGCCGGCCGTGGCGCTGGACTACCTGCCACCGTGGCTGCGCGCCGCGTGCGCTGTGCTGTCGCTGATCGCGGTGGCTCTGCGCGTGCTGCGTCAGCCTGCAGCCCCATGCGCGTCGGCTAGCGCGGATCCACGCACGCCGTCCGAGAGCAGTGACAGCGCGAGCAACGCGGACAGCCACTCAATGCAGCTCGATGGCCGCAGCGGAATCACGTACTGCACTCGCTGCGGCGAGCTGGCGCCCGGGACCAAACGGTCATGTGCTGAGCGACTGGCCTTGTTCGATAAGGCGCGGGGGCGCGCGCCGTGAACATCCCGGATCCTCTGGCACCCTACGTGGGCCTGATCCGGCTGGTCCTGTGGTGCGCTGTGGGCGGGGCGATCTTCATCGGCGGCTGCAAGCACGGCGCGGCGAGCAAGCTGGCCGAAGCCGAGCGGACGGTGACCGCTGCCCAGGGCGAGCGGGATAAGGCCAAGGAGAACTCGGCCTCGTACCTGGCATCGGCGAACGCATGCGGCGCCTCGCTGGCCAACGTCAACCGCGAGACCGAGCTGGCGCAGCAGCGCGCCGCCGAGTGGAAGCGGGCCGCTGACATCGCTGACGCCCGAGCCGCGCAAGCGCGCGCCGATGCTGCCGCGGCAGCCGCGAAGGCCGACAAGGCGCTGCAGGCCGCGAAGGCGAAGCCAGCATGCGCCTCGCAGCTCGCAATGCAGCTGTGCCCCGAGATACCCCTGCTGTAGGCCGCGCCATGCTCTCGATCGTGCCCTGCACGCTTCGCCAGGCAAAGGCATACGTCGCGGAGCATCACCGCCACCACCGGCCGCCACAGGGTGGGTTGTTAGCGATGGCGGTGCTGGCAGGCGACCGTCTGTGTGGTGTGGCGATCATTGGCCGTCCAGTAGCGCGTGCGCTCGACGATGGGCGGACGGTCGAAGTGACCAGGCTCTGCACTGACGGGACGCGCAACGCGTGCTCTGCGCTCTACGCCCGCGCGCGTCGCGCGGCTTTGGCTCTGGGGTACACGAGGGTGCTGACGTACACGCTTGAGGAAGAGTGCGGGGCGAGCCTGCGCGGCGCCGGATGGACTGCTGTTGCAACCACCCGGGGTGGTTCATGGGACACGCCTTCCCGGCGCCGATTCGACAACCACCCGCTTCAACGCAAAGTCAGATGGGAGACCGCATGAACCGCCTGCTGCTGATCGTCGTGCTCCTGCCGCTGGCCGGCTGGGGCGGCTGCTCCCGCGTGGTGAAGCCGACCATCCCCGAGACGGTGTACGTCAAGGTCGAGGTGCCGGCGAAGCTGCCGGAAACGCTGACCGCACCGTGCCCGCCAGTGCGCGCAGCGACTCGGACCGTCGAGGCGGTGGTCCGAGCCTACAACGCGAACCTGCCGGCGCAGACCGACTGCGACCAGCGCATGGGCGAGATCCGCAAGCTGACGGCCCCGGCCTTGAAAGCGAGTCCGTAGCGCCGTAGGTGTGAAGGCAAATGTTAAGCCCGCGCGCCCGATCCAGTCTGTTCAGCTTTATGAACGACAGGGCGGGGGCCCCTGGCGGTCGTGAGCCTCAACCGCGGGGGAGGACCGGCGCGGTTTTCGAGAATTTTTCGGGCCTCCATGGTCCTCCACCACAGGTGGAACTTCACAGCCATTTTTAAGGGGTTTGGCGCTGCGCACGCTGCGCATAGGTGAGCATGGGCGAGGTCAGCGCATTCCAGGCAGGGTGGTCTATCGCCCGCCTCGCCGACGAGTTCCGCATGGACCGGCGGACCGCGACAAAGAGGATCCGCGAAGCCGGCGTGGCGCCGCTCGGCAAGAGGGGCGGCCACGATGTCTACCGCCTGGCCGACGTCGCGCCCGCACTGGTCGATCCGTTGCCGAGTCCGGCCGGGGATGAGGGGGTCATCGATCCCCACAACCTGCCGCCGCCGGATCGGCTGAAGTGGTTCCAGTCGGAAAACGAGCGGCTGAAGCTCGAATCGAGCATGGGCCTGCTGGTGCCGGCGCTCGAGGTCGAGGCGCGTTTCGCCGAGCTCGTGAAGACGCTGGTGATGTTCATGGACACGCTGCCCGACGTGCTGGAGCGCGACGTGGCCCTGTCCCCGAAGCAGGTGCAGGCGGTGCAGGAAAGCTGCGACCGCGTGCGGCAGGAGATGTACGAGCGGGTGGTCGATGGCGACGTTCGCGACAGCGCGTGAGGTGATGCTCGGCACGGCCGAGATGATCCGACCGCCGCGGCGCATCGACGTCGTCGAGGGCGCGAAGGCGCTCCAGGTGGTCAATCCGGCCGGCAGCATGGGGCCGTGGAACCCTGCCGTCAGCCCTTACATGGTCGAGCCGTTGAACCTGACGGCCAGCCGTCTCTATGAGGCTGTGGTGTTCGTGGGGCCTGCGCGGTCTGGCAAGACAATCGCCCTTGTCGACGGGCGGCTCGCCTACACGATCACCTGCAATCCGTCGGACACGCTGATCGTCCATACGAGCCAGCTCGGCGCGGAGGACTTCAGCAAGACGCGCATCAGTCGCGCGATCAAGGAAAGCCCGAAGCTGCGGGCGGCGCTGAGCACCCGCGGGCACGACGACAACGTGCTCATGAAGATCTTCCGGTCCGGAATGGTCTTGCGCATGGGGTGGCCGTCGCTGTCGGTGCTGTCGAGCAAGGACATCCACGACGTCCTGATGACGGATGTGGACAACTTCACCGGCGACATGAGCATCGACGAAGCGTTCGGCGCCGCGTTGAAGCGCATCCAGACGTTCATGTCGGCTGGGATCATCGTGGCCGAGTCGAGCCCGGCGAAGGACTACACCGACGGCAAGTGGAAGCCGACCACGCCGCACGAGGGGCCGCCGGCGCCGGGCATCAGCGCGCTCTACAACCGCGGCGACCGGCGGCGCTGGTACTGGCCGTGCCCGGAATGCAAGCAGCCGTTCCAGGCGGCACCGGGACTCGAGCGGTTCTTGCTCCCGCCGATGGAAGAGCTGAAGGAGCGAGTGCTGGTCGACAACACGCTGGCTTTGGCCAGACGGTTCTCGATCCTCTACTGCCCGCACTGCGGCAACGGGATCGAGCAGCAGTGGAAGAAGGAGATGAACGCGGCCGGCCGCTGGGCTGGTGACGGTCAGGTCGTCCACCCGGATGGCTCGATCGAAGGCGCGCTCCTCGAGAGCAAGACGGCGAGTTTCTGGCTCGGCGGCGTAGCCGCCGCGTTTCAGTCGTGGGAGTCGCTCGTCGAGCGGTACCTGCAGGCGCTCAAGTCATACCGGACCAACGGCGACGAGAAGGCGCTCAAGACCACGACCAACGTGGATCAGGCGCTTCCCTACGTGCCGATGGCGGCGCGGTCGGAGATCGATCCGGGGGACATGCAGCAGCGCGCCGAGGACTGGCCCATGGGCATGGTCCCGCGCGGCGTGCGCTTCCTGACCGCGACGGTCGACGTCCAGGCCAACCGCTTCGTGATCCTCGTGATCGGCTGGGGCGTCGGCATCACCGGCGCGCTGGAGCGCTGGGTGATCGACTGGTTCACCCTGCGCACCTCCGCGCGGCCTGACGGTTCTGGTGGGTTCCTTGGCCTGGAGCCGGCGAGCTACCTGGAGGACTGGGACCGACTGGTCGACAAGGTCATCCAGCGCCGGTACCAGCTGCACGACGACAGCGGACGCACGATGCCGGTGCGCGCGGTCGGCATCGACTGGGGCGGCAAGGCCGGCACCGCCCCCCGCGCGCTGGAGTTCTGGCGCAGCCTGAAGGCGCGCAGCCTGCACTGGCGCGTGCGTCTGGTGAAGGGCGACGGCAACCGCAACAAAAACGGCCCGGTCTTCAGGGAGACCAGGCCCGACGCCAGCAAGCGAAAGGACCGCAACTCTGGGTCCGCCGGCGACGTCCCTCAGCTGCTGCTCAACACGAACCGGCTGAAGGACACGGTCGCGGCGAACACCGCGCGCGCCGAGCCCGGGGTCGGCTACTACCACTTCCCGGATTGGCTGCCGACCAGCTTTTACGACGAGCTGACCGCAGAGACGCGGCTGCCGGATGGCTGGAAGAACCTCGCCAACGCGCGAAACGAGGCTTTCGACCTCAGCGGCTACAACGAGGCGCTGGCGCTCTGGCTGAAGGTGCCAGCCGTCAATCTCGCCAACCCGCCGAGCTGGGCGGCCGATTGGGATCACAACCCGGACGTCGTGCACGGCGGCGCCGCGCCGGTGCCCAAGCCGCGCCCGGTGAAGCGCCGGCGCGTCGTCCGCAGCAACTACTTGGGGCGGTAACTCATGGCATTCACGCAGGACCAGGTCACGGCTCTGGAGAAGGCGATTGCGTCCGGCACGCTGCGCGTGAGCTATGCGGACGGCGTCGGCACGCGCGAGGTGACCTACCAGAGCCTCAGCGCGATGCGTGCGCTGCTGCGCCAGATGCGCAACGAACTGAACCCGCAGCCGGCCTGCGCGCGCAAGCGCCGCGGTCTGGTGCGCCTGACCCAGACGGGGACCGGACTTTGAACCTCGAAGTCGCCATGCCGCTGCCGGCGTTCCGCGCCTCTGGCAATGGCCGCCGCCTCAAGATGTTCACCGCCAGCACGCTGGGCCCGAATGCCTCGCAGCTGTACGGCAAGCCGACGGTGCTGGCGCGTGCACGCCACCTGGCGCGCAACGACCCCTGGGCTGTGGCTGCGCTCAACAAGTCGGTCAGCAACGCGATTGCCACGGGCATTCAGGCCAAGCCGGTTTGGGGAACAAAGGAGCACAAGGCCGAAGTCCAGAAGTGGTGGAACAGCTGGATGAAGGTCAGCGACGCCGACGGCGTCCTGCACTGGTACGCGCAGCAGGCGCTGGGCTACCGCAGTTGGAAGGAGGGCGGCGAGGTCTTCATCCGCCTCCGGTACCGTCGCCTCAGCGACGGCCTGCCGGTGCCGCTGCAGGTCCAGCTGATCGAATCCGAGCAGTGTCCGCAGCACTACTACGCCACGCTCAGCAACGGCAACGTGGTGCGCCGCGGCATCGAGTTCGACAAGATCGGCCGCCGGGTCGCGTACTGGATGTACCGCACCCACCCGGGCGACTTCGAACCGGGAGTGGTGAACGCCGGCGATCTGCTGCGCATCCCGGCCGAGCAGATCCGCCACCTGTACCGTCCGTCGCGCCCGGGCGAGATCCGGGGCATGCCGGCATCGGCCTCGGTCATCGTGCGCATGTTCAACCTGGACAGGTTGGACGACGCAGTGCTGGAGCGCCAGGCGATCGCAAACCTGTTCGCGGCGTTCTACACCCAGAAGACGGTGGTGGAGAGCGACGACCCGAACCGCGAGCCGGCCGATGGCGTGGTCACCGACATGGAGTCGGGCGTTGACGAGAACGGCGAGCCGCTGGCAGGCCTGGAGCCGGGCACGGCCCAGGAGCTGCCACCGGGCTACGACGTCAAATTCAGCGCGCCGCCTGGTGCTGGCACCGACTATGCCGAATTCCTGCGCGGCCATTTGATGGCCATCGCGGCGGCGCACGACATCCCGTACGAGGTGCTGACCGGCGACCTGCGCAATGTCAGCGATCGCGCACTGAAGCTGATCCTCAACGAATTCCGCCGCGTCATCGAGGCGGACCAGTGGCTCTACCTGATCCCGCAGATGTGCCAGTTCGTGCGCGAGGCCTGGTACGACCAGGCCGTGTTGGCGGGACGGCTAGATGTGCCTGGCTACGCCGATCTCCGCGAGGAGGTCACCGAAACGCTGTGGGTGCCTCAGGGCTGGCCGTGGTCGCATCCCGTGCAGGACGTCCAGGCCGAGAAGCAGGCGGTGCGCGCAGGGTTCAGGCCGCGCAGCGCGGTGGTTCTGTCTTCGGGCGAAGACCCCGAAGAGGTGATGAACCAGATCGAGCAGGACAACGCCGAGGCAGACCGCCGGGGCATGACGTTCGACAGCGACGCGCGCCGGACGAACGCCAGCGGCGTCGCGCAGCCCGACGTCGACGAACCGGCTGCGGCCGGCGACCGCACTTCCGAGAATCAGGAGTAAACGATGAACAAGCCGACCCTGCTGGCCAGGATCTTCGGTCGCAGCAAGAACCCGGTGGTGGCGTCGCTGGCCAGCGCCGCACTCAACCGGCCGCTGCTGGTCCACCAGGCCATGGGCGAGGCGCTGATCAGCGCCTACCTGCATGCCGACGTGACCAGCGCGGACACCGAGCTTTCCGTCGACCGCTTCTGGACCTGCGATGGGTCTCCGGTCCAGATCGAGGCATCCGACGGTGACGCGACGGCCAGCGCGGTCGCGGCTGATAAGCCGGAGGGCATGTTCGCCGTGATCAACATCAGTGGGGGCCTGGTGAACCGACCGATGCCCGGCCCCAGCGGCGGCGGCCCGCAGAGCTACGTGGCGCTGCGTGACGCCTTCGACGAGGCGATGGACGATCCCCGCGTCGAGGCCGTGGTACTCCGCATCGAGTCGCCGGGCGGCATGGCCTCGGGCAACTTCGACCTGGTGGACCGCATCTTCGAGCGCCGCGGCGAGAAGCCGGTTCATGCGCTGGTGGACGACTATGCCTACTCGGCAGCCTTCGCGATCGCCTCGGCCTGTGACCGGATCTGGGTGAGCCGCACGGGCGGCGTCGGCTCTGTGGGCGTGGTCGGCTATCACGTGGACTGGAGCGCCGCGGCGGAGATGGCCGGTGCGAAGGTCACCGCGATCTATGCCGGCGCGAAGAAGATCGATTTCAGCCCGCACTTCCCGCTCAGCGAGTCGGCGAAGGAGGACGCTCAGCTCGAGATCAACGGTCTCTACTCGCTGTTCACGAATACCGTGGCGCGCAACCTGGGCATCGACGTGGAAGCCGTGGTTGCAACCCAGGCCGGCACCTTCAACGGCCAGGCCGCGATCGACGTCGGGTTCGCCACTGACCTGGGCACCTGGGACGACCTGGTGAGCTTCCTCGGGGCCGAGAACACGAAGGAGCCGCCCGCTCCCGGCGGTGAGGGGGACGGCGGCGACCAGCTTGACGCTGACCTGCCCGAGCAGAACCCACCGGCCATCGAGCAGGGTGCCGCGGCGCCCCCAAGCCCGGCAGAGCTGGATGCCGCCTATACCGCGGCCGTGCTCGCAGCCGACGTTCCCACCGACGTCTCGATGGCGCTCCTGCGCCGCGGGCGGCTCACGCAGGATGCGCCGGCCGCGCTGGCCTACGCGCGGTCGGTGCGGGACGCGTGCGCGGCAGCCGGAGGCGGCCTGATCGACCTGGCCGCCGACTACATCAAATCGAACACCGACATCTCTGTCGTCCGCACGCAGCTTGCCGCTGCGAAGGCCGAGGACAAGGAGATCGTCACCGCACTTCCGGCGGACGCCGCCGCGAAGCAGGGGCTCGGTGCCAAAGCCAAGACCCTCAATCCCACCTCCATCTACGAGAACCGGAGACCTGAAAAATGGAGCTGAACACCAACGGCGTCCGCACTGGCGCATTCATTCTGTCTGAGGCGAACGGTCAGCGGAGCCGTGAGCTGATCATCATCCCGGGCGGCCAGGGCAAGCTCACTGCCGGCACCCTGCTGAACACCGATAACGAGGTGGCCACGGACTTCAACGAAGCCATCAAGGTGCTGTACGACTTCGTCGACACCGGTGAACCGCCCGAGCAGGGTGAGACCGCCGTCGCGGTCAAGGGCGTGGCGATCAACTACGACGCGGAGGTTCATGGCGAGCTTCTGGCCTGGCCGGAGGGCACGACCGATGACCAGAAGTTGATCGCGGCCAACGCGCTGGATGCGGCCGGCATCGTGACGCGCTGGACGGAGCAGCCGGTGGCATCCGGCGATGCGCACCACATCGAGTTCATCAGCTATCCCGGCTCCGCGACCGCTGGCGTTGCCGCTGGCACCGTCGTCGCGCACGTGAAGACCGTGTTCGGCGGGCTGGTCACCGGCAGTACCGCTTCGGTGACGCTGACCAAGGCCACCGGCCCGGGCACGCTCAGCGGAGGCGGTGCGAAGGCCGCCGTCGATGGCGTAGTGACCTGGGAGGGCGTCACCTTCAGCGCCGCCGGCACGGTCACGCTCAGCGCTGCTGCCACCGGACTCACCTCCGCCGTGTCCGACGACATCACGGTCGTCGCGGCGTAACTCGCGCCAGGTAACTGGCTCCCGCATCCAGCCCCGCTTCGGCGGGGTTTTTTAATTCCAGAGAGGACAGAACAATGGATCTGCAGGAACTGGTCAACAACGGCGTGCTGAGTGCGCCCCAGGTGACCGCAACGATCAACAACCTTCCGGCGACGCCGACCCGCCTTGCGCAGATGGGTCTGTTCCAGGAAGAAGGCCTGCTCGGCACGGACGTGCTGTCGGTTGCCATCAACGGGCACACCCTGACGCTGGTGCCGAACGTCCCGCGTGGCGCGCCGGCCCAGCCCAAGACGCTGAAGGCGGGTGAGTTCGAGACCTTCAAGGCCTGCCATCTGCCGCAGCGGTCCAACCTCATGGCGGACACGCTCAAGAAGGCCTTCGCCCCGGATCTGGACCCGTCTCAGGGCACCGCCGAGCGCGTCATCAGCAACCTGCTCCAGGTGCACCGTCGCGACAACGACTACACGATGGAGTATCACCGCCTGGGTGCGCTCAAGGGGCTGATCCTGGACTCGGATGGTTCCGTGATTCTGAACCTCCACGAGAAGTTCAAGGTGGAGCCGATCGAGATCTCGATGGGCCTCAACGTCGCTGGCGCGAAGATGCGGGCAAAGGTGTTGGGTATCAAGCGCGCGATCGAGGATCAGCTCGGCGGCGTGCCGTACACCGGGATCCACGTCTTCACCGGCAGCGACTTCTTCGACAGTTTCACGGGACACGCCTCGGTCGAGAAGGCGTATGACCGGTGGCAGGAGGGCGCGGCGCTGCGCGACGACAACCGCACTGACTTCCGCATGGCAGGCGTGATGTTCGAGGAGCTCTCGGGCGGATTCGGCGCGGGCAAGCCCTACATCGCGTCCGACGAGGCGCTGGCGTTCCCCATCGGCGTGCCGGATCAGTACATCACGCGCTTCGCGCCCGCTGACTACATCGAGACCGTGACTGGCGAAGGTCTGCCGTACTACTCGAAGTCGCATCCGATGGAGTTCAACAAGGGCGTGCAGCTCGAGAGTCAGTCGAACCCCATCAACCTGAATCTGCGGCCGCGCACGGCAATCAGGCTCAAGAAGTAAACCCATGCCCGGCCGGCTCCGGCCGGCCGGGCCAGAGGTCAGCATGTCCAATCGAGAATTTCAGCGGCATCTCGACGAGCAGGTGTTCGTTGCGTTGCCCGAGGGAATGGTCAGTCGCGGCGTGTTGCTGCCGAAGGACGCCCCACCGGATGAGCCCGGCGCGCCGTGCCGCGGCTACGTCAACGTCGACACGCAGACGGTGGGCCCTGCGCAGCAGCGCTCCGCTAGCAACTACGAGATTTCGCTCTTCCTCGCAGATGCCACGCCCAGGCAAGGGATGGTCTACGTCGTGGAGGGTGAGCGCTATGAGCTGCAGAAGCGCCTGGGTCAGGACTTCTCGGTGAGCAGGTGGGCCGCTGTGCTTGCGCCGCAGGTGACGGGCAATGGCTGACCAGGAAGAGCCCGCAAGCTGGCAGCTGCTCGAGTTCTTGAAGCAGCGCGTTCAGCTCATCCAGGGCGCAGGCTTCCGCACGCAGATCGGCGCGGGCGTGATCATTCTCGACGACACCGAGGTGCCAGACGATCCGACTGTCGCCGCCACAATCATCGAGGCAGGAGATGCGTCCGCCACCGGCGGAAGCGGCGTGCACGTGAAGTCCGACATGGACGTCACGATCGAGTACAGCATCCCCCGCGGCCAGGGCACCAAAAATCCGAAGCTGCAGACACACCGCGCTCGCGCGGACCTGATGAAGGTCCTGATCGTGAAGAGCCGCGAGCTGCCGCAGTTCATCTCAACCCTCTCGATCGTCTCTGCCTCGTTGGGCAGCACGGCCGATCAGGAAACCGGCGTCTCTTACGTCATCGCTCAGGTCACGGTGCGGGCCGGCCTGGTCGACATCACGCCTCCCGCCAATTCTTAACAGGAGAACCACACCATGGCAGCCCCCAAGGTCCGCCAGTACGCCGGTGACATCCGCATGTTCCGCAAGGCGCCGGATGGCACGCTCACTCCGGTCATTCCCGAAGCCGCCGACCCCTATGGCAACCAGCCTGTGGAAGCGGACGCGATGTCCTTCAGCTACGAGGCCGGCGACGAGGTCAGCGTCGTCTCGAAGCGCCTGGGCGCCCGCTACAACCAGAAGGTCTACTCGGACGTCCTGCCGGGCGCCGCGTCGATCTCGCTGACCCTGCTCGAAATCCCGACCGCGCTGCTGGCGCGCATCATGTTCGCCGAGCAGGCCGACACGTCGGTGCAGTCGGGCAATGTCGCATCCGTCGCCTACACCATGCCGGCGAGCGGCGCACCGCTGCAGCTGCCGCACCGCTTCATCTCGGCGCTGGTCGTGAAGAAGGGCACCGACACGCTGGAAGCTGGCGTGGACTACGTCGACTCGCCGGATCTGCTGCGCCGCGGCCAGGTCGTGGCCAAGGCCGGCGGTGATCTGGACCCGGCGGACGAGATCACGGTCAGTTACACCCACCCCGCCGTGACCAGCACGCGGTTCCTGGGCGGCGCCGTGCCGACCGAGACCTTCTACATCACCGGCGACATGCAGGACCGCATCAGCTTGGAGCGCGGCGAATTTACCGTGTACGAGGTGAAGCTGACGGTCGATGGCGACGTGGACTGGCTGTCCTCCGAGCCGATCAGCCCGGTGCTCACCGGCGAGGCCGTGGTCGCCGACGGCGCCCCCGCCGCCTACACCTTCGAGGCGTACAGCCAGGCGGCGTAACCAAGGCCCGGCGTTCTGCCGGAGCCCCTGCCGGCGGCGTTCTGCCGCCGGCTCTTCCCCCAATTTTTGGATGATCGATGGCCGAGTTCGGAGCCAGCTCTGTGCGCGCGCGCGCGAACGCCGCGGCGTTGGACCGTATCGCAGCACGCCTCGACGGCGTGAGCGAAGCGAAGATCGCGGCCGCCGACAAGCGCGCGCTGGCGACTGTTCGCCGGCGTGTCGAGCCGATCGTGAAGCGGGCGATTCGCGAGGTCTACAGCGTCCCGGTGCGCGAGCTGTCGGGCAAGTTCCAGGTGCGAACCACCAGCGACGGCGCCGGCGAAGGCCTGGAGCTGTTCGCGGCCACGAAGCGCGTGCCCCTGGTCGAGTTCAACGCACGGTGGAGCGGGCGGAAGAGCGCCGGCGCCCGTGCGTCGATCCTCCGCGGAAAGTCCAAGGTCTACAAGTCGGCGTTCATCGCCACCGTCGGCGGCCGTCGCGAGGTCGTGGCGCGCCAGTTCTCCAACGACAGCAACAGCCCATCCGGTCGCCACCCGCGCTCGCACCTGCAGCGCCTGCGCGGCCCCAGCCCCCTCGAGATGACCAAGGGCCTGGACGGCCAGAACGTCGTGCGCATCGGCGACGAGATCGTGCGCTTCGCCGCGACCGAGCGTGCCCGCCAGCTGCAGCTGGCCAGGAAAGGAAAGATCTGATGGCCACCGGCAGCAACGTGTTCGAGGAAGTCCTGCGGCTGGTCCTGGAGACCCAAGGTCAGGAAGGGCTGGACAGGCTGCGCGTGGCGCTTGCCGAGGTTGGCGACGTCTCCGACGAGACCGTGGCCCAGACCACCAAGCTGATCGACGGCCTGGCCGAGCTCAACCGGAAGGCGGGTGCCGCGGCTGAGTTCGATGCCCTCAGCGAGTCGATCGGGCAGACCGAGGTGCAGCTCGACGAGGCGCAGAAGCGCGCCTATCAGCTGACGCTCGCTCTGGGCGCGACCGAGAAACCCTCCCGCGAGCTGCAGAAGGCCCAGGCCGACGCCAAGGCCGAAGTCGAGCGCCTCGAGAAGGCGTTCGCCGGCCAATGGGCTGGCCTGCTGAAGATCGAGGGCGCGCTCAGCGCCGCCGGCGTCGACACGCGCAACCTTGGCACCCTCCAGCAGGATCTGCGCGCGCAGGTTGCCGACGCGACTGCAGCGGTGGAGCGCCAGGCCAGGGCCGTTAAGGACGAGGCGACCGCGCACGCGCAGCTCAAGCAGCGGCTGGAGGAAGGGGACGAGCAGTTCCGCAAGCAGGCGAAGGCCAGCCGCGACGCCGCCGAGTCGCTGGAGGCGTACCGCGCGCGCGCCGCTGCTGCAGATGCGCAAACCCGGAAGCTGGTCGATTCCAGTCGCATCGTCGATAACACGATGGGGCGCCTGCGGGGCGTGCTCGCGGGCGTGGCCGGCCTGTTCTCGTTCCGCGCGGCTGTCGAGGGAACCAAGAACATCCTCGGCCTGGGCGACGCGGCCGAGATCGCGCGAAAGCGTCTGGACCGGCTCTACGGCGCAGGCAACGGCCAGGCGGCGTTCGACCAGATCCGTCAGCTCGCGCGCGACTCGGGCGCTCAGTTCGACGCGATGCTGCAATCCGCGCTCAAGCTGAAGACCTTCGGCCTCGAGCCGCTGGACGGCACGCTCAAGGGGCTGATCGACCAGAACGCCCTGCTGGGCGGCTCGATGGAGAGCCTTGACGGGATCATCCTGGCCGTTGGCCAGGCCTGGTCCAAGCAGAAGCTGCAGGGCGAGGAGATCATGCAGCTGGTCGAGCGCGGCGTCCCGGTCTGGGACTTGCTGGCCAAGGCCACCGGCAAGAACGTCACCGAGCTGCAGCGACTCTCCTCGGCCGGCCAGCTCGGCAAGGACGTCATCCGCGAGCTGCTCGACGAGATGGCCAAGTCGAGCAGCGGCGCGGCGGCGGACAGCATCAACATGCTGTCCAGGCTGTGGACAGCCTTCGTCGATCGCGTCCAGGGATTCGCGCGCGATATCGCCAGCAGAGGCGCGCTGGACTACTTCAAGCGCCAGCTGAGCGAGATCAGCGCCGCGATCGACGCGATGGCTGCAAGCGGCGACCTGCAGCGCTACGCCAAGCGCGTCTCCGACGCGATCGTGGCCATCGCCGAGGCGATCAAGTCCACGACCATCTTCCTCAGCCAGCACACCACCGCGCTGGTGGCCATTGGCCGGGCCTATGCCGCGCTGAAGCTGGCGAAGTGGGCTGTCGAGCTGAACGCGTTGCGCCAGCGGTGGACGGCATTGGCCGGCGCCGCGTTGGAGTCGGCCGGCGCGTTCGACAAGGCCGCTGGCCGCGCGTCGCGCATGGGCTCGGTGCTGAAAGCAATCCCGACCGATATCAGGATTGCTGTGCTGCTGGTCGGGCTGGACCTGGCCATCGCCGGCGCCAAGAAGCTGGGCGAGGCGCTTGGCGCCACCAGCGAGGCCGCCGAGGAGCTCGGGCGCGTCCAGGAGGCCATGCGCGAGCAGATGCGCAGGGAGGCTCAGGCGCGCGCGGAGCAGGCCGCCCAGTACGCCACTTACCGCGACCAGCTGGTGCTTACGGCCGAGCAGGTCTCCAAGATGTCGGCCGAAGAGGTAGAGGCCTACCGTCAGCGCCTGGATGGCCTGCGCAAGTACCTGGCCGCGCAGTACGGCTACCTCCTCCGGCAGAAAGAGCTCGGCCTGGCCACCCAGGAGCAGCTCGCCCAGCTTGCCCAGCTCCCGGGGCGGCTCAAGGCAGTCCGGGATGGGTTCGACGACGTCGCGGCGGGCGTGAAGCGCGCCGCTGACGCGCTGAAGACCAGCATCAGCCCCGCTGCCCAGAAGATCATCGATCAGCTGCAAGGGATCGACGCAGACGCCAAGAGCGCCGCGGCGTCGATCAAGAAGCTGTTCGATGGGCTGAACTTCGCTGAGGACATCAAGCTCGGTGATGTCGGCCTGGCGCTGGCGAGCATCGCGTCGCAGTCCGCCGGCGCGAACAAGAACGTCCGGGACGGCCTGCTCGCGACCCTCGAACAGCTGACCGGCGACCAGCTCGCACGGTTCCAGGCGGCCGCCACAGCGGCGTTCGACGCGTTCAACACCGCGCCGGCGCAAGCGGCGGCCATCCTGGACAGCACGCTATACGCAGCGCTGGAAAAGCTGGGCGTCTCGGCGGACCGCATGGGCACGCGGTTCACAGTTGCTGGGCGAGATGCCGTCGCGGCTTTCGGTGCGATCGTCGAGAACGCCAACGCGACCAGCCAGCAGGTCGAGGCGGCGTTCAATGCCGCCCTGGGCAAGGTCTCGACGCTGGATGACGCGCGCGCACTGGGCGATGTGCTGCGGTCCGCCGGCGAGCAGGGCAGGATCGGCTTCGACCAGGCGGAAAGGTCGGCCGCCGCGCTCGCCGCCCGCATCAGCGGCATCACCGCCGCGATGGATCCGCTAGCCGACGCCTTCAGCGCGCTGGGCATCCAGTCGCAGGCGGCGCTGAATGCCGCCCGCGATGCGTCGAAGGCCGCGTTCGAGGCCATCCGCCAGGGCGCCGCCAGCGGCAAAGCCAGCGTGGACGACGTGCGTCGCGCTCTGGACGCCTACAGCCGGACTGCGAAGGCGGCCGTCGCGGACAGCGACAGCACTGCCAAGGCGCGCGTGGAAAGCGAGCTGGCTGTGCTGGATGCGATCTACAAGGTCAACGACAACCTCGATGACATGGGGCGCAAGGGGCGCGCCGCCGGCAAGGACATCCGCCAGGGCGCTGACGAAGCTACGGAGGCGCTGGGCCAAACGGCCGCTGCTGCCAGCCAGGCAGCAGCCTCTACGGGCGAAGCCGCCGAGATGAACATCAATGCAGCCGGCGCCATGGCGAAGGCAGGGGCTTCTGCGTCGGCCCTCACCTTCAGCCTAGGCGAGGTGAGTCAGGCGTGGATGGAGGCGTTCGACACGATTGGCAAGAACGCGGTCGCCGGTTCCCCCGTTGTCCAGTGGTTCGCCGACATCACGAACGAGCTGACCCGCCAGCGTGAACAAGTCCGTGGGCTGATCGCCGAACAGCAGCAGCTTCTGGCGAGCTACGACGAGGATGCAAGCCGACGCGAGCAGCTGAAGCAGCAATTCAGCTTTGTCGGCGACAGCGAGATCGAGCAACTCTTGCAGGCCGAAAAGCAGGTCAAGGCCGCGGAGGAGGCTCGCATTCAGCGCAAGCGACAGGATGCCGAGGCGCAGAACCAGGCGGACCTGAAACGCATCGAGGCCGCCAAGGAGCTGGCTAAGGCCGAGGGTGACGCGAGCGCGGGGGTTTCCGGCGGCGAGCAAACGCTCGTCATCGACTGGCGAGCGCCCAGCCGCGCCACCGCCGCAAGCGTCACCGCCGCTGAGGCCGAACAGGCCGATCGGATCGCCGATCTGGTCGCTCCGCGGGTGCTCAGGAAGCTGCAGCAGAGCAAAGCAATCAGCAACGTCCGGATCAGGCCACGATGAGCGAAGAGATCACCCTCGGCGGCGTCACGCTCTCCGCCGATCTGGATTGGACCGACGAGTTCACCGCCTGGCGCGTCGGGCAGAACGTGCGCACCAGCCTGACCGGCGCGCAGATCATCCAGGAGGCGGCGCTGCAATCCGGGCGACCAATCACCCTGGAATCTGGCCAGGACGCTGGCGGGAGCTACTACGGCGTGCTCACGCTGGCGCAGGTGCGCGCGCTGCAGGCGCTGGAGCAGGTCCCCGGCTCGGCGCCGATGTTGCTCACCATGCCGGCGCACAACTCTGGTGACCGCTCCTTCGACGTGATCTGGCGCCGGACCGATGGCGCCGCGATCGAGGCGAGGCAGATCCAGCGCCGCTGGCCACAGCTCGATGACGACTTCTACACCGTAACCCTCCGCCTGATGACGGCCTGACCCATGACGATCACTGCACTAGACATCAAGCTGCGCCAATCGCAGCGCCTGACCGACAACGCTGACGGCGGCGGCCGGATGGTCGCTACCGAGATCGTCGATGGCCAGATGAACAACCTGTTCCCCGACATCGGCGACGAAGAGCGCACGACCGGCCGCACCACGCTGCGCAAGATGTTTGTCCACGTGGACACGCCGACCACGGACGTGCTGAAGGACGCGATCGGCATCATCGTCAACCCGCCGACCGATAGCCACGTGAACATGTGCATGTTCGCGACCGGCAGCTACAGCGACGTGCGCAGCGACGCGCGCGATGTAGTCGAGCGCTACATCACCAAGGGCGTGGAGAGCCGCTTCGTGCTGATGGGCGACCACTTCGTGGGCCAGCAGACGATCAGCGTCTATGCGCAGTCCGACGCTCCGACCCCGGACGTCAACGACAATCTTGCCCTATCCTCCTCGCCTGACCAAGGCGGGGCAGAGCAGTACATCAGGGTGAAGTCGCTGCTGTCACGCACGACCGAGACCTTCTACGACGACGCGGGTGCTTTCGAGCGCGATGTTCTCGTGATCGAGCTGGTTACGGCGCTTTTACACAACTTCTTTGGACAGGAGCCCGCCCGGCTTACCGGCAAGAAGCCGGCGACCCTCGTCTACACCACCAACACGGTCGACGCCGCCAGCTACTACAGCGTCAAGTCGCTGGCGCAGGCGGCTGAACCCGGGGATCTGACAGTACAAGTTGGCTCGCCGTACGTTCCGATCGTGCCGGCGACGACGGCTGAAACCCCGGTCGTGGACGTCCTAGCCGGCATGGGCACGATCAGCTACGTCCAGGCGGGGCCCACCGACAGCCTAGCGGACAACTTCTACGGCACTTTCGCACCGGGCATTGGGCAGACCCGATTCCTCGGCAACCCGGTCGTGCGCGGTAGCGTCAAGGTGACGGCCGGCTCAGTGCAGCTCACCGACGACGGTAGCGGCAACCTGCAGTCCGCAGCTGTGTCCCCCTGGGGCGGTTCGATTGACTACATGACAGGCAGCGTCACGATCTCGCATAGCACGGGCGCCGGGCAATCGATTTCCATCATTGCGACCCCGGCCGGACCTGTCAGCGACCAGGGCTATACAGTCAAGACGGACATCACATCCAACAATCAGGGCTACAACTACGTGCTGCAGCTGCGGCCGCTGCCAGCGCCAGGGACTGTGACGATCGACTATCGCGCCTTGGGCAAGTGGATCCGGCTCACCGACAACGGCACGGGCCAGATCGTTGGCAACGCGGGGCAGGGCGCCGGCACGGTCAACTACACCACCGGTTCTGTCGTGGTCACCCTGGGCGCGCTGCCGGATCTCGACAGCCCGCTGCTGTGCAACTTCGGCACCGGGGTCATCGCCACCGCTCGCGCCGGCGACACTGACATCAAGGCGCCTTCGTTGAGCTTTCTGCTGTCTAATCCTCCCAAGCCCGGAACGCTCTCGATCGCGTTCCAGGCGGGCGGGAGCCTGGTCACGGCGTCTGACGACGGCGCGGGCTCGCTGATAATCGGAGGCGTCGCCCGCGGGACCGTGGTGTACGCGACGGGGGAGGTCGCCATCAGACCGGTCACGTTGCCCGACTCCAACTCGACACTGCAGTGCGAATACAACTGGGCGGCCGCGTTGACCACAAGCACGATGCCGGCGCCGGACGGGAACGGCGTGGTGTCCTTCAGCCTCCCAACCGTTCCGGTTGGCGCCGGGAGCCTGCATCTCGAATGGCTTACTAGCATCGTGCCCGCGGACGAAGGCTTGGGCTCCGGTTCGTTAGCCGCGCGCGTCGTGGCCAAGGACGACGGGGCAGGTAATATCGTCGCGCTCAGCGCTGGCGGCCAGGTCCTGAGCGTAACTCTTGGCACCGTGGACTATGCGTCCGGCGCGGTGACACTCAAAGCCGGCGACATCAGCATTCCCAGCTTTCCCGTGCCCATCTACGAGTTGGCGTTCAACGGCAGGTATCGCTACGTCCGCACCCAGCGCAACCCGGTGGTCGCGCGGTTCTCGGCTGGGACACTGATATCGACGCAGTGGCAACAGGGTGGATCGTCATCCACAGCGGCGAGCGAGGAGTTCACCCTCCCGCCGGTCACGCTGGATCTGACGCCGGCGATCAGCGACACCATCGTGCCGGGCAGCGTGCGCTTCGTGTTCCGGGGGCGCACGTACGTGGATCGGTCCGGCTCGCTGTATTACGACGTCGATCCCGCCACCGGCGCCGGCACCTTCGCGGGCACGCTGGATTACGAGAGCGGACTGGCCACCGTGAGTCAATGGGCTCCCGGCGGCGCCAACAGCGTGACCGTCAGCGCGCTGCTGACGCGCGTTTTCGATCCTGGGATTTCCGATATCTCCTTCCGCACAACGGGTGCTCCGCTGCGCGCCGGCGCTTTCACTCTCCGGGCGACGACGCTAAACGGCGAGCAGACCACCGCGACCGCAGACGTCAACGGCGATGTGACGGGCGACTTCGTGCGCGGCGCTGTCGATTGGGAGAGCGGCGCAGTGGACCTACGCTTCGGTCGGTACGTGGCTGCCGCGGGCAATGAGAACGAGCCCTGGTACAGCGCCGACAACGTCGTCGGCAACCAGGTGTGGAAGCCATACTTTGTCATCGCCAGCACCATCTACTTCGGGACCGTGGTCTACCGCTCGATCCCCCTGTCGTCTGTCGTGATCGGCCTGGACAGCATCCGCTTGCCGAGCGACGGACGCGTGCCGGCTTTCAAGCCTGGGCAGACTGTTTTGGTCCATCACACTGCACAGCACGACGTAGCGACCCCCACTGCGGGGCAAGTGATCGACTTCGGGAGGTCTGGCATCGCGCAGTCTGAGGTGCGCGACAGCTCTGGGGTACCGATCGACGGTGTCTGGTACACCCAGGACTTGGATGCCGGCAGATTGACCTTTAGCGATCCTCTGAATCTGGCCGCTTACCAGCTGCCGGTGGTGATCCGAGAGCGAGTTGAGGACCGCCGTCTCGTGGCCGGTGTGCAGATCACGGGCGAGATCCAGCTCAACAGTGGGCTCACGCATCACTATCCGGCCGGGGAGGCTCTAGTGAGCACCGCGCTGCGCCTTGGCGAGGCCAACGGGAGCCTGGATCTTCAGGCACGCGTCGAAAACCTCTTTGACCAAGGCAACTGGGCAAATGGTTGGAGCGATCAGCTAGACGGAGCATCCGCGGCCGGTACCTACAACGACACCGACTACCCCTTACTCGTGACAAATGCTGATGCAATCACCGAGAGGTGGGCGATTCGCTTCACAAGCGCGACACAGTTCGAGGTGATCGGCGAGACGGTCGGCACGATAGCGAACGGAAGTACCACTGCCGACTGCGTACCAGTCAATCCTCGTACAGGGGAGCCTTACTTCACAATTCGTCGAGAGGGCTGGGGCGGCGGTTGGTCCGTCGGCAACGCGGTTAGGTTCAACACAATTGGTGGATTGGCGCCAATCTGGATGGTTCGCACAACGCTGCCAGGACTTCCGGAACAAATGACCGACTCATTTCGCTTTCAGGTGATCGGGAACATCGCAGGAGGCGCACAGTGAGTCTGATGCCCACCATCTACTCGAGCACGGACGGGGGTTCGCCGGCGCTGACGGGCCAGCCCGGCTCACTGGCCGCGCTGCTGGACGCGTGCCTGGTGAGCGGGTATGGCGCGGGTTCTTCGGCCAAGGCGCCGTTGGGCTGGACTCGTAGTTTCACGGGTGGCAACGTGCGCGTCTATCGCAACGAACCAGTGGCTGGCTCGGGGTACTCGCTCCGTGTCGACGACAGCGGCGTGATCGGCAACGCGCGGCACGCCTTCCTGCGGGCCTACGAAACGATGAGCGGCCTCGACACGGGCGTCGGCCCGACGCCACTGGCAGCTGACCGAACAGATGGGTGCCTGTGGCCGAAATCCACCGAAGTGTCAACCGCCGCGCGTGCCTGGTGGCTGATCGGCAACGACCGGTGCTTTTACTTGTTCGTCGCCATCGATGGCTCCTCGATCGATCAGGCCGTGCCGTACTTCGCTGGTGATATCGACTCACAGATGCCCTCGGATCAGCATTGCTTCGTTGTGTCGGATAGCGGTTTGCAGACGTACGACGGATCCATCTCGGCCAATGTCTCTGCCCTGATGACGTTCCCAGCAAACGGGTACGCGGCTGCGTATCCGGCCGTTCTCCCGGCCGGATTCATCGGCCGGCGCCATGATCGCGTCGTCGGTGCGGTCGCGATCGACGGCAGATCTTGCCCTCTGCAGCAATCGAATGCTGGAACGTGGGGCGGGAGCGGCGTGCCGTATCCACACCCAGTAAACGGCGGCATGCTGTTGGCGCGCGGGCAGGTGTGCGATCTGGGCGGCATCGGCCCGCGGGGGCATATGCCTGGACTCTACGTGCCTCAGCACGATCATCCGCTGATGGACCTGCAGACGATCGGAGGGCTGACAGTCATTCCCGGGGCAACCCTGGTCGCCAAGTCGTTCAGGACAGGGCGACTGTCCTCACCCTCGAATGGGCAGGTACTGTTTCTGGTCGATGGAGAATGGGTGTGATCATTGGTCTGCTTTCCCAGCGGAGCGTGGAATGGCTCGGAGACGGCTTCGTCGCCGGCGAGGCCCCAGCTGATGCAGAGAGCCCGGACGGCCGTTTTCGGATACTCAACGTGCCTTCCCGTGGTCGCATCGTCGTGTTGGACCGGTCAAGCCTGAGTGTTGTGGCCGCTACCCTGAGCGCTGCAGATGGAACGTGGCGGATCGCCGGCTTGGATCGCACCCGCCGTTATGTCGTAGCTGGGTTCGATGACCGTGGCACGACCAATATGGCAAGCCAGGACTGGATCGAGCCTGCTGAGGTGACTGATCCGCGCCAACCGCTGCAGCTGCGAGGACTCCTGCCCAGCGCCGCAGTAATCGGCGCGGCATACGCGGGGACACTGGTGTCTTCCGGTGCGTTCGGCCCGGTTGTGTGGTCGGTCTCGGGCCTTCCTGAAGGTCTTCAGGCGTCAGCCACTGACGCGGTGCTCCGCATCTCTGGCGTTGCCACGGCGGTCGCCGCCGCAGCTGTGCATGTCACCGCGCTCGACGGCGCTGGCAGGACAGTCTCACAGACCTATCCAGTGGCGTCGGTGCCCGACACGCCTCCGTGGGACGCCACTACGGTCCCGGCCGGCGTGGCGATCAGCGGCGATGGGTATGTACTCGCCAGCACCAGCAACGGAACCTCCTACAAGACTCGCAAGGTGTATAGCCAGGGACAACACGCCACCGGCCGCTACGCCATCCGCTTCCGGATTTCAGCCCGTGATGGCAACGGCAACGCGGGTGGAGTGGGCCTCCTAGCAGGAGAGAGCGAGCAAGACTTGAGCTGGTCGAACACCTCCTATTCGCTCTGGATCGAGCGAGGGCGCCTGCTGGCGTATCGCAACGCGATCGCGACCGACATCGGTCCGGCGCCGACGGGGACCGATACCGTCGAGGGCATGATCGAGATCGACCTAGCCGCACAGAAGGTATGGATCGGATTCAACGGATGGTGGTACGGCGATGGAGATCCGGCAGCTGGCGTGAATCCGACCTTCAGCGGTGATTTCGGGGGCGAACCATACCGCCTCGTCACCGATTTCTATTATGCCGGCATCGTCCGCCTGTTGCGCCCCCAGGAGGTCGCCTTCGGCGCGACGCCAGGGTTCGTCCTTGGTTGGCCGGATTGATGGCAGGGGCCACGATCCAACTCAACCTGGGGCCGTTGCCTTCATCCGGCTCGCGATGGGTCGGCCTCAATCTTGGAGTCAATTGGGACAGTGGCGGAGGTGGTGACCCGGATCCGGAGCCGATTAGCAGAGGTGTTCGGGCATCAATCTCAGCATCCTGGTCGAAAACCGCAGAACTTTCCTCTCGCGTGGGGACCGCGTGGCGACAAGCTGGACGAGTAACCCAGCGAGCATCATCGGCATGGGGTTTCGCGGTCAGGCTCGATGCATCGGAGACCTTGAAATGGGATCTGGCGCCAAAGCTGGAGCATCAGGCGGCGGCGACCTGGGCCGGCAGCATGCGCATTCTCGGGATTGCCTGGTCCAGCGGTTTCGTGACGCTGCCAAACGGGAGGCGATCAGCGCGTTATTTTTGGAGCCAGGCGCTTGCTCTGACATCTCACCCCATCGCCACGCCTTGGCTGGCTGAAGAGCTGACGCAGCGATCTGGTCGCGCCGCCTGGATGGGGGCGCCGACAGTTTGGATGAAAGCGAGGGAGGCGAGATGGAGGGCTCTTCCTAATTCTCGGTGGCAGGCGCGCTTTCCTTGGGGCAAAGCGCGACCAGTTCCGTGGATCGTAGTTCCTGAGAAGCCACCGGTGCCCGAGCCTCCTGCGGATCCATTCCCTGCGGGCAACGTCGTCGGGCTTTCTCTCGCGTGCACCCCGATTCGCATCGCCGGCGTCGCCCCTCTCAACCTTGGCGTGACCGCCTGTTATGCCGCACGGCCACATCGGAAGACCTATATCGTGCTCAATACTATCAACGTGGTTCGCTTACCCGATCGCACACCGATCGAAGTCGAGTCGATCAGTATCGCCGGCGACAAGCAATCGTGGGGCTACTCCCTGCAGCTGACGCTCGCAGATCCGTCGCAGCTCTCGCTGCTCAAGCCTACTGCGGCGGGCCCGCGGCAGCTCGAGGTGGCGATCAACGGCTACCTCTGGACCTTCCTTGCCGAAAGCTACGCCGTGAACCGCGAGTGGGGCGGCGGCGGCGTTTCGGTCACCGGGCGCAGCCGCACCGCGCTGCTGGCGGCGCCCTATGCGCCGGCGCGGGCAAAGGCAACGACGCAGGCCTGGTCCATGGCGCAGCTGGCGGCCCAGGAAGTCCAGGACACCGGCTACCAAGTCACCTACGACACGGTGGACTGGCAGGTGCCGGCCGGGGCCTGGTACTACGACGGCCTGGCGCCACTTGACGCGCTCACGCGGCTGGCCGAGGCGAGCGGGGCCGTGGTCCAGTCCGACCCGGCCGAACTGGAGCTGCGCATCAGCGCCGGCTACCCGGTGAGTCCTTGGGCCTGGCCCACCACCGTGCCGGCGGCGATCGTGCAGGACGACATCGTTCTTGCCACCAGTCTTCAAGTCCGTAGCGTGCCGCAGTACGACGCGGTCGTCGTGACCGGCGAGCTGCAGGGAAAGGGTGTCACTGCCGTGGTCCGGCGCGCAGGCGAGGGCGGAACCCTGTTCGCGCCGCAGGCGAGCGATCAGCTGATCAATGTCGCGGCCGCGGCGAGCGAGCGCGGGCGGAACATCCTGTGCGATCGCGGCGAGCAAGCCAGCATCGACCACACGCTGCCGCTGTTCCCGGCTGGCTCGCCGGCCGGCCAGACCGGGCGCGTCCTGCCCCTGGACCTGGTCGAAGTGCGTGAGGCTGAGGGAACGTGGCAGGGCCTGTGCACCGCAATCAGCATCTCCGCGCGCCGCGACGACAAGGCAGTGGTCGTCGAGCAAACGCTCACGATCGAGAGGCATTACACCGATGCGAACTGATCTCTGGAGCCAGTTCGGCGACCTGGTGGCTGGCAGCCCGCGCTTGCTGGCCACCGTGACGGCGCACAACTCCGACGGCACCAGCAGCCTGACGACGGCCGAGGGCGCGCAGATCAGGTCGCGCGGGCAGCTGGGCGGCGTGATTCCCTACAACGTCTGGGTCCAGGATGGGCGCGTGGTCGAAACGGCGCCGAACCTGCCTATCGTCCAGCTCACCGTCTAGCGGTCTCGGACAGCCGCACTCGCCGCGCCATTCGGAATCGTCCTACACGCCGGAGCGGCGCAATCTGATCGCTGCGGTGCCGCGCGCCGGCGATGCTGGCCAGGCCCTCCCGGCAGCACGCCTTCGCACCGGCAACGGATGCCGCTCTGCACGACCAGTTGGCGCGGCCTTAAGCAAGCCGCTTAGCTATGCCGGGAGGGCAGCTTCATTCGTCCGGCGGCAACAGCTCGTTGGCCTCGAGCATCGCGTTGAGCCGGCCATCTAGGTGTGCGATGTCGGCGGGCGCGGTCACGTCGCGAATGGGCTCGGCGCGCCCGGCGAAGGCCTCCATTACGCAGTCGGCCTCCTCAGTCGCGATGATCTGAGGAAGATCAGCCTCGAGCTGGTCAAGGAGGGCGTCTGCCAGGGCGGGCGGGATCACGACCGGATTGCGGTTGTGCAGCGCTGCTGCTGGGCCGGCCGCCTCCTGGGTGACGATGGTGTAGGTCAGCTTCGCGTCCTCGTCCTGGCCCCAGCGCTCCCAGAGGCCCGCGAACAGCATCACCGGCTGGTCGGGCAGGTAGATGAAGTGCGGCCGCTTCTCCGACTTGTCGTTGCTCGGGTCCAGCTTCTGCCATTCGTAGTACCCGCTCGCCGGCACCAGACAGCGGCGCTTGGCGAAGGGGCCGCGGAAGATCCTCGACGTCGCGGCCGTCTCCGCGCGCGCATTGATCGTGCTGAAGCCGGATTTGCCGTCCTTGGACCAGGGCGGCACCAGGCCCCAGACCATCTGACCCGCCTTGGCGCCCTCGGCGCCGTCGGTTGCTAGCACCCAGCCGCGCTGGGTCGGGGCAAGGTTGAACTGCGGGGTCGGGTCAGCGTCCGGAAGCGCCAGCGGCATATCTGCGAGCGCCAGCGCGATCTGGGCCCAGTCGAAGTTGACCACGTAGCGGCCGCACATCAGCGCTCGTCCTCCGGACGCCAGTCGTAGGGGTAATCCTCGGTCGCCTGGCTCTCGGCCGCCTCGACGTCAAGCGCGTGCAGCTCTGCATCGGTCAGCTGGCGCCACTGGCCGGCAGGGTAGGTGAAGGCCTGGGGCGCGACGCCGTCGGCTTCGACCAGGTACAGGAGGCTCCCATCGTTCTGCTCCCAGGCGGACTCCCTGACCGCCTGCGGGCTGAGCAGCCCTTTGCCGTACCGGGCGCGGCCTATCGCTAGGTTCACCTGGGCGTTCAGGTCCACTTCCAGCGGGAAGACCCGCTCGACCGGGATGGGCATGCCGCGGGGGCGCGTCTGGCTCATCCCGTGACCCTATCATCGCGGCATCCGGCGGAATGCGAAGCCGGCGTGACTGCCACGGCCGGCCGAAGATCAAGCCGGCGTCTCAACGATCTGCGACACGCCCCCGTTAATCTCGGCCCATGGAACTGGAGCCTGCAGAGCCGATCTGGATCAAGACCGCGGAGCGCGCGCAGTTGCGGTACCGCCATGCGCCGCTTGCCGACTACGAGGTCCACCCCGATCACGTCGCCGTGACCACCCGGTCGTACAGCACTGGGTTCAGACCGACGTTGCGCTTCGCTTCCGAGGAGGTCGCGCGCCGCTACATCCTCGCCTGGATGAAGAAGTGGGGTGAACGCGCGATGGCGGACATTGACGCCCAGGCCATGGAGGGCCTGCGTGCCCAAGAGGCACGGCTGGCTGAACGTCCACCCCTCGACTTCACGGTGCCGAAGCGGCCCCTCCGGAGGCCGCGACGGGGGTGATGGAGCAGCCGTCAGCGACCGGCGATGGCTGCGCGAGCACGTGCGCCGCTCCACCCTATTGGCATGTATGTCATTGTTCTATAAGGTGTCGCTTAGGCCATTTTGGGCGAGGCGAAATCGACTGGATTTCGCTAAAAATCAATGACATAAGCCAGATTAGGCCACTGCCTGGGGGGCAGAGGGTCGTCGGTTCAAATCCGGCCGTCCCGACCAATCGCAG
>NZ_JBBCKO010000016.1:0-43688 GCF_037153335.1 Pseudoxanthomonas sp. USHLN014
AACCGCACCGCGCTTGAACTCGGTGCTGAACTTCCTTCGCTTCGACATGAACACTCCTCATGGCCTTGATCGGCCTTCTCGTAAGTGTCCGTGAAAACGGGGGTGAACCCATCTGGACCGCGTCGATCGCGGGTGGTTCACCTGAAGGGGCATTGAGCGCCTTCGTTTCACTCCCTCAAAACCGGGCTTTTCTCCCGGTTCTTGTCTTTAGTCAAAGCGATTCCCTTGCGGGTTTTTCGTGCAGGTGTATCCCAAACGTATGACGTTCGTGATGCGTGCGTCTGACACCGATCAACGAAACACAAGGGGGGGAGAGATGTTCATTGGATTCAGACTGACGAAGCGGCTGGTCGTCAACGTCGTGGTTGCCCTGGTGCTGGCGCGGTTGCTGTTCATGGGCATGGACGGCTTGGACCGGTTTTCCGACACGTGGAACCGCACCTTTGGGGCGAGCATGCCCAACGCCAGCGGGTTGCGCGGGGCCGTCAACGGCGCACGCCAAGTGTTCCCGTCTGGGCTGGACGAGTATGCGCGCCAGGCCGAACTGGACGCGGCCCAAAGCACCACGCTCATGGACGTGTTTGCCAGCGTGTTCGGACGCGTGAAAAACGAGGAGGTCATGTTGCCCTCCACCATCAATTCCGCTGGAGGGGAGGGCTCGATCTATGACCGCTACGACCATTGACCTTGAGTGGCTATCCATTCTCTCCGGGTGGTCCTTGCTCAACGACAGCGCGGCCTTGCTGTGCACCCCGGGCCAGCGCTGGGCGGGCTTGGAGGGATTGGTCATCGGCTACGGCCTCATCGCTGGACAGTGGTTCGTCCTGGCCGCCATGGCTGGAGCGCTGGCATGACCACCGTGGGCGCAGTGCTGGCCGCCGTCCTGGCTGCAGCGTTCCTGACCACCGTGCTGGGCCTAGCTGGCATCTTCTGGGTCAATGCACGGCACGCCAGCGAGGCGCTTCGTGTGCGTTACCGCTTGCGTGCCCAAATCCTGGCCGGTTTGGCGCTGGCGTGGGTGCTCACGATGGCGAGGCTGTCCACGTGAGCCGCCCACCATACGTGCAGATGGCCGTTCGCGTGCCAAAGGAGCTGAAAGATCGGCTGGAGCAGGCGGCAGCCCGAGAGGGGCTGCATGCCAGCGAGTTGGTGAGGTTGCTCTTGAACGATGGCCTGAAAAGGCGAGAAGCACCCGAACGAAAGGCAATAAAGAGGCCCCTGTAAGAGGGGCCTCTGTGTGGACTACTTGCCGCGCGTGTCGGCATATTGAGCAGCAGTGAAGTATCCGCTCAGGTGGTCCACGAACGTTTGAAGCAGGTGGCCGTGGTAATAGGCGTAGATGATCTGCCGTTCTTCTTGGGTGCCTTTCGCCATAGAGGCCACTGTAAAGGCAAGGTTCGGTTGCGTGGCGTCAGCGTTGATGTTGGCCTTGAACGCGAGCTTGCCTTTCCAGCGCTCGGAAGTGTGCCCAAAGTTCTCCCCCACCTGCTCCCACGTCTGAATGCTGTCCTGGTCTTGTTTGGCCTTGAGCTTCGCCTTGAACTTCTGGAGAAGGCCTGCTGGATCCTTGGTGTAGAACTTCAACATTTGGTTTTCCCCCTGTCAGACAGGACGCCCCTGTCCAAAATGGAATGGGGGTGGGTATTGGCGAAACCAAGGGATCAAGAAAGGTCAAGGCACCGGTGGCATACCGTCTCACCTGGCGAGACGGGGTCGGGATAAAGTGGCTTCATGGAGAAAACCGTCCTTTACGTGCCAGCTGCGAAGCGATCCCACGATTTGGTCTGGGATCGGGACAGCGGAGAGTGCTTGTCGTTGGAGGCCTTCATGGAAGGCCGGGATTACGGAGAGGTCGTCCGGGATGGGCGGCTGGCGGCCGAACTGGAGGTGCTCGACGGCATCCCGCGGTTTACGTGCCCTCATTGTCAGGACGCCATGGGCGTGAGGTCCAAAGCCATCCGCGCCCGAACCGAGTTTCGCTTCTACTTCGATCACCTCACGGCTCGCCACCGCGAAACCTGCACCGGGCGCAAGGGCCATTCTCCCCAAGCCGTTCTGGCGCGCCGGTTTGGGCTGTGTAAGGAGGGCGCGCTCCACAAGGCGTTCAAGGAGTGGGTGAGGGACAGTCTGGACGCTGATCCGTCTTTCCAGGAGACCAAGCTGGAAGAACGCTGGTGGGACATCGAGGGCGTGAAGTGGCGCCAGCCCGACGTGCAGACGCAGCGGGACGGCCAGCGGTGGGCCGTCGAGATCCAACTCTCCACCACCTTCGTTCACGTCATCGCCGAACGGATGCGGCATTACCGAAAGAACGGGGGGCGCATGCTGTGGCTGTTCAAGGACCTGGATCTGGATCAGTTCCGACTGTCCGAAGACGACCTGTTTTTCGCCAACAACCGCAACGCGTTTCGCGTCACCCCCGCCACCGTGGCCCGCTCCCAGCGCGAGGGCCGCTTCTGCTTGGAAGGCGTTTGGCTGGAGCCCCGCCTGGAGGGCGGCACGATCCGCGACGTGGAGGTGCGGCGGGAGGTTTGCTTCGACGATCTCACGTTCGACACGTGTAGCCGGGGCATCCCTCGGGCCTACGCCTTCGACTACGAAGGGCACAAAGCCCAAGCAGAAAAGGATCGAATGGCTTGGCAGGAGGAGCAGGTCTGGAGCCATCGGCGAGAGGTTTTCGAAACCTTCTACGTGGCCCTGCTGCGGGGAGAGATCACCGACTACAAGGAGCGCGATCGCCGTTGGGAAGACTTGCGCCGCTTGTTCTCCCCGGTGGGGATTACGCTGCCGGCCTATGCCAAGGAAGCCCCCGATTTGGACCGACTGCTGGTGATTGGCTATTCGATCAAGCACGGCAAAGGGCGCCCGATGGGCATCGGCTTTGAAACGCTGGCCGAGCTGGGCCACCACGCCCACAAAATCTGGCCCAAGAGCTTGTGGTTCTACCGTTGCATGCTCCGTGCACACCACCAATTGAAGACGGTCGTGTCCCAAGATCGCACCGGAAAGCTCCAGGCAAAGATGAAAGGTGTGCTCACCAGTTTGGCCCGGGGGGAGACCACCTTTGCGCCCCATCGGTCCTGGGATCCCCTCATGCTCCGACTGTTCCCCGAGGTGGCGCCTTTGTGGTTGGCGGATCCAAGGCAGGTGGCGACAGATGCCTTGAAGCCGCGTCAGCAGGCAAAGAAACCCCAAGAGGCGATGGCATGAAGGAAGACCGGTTGAGCCACGGGATCCAATCGGCGCTGGACGCTCGTGCTGCAAAGCGCCGGCCTACGGCGTTGGACATCGCGCAGGAAGCCAGAGAGGCCAAGGCCAGCCTGGAATCGAACATGTCCTGCATGGCCCGCATCACTGTTCCCGCCGGCAGTGAGCGCCACCGGGTGGCTTTCCAACTGTTGAGGGCCTCGATGGACTACGGGCGTGCGTTGCTGTTCCTGTTGGAAACCCATCCCATCGATCTTCCAGCGGTGGCCTTGGCAATGCACCGCTCCCAGATTGAGCAATTCCTGCGGGCGGTGTTTGTCCAGTTCCTTGCCGACGACGAACAGCTGGCGGACTTTCTCCAGGAAGATCGCGGCCCCCGAAAGAAGAACGAGAAAGGAAAGTGGGTGGCTATTGCCCTCAAAGACCTGGCCGCGGACGTGGAGCAGGCCATTGCACGCATGGGGCAGGACGATGAGCCTCAGAAGCTGGCTCGGACGGTGACCAATTCGTGGGACCCTCTTTGCGGACTGGTCCATGGCGGGAAGGCCATTCGGGTGATGTATCAAGATCCCAATGGGCAGATCGGGGCGCACGTGCCGGCAGCCATTCTTTTTCAGACCACCGTCAACGCGGTGGCCACCACCAACTTGTGCGTCATTGCAGCACTGACAGCGGTTGGGGTTGGGGCCTTTGAGGAAAGCCCCGTTGTTGAGCAGTGCGCCAGCGGGATGTTGCACTACATGCAACGGAGGAAAGCTCGCATGGAAGAGCTGGCCTGGCCGCCTTAAAGGACCGGACGCGCATTGTCGCGCGGCTCTGTATCCCCACCAACGATCGCTGGCGGGGAGAGTTGCAATCGGAGGTCTGCGAATCCTCGGTTTAGGCGGCGTGCCTTCTGACCAAGGGATTCCCAGGTTGAGTCTGCTGCGTCGGATGGAGGTTTTTCGCTGAGGACAAGCTGGGCAGATGCCTTGAATCTCTCAAGGAGTACTGCTTCATGGCCCGGTGGGTTCAGTGCAACGCGACTGCGGGCCTCCGCTGCGTTGAGCTCTAGCATGTTTAGTTCGATCAGCGTGGCCATGGCAATGGCTGACCGGGTGGGCTCCGTCCTATTGCGGCGGCAGAGGTGGGTGATCCATGTCCACATGGGGTCAATTCGTCCTTGTTCGCCGACGCCCTAATCCTTGACGGGCGGCAACAGCTGCTCGATGAGTGCGTTGCGCTTCTTCGGTGGCAGCTCACCCAAAGCGCCCAGCAGTTCGGCAAAACGTTCCTGCTGGGCCACGCTCTGCTCGCCCAAAGCCAAGATCGCATCGGCCATCGCTGGGCTGGTCGCCAAGAGATAGGCCGGGGGCACCTCCAAGGCCTGGGCCAGCTCGAAGAGGGCTTCCAGGCTGATCGACATGCCCTCGGATTCATACCGAGAGATGCGGGCCGACGCAGCGTCCTTGTCCATCCCCATCCGCACTCCGACCTCGCGTTGGCTAAAGCCCCGCAGGACGCGGGCTTGGCGCAAACGCGCGGCAACCACGGCTCGGGGAGCGGGCGGGGCGGCAGTCACGGGCTGAACGGATGCAATGCAGGCATGCGGACAGGATGACCCAGAGGCTACGCCCCGGGTAGACTCTACGTGCCACGTAAGTTGGCCGCAAGATCCCAAATCTATTGGTGGGAACAGGGGGTTCCATGAAGAGGGTCAGAAGAACCGTGCTGATCGGGGCGTTTGCCCTGACTGCAGCGGCTGGAGCGCAGGCACAATCGAGGGCCGGATCGGACCTGCTTCGCCACATCGGCCGAGCCATCCAAGGCACGCCGAAGGTGGTCAGCGATAGGTCGCGGAGCCCTTACCTTGAGCCGCCTGGGACCTACTGGGACCTGGATCAGGAAGGCTTGGAAGGGGTTCAACACCTGCGGGCCGGAGTGACGGCTGTCGGAGGCGGGGGCGTGGACACCTGCGACATGCAGCTGCTGGCAATGGCCCATTCGGCCTATCGGATCGACGCCGACAAGCGCCAGTGGTGCCTGAGGCAATGGTGGCTGATGGACACGAAGGCCCACGGCGCCAACGGTGTCTCGGGCGATGATCCGGCTGCCATCGAGCGCCGTTATGGCCCGGCCTTCGACGCGCGCCTGCAGCGCTTCAAGGCCATCCGACGGTTTGCGATTCGTCCCACGTTCCAAGCGCTGGGCGATGTCGCCTACCGAGCCGACCGTGGGGTGCTGGAGGGATTCATCCCCATGCCTCAGGTGTCCGCGGCCGGGCAAAGCGTCACCGGCAAGGGCTTTGTGCCGTGGGTCCACCGCACCGCCGGAGGAGTGTCCAGCCCACCCAACGCCGGCCGCTTCCACCTGCTGATCCGAATGAATGCCCAAGAGGCCGCCAAGTTGGCGCGACAAGGTCGCAGCTACCGAGACGACCTGGTGGTGTTCTCCGTCAACCGGGTCTGGGTGGACGGCACGGTGCCGAAGATGGACGTGACGATAGAGAAGGTTCGGCTCGGATACCGCGACGAAACGATCGACGTTGATTTGACCCATACGCAAGGAGCTCCGGCATGAAAGCAACCCTCGTTTCCCTCGGCCTGATCACCGCAGGGTTGGCTGCCTGCAGCAGCAAAGCTGATCTTCCCACCATCGAACAAGTCGCCCACGCTTACGAGGCGCATGCCAATGCCAACCTCTCCAGTGAAATGGGCCAACGAATCGAGGTCCGGGGTTGGAAAGACCTCACCGCGGATTGCACCTCAACTGGTCCCCAGCGTGCCACGTGCGTGACCGGTGGAACGCTGGACGTGGTCGGGTTCCAGGGCGGGCAGCAGTTGAAGCCCGATCCCGTACCCGTGCCGCCGGCTTACGACTTCGTCTTTGAGAAGCAGCCCACCGGCTGGGTGCCGGCCGGAGTCCAGAAGAAGGGCTGACCTTGCCAGGGCGTGGAATCGCGGTATGCATTGAGGAACACCACTTTAAGGAGGTCCCATGTCTTACAACGCTCACCACACCCCCGGCGGTCACATGCAGTGGGGCTTGCTGGCACCGGCCACCGTCATCCTCGGTGGTGCAGGCCTGCTGTTTCTTGCCGGCGCCCAAGAGATCGGCGAGAACATGGGCTACGGCTGGGAGGCCGGCCTGGCGGCCGCTGGTGGGGCAGCCGTGCTGCTCTTGCTGCTCCTGCTCTACGTGTTGAACTGGCGCGCGGCCCGCGTGCGCGCGGCAAGGGCCAGCGGGCTGCTGGTCTCGCCACGCAACGGTGGCTTTGGAAAGGGAGCCCTGGTGGGCTTGCTCTTCGTCGTTGCCCTGCAGCTGGTCAGCGTTGCCGTGGGCCTGCTCTACCCGGGCCTGGAAGAGGGCGAGCGAAACTTCTTCACCTCCGTGCCCCCGATGGCTCTGACGGCGCTCATGCCCGTGGCGCTGATCGTGGGTGGCATCGCAGGCAAGCTCTGGCGCTCCACCAGCCTGTAAGATCAGTCCATGTCCTTTGGGGCCCCCGCGAGGGGGCCTTCTTTTGTTTCACGATACCCGCAAGTCCCGCCCATCGCTGGATTCTGCGGTGCGTTGTGGCACTACCTACTCAACGGCACCTGCAAGCCCAACTTCAAGCAGCCCAAAGCCACCGATGTCCGGAAACGCCGGACGTTCTCGTCACCACCGAATAGACGTTCGGTGAGTGCTTGGTATTCGGCCATGGTGGTGGCGGTCATGACCAGGAGGTAGTCGGCCTCTCCGGTGATTGGATAGCACTGCTGCACCGCCGACTCGGCCATGATGCGGGCTCGCAGGCCCGCTGTGCGTGACGGGTGCTCATCATGCACATGGACCTCCACCAGCAGCGTCAGCGGACGACCTAGGCGGGTTGCGTCCAAGACGGCCACCTCCGAGAGGATCACGCCACTGTCGCGCAGGCGCCGGATGCGGCGCTGCACGGCCGGGGCCGAGAGGTGAACCGCGTGTGCGATGTCCCGCTGCGGCAGTGTGTTGTCGCGCTGCAGGAGTTCCAGGATGGCCAAGTCGTGGTCATCGAGCGAGGTATGAGTATTAGTGGGCATGGATTGAACGAAAGTTGCGCTGCGGCTTTGAAGATTGAGGCAAAAATTAGAAGCTGGCGAACTAAAATACCACCATGTCCTCGCGCCGCTTCTCCCCCTTCCTTCCCCTGCTCGCGGTATTGGGCTCAGTCACCTTTCTCGGCATCGGGACGTCGTGGGCCAAACATTCGCTGTTCCCGCTGGTCGGTGCCCAGGGCACCACGGCCATTCGCGTGGGGCTCTCCGCACTCTTGCTCCTGATGCTGTGGCGCCCCTGGCGGTGGCGGCTGGGCAGTGGCGATGTTTGGATGATTGTGGGGTATGGCGCTGCGCTGGGCGCAATGAACCTGTGCTTCTATCTGTCTCTGCGCACGATTCCCTTCGGCATCGCAGTGGCGATCGAGTTCGCTGGGCCGCTGGCGGTCGCGCTTTGGGCCTCGCGGCGTGCCCTCGATTTCCTCTGGGTGGCGCTGGCGGCCGTGAGTCTGGGGCTGTTGCTACCACTGGGCCACAACGGCAGAATGCTGGACCCTGCGGGTGTGCTGTTCGCGTTGGCGGCTGCGGTGTTCTGGGCCACATACATCCTGTTCGGCAAGCGCATTGGCCACGTGCATGCGGGCCTATCCGTATCCTTGGGGCTCGGGGTTGCGGCCGTGGTGGTCGTGCCTGTCGGCATCGCGCACGCTGGTAGCGACCTCTGGTCGCCGGCGGTGCTGGCGGTTGGGCTAGGCGTTGCGTTGCTTTCCAGCGCCATCCCCATTTCGTTGGAAATGATGGCGCTCAAGCGCCTTCCGGCACAGGCGTTCGGTATCCTGATCAGCATGGAGCCGGCGGTGGCCGCGCTGCTGGCCCTCGCCATGTTGGGCGAGGCATTGAGCGGCTTGCAGTGGATGGCCATTGGGCTGATCGTGGCTGCATCGGCGGGGAGCGCGTTCACGAGCCGCAAGGCTACCCACTTGCCTGTCGCGGTCCCGCAGGACTAACCGTCCAACGCGCGCTTGGACTGCAAGGGTGCAATCCCCCTCAAGAGCCCTTGACCCATCTCCATGGCTCGAGGCGTGTGAATACGACGACGCCGCTAAGAAGTCAGAAAGCCGACGAACGGCTTCCTGCTGCCTGCCGCAAATGGGTATAGTAGGCATCGGAGATGGCGTTCCTCCTGGGAAACCGAACCGCAGCATTCGCTGCCGATGACGCCTACAGTCACCTGACCTTCTGTCGGGGCTGTAGGCGTTCGCGTCCACATCTTCTGCATGGGTCAGCCCGATGGATTTCGAGCGAACCCACCCATGCCTCATCGCCGTCTAGAACAGCTTGAGCTGCTGCCCTACCTGGGCAAGTGGCTTGTCATTGCCAGCGTTGTCGCCGTCTTGGCCGGCAGCGCCTCGGCCTTCTTTCTCGTTTCCCTTGATCAAGCCACATCGTGGCGCGAATCCCACTCCTGGGTGATCTGGTTGCTGCCGGTGGCCGGGCTGGGTGTGGGCCTTGTGTATCACCTCCTCGGCAAGACGGTGGACGCGGGCAACAACCTCATCATTGATGAAATCCACGACCCGAAGAAGGTGGTGCCGCTGCGCATGGTGCCGCTGGTGCTCGGCGGCACGGTGGTGTCACACCTGTTCGGCGCATCCGTGGGACGCGAGGGCACGGCCGTGCAGATGGGCGGCGCGCTGGCCGACCAACTCACCCACGCGTTCCGCCTGGAACATGAGGACCGCCGCATCCTGCTGATGTGCGGCATCGCCGCAGGCTTCTCCTCGGTGTTCGGCACCCCGTTGGCCGGTGCCGTGTTCGGGCTGGAGATTCTCGCCATCGGCCGCATGCGCTACGACGCCTTGTTTCCTTGCATGGTGGCGGCCATCGTGGCCGACCAGGTGTGCTTGGCCTGGGGCGTTCATCACGCCCACTACGCGATCGGGCAGATCGTGCCCGTGGGCGCCTGGAGCGTGGTGGCCGTCGTGCTCGCCGGGGTCGTGTTCGGCATCGTCGGCATGCTTTTCGCCCGGGCCACCCATGCGCTTGGGACGCGGGTCAAGCGGCTCATCCACTACGCCCCCCTGCGGCCGTTCGCCGGCGGCATTGTCATTGCCTGCATGGTCTGGGCGCTCGACGGCTACCAATACATCGGCTTGGGCATTCCTCAGATCGAGCGAGCCTTCCAGCAGCCGGTGCAGCCGTGGGACTTCCTCGGCAAGTTTGGCTTCACGGTCGCCTCGCTGGGCACCGGCTTCAAGGGCGGCGAGGTGACACCGCTGTTCTACATCGGAGCCACCCTAGGCAACGCATTGGCGCCGATCCTGCACATGCCCTTTGCATTCATGGCCGGCATTGGCTTCGTTGCGGTGTTCGCGGGGGCGGCCAATACGCCGATCGCCACGACCTTGATGGCGATGGAGCTGTTCGGCGCCGAAATCGGGCCCTTGGCGGCCATTGGCTGCGTCACGGCCTACCTGTTCTCCGGTCACACGGGCATCTACCACGCGCAGCGCATGGGCCATAGCAAACACCGTCGGCACCGGGACGTGGTCCCTGAGGATCTGCGCATTGCTGATCTCGCTTCGTTCCTGAAAAAGAACGGAACGGCCTCAAAGGCTTCCTCCGCACCTCCGGCAGTCGAGCCGCCCCCCTGCAACCAAGGAAAGCGTTGAATGAATGCAGATAAGTCCACGACCATCGCTGCGCTGCGGTTGTATTTCCCGACCGCGAGCCGCGCCAAGGTCACGCGCTTCTGGCATCACCTGACCGCCCCAGCTCTGGCCCAGCATCTACTGACGGTCGCCAAGAAGGCCAACATCCTGCAAGCCGTGTTACACCGGGTCAGTTCGGGCTACCTGCCCGGTGAACGCATGTCGCACCAGCATCCGGAGCTGACCGACATGCGGCACCCGGAGTGCCTAGAACTGCTGGACACCGAGCAGCGCCTGCGCGCGTTCATGCAGGAGCATGCCGAGGAACTGAACAAGGTGCATGCAGTGCTGTTCCTGTGCGAACTGCCGCTGGGGCACCAGCGGACCGCCCACAGCCACGCGGCCCGGAGCCACTGACGATGACTGGCGCCTACGCAGTGCTGGCCATCAGCATCGGCTCGGTCCTCGGTGCACTGATGCGCTATGCCTTGAGCCTGGCGATGAATGCGCTCGTGCCTCAGATCCCAATGGGCACGCTGGCGTCGAACCTCATCGCGGCCTACATCGTCGGCTTCGCCATTGCGTATTTCGGCATGTCGCCAGGCCTGTCGCCCGCTTGGCGGCTGTTCGTGATCACCGGCCTGGCCGGGGGCCTATCCACGTTCTCGACCTTCTCTGCTGAACTGCTGACGCTGCTGCGAGATGGCCGCCTCGGCTGGTCGGCCGGCATGCTGGCACTGCACGTGGGCGGCTCGCTCGCAATGACGGCGCTGGGTATGGCATCCACATCCCTTACGCGTCACCCGTAGACCAAGGAGATCCCCATGAAAGGCTTCCAACTGACCTTCTTCACGGCGCAGGACCGCCGGCACGGGCACAAGCCTATCGGTGACTGGCTACTGCAATTTTCCAAGGAATATGGCGCCGTAGGCGGCACGCTGGTCGGCGGCGCGGAAGGGTTCGACCACGTTGGCCGCTTCCATTCTGCGCTCTTCTTCGAGTTGGCTGATCAGCCGCTGGCCGTGACGGTCTCGGTAGACGAAGCGGCGTGTCAGCGCCTGATGGATGCGCTCGCGCAAGAACCGATCGATCTCGCCTACGTGAAGGTGCCGGTTGAGTATGGGCGCATTGGCCAGAAGGCCAAGCTCCCCTTGGATCTGTGAGCCAGTCACAGGCTGCTCGGAGCCTCCGGGGGGCGGACTGGGAACGTGATGGAAACGCGGGTTCCATCCAGGGGGAAGGAACTGATGGTGGCCTGCCCGCCGTGCGCGCGGGCGATCTGATCAACGATGTAGAGCCCCAGCCCAACACCTCCTCCTTCGTCAGTAGCCCCCCGTTCCATGGGCTGAAACATTCTGGAGATCAGTGAGGAAGGAATGGTCGGCCCTTGGTTGATCACCTGGAGGGAAGCCAAATCACCGCGGACCTCGGAACGGATTTCGATGGGCTGGGAGCGGTCGCCATACCGGTTCGCATTGGCCACTAAGTTGCCCAGCAGGCGGGCCAGCTGCGCTGCATCGGCCACCACGGCGCCAGCCCCCTGCGCGTTGTGCTGGATCGTCGCGCCGGGGAAGGTCCATCGAAGTTCTTCGACGGCGGAGGACACCATCTCGTGGAGGTTCACCGGCTTGAGCTTCATTGGAATGGGGCGACCGCTTTCCGTCAGGGTGAAGTCCAAGAGGTTCTCGATCAGCTCCAAGGCGCGGTCCACCGACTGATTGATTCGCTGAGAGGTTCGCAGTCGCCCCGAATCCGTTTCGCCCATGGTCAAGATATCGGTGCCCATTCGAATGGCACTGAGCGGGTTGCGCAAATCGTGGCTGACGATGCCCACCAAGCGCTCGGAAAACTTGCTGCGGGCGGTGGCGGCCTGCTGTAGAAGGGAGATCTCTTCCAGGCGGGACAACGCAACCCGCCGTGCACTGAGCAACTCGCGCTCGTAGCGATCCCGGTCCTTGGAGGCAAAGGTGGCAATCGAATAGACCACCTCAGCGGTAGAAGTGTGGACCGCTCGTGCGTTCACGATCATGGCCACCTTCTGACGCTGTTGGCTGTAGAAGTCCAGCTTGACCTCCGTCACGGATCCCTGCATCTCCAATAGGGGGAACCAGTGCGTTTGGTGAAACAGCCTCCCTCCGATGGTCAGCAGCTCTTGAAACGTTCGTCCAACCAGGTCGATGGGCTCGAAATCCAGCCACTGGCAGAACGTGGGATTGACGGCCAAGATGGTGCCGTCTTGCTTGGTCCACAGCAGGCCACACGCTGCCTCGGCAAACTGCTGATCAGCAGGAATGTTCATTTGCAATGGGCTTCATGGCCAGCCCCTCGCGGACGAGGAAGCTATGAATGGAACGCACGCAAGCCTCCGGGGCACTCAAGTGCGGGCAATGGCCCAAGTTGTCGATGAGTTGCAAGGTGGCTTGAGGCAGCGCCTGACACATGTGTTCACCCACGGACACCGGGGCTATGAAATCCTGGGTGCTTTGAAGGATCAACGTGGGCGCCTTCAGGCCTCCCAAATCCGAAAGGTTGTTGCTAAGGAACGTTGCTCGCGCGAAGCGCACGGCGATGTCGGGTGCCGTTCGGCAAAAGCTGTTGGTGAGTTCCTGCGCCAGCTCGGGTTGATCCGGGGCACCCATGATCGCTGGAGCCATGGAACTGGCCCAACCCAGGTAGTTGCCTTCCAAGGTCTCCAATAGCTCGTCGATATCCGACCGTTCGAACCCTCCCACGTAGCCGGGTTCGTTGATGTAAGCCGGGGAAGGGCCGATCATGACGTGAGCACTGAACAGGCCTGGGATCTTCTTGTCGGCCAACAGCCCGATCATGGCACTCACCGAATGACCCACGATCACCAGTGGGCCGCCGTCGGCCACTGATCGCGCCACGTCGATCAGGTCCTGCGCGTAACCCTCCAGTGCCGAATACTTCTCTGGATCATACGCTGCTGATTCCGATTGGCCGTAGCCGACGTAGTCGAACAGCGCCAACCGGTAGTCCTTCTCCAGTAAGGGCACCATGCGGCGCCACATGGTTTGGTCACAGCCATACCCATGGGCCAACAACAATGTCGTTGCCCCTTGCCCCGTCACGTTCACATGGTTACGAGCACGTGTGTCCATAACTCTCCGAGAATGCCGAAGGCCGGACCTATCAGCACCGACCAATAAATCACGCCGCCATAACATAGGAGATGAGGTGGGGGGGCGTCTAGCAGGGGCGATTGTTGCGCCGCAACGCATCGCCCATATGGCGGTCAAGCATCGCTCCCAATGAGGACCTTGGTTCAGGAGCCCCTAAGCCGCCGCCGGTCGCTGCGCGCCGGCTTCTGAAAAGCGGAGATGGAAGAAGGGCGGATGACGCCTTCGGCGCGAGAAAGGTTGCTGTGAAACCTGTATATCTACATCGCCAGTATTGTTAGTAAATATTGGAAATCTGCGCTGATCGGAAATGTTGTTAGTTTATATGTGTGGTTTTAATCGCATTTTTAATATTTAGTCAAAAATTTGTCCGCGCTGGTAGTGGACAAAATAACATGCCGATCTACCTTGAACTATCGGAAGGGCGATGTCGCTCCCCGAAACCATCAAGGAAAACGGCATGAAAATTCATCACATCGTCAGCGACGGAAACCAAGCGGTCGCCATCACGCAATCGGCTTCGAGTGGCGGTGGCTACGCGCACCCGGTGAAGCTCTCCGCCATTCGCTTCAACGTGAAAGACGCCGAAGCGGTGCTCCAAGAACTCAGCAAGTCTGGCCATCGTCATGAGAAGACGTTCGAAGTGATCGAGCGTTGGGACGCCGATGCTCGCAACCAAGGACCAAAGTCGAAGTTCGGTCGAACCCTTGCCGCCCTTGTGGATGAAGCGGGGGATCACCTGGAGGGGCAGGTGATCTACGAAGCCAAAAGCATGGAGGAGGGCGCCATGCGTGCGCTCAACGCCGCAGCGAAGCACGCCAGGCTTTCGCAGGTCCTTCCTGCTGCCGGCGGTTCGAGCATGATCATCGGTGGGCAGGTGTGGAACCCACGCCAGGAGGCGCAGAGCGAAGCTCCGGCGGCTGTTCTCGAAGCTCCCCGTCAGCGCGCGCGCCTGTAACCGCCGATCACCCACCAGTCAAAATCAGGAGATTCGACATGAACGTTCAAATTGCGGAAGCCATGAACAAAGCCAAAGACGACGCGGACCGCTACGGAATCCTTGCAGGGTTCGCCTCCTGCAACCGGGCCCTGCTTGAGAAGGGGGCCGCGCAAGAACTGGTGGACGCTTTGTATTTCGCCGGCGCTGCGATCAACCGTTGGCGTGCCATCGCGGTGGTCCGAGAGGCGGCCGCCGAGCCGTTGGACGCGGCGTCCTAAGCCGGAGCGCGACGTGCTTCAACCTGTCCCTTCCCCAAAGCTTGTCACCCTTCCGTCCTCCCGGGGCTACTCCCGTGATTTGGAGCGCTTGCAGGCGGCCGCCGCGCGCGTGCAGGTCACGCGAAACGAAGCCGTGCGCCAAGTGCTCGCCATGTATGCCGCCAAACCTTACCCACTGAGCAGGCGTCGGCTGGGTGGGGAACGGGACGTGCGGCTGGCCTACCTTCCGCTGCAGCGCAGCGTCTTGGAGGCGGTGGAGCAGGGCGCGGTGAACGCGGGGATTTCCACCGCAGAAGCGGTGCGCCAGATCATCCGGGACTACGTCCAAGGACATCTGCTTCGGAACCAGGTTCGGGGCAGCCGCCATGGCTGACCGCCGCCCACCACCGCCAGGAAGTCCGAGCGCTGAGCTGATTCACGCGTGCGTCGAGGGAAGCCTTTTCGGCGCTCTACAGGCCCTGCGGCAGGGCGCCAACCCTAACGCGTGGCGCCTCAACGAAGGTCCTGTGCTCCATTCCGCACTTGCCTGGCCCCGCATCGTCGAAGCCCTCCTGCAATCTGGTGCGCACCCTCAAGAGAGGAACCACTGGTGCGAGCGCCCGCTGGAAAAGCTGGCGGCGGACTACCAGTTGAGCGACGACGCCGACGAGCGCAGCCGACTTGAGCAGACGGCGTTGCTGCTGTTGCGGCTGGGCGGCAACCCTCACCGGGGCAGTCCGTTCTGGAACACGCCATCGCTGAAGGCGGCGATGCCGCACGTGGTGTCCACGGTGGAAGCCGAACAACGCGCTGTCCACCTGGAGCAGGCATGGGCAGCCCGGGGAAGTGTCAGTGCAAAGCGGGCAAGGCTGTAGAGCCAACGGCCCAACGCCGCCACCGGTCGCTGCGCGCCGGCATCTGTAGAAGCAGCGGTGGAAAAGAGCAGGTGACGCCTTCGGCGCGAGAAGGGATGTTAGGAATAACTGCGGCCTTAGCTCCGCAGTTTTTACTTTTAGTCAAGATTCTGTCCACTACAACCGTGGACAAATTTCCAGGGCGGTCTACCTTGGGATCAGGAAGAACGCAACGCTCTACCCACCGACTGGAACCGCCGACATGACCCTTTCTCTTCTCGCCATCGCTGCCCCCATCGCCCTTCCTTTCAGCGTTTGGTTGGCCCAGCGCCTTGAACGCTGCATCGATCGTGCCCTTTGGGCGCACTGAGGGAAACGCCATGACCACGCGTGCCGCCCGCCACCGCTATTACGCATACGAGCGCCGCGATGGTTCTGTGTGTTACCTGCCAAAACTGTTGCACGAGGGAATTCAGCGCTACCCGCGAACGATCGCGCACTACCACCTGGTGCAGTGGCTGGGGGTGTCCAAGTTGCTCAGCAAAGACGAATACAAGCAAATGGCGTGGGTGGGTTCACAGCGGGGCACGCTCCGAAACACCCATGATTCAACGCAGGCTCGTCTCACCGGCTGACGCCCAGGCAGGGCAGAATGGTTTCATGACGCACGCTGCCGCTCCATCCACCCTTCAAGCCCCGGCCTACGGCCTGCTGCTCGCTCAGACCGAGTGCCATTTCTGCCATGCCCCCACTCCCACCGCCGCGGTCTGGGTGCCCTCGTTCGAGGAGCACGACGACGAAGGTATGGCAGATCAGGGAGAGGGCGCTGTGTTGCGCTACATCGAGCGCTTGAACGAGGAGGCCGCTGCGTTCGTTGCCGGCCACGCCCCTTGGCTTCGCTTCGCCACCACTCGAACGTCAGGGCAAACCTACCTGGCCCACCATTGCACCACCTGCGGGGCCCTTCAAGGAGACCACTTCGTGTTTTCGCCGGATGGTCCCTACTGGCCCCAAGACGATGTCCAACTTGCGTCTCTTCGCTTCATCCGAGGTTTGGGCCCGCTCACCGCTCAAGCATCGGCAGGACAGAGCGCGTGGATGGACCGGGTCCCTGTTACCTGCACCCAGGCCTGACGGCATTCCCAAGTTCAACCCTGAATCGGTGTGCCGAACGCGGCACGCTCTCAAAGCTTTGTGCGCTGCGCGCGGCCCCAACGCCCGGCTTCTCCGGTCAAGGGCCATTCCAGGGCCCGGGTCCTCGCTTCGCTGCGGGCCGCGCCAGCCCTTCCATTTCCTCCCGTGACCGCGCCGAGCGGTGGGGCGGTGGGTTTTCCATTCCAGGACATCCCGACCGGATGCCCTGGACCGGGCCATTACTCACCAGCGAGGTGCGCTCCATGTTTGACGAATTCGACCTTATCCATTCCTACACCCGCGCCCAGGCGATCGAGGACGGCGTCTTGGTGGACGTGTCCGACGTGGCCAAAGAAGCCGGTTTCAAGTTGCCCGTGGCCATCACCCGTGCAGCGTGGTCGCGCTACGTCGAAGTGCCCAGAGGGTTGGAACTGCGCGGCCAGTCGGTGGACGGCCGGCTCTGGGATGTGCTTTTCATGCTCCACGTGGCCATCAAGCGGCAACAGGGCGAGGGTTCGGAGATCCACTATCAGCTCCACATGGCTCTGCCCGATGCCGGCGACTGGTTGTCGAACGAAGCCCACCCGGAGGCCGGGTCTGGCCTGACGCGGTCGACCCATCGCCTTGTCACCTTGAAAGCACTGTGTGGGCCCGGGGACGCCCTGGAGCCGGTGGTCACCATCATGCTGCCCGACGAGGATTGAGAAAGGGGGGCCGGGAAACCGGCCCTCATCGTTTTCCCGTGCTGGTCCCGCCGCTACCATGGCGGGACGACAAGGGAGGAGTAGGGGATGGAAAAGTTCGATTGGTCGAAGGTGGAGTTTGCACGCACACCCTGGCGGAGCAGGGTTATCCCGGACGCGCTGCCCATCCTCATCCGGTGGGCGCAGGAGGGCGAAGCTCATTCGTACAGCGACCTGGCCCAAGAGCTGCACGACACCTTCGGACACGAGATCAAACCCCGCAAAGACCTCTACGGCACCGTCGCCGGGGGAGTGGCCCAGGCCCTGCAGTGGCTCAGCGAGCAGTGGAAGGAACCCATCCCGCCCCTCCACGCAATCGTCGTCAACAAGAACACGAAACACCCTGGCGAGGGGGCGATCACCATCTCGCCAGCTTACTTCGCGGGGAAGAAGCTGGACACCGAGGAAGAGCGCCGTGCGCACTTGCGAGAGGCGATGGAAGACGTTTTCACCTATCCCAATTGGGACCGGGTCGCCCGCGCTCTGGGAGCCACCATGCTGACCCCGTCCGCCGGGGCGGCTGAAGAGGTGGCAGCGGATGCGCCTCTTCCCCTTCCTAAAGTCCAGGAGGGGGGGCGGCCAGAGAGCGACGAGCACAAAGCGTTGAAGGCGTGGGTGGCCAGCCATCCCGAAGAGTTCGTGGACTTTGGATGCTTCCCCATGGGGAGCAACGAGAAGTTGTTGAGCTCGGGTGACCGACTGGACGCGCATTTCGATAACGGAAGACATCGCCTGGCGGTGGAAGTTAAAACCAGCAAGTGCTCGGAGGACGAACTCCAGCGAGGCGTCTATCAAGCGGTGAAATACCGCGCCGTTCTCCGGGCCGAGCAGAAGGCGATCCGCCACGTGCCCAACGGGGAGGCGATCTTGGTCTGCACGCGTGCGCCCAATAAGGAAACCCGGGCGCTCATCAAGCGGCTGCAGGTGCGTTTCCAGCAGGTGCCGCTGGAGGCGGAGCAAGAATGAAGCCTGAGGAACTGGAACAACGTATTCGCCAAATCGATGGATTCGTTCGGGTGCTCACGCAGGAGTGCCACATCCTCGACGAGCGCCGGCACATTTTGTCCCCACTCATTCAAGACCCCGAGATCCAAGCAGGGCTGAAGGCCAAGCTGGACAAGACGCCGGGTGCCAATGCCTGGAACCACCTGGCGCCGCTTCTTGGGCAAGACCTGGTGCGCGATCAGTCACGGCTTTTTCTGGACAACGATCCCAGGTCGGGTAGCCTGACCAACCTGTGGAGAAAGCTGCAAGCAGATCCAGCCATCAAGGAGCATTACCGGGAGTGCTACGGGCGCATGTTCGATCACTTCCACGACGAACCGATCAGTGACCTGCCGCCCGAAAGCTCGGCTGTTTTCCAGGAGAAGTTCAGGCAGGGCGATCGGGATGAGAACTACTCGCGCTTCGACAGCGGTTGGGAAAAGGTCTCCAATGAAATGGCGATCCTTTCGGCTGATCCCGTGGCAGCGAAAATCAAGACACTGCGGGACAAGCACCATGCCCACCTGGAAATGCGCAAGCTGGACGAGGAGCCTGGTGCGTTTGACATCAACACGCTTGGGTTGACCTTCAATGAGGTCCTGGCTTTTGGCGACCGCTGTCAGGCCATCGTGGCAGAGCTGGGGCTGCTGCTGACCGGGACCAGCTGGGATCCACAGCAATACGCAGCGGTTCACGAAGCCCAGGGCAAGGCGATGTGGAAAACCTTGGCTGGGGTTTGACTTCGAGGCACAACAGCGAAGAGCCCAGAAGCCGCAGCAGGTGGCCAAGCCACCTGCCTTCTGAAAAGCCCCCTGGGCGGGAAAGGCCCGTCGCCTTCGGCGCTTGATCCCGGCGCAAGGATCTCTTGCTCGTTCCCGCCTTCTAGTCAGACCCAGCGGATGGTGAGGGAGCCGTAGTAGGTGTGAGAGGCCGAATCGGAGCAGTAGGAAATGTCCGTCCATCGCCCCACGGGCTGGCCTGAGCAGAAGGCCCTCGCTTCGGCTGGCGCGGCATCCTCGTGCAGTTCCCCCCGGCAACCATGGGGTTGGGAGTTGCCCGATCCCCTGTCGCTCAGCACCTCGAAGGACCCAGCGGACGTGCAGCTGGCCCGCTTCTCCCATCGGTGCTCGTCCCATCCCCAAAACTCCCGCATCCCCGATCCCCAACCGCTTTGCGAGCCGCTTTCGGTATACGCGTCCCCCAATTGCGCTTGGGCGGCCCACTCGGACTGTGTCAGCACGCCGTTGGCGCCCGCGCTGCAGTCGCCAGACCCCCGCACTCCATTGTCGCGGCGGCTGGCCGAACAGCCGCCCCAGGACCCGGCCAAGGAGTAAGAGATGCTGTAGTAAGCATCGCTGGCGTCCAGCGTGCCGCTGTTGCTTTCGGTCAAACACGCTTGGCCCACTGGAGCGCAAGTGTTTGTCTCGTCCCTGCGACCGCCAGTGTCCGCCCAGGCGGTCCATGACGTGAACGTCGGGCTGGGCAGCGACCACGTGGTGGCCGGGCAGTTGTAAGACCCCATCCTCGTCCGCCGCTGCTCGGCTTGCCACGTGTGCGATCCACTCTGGCCCGCCGGGCAAGCGGCCGCCGTGGTGACCCACTGGGTTTCGGCTTGTGGGAAAGGCGCTGGGCACGCCACGCAGGTGGTGTTGGTCTGTGTCCATGCGTTCCACGATCCCGTGCCGGTGCACGAGAAGGTGCGCTGCTGGCCGATCGCGCCAAACTGGCCTGCAGGGCATCCCACATTGCGCGACTCTGGAGCAGGGCACGGCGTGCAGGTGCTGCTGGTCGTGGTCCAACTGCCGGCGTTCGTGGATCCCGCCCACGCTTCGTAAACGTTCGGGTCGGGTCCACAGTGGTGACGGCGGTTCTGGAACACCTGGCCCACTTGGCCCAATGGGCAGTTGATGGTGCGGTTCTCGCTCCACTCTTGGCACGGCGTCGTGGTGCTGATCGGCGGCGGTGTGGCCGGCGGTGAAGTGGGCGGAGCCGGAGGCGTCACGCTCACCGGGGGAGCGGGCGGCGTGACCGGTGGGGGCGTCGTGGGAGGAACGCTTGGCGGCGGGACGGTTGGGGGCGACACCGGCGTGGAAGGCGCGACTGGTCCTACGGGCCCCACAGGGGTTCCCACGGGCGGAGAAACGGGTGGGGTGACAGAGGGCGTGGCGGGCGGCAATACCAGCGGCGCCCCGGTCCATTCGCCCCCCAACAATCCGCTGTGGTAGACGAAGACCACGCGCGATTTGTCCGCACACGTGCTACCCAGCAACCCCACGTCGAGCTGGCCGCCGATGTTTCGAATCACCGACACGTCCGACACCTGGGCGTCCCAGACCCCGCCCGCGTTGGCCGCGACCAGGTCCACGCAAGCTTGGCGAGGAAGGCCGGCGTAGCTGACGGAGAACGAATCCCCGAAGCGATCAACGGTGTAGGGCTGGACGTTCACCGCGCCGCCCCACACGTTGGTCAAGACGCTTTCCCCGGCGCCGAGCTGGGAATCAGGGGCCAAACCATCGACCACTATGGCCGTGGTGCTCACCCCGCGGAACGTCCCCACCATCCCAAAACTGCTCTCGATACGTCGGGACAACTCACGCAGGTTGCGCGTTTCGCTGGCCACCTTGGCCTTTGCATCGACCTGGCCAAAGAACAGGAACATCGCGCCCGTGGCGGCGGTCACAACGCCGAGCGCCAGTAAGGCCTCGGTGAGGGTGAAGCCCAGCGCGCTGCGCACGCCCTTGGAAAGGCGGGTGAGAGTGGGCGAACAACGGGGGCGGATCGTGTGCGTCATGCATTCAGCATGCGATGCACCTGGGATTCCGCAAGTCCCTGTTTTTAGTCTAAAAAAGATGGGTTTTTCATCTTGACATTGCGTAGTGGTCTGGTTGCATGGGATTAAGGGAGTGGGGCGACCTACTCACGAAAGAAATTCAAACAACCCAAGAGATCGCCGCCATGATTGAAAACCCCATCCGCGAGGCCCGCCCCATCGCTGGCCATTCCTTCGCACACATCCCTCCCACGGCTCCAGCGTTCCTGCCCGAAGGCAAGCTTCGCCGGCAAGTCCGCCTGGCCCGCCAGCAACGCCACTTTGAGCGCCAACTGCGAAAGGAGCTGCAATGGAAATGACCACCGACCGGCGTGCTCAACGGCTTCTGGATGCCATCGAGCACCGCAACCCACAGGCTTTGAAGAGAACCATTGCGGCCATCCGCGAGGCACGTCTGAAGGCGTGGAGGGGCCTGACGGCTTTCCCGTCCTTGGACCACCCGGTGGGGCCCAACGGAATCACCGCTTTCCACGTCGCTTGCATGGCGTGGCACGTGAACCAGGATGACCCGGCCAAGCGGCAGTGCTACGACAAGATGGCTGGAATGCTGGCTGAAGCCGGAGCGGACGTGTTCGCGGAGTTCGGTCCGGCAAAACAACGCTGGACGATCATCGAAGCACTGCATGGCGCTGCGCCACCGTCTGTCAAAGTATGGATGGCCTCTCAGCCGTTCGATCTGCATTGCTCGGCGTCAAACACCGCCCACACGCTGCGGTGGGACTGCCGTCGTCCAGCCGCCTTGCCGGAAGGATAGAAAAGAATCCAAGGGCTGAACGGCCCGAAAGGGTTGCAAAAACATACACTTGCGCAATGGCAGCGTCGGGGTAGATTCGATAGGAACCCCTATCTACTCACGAAAGGATGTCCTATGCGACTGTGCAACTTCTCACTCAAGGGTGGCGTCGGCCGCACGACGCTGGCCCTGAATCTAGCCGGGTGCTATGCCCGTGACCCCAGCCTGCGTGTGTTAGTCAACGACCGGGACCCCCAAGGCGGAGCCTGTGCGTTTGCCTCACTGTCGGACGAAACACCGTTCAGTGTCGGGCGCTCGCGCTCCCCGGGCTTCGACGTGGAGATCACCGACACTCCACCACGCCTGCCGGACAACGAAGTGATCCCCGAGGCCGATCTCTACCTGGTGCCCACGTTGCTCGATGGGCCCAGCTTTCTCATCTTTCTGCGAACCGTGGATGTTCTTGAAAAGAAGGGAAAGCGTTACCTGCCCATCGCCAATCGGGCCAACGAGAAGCGGGCAGCCCATCGACGCCGCCTGGAGCACCCTAAGATGTCGGGTGCCGTCCTGGTGCGGGATCGTGCGTTGTTTGCGGACTGCTACGAGGAGGGAAAGACCGTGTTCGACGCCAACGGCCGCTGGGCCCGGGTGGCCCAGGAGGAGATCCACGCCCTGGCTGTCCGGGTGCGCGACGCCCTGGCTGCTGGTGCAGGCAGGAGGGCTGCGGCATGATGGAGCTTCCCTTGGTTTCCCTTCCAGACCTACCCATGGCCACTCGCAAAGCTCCTGCCAAGAAGGCTGCCACGAAGAAGGCCGTCAAGCGCACCTTGGATGACGTCAAGGACGTGACCCATGCCAAGCCCGGCCGGGCCAGCAAAGCGGCAGGCGTTCCGATTGCCCGCATCCCGGAGCACCTGTTGCTCGGGCCGGGCGACTACCCGGAGCGCAAGTCGTACTTTGACTACGACGACAGCCAGAAGGCGGGCAGCGTCGGAGGAAAGCGGGTTCACATGGTCATGCCCCGATCGGTCACGCTGCACGACTACCGCCGTCGGGAGGACGGGCTGCGCCACCACCGGGCCATGGTGACTATCCCGCCAAAGCTCCGCGAGAACATCGCCAAGCTGTTCGGCTTTGACGATTCGGAGGACGCCGGCAGTGAAGTCGCGTTGACCACCGCCATGGTGGCGCTGGCAGACTATGCGGCCGCGTCGCTCATCAAGGATAAAACGCTGTTGATCGTGAGCTCGCCCGAGGACGAACACGCGGAGGACCGCAAGGCCGCCAGGGTGGCGGTGCGGAACTTGGGGATGAGCAAGAACGGAAAGATCTACTGACCCTCACAATCAGGGGGACGAAGAAAGCGGCTATGGCCGCTTTTTTGTGTCTGTGGATCATCCCGTGGGCAGAGCAAAAGCAGCTGAAAAAGCGTCCCCTGGCGGGAGCAGGCATACGCCTACGGCGCGAAGAACCGTTGATTGAACTTCCGGATCCAGGCGGAGGGCGTTTCTATCATGAGCAATGGTTCGATTTGTCCGATCAGCCGGAGCTTTGGGTCGGCTCATTGGGGAAGGCTGGCAACCTCCAGTTCGGACGATTCATTGCCCGTCAGTCGCCGCCGCAGGGCCTCTTTGGACATCTTGGGCGGAGCGTCCAGCGAGAGCTCCTTTCCGTCCAGCGAACGGTAGAACGGATCGTCCACCCCCGCGCTGACGTAGACGACCAGGTCCGGCCCGATCGTTAACAGGCCTGCATCGAACAACGCGTGGATGTCCTTCCGTAGCAGTAAGCCATTGCTCAAAGCATTGGTGGCTGCCCCGTTGTAGGGGACGATGTGAGCGGCGTCGATGACGCTTGCCAAGGCGGTCCCGGTGACCATGCACACGGCTCCGTAGTGGGCGACTAGGCGTTTGCGAAACTCGGCTTGGCCCTCTCGGATCACCCGAAGGACTTGTTCCACCCGCTTGCCCTCGGCCACGACGGCTTCCACTGCAGGGGGCAGTGACTGCTCCGCTGCCAACCGCCCGCTCTCTTCCAGCACACCTTGGAGTGCTTGGATGGCGTCGTATCCAAGCAGCCCTGCCGCCGGGCGCAGCTGTGGGTCAATGCCGGATCGGTGTCGGATGTGGGCCAACAGGAGGGCGGCGTCTTCGAGGTAAGAGAGCTTCTCTCGGCGCATGCTCCAAAGCTGGTTCAGTTCGTCCAAGCCCCAGGTGTTCAGCGCCAACTGGACCTCACCGCTGCTCATCCGGCGGGCGAGGTTCCCCTTGGCTAGGTTTTGGCGGACCAAGTATTCCTGAAGCTCGGGCGGATCGGTCAGCTCATCGTCATCGATGGCAAACAGGCTTCTGTAGGTCCGCTTGGCGGCTTGGCTCTTCTCTTCGTGGCGTCGTCGTTGTTTCTCCGCCCGCCACTTGGCGATGCGTTCCTTTTCGCTTTCCATGCCGGATGGTGTTCTAGTTGGGTGCGAAGCTAATGGTAGTGGATCACGGCCGCTGAGAGAGGCCTTGCACTTTCCGCTGGCGGGCCTCCAACCACAACGACGCTAGATCGTCCACATCGGCCTGCATGGCTGCCCGCTCCCCGGGCAACCATGCCCTCAGCGTCCCACTTACCACGCCCGCGTCTCGCTTCGCCAAACGCCGCCTTGCTTCCAACCACTGGGCCTTCGTTTCCCCCTCACGTGTTGCTTGGCGCTGGGTCCGCATGCGAACGGCGTTAGGCCTGTCGCTGTAAGCCGCGACGTGGTCTTTGCCTTTGCTTGGCCACGGTGTTTCGTGCGCGCCCTGTCGCCGCAGGCGGATCTGGCGCAGGCTTGGATACCGGGCCATCCAGCGGGTCTCAAACGTTCGATCGGGAGGGGGCGCTGTCCCTTGGGCCAGGGGGATGACCAGGGCGTGGAGGGCGATCAGTTGCCACACCGCCAATTGAAAAACATCCGCGGTCAACCGGAAGGCCACCACCTCGGGGTGTTCCAGCCATTCGCCCCGGTGCACGTTGCGCAAGAGCGCGGCCAAGTCGTTCCGCGTCAGATCGGCACGCTGGGCCAGTGGCCACCCCAACATCCAGCTGTCCGAATGCCGCTCCACGTGGACGAGGAGCCGGGGGTGTATCCAGCGCTCTTGAAGCTGGGCAAGAACGGTGGCCGGCTTCGCAAAGCGCCCCACCTCGACCAGGTGGTTGTCGGAGCGCTGGAGGACAAGCAGCCGGTCGGCCAGCAGGGCATCCAGCATGGCTGGGGGCAACCGTTGGCTCAACTCGGGCCAGGCCAACAGGTCTCGGCTGCCGCGTTCAGCGATGCAGCGTTTGCAGGCCATGAGCAGATTTTCGGTGTCCGCCGGGCCGCCCTGGTTCAACGGAACGAGGGGTGAAAGCCCCCACGAATGGCGATGATCAGCCTTCAAAGGGGCGGTGCAGAAAGCGCACGCAGGGTTCTCAGAACGGCGGGCCACGTCCAGCGCCCAGCGTGGGGTGGCAGGCCCACGGGCGGCATGGAAGGCCAGCACGCGGCGGGCGAACGCGTCCACGTCAGCGGCGGTCATGGGAGCGCTCCTGAAACGAAAGCAGACGGATCCCTGATGGGCCAATGGCGGTGAATGAAGGCCATGGGGCGCACCCTCGTTTGACTAAAACGAAATGCGGCGAGGGCTCCGCGCTTTCCTTCCAAGGGTTCTTTGGCTACCCACTTGCGATTCGGAAAACACGGTGTCGGTGTATCCATGGGCACTGCACACGTTTGACTAAAACCAACGTGGCTTGGGTGTCGTGGGGTGGTGCTGCGGGTGGGTGAGGGCAACCTGTCCTGCGGATCCGGGGCAATGCGAAACGGTGGGCTGAAACGCTCCGCACGGATTCCCGGGGTGGGGCATCGGTGGGCGTGAGGGGTGGAAGAGCGGGAGCGTTGCGTGGGCATGGCGTGGGCGGTGGTCCTGTGGGGCGAGGGGGCGTGGACCACCAATAGCGCAGCTGGGGCAACACGCAAGGGGCCGCCGAAAAGCAACTGCAAGAGCCCAGCGTGGGTGGAAGCAATGTCGGCAGTGGCAGAGAAGCAGGAGCCCGGACGGTTCCCCAGAGTCGTCATACACATGACGCACTTAAGTGGGAGTGCGTTTTTCGCCCAAGAATCGGCGTCACATCTGCCGAAATCCCAATCCAATCAAGGCCTGACCGTGTCTCCAGCGAATGGAGACAGTGTCGGTGCTTGTTAGCTCGTTTGGCCTTTGTTTTTCAGGCTCCTGCGGTGGGGCCTTGCCAACTCCGAGATTCGCGGTATCGGTGGAGTAATCCCGAAATGGAGTTACTCGACCAATGGCGTTCGTTCGTCACAACGTAAACCTCGACCGCGGGCAACTGAAACTTGCTCAGCGGCTTGCTCGTGAATCGGGCAGTGGGTTCAGCGCTTACATGCGAGAGGCGCTGGAGCGACACAACACCGCCACGTCAGTGGTGAGCGTGTTGGAGAACGCCAGCGCTCAGCTGGAGCGCCTCATCGACGATCTGCGGGAAGAGAACGCGCTGTTCCGCAGTGCGTTCCAAGAAGACCTGCGGCGGCTGCGAGACGAAACGAAGGCGGAGCAGGACAGCGCCATTCAGCGCTACGAAGAAGCACTTCGCAAGGTCGTGACGGCGGCCCTCTCGCAACCCTCTCCCAAAGGTTCTGGTGCGGCCAAGGTGCCCGCAACCGGACCCATGACTGCTCCACGCACCTAACTTTCCCCCACAGCAGGAGATCCATCCCATGAAATGTCATTCCGCTCCTCTCACTCTCTGCCTGGCGGCGTTCATGCCGCTTCAGGTTTCCGCCCAGGCCGCCCCTGATGCGGTCCATGCCGCGGAGGACGATAGCAAGACCAAGGCCGACAAGAAGCGTCTGTTCAAAGCCGGTGGCATCGGTTGCGTGGCCGGTGGGGCTATCGCCTTGCTCACGGGCAAGAAGGACAAGGCCTTGGGCGCTTGCGCCGCCGGTGCTGCAGTGGGGGCTTCGGCGTCTTACGTGAAGCAGCAGCGGGAGCACGCCGAGCAGGCCGCCAACGCCGCCCGTGCGGCTGGCATGAAAGCCGAAGTGGTCACCAAGACCGAAACCGTGGAGGGCCAGCAGGAAGCCGTCCTGGATTCGTTGCGGTTGAACTACAACCCCGCCGACATGAAGCGGTTGGACACCGACACCCGGGCCTTCCTCGACAAGTTCGCGGGTCTGTTGAGCAAGTCCAGTAACGGGTTGACGGTGGTGTTCCAAGGAGCCGACAAGACCGCCTGCCAAGTGCCCATCGTTGAGCTGGCCAAGCGTGGCGCGCTGTCCAAGGTCACGGTGGACGACCGCTGCGGCAGCGGTGAGCCCGTGATCGTCGTTACCCCGGTGCCTGACGTCCGCTGACGCCAATCGCCCGGGTGTCTTGCGATGCCTGGGCTTCCTTCCCCCATTCCCAGGAGCCCACATGACCCCAGAAGAAAAGAACCAAAGAATCCTGCAGCGCAAGCGCGAAGAATTGCTGAAGCGTGCCAACGCAACCCCGACCGCTTCGCCCACGCAGGAAGAGCGGCTGGTTTCCGATGGCGTGAAAGAAAACCTGAAAGCTGCCAGTCACTGGGCCGGGGTGATCGGCAAGCGCACTGCCGAGTTGACCCAGAAGGGCGTTGCTGCCGCTGCAGAGAAGGGAAAGGAAGCCAAGGCACAGCTGGACGCGAAGCGCGCCCGGGAAGTCCAGGAACATCGTGCTGCCCAAGAGAAGCCCCAAGACGCTCCGCTTACCGTGGAGCAGGAAATGTTGGTTAGGCAACTGACGTCCGATGCAGCTGCTCCGGTTCTCGTAGGAGCGGGTGATAAGGGAATGTGCACCGTTTGGGGGCTGGTTGATGAACTTGGAGAGCCCGGCGCACAGGTTGCAGATGGATTGGGTGGCCCTTCGGTGGACGCCAAGGCGTTGAGCAATGAAGATACGGCAGCCTTGGTCAATCTGTCTCAGCAGGACGCAGTGGAAGTCCTGTCCGTTTCCGCGGTGCCTGAAGGGTCCAACCGGCCCCCGGAGGCCGCGTCACCAGAGCAGCCAGTAACTCCGATCCAACCCAGCCCCCGCTCTCGTTTGCCTTGGGTCTTGGCCGGTGTGGTGGCGGTGGCATTGGTCGCGGGGGCGATCTACTTCTTGCTTGGGAAGAACAACCAGGTGCCTCCAAGCACACCGGCTCCCGTGGCACCGGTTGCCACTCCAGCCGCTCCCGAGCAGTTGCCCGAGGTGGTGGAAGTCCCCGTGGTTGCGCCTGCTCCAGCAGTGCTTTCAGAACAGGCCAAGCCAGAAGCTACGATCCAGAAACCCGCACCTGTCGCCGCTCCCCCGGCAACGACGACAGCGCCGATTGCGCCCCAGCCAATGCCTTCGCCGAAACGTGCGACCGCCACGTTGCCGAAGAAGGCCCCCGCACCAGCCGCCGAACTGCGGAACGACTGGCAGCGAAAAGCCAACGCTGACCTGGACGCCTGGGCGAAGAAGTCGGGGATCGATTGATCCCCTTGCGCATCCGCGGATTCGATCTAGAAAGAAGTGACCTACTCGCGAATAAGGGGGAGACATGTTCAAGTGGTTTTTTACGCAATACCGGGAACCCGGAAAACTTCACTTCGGCTCAAAGTGGCTGAACCTGCACGGGCGCTTGTTCCTCGGTAGCCCTGAATCGTTTGGCATGGGCCACCTGAGCGAAGGCGTCCGCCGCACTTTCTACTACTTGCGCGCCGATCGCAGACCGCCGGTCAGAGACGACGCCGCGTATGACGCATGGACCAAGGATCGGCTCTACGCGAGCAAGGTTGAGCAGGTCGCAGAGCGCTGGGTGGCCAAAGCGGGCTTCCTGGCGTGCGCACCGATTTGTTTGGTGCTTGCCGTCTTGGCGCATTGGCTTCGTTGATCTGACAGGGGAGGGAGACAGAGATGGCAGCAATCAGTTTGTTCAACGTGCTTGACTGGACGAGCGGCCTGGGGCGCAAGTTACGCCGGAAGTGCGGCGAGCCTTCGAAAGTGAAGGAAGAAATCATCGTCAAATCCGCCGAGGAGTATGAAAACCTGGTGGGGCGCTTTGACGTGACCGATCGCGTTCGCAGTCGAGAGCTCGATGTGCCAGAGGCTGACCGGGATTTCGCGCTGGAGTGCGGCGCCGTCTGGGACGAGAACGCCCAGGGGTTCAAGGTGCCCGACGGACGCAGCGAGGACGAATTCCAGGAGTGGTGGCCAAAGGTCCCGGAGGATCTGCGCGACACCCAATCGCGGATCATCACGACGAAGCTTGGACGGCGTGCCGAGGGCTTCCTACAGGGCAATGACATGGGGCAGGGCGGCGACAGCCTGGCCACTCCCTTGATGTATCTCGCCTTCCCCGTGATCGGCGTTTTGGCGACCTTCCTGGTGAGCCTCATCGGCTGGGCAGGCTGGGCCGCTCTGCTGCTGACCATTCCATACTTCATCGCCCTCAAGCAAGGCGAGGGCATGAAGGAGGCCCTGAAGGCCCTGGTGCTTTTGCAGTGGGTTCCGATGGCGCTTCAGTTCATGGTCGGCGACAGCAAGGGCGGCACCGAGGTGGCAATGCAAGCCGGCGGCATGGCTGTGTATGCCCAGATGGCCAAGGCTTACCTATGGTGGGCATTCGGCTTGGTCGGCATCGTGTTTGTGGTTTGCTTTGTGTCGGCGGCCTCGCACCCGCACCGGGGCGTCATTGGCGGGACGGCCGCGCGCTTCATTCAAGCGATGAAGTGGGTGGGGCTCATCTTTGCCACCTTGGTTGTCGCCAAGGTCCTGCCGTTTGGCTTGGGCGAGGCGGCACCTTTCGTGTTGGCGTGCATGTATGCGATGCAATACGCCGAAGGAAACTTTGTCCAAAACGCTGCCCGGCTTTACCTGCAGAACAACGACAACAACTTGGCCACCCAGGGGGCGCTGATCAACGCACATGTCAAGGCGCGTGAGCAGCAAGCCGAGGCGGCACTGCGGGACAAGACCCCGCTGATCACCATTGGGCGCGCCACGGGACACCTTTCCGACAAGGGCTATGGCTACTCGCCCGACCTGGGCACCGTGATGATGTTCTCGTGGAGGGATTGTCAGCAGGGCCTGCTCGTATTTGGAGCCATTGGATCTGGCAAATCCTTCGCCGCGCTGAGACCCATCGCTCGTCGGTTCCGTAGAGCCGCGTTGGCGATGGCATGTGTGGCGCCAGGCCACGCAGATGCAAGGGAACGCTTGAAGCAGCAGAAGCTTGCCGGCGGTGGCGCGCTCATCGCCGACGGCAAAGACGGGGCGATCATCTCGGACTTGGAAGGATTGTTCGATATCGTCGTCAAACCCGGGATGCGGGTGGCGTCATACGAAGGGTTGGCGCCCGATCAAATCGTCCGGGCATTGCGCGGCGCATCGGGTGGGCGCGTGGACGAGAAATCCAAGCTTTGGACGGATGGTGGCGATGCGTTCCTTTACCACACCGGCATCATTCTTCGTGCGCTCGTGGATCACGAGATGGCTTACAGGTCTTGGTGTTCGGCCAAGCTGGAAGGGCTGGAGCGTGCACAGTTGGACGCGGAGCTTGAGCTGGTCAAACAGCGCAAGCTGGACGAGGATGTGGCCGAGACTGAGGCTTTGCTCGAGCGGATCGCCGAGCAGATCGCCATCCATCGAATCCCTGTGAGTGATGATAGGCAATGGCAATACACGCCATTCCACCACGCCAAGTTGTTGTCCATTGTCGAACGCGTGATTCCCGCCAGCCCCGCGCCTCGTGCCAATGCAAAGCTGATGGAGGTGGTGAAATACTTGGGCCTGGAAGAGGCGGACACGAGCCATGACGAAGAAGGGCGGCTGGCCTACGCGGCCTACCTGCAGCAGCACCGCCTTCGTCAAGAGAGCGCTCCGCAGACCATCCACCCGGATCTCTTCCGTCCCATGTCTCAGCTGCAGAGCTCGCTGGAATGGGCGTTCCTGGAGATTCCCGCGATGCATCCGGAACAGAGGCAATCGTTCACGCTCAACTCACGAGGGCTGCTGGAGAAGCTATTGCGAGGCGAAAAGCTGCGTGACAGCAAGACGGACATGCCTTGGCATTCGATTGAGACGGGCGAGGTGGATGTGTCCGACGCGCTCTATGGAGCCATGGTAGGCCTCTTCTTGCCCCCGACCCAATTCGGTGAAGCGGGTGAAATGATGATGCGCCTGCTCAAACAGCGGGTCATGAACGGAATCAAAGCGCGTGGTGCGTTCGGCGACAAGTGGCGCGAAGCGTTGCCTGGGCAAACTGAAGTGATGTTGATGATGGACGAGGCCCACCTGTTGTTGACGGCCGATGACATCAACCTGTTCTCCGTTTCGCGCTCGCTGGGGTTGATGCCCGTGCTTGCAACTCAAGGGTTTGAAAGCTTGGTCAACGCCTTTGGGTCAGTCAACGAGGCGGAGCTGATGGCCAACACGATGCAATCGGTGATCGCGCTGAAGTGCTCGCACAACACCCACGAATACCTGGAAAAGCGGTTCGGACAGGCAACGTTGACCACGTTCAAACAGCGCACCCGGGGCATCGACTACCAAGGCGGTATGAACAACTGGCGCCACTCTGTGCTCAACGACCCAGATCATGCCTACGCGTCCGCCTACGACAAGATGCGCATGGAAGGGGCGGGGCGGTTGACGGCTTCGCGCATCGACGCCGTGACGGGTCGCCGCTGGCGGATTGGATCGGAGGACACGCTGGGCCAAGACGAGATCGCGCGCGACATCGACATGCCCACCGGGGGCAAGCGCGAGGTGCAGCCGCTCTTCCTGCAGGAAGAATACTCCGCTCTTCTTGAGCCCCGCGGTCACGCCATCGTGGCGCTGAGCCGTGCCGGCATCAAGCGGTTCGACCTGGCGGAGCTGCTGCCCGACGCGGATTGATGCGGATAGGCGAGGGGGTTCGCCCCCTTGCCAAACCTGCGGATTGATCAACGATGAACCTATTCACCCCAGCGGAGGAAACAAACATGAGCAACACCCTTTCCCAACCCATCGAAGAAATGACCGAGCTGCGAGCACTCCAAGCGCAGCGCAACGAGCGGCTTCTGGGCGATCGCCCACCGCCCCAGAAGGACAGCGCGGCGCGGGCGGACTTCGAGCAGAATGTGGCCCAAGACCAAGGCGCCATCGAGCAACGCCGACAGCGCGTTCTGGATTGGGCAGAGAAGGCCTCGCCCGATCAGATCGCCGCGCTCCAGGCAAAGATCCAGGAGGCCGACAAAGCCGTTCGTGATGCAAAGCCGGACGACAAGCACGAGCAGGTGGTTCATGCGACCGTTGCGCAGTGGCGGCAGCAACGCGGGGCCCAGCGTGAGGAGAGCCCTCCCATGTTGACCCGTGAGCAGCGGATGGAGAACGGACCCGGGCGCCTGGGATACGCTGATTACGCCCGCAGTTCGTTGAAGGAGGCGGCTTTCATGAAGGACTACGCTGCCAATTACGATTGGGAGAAGCACCAGAAGCAGGCCCAGCCGAACGTCTTCCGACAGTGATCTTCACCGATGTTCAAATCTGCCCGGTTCTTCGCAGAATCGGGCATTTTTGCGTCTTGACGTCCAGTTTTGTGGTGCTTTACTGGTTGTATGAAGAGTAGGCAGGCCTACTCATGAAAACCACAAGGAGAGCCGCCATGTCCACGTTGTTCAATGCCCTCAAAGACTTCGCTTTCGAAAACGCGGTCCCACTGCTGACCGGCTTGTTCCTGCTGATCGCGACCTTCGCAACGGCTGTCCTCGCCTACCCTCCGGCCGTTCCGGTTCTGCTCAAAGTGGTGGCCATGGCGGTGGTGGGCTTTGTGACCATCGGGGTGGTGGTCCAGAGTTCCTTCCGGTGAGCAGCCGGCGCTGGCTCAAGCTGCGCGCAAGATGCAGGAAGCGTTGGCGCCGGTTTGACTGGGAGGGGTTTGATTTCTGGTTCTACCCCGCGCTGATTTTCTACATGTTGGGTTGGATCGTCTTTGGCCCACCCGACAGCGTTTAGCGTTCGGGTCAGTAGTCCGATAACGAAGCCGGGGCAGTCTGTAAAACTGCTGGTTCACTCCCCTGCAGGTTCAAGTCCTGCCTGACCCACCATTTCTGCGTGTTGGCTTGACGGCCAGCGATTCAACGCTACAACCATGGGGATGGACACTCAAGAATCCCTGTTGCGCCTTTTGCGTCCCCTGGGCCTCCAACGAGCGGAGGCCTTGGCGGCCGCGCTCGCTCGCGAAGCCGGCGCATCCAAAGGCCTTCACGATTCGCAAGTGTTGGCGCGCGCCCACGCACTGAGCGTTGCCCCTGTTGAGGGTCGGTTGGGCGATCTGGTTTGGCAGGTGCGCCAGCGGGAGCACGATGATGTGCCCCAAGTGGACCTGCGCTGGGGCTTGCATCGCCTGGGGTTCGACGCGCCCAAGCGGACGTCCACCCAGAACCTGGTGCGTGCTTACGAGAGACGCTTGGCAGACCGTGACGAGCCGATGGTTTACAGCACCTTGGCAGAGAGGGTGGCTGGGTTGTCCATGGCAGAGCACGTCTCGCTCTTCCAAGGCATGGCGATGGCGGTGGAGGAAGCGTGGGCACGGCAGTCCGATGCAAACCGGTTGCGGGAGAACGCACCGTGGCAGGGCTGGCTCGTGGGGGCGTCCCGGGCGGGCCACGAAGCAGCACTGCTGGCCTGCATCGGCATGGGTGCGGACGCCCGGCTGCCCGATGCCAGCGGCAACACGCCCCTCCACCACGCGGCCCGGTTTGGTCACGCCTCGCTGGTCACGCCTCTGGTTGAAGCGGGCTCCGACGTGGCGGCCCTCAACGCCCACGGGTGGGCACCGCTCCACCTTGCCGCGCTTCACAGGCACGCCCGGGCCTGCCTCCACTTGATGGCCCACGGCGCCAATCCTGAGCAGCCAGGGTGGCGAGGGCGGACCCCAACGCGCATGCACCGACATGAGCAAACCCAAGCCTTTTGACGCGCTGGGTGACGTGCCCGGCAGCGTTGCGCCTTCCCAGCCGGTCCGATACTGGCACCGCGCCGTTCTTGCCGGTGCATTCGTTTTTGGCTTGATCTACGTGGGGAGCATGGGCGTTGCTTGGCTCATCCCGCATCCCGATGGCTCGCTCATCCGCTTCGCCGATGCCTTGAGAGGTGGTCTGGTGACCGCTTTTCACTTCCTGACCGCTGGCATCTCGGCACGTGCTCCGGCACGGGAGTTCATCGAACTGGTGTCCTACCACCACCCAGTGGCGACGTGGTCCCGGATCGTGGCGTCGCTTCTGCTGGCAGCGGGCCTTGGCCTACGCACGTTCTTCAAGGCGGCCGAGCCGGTGAGCAACACTTGGCACCTGTCCGGACCGCGGCTATTGGAAGGAAAGGAGGCCGTGGACGAAGCCCAGCACCGCTCGATAGCCCCTAAAGACGCCGAGGCGGATCCCTTCGCCCTGTCCCTCCACCCCGATCTACGGTTGCCGAAGAAGCATTGGGCGCGCCACGTCCTGATCACCGGCTCGGTGGGGTCGGGCAAGAGCGTCATCCTCAAGCATATCCTGGAACAACTGACGCGAAAGAGGGACGCAAAGCTGTTCCTTTACGACATCAAAGGCGACTTCACGTCGATCTTCAAAAGGCCCATCATCGTGTCGCCCTTCGATGCGCGCTCCCACGTGTGGGACGTCGCCGCCGACGTGCGGACCCCCACCCAAGCGGCGGCGTTCGCTGCCTCGATCATCCCGGAGGGCGACGGAAACGCCAAGTTCTGGAGCATGGCCGCCCAGGACTTGTTGATTGGGTGCGTGCGCGAGCTCCAAAACACCCGGCCTGGCCAGTGGGGGTGGCCCGATCTGGCGGCCTTGGTGCGCCGTCCGGCCGCGGAGATGGGCGCAGGCATGCGCCCGCATTACCCCCGCGGCGCCGCACTGGTGCGTGATCCGGAGAGCCAAACCACGTCCAGCGTTCTGTCCTCCTTGGGGGGCTTCACCCGCCTCATCGACGACCTGGCCACCGCATGGCCGGTGATCGGCAAACGCCGTTTCTCGATGACCGAGTGGATACGGGACGACTACACCGGGCGCAAGCAGGTCATCGTTCAATCCGGACCCGATCCGACCCTGACGAAGGCCTACATCGCCGCCATGATCAACGTGGCCGTGCCGGATCTCATCGGGCCAGGCTTGCCGGACAACGAGGGCGGGCGTGGGCTCTACTTCGTGTTCGATGAGCTGACCACCGCTGGGCGCTTGAACATCGATCCCTTGCTGGCGTTGGGACGCAGCAAAGGCGTGGTGGCCATCATGGCGGTCCAGGATCACTCCCAGATTGAGTTGGTCTACGGGGACAAGACCGCCCAAGCGTTTTCGTCGCTGGTCGGAACCCACGTGGTGTGCCAAGTGCAGATGGGGGCGACCCGGGACAAGCTGGCCAGCCAGCTCGGCAAGCGGAAAATCGCCTGGCGTGGGCACGAGGACAAGGCCCAGATTCACGAAGAGAGCCGCGCGTTGGTTTCCAGCGGTGAGCTCACCGACCGGTTGGGTTTCCGCAAAGGCAATCGCTACGGTTCCGAGAAGTGGGGCATCGAGGCGATCGTCCAAATGGGCGGGGACGTGCTGTTGCTGACGTGGCCCGGTAGGAGCCATCCAACGGTTCGCGAAGGGCAGGTGGCCGCCGCGTGGACCACCAAGCCGGCCGGTGTGGTGGTCGAGGGTGAAGGGCCATCGCCGGCCGCGTCCCCTGCAAGCGCTGGCGCGTCCGCCTTCCCAACCACCGCCGAAGGCATCGATGCGGTGCAGCGGGTGTTGACCATGACACCCGAGGAAATCGACGCGCTATTCTCCCGTTAAACACCATGTAGGGAAGCAAGTATGGCAACGATCACCGTGCCGATTTGGAAGCCAGTCGCCGAATACGCTGTGAAGGCAGCCTTGACCTCGCGTTTTCGGGAGGAGCTGGACGAGGTGGCCAACAATCGAAAGGGCTCCACCAGTCGGATTTTTACTTTGGTCGTCCTGTATCCCGATAACACCAACACGGCGGACCAAAACGCGGTGGCCGTCATGACACAACAGGCGCCACCCAGGATACTTGGTTATTTGCCACGGGAGGTGGCCGCAGAATATCGGCAGCGCATGGCTCAGGCCGGCTACGAACACATGGTGTCTGCGTGTGAGGCGGTTCTGTCCGGCGGGCTGGTGACCACGGACAAGGTTTACGACTACATCTTGGAAGTGGACCTGGACATGTCCATCGACCCGCATCCGGATCACCTCGTCATTCATCCCGAGATGGTCCGCCATACCGCTGACCCGGAGTTTAAGAAGGACACCGATGGGGCATATCGCTTCAAGTGCTGGATCCCACACGACGCGGTGGGCCACCTCCATCCGAAACAGCGCACCAAGGGTTGGACCACGGACTCCTGGACCACGGTCAACTACTACCTTAGCAACGCGCAGAGCATCGGCTTGGGTTTCAAGGTGCTTTCGGTGCCCAAGTCCAAGCACGTGAGAGTCTTCGGCGAAGAGCCAGTAACCGCCGTCGTGGAGGAGATAAAACGCCGTTGGGTCACGCTGCGCCTGGAGAAGTAACCCCCCCTTGCGCATTGATGGTTTTCTGGGACCTTGGTTCGATCAACGTTCCAGGAGGTCCCTGTGATCAATTGCACCCGCATCGATGCCCGCGGCCACAACAAGCGCAACGGCAACATGTTCGACTACATGCTGGCCACCGAGCGCCTGTCCATCGACAGCGCCGTGGCTTACTACGCCGGCAGCGGTCCTGATCCGAGGCAGACGCTCAATTGGGGCGGCAGCCTCGCCGCCGAGCTCGGCCTGGAAGGGCAGCCGGTTACCCGCGAGGTGATGGAAAAGCTGGGGAAGGGCTTTTCACCCACCGGAAGGCCGTTGTGCAAAAACGCGGGCAAGGAGGCCCGATTGGTCATCAAGACGGATCGCTGGGGAAACGTGCGGTTGGACGACGACGGCAAGCCGATGGAGAAGTGGGAGGGCGGCCATCGGGTGGGGTTCGATCTGACCATTTCCGCCCCAGGGGACGTGAGCGTGGCGTTTGCCCTTGCGGATGAACGCGAGAAGCTGGCCATCTTGGAAGCGCACCGCCAGGCCTGCGCCGTGGCGATGCGCTACATCGAGAGCAAGGTAGAGACCCGGCGCGGAAGAGCGGGGAAAGACGTTATAGACACCCAGGGATTGGTGTGGGCAGCCGCCGACCACGTCAGCAACCGGAACGTGGAACCCGACCTTCACACCCATCACCTGGCCTTCGGGATCTCGAAGGGCGAGGACGGCCAGTGGGGCACGTTCGATGCCATCGAGATCTACCGCCACCGTCACGCCGCGGATCACCTTTACAAAGTGGAGCTCTACGCCGCGATGAAAGCGCTGGGCTATGGGATTCAGCGGGAGCGCGAGGTGGACGTGATGGGGCGCGAGACCGGCCAGATTCTCACGACGATTGCCGGCATCGACCGGGAGCTGGTGCTTCAGACGAAGACCCGCCGCCAGGAAATCCTGGACTACGTCAAGGAACACCCCAACGCCAGCCACGACGAGGCCTGCAAGGCCACCCGCAAAAAGAAGGAAGAACCGCCCTTCGAGCAGGTGGTCAAGGACTGGCAGCAAACCTTTGCCAACATTGCCCGAGAAAGGCCAGGCCTGGTTCCCACCACCCAGTCGCTCAAGCAGACCAAAGGCCAGCACCTGGACCCGCATACATTTGACGAGGTCTTGCAGCGCATGCACGAGAACGAGGCGATGTTCTGCGAGCATGACCTGGTCCGGGAGTTGGGGATGGAGTTCGCCGGGCAAAAGAACGCGGAGGAGATCCTCAAAATGGTGAAGGAGTTCACCGAACAGGACGACCTGGTGCGCGTGAAAGCCGAACACCTCCACAAAGACGACCGTGGCACTCGGTTGGCGCGCAAGCACCGGGAGGATCGCTTCTGCGCCACCTGGATGGTCGAATGGGAGGCCGAGATCATCCGCCGCTCGAAGGAGCGGGAGAACGAGACGGATCTCAAGCTGTTCCGCTCCACAGTAGACCGGGTGATCGCCGCGTATGAGAAGCGAAAGGGGTTCACCCTCACAGAGGAGCAGAACGCCGCCATCGGTCACCTCACCCACGGCACGGCCGGCGTGGGGGTCATGTCGGGGTTGGCCGGCACCGGCAAGACCACCGTGGCCGAGGTTTACAAGCAGTGCTTCGAAGCCGAAGGAAAGCAGTTGATGGGCTTGGCCGTGTCGGGTAAAGCCGCGGCTAAGCTGGAACAAGAGTCCGGCATGCCCTGCATGTCGGTTGCAAAGTTCTTTTCCCAGCTCCGGCAGGGCAAGGTTGCTCTGACGAAGAACGTTGTGGTGGTGCTCGATGAAGCCGGGATGATTGCCACCGGCGATACCTTGAAGTTGATGACCTACTGCCAAGGGGTGGGCGCCAAGCTGATCTTGCAAGGGGACAGTGACCAGCTTCAGCCCATCGCCGCGGGCAACGGCTTTGAACTGGCGAAGATGGCCCTGGGCGACACGAAGCTGACCGAGATCCGCCGGCAGAAGAACGCCGGTGACCTGATCACTGCCAACAGCTTCTACGAGCGGGACCAGCAGGGGAAGGTCAAGGACATGCGCCGCGGGCACCGCAGCCGCCGAGGCACCTTTGATATGGGCACAGAAATCCTGAACAACCTCAAGCAGCGCAACTGCATCGACGACTTCGGAACGGAAAGACAGGCCATCAAGGCGTTGGTGGACGATTACCTGAAAGACGAAACGCCGATGGACGAGAAGCTGGTCTTGGCCCACACGCGCTCTGAAGTCAAAGCCCTCACCACGGGCATCCGAAAGGGGCTCCAGGAGCAAGGCGTGCTGGACAGAGAGGAATTCACCTTCCGCTCGATCGTGAAAGGGCAGTGGGAGGATCTGACGCTCTCACGCCGCGACCGTGTGATGTTCACGGCGACCAACAACGACTTGGGTGTCATCAACGGCACCGAGGGCACGGTGGAGAGCATTCGGAAGGACAAGTCCGGCGGCTACGACGTGGTGGTGCGCATCCAGGGCTCGAATCCGAAGGAGAATGGGCGCATCGTGCAATTCAACACGAGCGAGCACAACGCCTTGGCCCACCGGTATGCCATGACCGTCCACAAGGCGCAAGGACAAGGGAAATCCGAGGTTTACCACTTGGCCACGAACATGGGCATGCTCGACCAGCAGTCGGCCTTGGTGGCGTTCACCCGCCTCACCAAGGGCAGCTACCGCATGTATACGACGGACGACGTGATGGAGCGCATGGCCGAACGCTTGGGCACCGAGCGACACAAAGAAATGGCGCTGAGCGTCGGCTTGTCCGAGACCCAGGCTGCTCCGGTGCGCAACCTGGTCCAGGACGTGGAAGAGCTGCTGGCAGGATTGAAACCGCAACCCCGGGTGCCAATCACAAACGCGGAATTGCGCGAGATGAGGCTTACCCGGTGACGCATCGGGCCAGCGCCAACACGCTGATCACCACCGCTGCCCATGGCCACCACCCCACGCGTTCGGAGGGGGCTTTCACCGGTGTTCCCAGTTGCCACCGCCGTTGGTGGGCCAACCCGTGCACGTGGGCCGTGGCCCGACGGTGGGGGTTGACCACAATCCCCGGCGGCTTGGCGTTGATGCGCCACCCCTCCCGGGAGGCCTTCACCCGCCATGCCTGCTCATACGCTTCGGCTTCCGCCCGGGTGGCGGTCACCACTTCCAGCGCATGGAACCGGAAGGGACGGTGCCAGCCGCCTTTGGGGGAGCGGTGCTGCTTCTCGCGCTGCTGCGGGTTCGAGCTTTGGCCAACGTAGCATCCCCCGTCGTCGAACAATAGGGCGTAAAGGGTGCGGGGCAGGGCGTGATACTTCTCGCTGCGTCCCAGGTTGTGGCGATGGGTCATGGTCTCTCCGTGAGTAAAACGACCCACTCACGAATAGATCAGAATCTGGAGTTGGCAAGCCTGCTGCGAAGGACGTGAGAGGCCACACGTCACTTGCGTGTAATCTCTTCGCAGTTCATGGCGAGCATGGGGCTGGCGAGTGACCTTTAAGTTCCCGGTTGGACCTTCCAAAGGGCGTTGCAACATATGCGGGCAGGAAACCGACCTGACCGAAAATCACGTGCCGCCTAAGGCGTGGGCTCAAGGCATCGCTCTGAGGGTGTCCAGCGTCGCCGATGCAATCAGTGGAGAGAAGAAGCCGCGGTCCCACAAGATGCCCAATGGTGTTTGCTTCAGGAGCATCTGCAGGACCTGCAACGGCTCGGTGCTTTCTCGTTACGACAAGGCGCTTGTATCGATGAGCCGGCAGGTGACGGAGATCTTGCGTGATCGAAGCAAGGTCACCTACTACCAGAGCATCCGTATCCGGCCGCAGCTTGTGGCAAGGGGAGTTCTGGGCCACATGTCATCGGTGGGCTTGAATCGCTACGACGAACGCCACAGCCAGCACCTGTTCGATGACCGGTCAGATCTTCTACGCCAGGTTCGGCTTCACTACTGGGTGTATCCCTACAGCGGGAGAACAGTTCTTCGCGACTTCGGGCTGGGCATCTTGGGCGGGAAAGGCAGTTCGGCGATCTATGTCCTGAAGGCCTATCCGCTGGCCTTTGCAATGGTCTGGAACAGGGACTTTCAGTTCGAGGACTGGCAGCCGCAGAGCTTTGACCCGTTCGCTGGGTTCGAACCAGGCCAAGAGGCGAGCCTCCCGCTGGAGTTCGTGGGCCTGCCAGGACAGGTTTGGCCAGAGCACGTCCAGGGGAACACGTTCGCGGTCCTTCATTCCGATGGTGCGTTCGTGGCAACGGAGAAAAGACGGGGCTAGGTTTGGGCGGTTTCGGCTCTGCCGGATCGGAGGCGCCGCGGATAGCAGCAGCGTTCCAAAGAAAAAGCCCGGGCTGGACCCGGGCTTTTCATATCGGTCAATGGGGAGCATGGCTCACCGCGCGTTGACCTGGGGTGCAGCAAGGAGCTTGCCGACGCCAAGCCCGATGGTCGTGTCATACGCCACTTTCAGAACCGTGCCGATAGCGGTCTTCAGTGTCAGGTTGTTGCTACTGCTGTTGTTGCCGTTCTTGTTAGTAATGTTGCTTGTATCCATGTTTACCTCGCTGTTGTTGTGTGGAGCACCATTCCTGTTTCTGTTGAGGAACCATCCCTTGGCAAGTGCCAAGGCGACGGCGGTTATCGGCATTGTTACGACCATCGAATTCAGAAGGGAATCGAACCCCAGCTCCTCGAATTCGTTGTGAAGCGAATCCTACAGGGCTTAGGGCCAAATTGCAAGCGTAAGTGGCTGTAAATTATAGAAATACACTTGAATTCCTGGCGGCGAACAAGGGCCCCGAAGGGCCCTTGCCGAGATACGATCACCTCCTTTCGCCGCTGACATTCTTTAATTCGTTACCAACCGATGGCCCAGGCTGCGCCCACGGCCGTGTCCTGCCCGCTGCGGGAAACCCCGATAGAGAAAGCCGATGGGGATCCGCGTGGGGTGGTCACGTCACGGGTGTAGCCGATGGAAATGGCGGCTTGACCGCTGCAGCCACCGACACCTACGGCCAAGCGGTTGCGGTTCTCACCGTGGATCGCCGACGTCGAGGTGGCCATTTGGGCGTTTGCTTGGGCCATGGCGCACACACCGCTCACCCGCTTGTCGAGCTGGCGGAAACGGCGGTCCGTCAGGTTCCAGCGGTCGTCTTGCTCCCGCTGGTAATCCCACAATTGGCCACCGTTGATCGCGTCCGTGGACCCTGGAGCGATCGCTCCTGCTGCCACCCCGGTTGCCCGCTGGTTGCCGGCGTTGATCCCGGATCGGGTGACCGATGGACCGCCCTGGACAGTGAAGCCGTCGCTGTTGTGGATGGTTCTGGCGACCTGGATCGAGCCCTGCTCGGACAGCTCAACGGTGTCTTTCAGTCCAACGGTTTGCTTGCCGTTCCCGTTGTCCGTGACCTCGATGTTGGCCCCGGCCACCGTGGTGCTGCTTCCTCCGTCCTTACCGTCCTGGCCTGCTGGGCCTTGCGGACCGGCGGGTCCCTGTGGACCGGTGGCGCCACCACCGCTGCCAGGGTTCTGCTCCAGTTGGTGAACGCGCCCATCGAGATCGTAGATGGCGCCGGCAACGGTGCTGTAATGGTTCCCGCTGATCAGCTGGTAATTCGGAGCCACGATCACACCGTTTACTACGGTAGCGCCAGCGCCCAAGGTTTCCACGGCGGTCCGCAGTTGGCTGACGACCACGGCGTCGTTGTTCGCCTGGCCCAGGGCAACTTGCGTCAAGCGTCGGTTACCTACGGCAACCGTGTTCTCTTGGTCGCAGGTCGTGCCCGTGCCCAAGGCGACGCAGCCTTTGGCGTTGGCTTTCGCGCTGAGCCCAAAGGCTGCGGCATTTTCTGCGTTGGCTTGACTGCCCGGGCCTACGGCGGTGCCTCCAATTTCAGCAGCAAGGGCGTGTCCACCAACCGCCAAGGTGCTGAGCGCCGTTGCTTTCGCATACTGACCAAAAGCCGCAGCGTCGCTCGCGGTTGCTTCGGCATACGCTCCCGCGGCCGTGGAGTCCCCCACCGTCGCACGACTGAAAGCCCCAAAAGTAGAGGTATTGCACCCTTGTGCAGAGGCGTAAGCGCCCGCTGCGGTCGCGCCAATGCAGTGGCCAGTAGGGGTGGTCCCCCCATCCGCCTGAGCGGAGTAACCAAACGCGGCGTTGCCGCCTCCTTTTGCACCGGCCAGATCGCCCACTGCCGTGGCACCTAACTCAGTCGCATCTGCACCGTTGCCCACTTGAACCTGGGCTTGCGCCGTGCCAGCAACAAGGCCTGCCAGCAAAGCGCAGTGGATGAGGGAGCGTTTCACGGGGGCCTCCTGGGTCTGAAATGAGTGAGCGTGTGCACTCACGAATAGATCAGATCCTGGAATGCGCAAGCCCCCCCCCCCCCCAACGAAACTTCCCGGCGCAACGGCAGGAGGGGCCGTTGCGCCAGGAAGCGGTGGGGCCGACTTTTCCCCACCCCTGTTCTTCTACGTCAGGGAAAAGATTCCGCAAGCCCCCTTGCGCGTTTTCGATTCTCCGCTTGCATGGATGTATCGCTCATGTGAGTAAGGAGGCCTACTCATGATCCAACGCTTTGTGCTTGCGCTCGCACTGGCCAGCGCTCCCGTCATGGTTTACGCCCACGCGCCAGCCACCGATTCCGCCGAGGTTCACGGCAAGAAGCCTGGGTTTTTCAAACGCCTGTTCCACCGCCACAAAGACGCCCCGCAGTGGGACGGTGTCCAGCCCGAGCTTCGCTCAACGCTGGAACGGATCGCTTTGCAAATGAAGGGCGAGGGCTACGACCTGCGCCTGATGGAGGGTTACCGCTCTGAACAGCGCCAGGCTGCGTTGCTCGCCAGCCAGAAGGGCGTGACCCAAGTGGGGCCTGGCAGCAGCTGCCATAACCACGGCTGGGCGGCGGATATGGTCATCTACAAGCGCGGGCGCCCTTCTTGGGACCTGAGGGACGAGCAGGTGCGGCAGGGCTACCAGCGCTTCGGTGAGCTGGCCCAGCAGGCGGGTTTGAGGTGGGGTGGCGCTTGGAAGAGATTCCAGGACATGCCCCACGTCGAGATGCGCAGCGAGTGCCTGGTAGCCATTCGTGGCGGATCTGCCCCCCGCCGATCAATGCAAACAGTGATTGCTAAGGCGGAGTCAGTGTCTGACCTACCGAGAGCACCTCGGTGGGCCTGGAGTGTCGATTCAGAGCTGGCGCCGGACTGGGCGTGCGAGTCCGTGCTTTGCAGTGCGTCTTGGGCGACGGTAAGCCGGCCATGGAGCTATGGGGCAAGGTTGGCGCTGAAAGGGCTCCGAGCAGAACCGTTTGCTGCAGCCTCCTGTCCCATGGCCCCAATTGTTCTGAGACGCACGTGAGGGAGCGGTCCATCGAGTTGCTTCCTTTTCGGCGGAGAGTGAGGCCGAACGGGTCATCTGCCCTGATCGCGCCGGGTTGGAGGGGATCGAGATTGGCACTTCCAAGGGCGGCGAAAATGGCTGGATCCGTTGCACCGCAAGGAGTATGCTCGTCGCGGGCACATTCCAGGGCACCTCCCAGATTGGGGGTTCACCCCCGTTTTCACGGACACTTACGAGAAGGCCGATCAAGGCCATGAGGAGTGTTCATGTCGAAGCGAAGGAAGTTCAGCACCGAGTTCAAGCGCGGTGCGGTT
>NZ_JBBCKO010000017.1:0-35561 GCF_037153335.1 Pseudoxanthomonas sp. USHLN014
TTCGAATACATCGAGCGGTTCCACAACCCGAGGATGCGACGAAGGGTCGCCAGGCAAGACCAGAAGTTCTCAGCCCTTTTACAACCGTCCGTGATTTCGGGGTAGAACCCCTAATCCGGCAATGGACGGTGTGCTGGGCTACGTGTTCCTCTAACCACGTAGCACCGAACGACTGGGCAGCTTGCTGCCCAGTCGAATCCTCCCCCGGGAAACGGGCACGCGACGCCCATTGAGTTGGTCAGTGCTTGTATCTCGAACGGCGCTAGCCGCTGGCAAGATGAGGCGCACATTCGCTAGTCCAACGGCCCGATGACGATCGGTGAATTCGCAGGGCCCTGTTGGTCAGCAGCACAAGGCACTCCACAGGACCGCTGAAAGACACGCGGCCAGCCGATAACCGTCGTCTCCTTCGGCGTTTCCTGTTCGGCAAAGCATTTGCCAACCCGCCCTAACACCGTTAGAGTCCGCAACCTAACGCTGTTAGACGCCATGCCACGCCCATGCGCAGCCCGCTTACGCAGGACCACATTCTCCAGGCGGCGTTTCGTCAGCTCGACGAGGCGGGCATGGAGGGCATCAGCCTGCGCAAGCTAGCGTGCAGTTTAGGGATCCGTGCGCCTTCGCTGTATTGGCACTTCAAGAGCAAGCAGGCGCTGGTCGATGCGCTGGCCGATGCGCTGATCGCCGAGGTGGCGCGCGACATCCCAAAAGGACAGGACTGGCGGACCACGATGCATCAGATCGCAAGCGAGTTCCGCACCGCGTTCAAGGCGCATCGCGATGGCGCGCGCGTGTTCGCGGGCACCTTCCTGGCCACCGAGAACATGCTGCGCGTGGGCGATGCGACCATCGCGGCGCTGATGCAGGCCGGCGCGCCGGTGGCGTTCGCCGCGAGCACGGCGCTGGATTCGGTCTACTACGTCATGGGCTTCGTGATCGAGGAGCAGTCGCTGCCGACCGACCCGGACGCGCTGGAAGGCGTGCAGCAGGCGTTCTTCGAACTGGCCAGGGCGCGCTTCCCGCACTGCTGGGAGGCGCGCGAGGTGCTGGCCGAGCCGAACTTCGACGCGCGCTTCCGTAACGGCATCGACCTGCTCCTGGACGGTGTCGAGCAACAGATCCGCCGGCAATCCGCCGTCTCCACCTGACTTCGCCCGGGACGCGTCCCGGACCAGCGCTGTTTCCATCAGCCATGTGCGGGCCGACCGGCGCCTAGCACCAGCCAGCACTCCACCTCTTGCCTCTGGTTCCTCTATGCGTGCGCCACTCCTGCGTTGGTCCCTGCTGTTCGCCGCCCTGCCCCTGTTCGCCGCCTGTGGTGGCGGTGCCAAGGACAAGCCCGTGGAGGGCTCCTCGGCACTCGCCGTTGCCCTGACGCCGGCGCGCATCTATCCGCTGGCGCGCAGCGTGATCGTGTCCGGCCCGGTGTCGGCCTATGAGGAAATGCAGCTCGGCGTCGAACTGAGCGGCCAGCGCATCACCCGTCTCAACGTCGATGTCGGCCAGACGGTGAAGCGGGGCCAGGTCCTGCTGGAGCTGGACCACCGCACGCTCGACAGCGAGGTGGCCCAGGCCGATGCTGCCGCCCAGCAGGCCAAGGCCGCGCTGGAACTGGCGCAGGCGAAGCAGACACGCGGCGAGAAGCTCGCGGCCTCGCAGCTGATCAGCGCCAGCGACCTGGACGAACTGCGCGCCACCGCGACCCAGGCCCGGGCGCAGCTGGCGACCGCGCGCGCCGCGCTGGACGCGGCCCGGCTGCAGCGCGATTTCGCCGAGCTGCGTGCGCCCGCCGATGGCGTGATCTCCAAGCGGCTGATCCAGCCCGGCCAGGTCGTCGCGGCCGGCAGCGAGCTGCTGCGCCTGATCCGCGACGGCCGCCTGGAATGGCGCGCCGAACTGCCCGAAGCGCAGCTGGCCGACGTGGCCGTCGGCAACCCCGTCGCCCTGACCTATGCCGGCCAGCCGATCGCCGGCCGCGTGCGCGCCGTGACGCCTGGCGTGGACGCGCAGACGCGCACTGGCACGGTGTATGCGGACCTGCCCGCGCCCGGCCCGCTCAAGCCGGGCACCTTCGTCGAAGGCCGCATCCTCACCGGCGACGGCCAGGCGCTGATGGTGCCCAGCGCGGCCATCGTCCAGCGCGATGGCCACAGCTATGTGTTCACGCTCAAGGACAAGGGCAGCGTGGCCCGCCGGCGCGTGCGCACGGGGCAGACCGTGCAGGCCCGCACCGAGATCGTCGAAGGCCTGAAGGACGGCGAGCAGGTCGTGTCCGAGGGCGCGGGCTTCCTCGGCGACGGCGACCGCGTGCGCGTGGTCGAGGCCGGCAAGGGAGCGCGCGCGCCATGAACTTCTCCGCCTGGGCCATCCGCCGGCCGCTGCCGGCGCTGATGCTGTTCTTCGTGCTATGCGTGGCCGGCCTGTGGGGCTTCCACGCGCTGCCGGTCGCGCGCTTCCCCGACATCGCCTTCCCGATGACCACCGTCACGGTGACCCAGCCGGGCGCCTCGCCCAGCCAGTTGGAGGCCGAGGTCACGCGCAAGGTCGAGGACTCGGTGGCCACGATCAACAACGTCAAGCGCGTAATGTCCACGGTCAGCGAGGGCGTCAGCACCACCAGCATCGAGTTCCAGCTGGAGGCCGACCTCGGCACCGCGCTGGACGACACGCGCGATGCGGTCACCCGCATCCGCACCGACCTGCCGCAGGACATCCAGGAGCCGGTGATCTCCAAGGTCGACATCGGCGGCTCGCTGATGACCTACGCGCTGGTCGCCCCGCAGATGAGCCCGGACGAAGCCAGCTGGTTCGTCGACCGCGAGATCTCGCGCGCGATGTACGGCGTGCCCGGTGTGGCGCGGGTCACGCGCGTGGGCGGCGTCGAGCGCCAGGTGCGCGTGGACCTGGATCCCAACGCCCTGCTCGCCTTCGGCATCACCGCCGGCGCTGTCTCCCAGCAGCTGGCCAAGATCCAGGTCGAACGCGCCGGCGGCAAGGCCGAGCTGGACGGCGCGCAGCAGACCATCCGCACGCTGGGCACGGTCGCCGACGCGCAGGCGCTGCGCGACTACTCGATCAGCCTGCCGGACGGGCGCTCGGTGCGCCTGTCGGCGCTGGCCACGGTCACCGACGCGGCGGCCGATCCCACCCAGGCCGCGCTGCTGGATGGCAAGGCAGTGGTGGCCTTCTCGATGTCGCGCACGCGCGGCTCCAGCGAGGTCAAGGTCGAGGCCGGCGTGCACAAGGCGCTGGACGCGCTCAAGGCGTCCCACCCCGGCGTGGACTTCCGCCTGGTCACCACGGCCATCGACGAGACCCATCGCTCCTACGATTCGTCGATGACCATGCTCTACGAAGGCGCGCTGCTGGCGCTGCTGGTGGTGTGGGCCTTCCTGCGCGACTGGCGCGCGACCTGGGTCTCGGCGCTGGCGCTGCCGCTGTCGATCATCCCGACCTTCGCGGTGATGCACTGGTTCGGCTTCACGCTCAACATCATCACCCTGCTGGCGCTGTCGGTGGTGGTCGGCATCCTGGTCGACGATGCGATCGTGGAGATCGAGAACATCGTGCGTCACCTGCGAATGGGCAAGCCGCCGCTGGAGGCCGCGCGCGAGGCCGCCGGCGAGATCGGCAACGCCGTCATCGCCACCTCGCTGACGCTGGCGGCGGTGTTCGTGCCGGTGGCCTTCATGCCGGGCATCGCCGGCAAGTTCTTCCGCGAGTTCGGCTGGACCGCGGCCACCGCGGTGCTGTTCTCGCTGCTGGTCGCGCGCCTGCTCACGCCGATGATGGCCGCCTACCTGCTCAAGCCGCATGGCGAGGAGAAGGGCGAGTCGCGGCTGATGACCTGGTACCTGGGCTGGGTGGACGCGGCGCTGCGCCATCGCGGGCGCACGCTGTGGATCGCGGCCGGGCTGTTCGTGGCCTCGCTGGCGCTGGTGCCGCTGATCCCGGCGACCTTCATCCCGCAGTCCGACCTGGGCCGCAGCAACCTGAGCCTGGAGCTGCCGCCGGGCACGCGGCTGGAGGACACCGTGGCCGTGGCCGAGCGCGCGCGCGCCCTGCTCAAGGACATGCCCGAACTCAAGCAGGTCTACACCGCCGTGGGCAGCGTGCTGGACCTGGGCGACCCCTCCACCACCGGCGTGGCCGATCCGCGCAAGGCGACCCTGGTGCTGGACTGGGGCGCGGCCGATACGCGCAAGCGCGACCAGCGCGCGCTGGAGCGCGATGCGCGGGCGCGGCTGGCCGATCTGCCCGGCGTGCGCGTGAGCTATGTCAGTTCCGAACCGGGCAATCTGCTGCAGTTGGTGCTGTCCGGCGACGATCCGCAGCACCTGCAGGACGCCTCGCTGGCGCTGGAGCGCGACCTGCGCGACATCCCGGGGCTGGGCAGCGTGACCTCGACCGCCTCGCTGCTGCGCCCGGAGATCCAGATCGTGCCCAACCCGGCGCGCGCGGCGGACCTGGGCGTGTCCACCGCCGACATCGCCGAGGCCGCCCGCATCGCGACCGCAGGCGACTACGAGCAGCGCCTGGCCAAGCTGAACCTGCCCGATCGCCAGGTGCCGATCCGCGTCGGCTTTTCCCAGGCCACGCTGTCTAACCCCGCGCTGATCGGCCAGCTGCGCGTACCCGGCCGCTATGGGTCGGTGCCGCTGGCGGCGGTCGCCGACATCGAGCTGGGCAGCGGCCCCTCGCAGATCTCGCGCTACCAGCGCCAGCGCAACGTCACCCTCACCGCCGAGCTCAACGGCCGGCCGCTGGGCGATGTGATGGACACGGTGCAGAAGCTGCCCAGCGTGCAGCACCTGCCGCCGGGCGTGAGCTTCCTCAACACCGGCGATGCGGAGGTGTTCGTGGAACTGTTCGTCGGCTTCCTGCTGGCCATGGCCGCCGGCATCGCGTGCATCTACATGGTGCTGTTGCTGCTGTTCAACCACGCGCTGATGCCGCTGACCATCCTGATCGCTGTGCCGCTGTGCGCGGGCGGTGCGTTCGGCGCGCTGCTGCTCACCCAGAACATGCTCTCGCTGCCGGCGCTGATCGGCCTGCTGATGCTGATCGGCATCGCCACCAAGAACTCGATCCTGCTGGTGGATTACGCGGTGATCGCCGAGGACGAACACGGCCTCAGCCAGCACGATGCCCTGATCGATGCCTGCCGCAAGCGCGCCCAGCCGATCATCATGACCACCCTGGCCATGGGCGCGGGCATGATGCCGATCGCGCTGGGCTTCGCCGGCGATTCCAGCTTCCGCGCGCCGATGGCCATCGCCGTGATCGGCGGCCTGGTGACCTCCACCCTGCTGAGCCTGATCGTGATCCCGGCGGCCTTCACCCTGATCGACGACATCGGCGAATGGCTGTCGCGCAAGCTGCGGCGGCGCTCTTCGCATCCGGACGCCAGCGCGGCCTCGCATCCGGGCGCCTGATGACGGCGGGTGGCGGGGCGCCGGAGTGCCCCGTCGCCTGGACCTGACTTGACGCGAACGCGCCCTCCGTCGTCACCCGCTCACCACCAAACTGTGACGGGTTTTTCGCATGAGCCGGCTTACGCTGGAGCCTGGGTTCAACTGCGACGGGGGAACGATTGGAACGCAGGCTCGGGGACTACGAGGTGGTGACCTCGTTTCTGGTGGACACGTCGAATCGCTGCCTGCGCGGCGTGCTGATGGTCTATGGGCCAGACGGCGCGCTGCTGCGCACGATTCCCGCCACCGCCCCGTCCGTGTCGCGCGCGGACATGGAGGAGCGCATGCGCCGTCTGCTGGAAACCATCGAAGCCATCGCCCCGGACGGCACGCCGCGCTACCGCTGATCGCCCGGCGGCATGCCGCCATCCGGCCGCTTCCACTACCCGCCTGATGCCGGGACGTGGGCGTCCACCAGGGTCTCGCCGTTAGGGCGACGCCCGTGCCGGTCGCAATCGCCTTGAAGTCGTGCGGGTGCGCCTCGCGGGCGAGGCCGCGCTGGGCCACACTGAGCGCCCCCGACGGAGGCCCGCATGTTCCGCATTCCCACCCCGCTGTCCTGGCTGGCATTGCTGGCGCTGTGGCTGCCCGGCTCGGCGCCCGCCGCCGAGCCGGCGTTCTCCTCGGTGCCCGCGCTCGACATTTCCCGTTACGCCGGGCAGTGGCACGAGGTCGCCCATCTGCCCAACCGCTTCCAGGAAGACTGCGCGGGTGAGATCACCGCCACCTACACCCTGCGCGCCGCCGGTCACCTGGGGGTGCGCAACGCCTGCCTGGGCAAGGACGGCCGCCGGATCGTGGCCGACGGCGAGGCGCGCCCGGTCGCCGGCCAGCCGGGCCAGCTGCAGGTGCGCTTCGCGCCCGGCTGGCTGTCCTGGCTGCCGTGGGTGTGGGCGGACTACTGGGTGATCGACCTGGACCCGGACTACACCTGGGCCGTGGTCGGCGAGCCGGGCCGAGACTACTTCTGGATCCTTTCGCGCGAGCCGACCATGGACCGCACCCTGTTCGAGGCGATCAAGCTGCGCGCCGGCCAGCTCGGCTACGACCTGTCCGACCTGGTGGTCAGCGCGCCCCTGCGCTGAAGGCCGGCCACGCCCGCGTGTATCCTCGCCTGCGTCCTGATCACGCCGGTTCCCGCCCATGCCCCGTGCCCATCGTTTCCTGCTGCTCCTGCTCTGCGCCATTGCCCTGGCCGCCTGTAACCGTGGTCTGGTCAAACGCGTGTCCGAACCGGCCGTCAGCCTGCAGCAGGTGACCGTCGGTACGGACGGGCGCTGGCAGGTCGAACTGCGCCTGCAGAACTACAGCAGCATCCCGATGCGCTTCGAGGACATCGACCTGGCGGTGACCGTCGCCGGCCAGGACGCCGGCCCCCTGCGCGCCACCCCCGGCTACACCATCGGACCCGAGGCGGCCGATGTGGTCGGCGTGAACTTCACCCCCTCGGCCAACGCGCGCATGGCCGTGGCCGGCGCCCTGGCCAGCGGCCAGCCCCTGCCCTACACCCTCAAGGGCACGGTGCGCGCCACGCCTGAGGACCAGAGCGTGCGCAGCTTCGAGCTGGACATGCACAGCAGCCTGAGCGCCGCGCCGGGTCTGGCCGGCGTGCTGCGCTAGAAGCGATGCTTCGATTCGCTGGAGCGCGGGGTCGGTAAAGCGGACTTCGCCCACCAGCCTCGACCCGGCTAGGCGCGGCTCCGCGGCTCGGTCATTCCTTCATGGCAGACGCTCGGGAACGGCCCGACTGCGCCTCCCACCGGAAACGGGTCGGCAATCCGCGAGGATGTCTCGCATGCAATCGCTGCCGCCGGCCATCCTCGCCGCTCTCCGCGTGCCCAGCCGGGTCGAGGCCCTGCGGTCGGAAGAGTCAGGACTTCTTACGATCCGAACGCATTGAGCAAGCGCTCTGCCCCCTCCCTTTCGCCGAAGGCGAAGGGGAGCTCGAAGTCGCGAACTAGCGACTGAGGGGGTGGGGTGCTTTTGCTTTTGCTCTTGCTTCGGTGGCTTGCCCGGTAAAGCCCCGACCCCTCCCCATCCCTCCCCTGCGCTGCGCGCAAGGGAGGGGGCTCAAACTGAAGTCCTGTGACCTGACGCGCGCGGCAGCGGGCCGGCGGGCGGTGGCCGCGCTAGCGAGGCAGGAAGCCGAGCGCCCGAATCAGGGCAGGATGCCCTGTTTGAGGGATAAGCGGCCACTGCCCGCCGGACCGCTGCCCTTCCGAAGCCAACGAGGGCCACTCGCCACAGTCGCCTACCGTAAGAAGCATTCCAAAAAAAACGCCCCGCACTAGGCGGGGCGTTTCTCGCGCCATCCATGGCGCCGAAGTACCGAATCGCAGGCCCGATCAATCCTCGGTTGGGCGGCTGACGTCCAGGAAGCGCCCGGCCGTGACCGCGTAGGCGCCACGCGTGACCAGGCTGGTCGGGTCGAAGTAGGCGTGCAGCGTCGGCTGCAGATCCGTCGCCCCCTGCGTCACGGTGTAGCGCGCGTTGAGGATGCCGTTGTCCAGCGCCGACTGGACATAGCCACGCAGGCTGGCCGGAATGCTGCCCACGTCCTCGATCGGCAGCTGCTTGCCGTTGTAGGTGACCGACAGCGTGCCGTTGAAGTTCACCGCCGTGTCCTGCAGACCCAGCGACTGCACCAGCGAATAGGCCAGCTGCAGCTTGGTGACCTTGTCGGCCGGCTTGAAGTTGCCGCTGACCAGGCCCATCACCCCGGCCTGACTCTGCGACAGGTCACGCAGCACCGCCCCCTTGGCCACCACCGCCTCGGCCGCCGCATAGCTCGGGTCCTTGGTCGACAGGCCGGTGAAGCTGACCTTGCCCGGCGCCGGCAGCGACTGGCGAATACCGGCCCCCATGACCAGGTACTGCGCCAGCTCGGCACGGGTCAGCGCATCGTTGGGACGGAAGTTGCCGTTGGACGAACCATCCATCATGCGGTTGGAGACCGCGTACTCCACCGCACCACGATAGGCGCTGGAAGTCGGCACATCCTTCAGACCGCTGAAGCCGGCGCTGTTGGTGAACTCGATCGTGCCCGAGACCACGCCCGGCGCCGACACACCGTTGGTGACGCGCAGCGGATCGACCGCCACGCCGCCGACCGAGCCGATGCCGCTGACGCTGATCTTCCAGGTGCCCTTCTTGCCCGGCGCGCTCGCCTTGACCGAGCTGCCCAGCAGCGGCAGGGCGATGGACGAACCGTAGCGCTCGCCGTCCGGATCGGTCAGCACCAGGGCGGCGGTCGTGCCGGTCATGGTCGCGCTGGCGGTGACCCAGGCCACGTTGTCGCCGACCTCGAAGGTCTGGTACTGCGGCTCGCCCACCGGCGTGAACAGCACCTCGAACGGCTGCGAGCTGCCCGGCGACAGCAGCGCGTTGCTGTTGAAGGTCTTCAGCGAATTGACCGTGCTGCCGTAGCCCGAGCGCAGCTTGGCGGCCTCCATCAGCGCGTCGTAGGCGTTGACGTAACCGGCGCCGGCTTCCCAATAGGCGCGGCCGGGCATGTTGGTCGCCGTGCGCTCCAGGATGTCCTTGACCTGGGCCGGGGTCAGGTCCGGGTTGGCCTCCAGCATCAGCGCGATGATGCCGGCCACGTGCGGGGTCGCCATCGAGGTACCGCTCATCACCGTGTAGAACGGCAGCTGCGCGGGCGACAGGGCGGCCACGTCGTCCTGCGCGGCCAGCGGCGGCAGCAGGCCGGTCAGCGCGCGGGTGGAGATGATGTCCACGCCCGGCGCGGTGATGGTCGGCTCGTTGAAGTAGGTCCACTGCTTGCCGTCGGCCATGGTGAAGGTGCCGCTCTCACCGCGCTTGCCGCGCGAGGAGAAGCCGGCCAGCGTGCCGTCCTTCTCGCCGGCGGCCACCGAGATCACCCACGGCGCCTGCGCATAGGGATTGTGGGTGTCCTCGCTGGGGCCGTCGTTGCCGGCGGCGAACACGCTGACGATGCCGTGCTTGTAGAGCTCGTAGGTGGAGACCGACACCGGATCGGTGGGATCGAACTTGCCCGAGGTGCCCCAGGAGTTGCTGACCACGCGGATCGGGTCCTTGAAGCTGAACTGGTGCACCAGCGCGTAGTCCAGGCCGCCGACCGCATCGAGGATCAGCAGCACCGCGCCCGAGCCGTAGCCGACCAGGCTGGCGCCGGGGGCCACGCCCCGGTAGACGCCATTGGAGTGCCCGCCGGTGCCGCCGACGATGCCGGCGCAGTGCGTGCCGTGGCCCGAGCCCAGATCGGTATTGGGCACGTTCTCCACGTAGGTGATCGGCAGCATCGAATCGAACGTGGCCAGGTTGGTGTTGGCCAACACGTTCTGCACCACGTGCGAGCCATAAGCCACGTCGGTGTTGGTGCCGTCGATGCCCGAGTCGTTGATCACCACGCCCACGCCGCGGCCGCTGTAGGGCACCGCACGGCCGAAGTCGCCCGGGTTGTCGTAGGCGCGCGTGACACCGGTGATCTTGTTGGCCTCCACGTCGTAGTACTTCAGCGGCGCGTTGTAGTAGATCGAGGCCACGTCGTCGCGCGCGGCCAGCGCCTTGATCTCGGCCGGCGTGGCCACCGCGCCGGCGATGGGCAGCGCGCGCATCGCCACGCCCTCGGTGATGCCCAGCGCCTTGAGGTCGGCCAGCTGCGAGGCGGTCGGCGCGGTGCTCTGCTTGTAGGTGATGACCACCTGCAGCGGCGCGTCGGCCGCGGCGCTGGTGATCTTGGACTGCAGCTGCGCGTCCAGGCGCGCGGCGGCGTGGGCGGTGGAGAAGGCGCCCATGGCGCCGAGGACTGCACAGACGCTCAGGGAGAGAACGGGGCGGGACAGGGACATGTGCGTGGCTCCGAAAAGTGGGACCCGTAACGGGGTGACCACACGTTGCCCCCGGGCTCAGGGCCCGCCAATCCGGTATTGCCCCCAGCGGGCCTGGGTAAAAACCCTCAGTGACGCGCATCCCTGTTCTTGGCTGGTTATGATCCTGACCACTGGCCCCGCGGGGCCTTCCGCCCGCAGCCGGTCCAGGGCCGGCTGCACGCCATCGACAAGGTTCGCGCCATGACTCGATTCCCGCTGTTCGCATCTCGCCTGCTGCTGGTCGCCGGGTTGCTGCTCTCGGGGGCCGCCGCCGCCCAGACCGTGCCGGTCAACGTGGCCATCGCCAGCGATACCGCCACCGTCGCCATCGGAGCGCCGAACGCACCGCTGGCCGACCTGACCATCAACTTCGACCAGGCCAGCAACCTCAGCGCCGAGAACCTGGGCATCAGCGCGCGGCTGCTGAGCGGGCCGGAACTCGGCGCGCTGACCGCCCGCCTGCCCGGCACCGTGGTCCAGCCGATCCAGCCGCTGCCGCTGCTGATCACGGTCGAACCGCCGGTGGCCGGCGGCTTAAGCTTCAAGAAGCTGGTGCGCGTGGAGCTGCATACCCACGTGTTGCCCTACACCGCCGGCTCGACGCTGCGCCTGTTCAAGGCCCCGCTAGGCGGCGCGTTCCGCGACATCACCGACGAAATCTCCCCCGGCAGCGTGCGCTCGCGCGGCACCACCGACGGGTTCTCGCAGTTCCTGCTGGTCAGCGACCTGCGCCCCACCCACGCCGTCGTGGCCGACAAGCTGAGCAAGCTGCGCGAGCTGGTCGATGCCCTGCCGCCGCCGCAGGCCGGCCCGCTGGACGGCTATCTGGACACGATCACCGCCGCGCTGGCCGCCGGCGACTTCACCGCCGCGACCGTGGCGGTGGACAGCTTTCGCGAACGCGTCTCCGCGCAGGCCGGCACCGGCATCCCGCAGGTGTGGAGCGCCGGCGACCATGCCGGCAATCCGGCTGGCGCGCTGCTGGCGGGCGCGGCCACCCTGCGCTTCTCGATCGACTATCAGCGTCTTTACGATCCTTAGAGCGTGTCATGGGCTTTGACGTGAGATGCGTTGGCCATCAGCGGTGCGGAGCCGCTGTCGCGTGGCGCAGCCTTGGCTGGGCGCCAAGGTAAGCCGCGCGGCGCCGGCTCCGTGCCGCTAATGGCCAACCCTCCGGGAAGTCGCCTGGGGCGCGCCGATCCTGTGTTGCGCACCTTGCCCAGGCGGCGAGCCTGGGCGGCGGCGCGCGCCTTGACTCGACGCGCCCCAGGCGGCTTCGCACTCACGTCAAAGCCCATGACACGCTCTTCGGGCGCTTTAGCAGCGCCGCATTGCTTTACGCTCGCGCAATGCCCGCACGCCTGATCGCCTACCTGCCCGATGCGCCCGCGCCTTCGCTGCTGCTGCGCGAAGGCGCGGCCTTGACCATCGGCCGCGCCGAGGGCAACGGCCTGCAGCTCTCCCACCCTTCGGTCTCGCGCAGCCACGCCCGGCTCTGCAGCGACGGGCTGGGCTGGGAGTTGAACGATCTGGGCAGCAAGAACGGCAGCTTCCGCGACAGCCTGCGCGTGGAAGCGCCGGCGCGGCTGGCCGGCGCGGCCTGGCTGCGCTTCGGCGACATCTACGTCGAGTTCACTCCGCTGGGGGACGAGGACGCCGCGCGCGAGGCAGGCCGCGCCCAGGCCCGCCGCACGCGCGCCACCGCCCTCACCCATGGCGTCGGCCAGGCGCTGGATCTGGACGACATGCTCAGCGCCAGCGTCCATGCCGTGACCGAACTGGCCCAGTGCGACCGCGGCTATCTGGTGCTGGCCGGGCCGGAGGCGCCGCGCGTGGCCGCCGCCTGCGGCACGCGCAGCCCGCGCGACTTCGGCGGCAGCACCGGCGCGCTGCAGCGCGCGCTCGAGCAGGGCCTGGGCACGGTGGCCCACGACATCGGCCACCTGCCCTGGCTGTCCACGCGCGAATCGGTAATGGCCTCCGGCATCAGCGCGCTGGCCTGCCTGCCGCTGTGCGACGGCGAGCGGGTGATCGGCGCGCTGTACGCGGACAGCACGCGTCCCGGCGCGGCCATCACCGCCCTGGACATGGAACTGCTGCAGGCCTTCTGCGAGCGCTGCGCCCTGTGGCTGGTCGCACGCGGCGCGCGCGACCGCACCGACCACGCCTCGGCCTGATGTCCGACGCGCCCACCGCCACCGGCCTGCACCTGCACGATGTCCTGGCGAGCGGGCAGGTGCTGGCCGGCCGCTTCCGCGTCGAGCGCCTGCTCGGCATGGGCGGCATGGGCATGGTCTACCTGGCCAACGACCTGACCCTGGAAGTCCCGGTCGCCATCAAGGTGCTGCGCCCGGAGCTGGCCGAGCGGCCGCAGGTATTCGAGCGCTTCCGCCAGGAGCTGCTGCTGGCGCGCCAGGTCTCCAGCCCGCACGTGGTGCGCATCCACGACCTGGCCGAACACCAGGGCCGCTGGCTGATCAGCATGGACTACGTGGCGGGCGAGTCGCTCGAGTCCCTGCTCGCACGCGAAGGGCCACTGCCCATCGAACGCGCCCTGTCCATCGCGCGACAAATCGCGCTGGGCCTGCAAGCCGCGCATGCGCGCGCCGTGGTCCATCGCGATCTCAAGCCGGCCAACGTGCTGCTCGATGCGGAGGGCAATGCCTCGATCAACGATTTCGGCGTCGCCCGCTCGATGGCCAGCAGCGGGTTGACCCGGCACTCGGGCGCGATCGTGGGCACGCCGGACTACCTCTCGCCGGAGCAGGCGCGCGGCGAGACCGTCGACCCGCGCAGCGACCTGTACGCGCTGGGGCTGATCCTGCACGAAATGCTGACCGGGCAGCTGCCCTTCGCCAACGGCACCATGGCCGAGGTGCTGGCCCAGCGCATGCTGCGCACGCCCGAACCGGTCAGCCGCGCGCGCCCGGAGACTCCGCCGTGGGTCGTGCGGCTGGTCGACCGGCTGCTGCGTTCGCAGCCGCGTGCGCGCCTGCAGGACGCAGCCCAGGTGGTCGCCGCCATCGACCGGCGCCATGTGGAACGGGAGGCCCCGGGCTGGCGACGCATCGCGCTGGTGGCGGCCGCGGTGGTCGTCGTGGTGCTGATCGGCTGGGCCGGCTGGTCGTGGAAGCAGGCGCGTGCGCCGGCCGTGGCCGAGGCGCCGGTCGTCGCACCGCTGGCGCGCACACTGGTGCTGCCGCTCGCCGGCGACCTCGATCCAGTCCTGCGCGAAGGTCTCGGCGCCTGGCTGCGCGATGCGCTGGAAGCGCGCACGGCCGTGGTCGATGCGGGCCGCACGCTGCAGGCGCTGCGCTCGGTCGACCCGACCGGCCAGGCCAGACTGGATCTGCCCGCCCTGCGCCGCGCGGCCGCCGCGCGCCAGGTGCTCGCCCCGCGCATGCGGCACGACCCGCAGGGCTGGCGTCTCAGCGCCACGCTGGACGGTGCGGACGGCGGCACGCGTACGCTGGAAGGTCCGATCGCCGGTACGGCCAGCGCCGCGGCGGCCGGCTGGCTGACGACGGTGGTCGCGGCGCTCGGCCTCGATCCCGCACCCTGGCCCGCCGCCCCGCCGCCGGACGCCGCGCTGCAGGCCCTGGGCCGGGCCGGCATCGCGCGTGCGCAGAGCCAGGGCGCGCCGCGCCTTGCGGCCCTGACCCAGGCGACCGACGCCGCGCCAGACGTGCTGCCGCTGCGCCTGGAACAGGTGCGCGCCGCCGAGGCGATCGGCGAGGACGATCAGGCCGATGCCCTGCTGGCACGGCCGTTCGACTCCAAGACCTGGCCGCGCAGCGCGCAGATGCTCAGCGCCATGCGCGCCAGCGCCGAGGGCGATGCGGAGGCCGCGCTGACGGCATGGCAGGCCATCGCCGACGCCAGGCCCGACGATGCCCAGGCCCAGCTCGACCTGGCCCGCGCCCAGGCCGCCGCAGGCCAGGGCGATGCGGCGCGCGCCCGGCTGCTGGCCCTGAGCAAGCGCGACCCGAACGATCCGCGGGTGTGGTTCGAGCTGGGCAAACAGTCCATCCTCGCCGGCGACGCCGCCAAGGCCGTGGACGACTATCTGCTGCGCGCCCAGCTGCTGTTCCGCCGCGGCCGCGACCTGGCCGGCGAGGCCGAGACCGTCAACGCGCTGGGGGTCGGCTACGGCCGCCTGGGCCAGAGCAAGGCCGCCGAGGAGCAGTACACCCGCGCGGTCGACCTGCGTACCCAGGTCGGCAACCGCCGCGGCGTGGCCACCAGCCTGCGCAACCTGTCCGGCATCGCCAGCGTGCGCGGCGACTTCGCCGGCGCCGCGGCCCGTCTCGAACAGGCGCGCGCCCTCTATCAGGCGCTGGGCGACCGCGGCGGCCTGGCCGCCACGCACAACGAAGCCGGCCTGCTGGCCGAGGAGCGCGGCGACTACGCGCAGGCGCTGCAGGCCTTCCGCGACGCCCTGCAGGCCTGGCAGCAGGTCGGCAATGCGCGCGGCACCGCGCAGACCTACAACAACATCGGCTTCGCCAACTTCCAGCTCGGCGACTACGACAGCGCAGCTGCTTTTTGGCAGCAGGCCGCCTCGGCCTACCGCGCGCTGGACGATGTCACCGGCCAGGTGCGCATCGAACAGAACCTCGGCCTGCTGGCCACCGCGCGCGGCCAGTGGCAGGACGCGGCCACCCGGCTGCACTCCGCACTGCGCACGGCCGAGGCGCACCAGATGTTCGAAGAGGTCGCCGTCACCCGCCGCAACCTGGCCGAGCTGGCCTACTGGCAGGGGCATCTGGCCGAAGGCCTGGCCCAGGCCGACCAGGCGGCGACGCTGTTCGAACAGCGCGACGACCAGCGCGGCCGCGCCGATGTGGCGGTGCTGCGCGCGCAGCTGTGGCTGGCGGCCGGGCAGCCGACACGGGCCACGGCCGAGCTGGAACAGGACGCCAAGCTGTTCGACGAGGTCTCCGAAGAGCAGCAGGCCGCCCGCGCCCTGCTGCAGGCGCAGCTGGCCAGCCTGCGCGGCGATGCCCGCGGCGCGCACCAGGCGCTGGCCGAGGCCACCCGCCTGGCCGATGCCTCCGGCGTGCGCCTGCTGCAGCTGCAGGCGCGCCTGCAGGGCGCGCACGACGAGGCGGCCCTGGCCGCGCTCGACGACGATATCGCCCGACTCGGCCATGTCGGCCTGCGCCTGCAGTTCCTGCTGAGCGCGCTGCGCGAGGGCGCCGATGCGCAGGTGCAGGCGCGCTATCGCGAGGCGCAGCAGCTGCTGCGCCGGGGCGATGTGCTGTTCGCCGCCGATCTGCATGCCCAGGCCGCGCAGCGCCTGGCGCGGCTCGGCCAGACCGATGCCGCCGCGCGTGCCGAGGCCGCCGCCGACGCCGCGCGGCGCACGCTGCTGGCCGGCCTGCCGGCGCAGGCGGGTGCGCGATGAGCGGCACCGACGACGCCGCGCGCTACCAGGCCCTGCTCGACCGGCTGGAAGCCAACGAGCGCGAGTTCCGCCGGCTGGGCCGCGCGGTGGTCAAGGTGCAGGAGGACGAACGCCGGCGCCTGGCGCGCGAGCTGCACGACGGCGTCGGCCAGAACCTCACCGTGCTCAAGCATCGTCTGGCCCTGCTCGGCACCGCGCTGGGGCCGGCGCAGGCGCCGCTGCGCGCGCAGGTGGAAAGCGCCATCGCGCTGTGCACCCAGACCCTGGAGGACACCCGGCATCTGTCGCGCCTGCTGCGCCCGCCGATCCTGGACGACCTGGGCCTGGAGGCCGCGCTGCGCTGGCTGGCGCGCAGCCAGTCCGAGGCCGGCGGGCCGCAGGTCAGCCTGGAGATCGGCCCGCTGCCGGCCATGGACGACGCGCGCCAGACCCTGCTGTTCCGCGCCGCGCAGGAGTCGCTCAACAACGCGCTCAAGCATGCGCGCTCGCGCTCGATCCTGCTGCGTCTGGTCGCGCACGACGACTGGGCGCACATGCAGATCGTCGACGACGGCGTGGGCTGCGACCCGGCGCTGGCGCTGACCAGCGGCGGCAGCGGGCTGGGCGGGCTGCGCGAGCGCCTGCGCCTGGGCGGCGGCAGTTTCCGGCTGGTGTCCTCGCCCGGCGCCGGCACCTGCGTGCAGGTACGCGTGCCGCTCTCGGGCGAGTGAATCCATCGCCCAATTGACAAATCCGCGTCCGCATACGACAAACACAGGACATCGGATGTCACGTGCGCCGAACGATTTGGCATCGCTCTCTACCGGTCCCGCATGCCAACAGCTCCGATCCGCGTCCTGCTGGCCGACGACCACACCCTGGTCCGGGAGAGTCTGGCCAGCCTGTTGCAGGCGGCCGGCGGCATCCAGGTCGTGGCCCAGGCCGCCGACGGCGTCGCCGCGGTCGCGGCCGCGCAGACCTGTCAGCCCGACGTGGTGGTGGTGGACATCTCGATGCCCCGGCTCAACGGGATCGACGTGATCCGCAGGCTGCGCAGCGACGTCCCCGAGGCGCGCGTGCTGGTGCTGACCATGCACGAGGAGCACGAATACGTGCTGCACGCCGTGCGTGCCGGCGCCGCCGGTTATCTACTCAAGGAGGCCGCCACGGCCGAACTGATCGCCGCCGTGCGCAACCTGCACGCCGGCCAAGGCCACTTCAGCCCGCAGGCCGCGCTCGCCCTGGCCGCGCAGATCCAGCAGCCCGGGCGCGAGCTGGACGACCCCTACCAGGCGCTGACCTCGCGCGAGCGCGAGGTGTTCCACCTCATCGTCGAGGGCCAGACCACCAAGGAAATCGCCCGGCGCCTGGACATCAGCACCAAGACGGCCGAGAACCACCGCTTCCGCGTGCTGAACAAGCTGTCGGTGCGCAACACGGCCGAACTGGTGCGCTACGCGGTCCGCCACGGCCTGCTGGACTGACGGCGCCGCGTCCCCGCACCTCGCCTGAGCCGCGGGGTCGGCGCCGCTCCATACGCAGTAGTATGCTTGGCGGCCGAAGCGGGCCGGGAGGCGGCCCGCGCCGCCACCAAGAGCATCCGCATGAGCAGCTACCGCGCCCCGTTGAAAGACGTCCGTTTCGCCCTCTATGACGTGCTGGACGTCGAGCCCCTGTTCGCCCGGCTGGGCTTCGCCGACGCCAATGCCGAGCTGATCGACGCGGTGCTGGAGGAGGCCGGCCGCTTCACCACCACCGTGCTGGCCCCGCTCAACCGCGTCGGCGACGAGGAAGGCTGCACCCTGGACGCGGCCACCGGCGAGGTCACCACGCCGACCGGCTTCAAGGAGGCTTATGCCCAGTTCGCGCAAGGAGGCTGGACCGGCCTGACCGCGGCCACCGAGTTCGGCGGCCAGGGCCTGCCGCACACCGTGGGCGTGCCGCTGGGCGAGATGATCAACGCCGCCAACCTGGCCTGGGGCAACTTCCCGCTGCTCTCGCACGGGGCGATCGAGGCGCTGAAGTTCCACGGCCAGCCCTGGCAGCAGGAGGTGTTCCTCAAGCCGCTGGTCGAGGGCCGCTGGACCGGCACCATGTGCCTGACCGAACCGCACTGCGGCACCGATCTGGGCCTGCTGCGCACCCGCGCCGAGCCGCTGGGCGATGAGCGCTACGCCATCACCGGCACCAAGATCTTCATCACCGCCGGCGAGCACGACCTGGTCGACAACATCGTCCACCTGGTGCTGGCCAAGCTGCCCGACGCGCCGGCCGGGGCCAAGGGCATCTCGCTGTTCGTGGTGCCCAAATTCCAGGTCGCCCGCGACGGCACGGTCGGGGCGCGCAACGCGCTGCGCTGCGGCTCGATCGAGCACAAGATGGGCATCAAGGGCTCGGTGACCTGCGTGATGAACTTCGATGGCGCCGAGGGCTATCTGGTCGGCCAGCCGCACAAGGGCCTGCAGGCCATGTTCACCATGATGAACACCGCGCGCCTGGGCGTGGGCCTGCAGGGCATCGGCCTGTCCGAGCGCGCCTACCAGAACGCCCTGACCTATGCGCGCGAGCGCCTGCAGACCCGCTCGCTGTCCGGTCCCAAGTTCCCCGACAAGCCGGCCGACCCGATCATCGTCCACCCCGATGTGCGCCGGATGCTGCTGTCGATCAAGGCCCTGACCGAAGGCGCGCGCCTGCTCGCCCTGCACGCCGGCACCCAAGTCGACATCGCCCATCACGCCACCGACCCGGCCGAGCGCGAGCAGGCCGACATCCTGGCCGGCTTCCTCACCCCGATCTCCAAGGCCTGCCAGACCGAGTGGAGCATCGAGAACACCTATAACGCGCTGCAGTGCTTCGGTGGCCACGGCTACATCCACGAGCACGGCATGGAGCAGCTGGCCCGCGATGCGCGCATCACCACCCTCTACGAAGGCACCACCGGCATCCAGTCGCTGGACCTGATCGGGCGCAAGACCGCCGCCAGCGGCGCGGCCGGGCTGAAGCTGTTCCTGGGCCTGATCGAGCAGTTCGCCAGCGCCCACCAGGACGATGCGGCGGTGGCCGAGTTCCTCGGCCCGCTGCGCGAGAAGGCCGCCGAATGGGGCGCGCTGACCCAGGACGTGCTCAAGCGCGCGGCGGCCAATCCGGAGGAACTGGGCGCGGCCAGCACCGACTACCTGTTCTATTCGGGCTATGTCGTGCTGGCCTACTGGTGGGCGCGCAGCGTGGTGGCCGCGCAGGCCTCGCAGCACGACGCGGCTTTCAAGAAGGCCAAGCTGGAGACCGCGCGCTTCTACTACGCGCGCATCCTGCCGCGCACGCTGTCCCACGCCGCCGCCATCCGCGCCGGGGCCGACTCGCTGATGGCCATGGACGCGTCACGCTTCGACGCCTGAGGGCATCGCGCCAGCGCGCTCCGGGAAAACTCCGGAGCGCGCTGCGTTGGGCCCAGTACACAATTCGTCATCCATCGGGTATAAGCTGTTTCCCCGATGGAAGCAGACACCGCTCAGCTTCATTCGGACGACTCCGGCAACCCGGTCCTGATCGACGGCGCCCTGCCGGATGCATCGTCCCCGGCCGATGGCCTCCCCGCCTCTCTCTCCGCACTGGCGCGTCCTTCCAGCGTGCGTTTCCTGTCGCTGGATGCGCATGGTCGCGTGCTGGACTGGATCAACTGGCAGGACGCGACCTGCCTGTACGCGCGCGATGCGGTGGCCTGGACCCTGGGCGATCCCTGCCTGACCGTGCGCGGCGGCCTCAACCGCCTGACCGGCCAGCAGAGCTACATCGAGCTGCATCCCATCGTCGCCTCGCGCGGCCATGCGCGCGCGGCCGGGCTCTCGCCCACGCCCGCGCTGACCAACCAGGCGCTGTTCGCACGCGACGATCACCTGTGCCTGTACTGCGGCCAGACCTTCTCGCGCCAGCTGCTGACCCGCGACCACGTGCTGCCGGTGTCCAAGGGCGGGCGCGATGTCTGGGAAAACGTGGTCAGCGCCTGCTTCCACTGCAACTCGCGCAAGGCCAACCGCACCCCGCAGCAGGCGCACATGCCGCTGCTGGCCGTGCCCTATCGGCCGAGCTGGATCGAGCACCTGATCCTGTCCAACCGCAACATCCTGGCCGACCAGATGGCCTTCCTGAAGACGCACCTGCCCAAGCGCTCGCGCCTGTCGGCCTGAAGGCCCAAGCCGGGCCTTGCGGCCGATACTTCACATTCCGCGCCGTTGGGTGATCCCAGACTGACCGCCTTGCTTGCCCCTCCCTTCCCGGGGGAGGAAAATGCGCAACTGCATTGCCGACGGCCACGATGATCGACGCTACCCGCTATCCCCGCCTGTCAAGGATCGAGACGCCCGCCGACCTGCGCCGCTTCGACGAGGCCGAGCTGACCGCCATCGCCGACGAGCTGCGCGCCTACCTGATCGAGTCGGTCGGCCGCAGCGGTGGCCATTTCGCCGCCGGCCTGGGCGTGATCGAGCTGACCGTCGCCCTGCACTACCTCTACGAGACGCCCAACGACCGCCTGGTCTGGGACGTCGGCCATCAGACCTATCCGCACAAGATCCTCACCGGCCGCCGCGATGCGATCCACACGGTCAAGCAGGCCGATGGCGTGGCGCCGTTCCCCAAGCGCGAGGAATCCGAGTACGACACCTTCGGCGTCGGCCATTCGTCGACCTCGATCTCGGCCGCATTGGGCATGGCCATCGCCAACGCGCGCGCCGGCAACGGCCGCCGCACGGTGGCGGTGATCGGCGACGGCGCGATGACCGCGGGCATGGCCTTCGAGGCGCTCAACCATGCCGGCGGCATGGAGGAAGAACCCGACCTGCTGGTGATCCTCAACGACAACCAGATGTCGATCTCCGAGAACGTCGGCGCCTTGACCCAGCTGCTGGGGCGGATGAGCTCCTCGCGCACGCTCAACGCGCTGCGCGAGGGCGGCAAGAAGCTGCTCGGCGACAAGCGCAAGCCGCCGGCGCGCTTCATGCGGCGCTGGGAGGAGCACTGGAAGGGCATGTTCGTGCCGTCCACGCTGTTCGAGCAGATGGGCTTCCACTACACCGGTCCGATCGACGGCCATGATGTGCCGGCTCTGGTCGGCGCGCTGAAGACGCTCAAGGGCCTCAAGGGGCCGCAGCTGCTGCACGTGATCACCACCAAGGGCAAGGGCTACGAGCGCGCCGAGGGCGACCAGATCGGCTATCACGCGGTCGGCCCCTTCGACCCGACCAAGGGCCTGCCCACCGTGGCGCCCGCCAAGAAGTCCACCTACACCGACGTCTTCAGCGACTGGCTGTGCGACATGGCCGCCGCCGATCCGCTGCTGCTGGGCATCACCCCGGCCATGCGCGAGGGCTCGGGGCTGGTGCGCTTCTCCAAGGAATTCCCCGATCGCTATTTCGACGTGGCCATCGCCGAACAGCACGCGGTGACGCTGGCCGCGGGCATGGCCTGCGACGGCGCCAAGCCGGTGGTGGCGATCTACTCGACCTTCCTGCAGCGCGCCTACGACCAGCTGGTGCACGATGTGGCGATCCAGCAGCTGGACGTGCTGTTCGCCATCGACCGCGGCGGCGTGGTCGGCCCGGACGGCGCCACGCATGCGGGCAACCTGGACCTGAGCTTCCTGCGCTGCGTGCCGCACATGGTGATCATGGCGCCGGCCGACGAGAACGAGTGCCGGCAGATGCTGTCCACCGGCTTCCGCCATCCCGGCCCGGCCGCGGTGCGCTACCCGCGCGGCACCGGCCCCGGCGTGGCGGTCGAGCCGACCCTGGACACGCTGCCGATCGGCAAGGCGCAGCTGCGCCAGCGTGGCCGCCAGGTCGCGCTGCTGGCCTTCGGCGCCATCGTGCCGGCCGCCGAGCAGGTCGCGCGCGAGCTGGGCCTGACCGTGGTCAACATGCGCTTCATCAAGCCGCTGGACCGCGAGCTGGTGATGGAACTGGCACGCAGCCACGACGGCCTGGTGACCCTGGAAGACAACGTGGTGGCCGGCGGCGCGGGCTCGGGCGTGGCCGAACTGCTCAACGCCGAGGGCCTGGCCGTACCGATGCTGCACCTGGGCCTGCCCGACGCCTTCCAGCACCACGCCAGCCGCGAACAGCTACTGGCCGAAGCCGGGCTGGACGCAGCCGGCATCCGCCGCGCGGTGCTGGCGCGCTGGCCGCAGCTGCAGGCCGGCGCGACGCCGCTGACCGCGGCGCGCTGACGCCGCCCTGCCGGGCGCTCGATCGGCGCGCAATCGGCGACCTCACTGCGCGTCGGGCGCCTCGACCGTGTAGCCGCGCGCCTTGAGCGCGTCGATCAGATTGTTGCGACCCAGGATCAGGCCCATCGGCAGCAGCGCCACGGTGCCCTGATGCTGGGCCAGCGCGGCCTGGGCCTTCTCCAGCCACAGGTCCAGCGACTGTTGGCGCAGCGCGCTGAGGCCCAGCTTGCGCGCCAGGCCGCTCTCGCTGATCGCCGCCTGGCACACGCCGTACTGGGTCGCCTGCGGGGCGATGCGCAAGGTGTCGATGTCGCCGACCGCCCAGGCGTTGGCCTGGGCGCGCATCGCATCGATCTCGTGCTCGAGCACGTCCAGCGTACGGCTGAAGCAGCTGCGGTCGTCGAGCCCGGTGCGCTGGAATTCGCGGATCGCCGCCTTGGGATCCTCCAGCCTGGCGGTCGCCACCACGGAGGTGACCTTCAGGCCGGCGCGCTTGGCCAGGGTCTGCACCCGCTCGGCCACGACGTTTTCGGTGCTGAGCGCGGCGTCCTTCATCGCCGCCTTGTACAGCTCCAGCGCGGCGAAGATCGGCCGGCGCTGCTCGACGCTGCGGTCGCGCCCCAGGTAGCGCGCCTTGAGCGCGCTCCAGCGCGCGTACTCGGAGGCCGGAACAACTTCCTGCAGGGTCTGGCCGTCGGGATTCTTGGCCGCCTTGAACAGCGACGGCAGTAGGAACAAGTTGCCGAACATGCCGCGCCCGGTGTCCAGCGACATGCTCGGCGGCAGCAGCAGCTCCTGCGAGCCGGAGATGGCCGATTCCACTTCGGTCGAACGCCAGTCCATGCGCTTGGGCAACGGCGTCAGCGTGCCCAGCACCCACAGCACATGGCCATCGCGGCTGACCTTCCACAGGCCCGGACCCGGCTGCACGCCCGAGACCGTCATCGGCGCCAGGTCGGTGATCGCAGGCTCGCTGGCCGGCGGCGGCGCCTGCTGCGCGGAGGCGGACAGCACGAACAGCAACAGCGGCGCGACCAGAGTCAGGCGCAGCTTGCGCATACAAAGACCTCCTGCAGGGACGCCGGCCGGCGCCGATGGCCGGATCTTACGGGGCGCGCCCGCGTTTCAATCCAGGTCCGGCGCGCCCAGGGCGTGCAAGCGTTCAGCGACCTGCGGCGCGGCGTCGAGCAGCGCAAAGCCTTCCCAGACGAAGCCGGGCGCGACGGTGCAGTCCACCAGCGCGTAAGGCGCCTCGGTCCACGCGCGCTGCCAGTGCCCCGCCGGGACGACGGCCATCGCGGAAGCGTCAGCGTTTAGTGCGAGCGTCTGCAGCGTGTCGTTCTCCGGATCGAAGATCTGCAGCTGCAGGGTCCCACCCTGCCGCCAGTGCCAGCCCTCGTCCGCATCGACCCGGTGCCAGCGGCTGTGCTGGCCCTGGCGCAACAGGAAGTGGATGGCCGTCATGGCCGGACGCAGGCGCCCGGCGTGCAGCACTTCCAACTGCGAGGCGTAGATGCGCCGGTAGTAGCCGCCTTCGGGATGCGGCGCGAGCTGCAGCGCGGCGATGAGCCGATCGATGTCCTGCGTCATGGCGGCATGCTAGCAGCGGCGCGCATGTGCCTCCCCTACACCCGGCGCGCACCGCAACACCTCGCGACTGCTTTTCACCGCTCGGCCAGGGGACTTCAGTCCGCGCGATCGGCCCGCGCCGCACGCAGGCAGACGCCGAAGAAGGTGAACAGATCCACCGAATACCGCTTGATCAGGCGCCGTGGCTCGTGCAGCAGCCGGTAGGCCCATTCCATGTGCAGCTTCTGCACCCACTGCGGTGCGCGCTTGGCGTTGCCGGACAGGAAATCCAGCAGCGCCCCCACGCCGAAGGCGAGCGGCACCTGCAGCGCGGCGCTGTGCTCGAGGATCCAGCGCTCCTGGATCGGATTGCCCAGCGCGACCAGCAGCACGTCCGGCGCCGCGGCGTTGATGGTGTCCACCAGGCCCTCGCCGTGGGCGCGCATCTGCGCATAGCCATCGCAGACGCCGACGATCTGCTGACCGTAGACGCCCTCCAGCGCGCGTGCGGCGGCCTCGCCGACACCCGGCTTGCCGCCGAGCAGGAAGAAGCGCAGCGGCCGGCTGCTGGACTGGCACAGGCGCGGGATCAGGTCGGTGCCGTTGAGGTTCTCGGCGAAACGACGGCGGTGCACCAGCATCGCCGCCAGATCCATGCCGATGCCGTCGTTGACGATGGTCACCCCGGCCGCATGCATCTGCGGGCGCAGCGCCTGGCACTCGACGACGAAGTTGGTGTTGGCGAAGAACACCCGCTGGCGATCGCCCAGTTCCAGCGCGCGCAGCAAGGCGGCGGTGAACACCGGCAGGCGCGTGCTGATGACCGGATAGCCGCCCAGAGGCAGGCGCTCGGCCTGTGCATCGAGGTCGTTGGGATGGCTGGGAAAAACGAGCATTCAATCACCGGGGGAAAATGGGCGATGCGTGGCGCACCTCGGATGCGGCCGCATCGAAACAGGGATCCGGGCAGGACGTCCGTGTGCGCACAGGGCCCCGGACGGCCGATCCGGCGCCGGGGTCATCCCAATGAACGCAAACCCCTCACGGCGCCGGTCACCCTGTTCAGGCCGTGACGCGGATTTCCGGATAGCGCTCGGGTTCGAGCAGGCGATCGGTGGTCTGCGGCCAGTCCAGGCATTGGCGGTGGCGCACGTGCGGGGCGGCCAGGGCCTGTTCGATGGCCGCGCGGATCGAGCCCGCATCGCCCGGCGTGTAGCCGAAGCGCGAGGCGTAGCCGCCGACCACCGCATGCGGGCAGACCGCCGGCAGGCCGAAGAAATCGTACTGCAGCAGCTTCATCGAACTGTCCGCCAGATACGCCGGCACCTGTTCGGAGGCATAGGGCGCGATGCCGAAGCGCGCGTGCTTCATGTAGCGCACCACGTCGGTGTGCTTCATCTCGCCGTAGACGATGACGTTGTCGCCGTAGTCCGGATCGCGCCCCTGGCCCGAGCCGATCACATGGAAGGTCACCTGCGGGAAGGCATGGCTGGCCTGGGCGATGAAGGTCGGGTCGAACAGCATCGAGCCCACCGAGACCGCATGGATGCCGGTGTCCGGATAAGGATTGGGATCGCCCAGCTGGTCCAGCCCGGGATCGACGCCATGACCGACGTGATAGACGTTGTGCTGGCTGTTGATCTCCTCGGCCATCACCGGCGATACCAGCGCGATCGCATCGAGCATGCCGCACACGTTGTCGAACTCGCGTGTGATGTACTGCGCCACCTCGATCGTGCTCAACCCGTCGGAGGCGCGATACACCAGGCGCGCGTTCGGATTGAGCTGCTTGCACAGGCGGATGAAGGCCACGGCCGTGCCGCTCTCCAGCACGATGACATCCGACTCGCGGATCCACTGCACCAACTGCGCCGGCGGGCGCGCCGCGTAGGCGCGGAACATCAGGTTCTCGATCGGACGCAGCCACGCGCGCCGCGTATTGAACGGATGCACCAGCGTGCGCCACAGATAGCACTCCACGCCCTTGTGGAGGACGACCTGATTGGCGGTCGCGTCCAGCGGCAGGCGCAGGTCCTGCTTGTACTTGGACAGGCGGCTGTAGCGCAGGGAGAAGAAGCGCGTGGGACCGCGCTTGGCCAGCTCGTCGGCGATGAAATGGATATTGGCGCGTCGCGGGGTGCGGTAGTCGTGGGCGGACAGCACCAGATAGCGCGTCTGCCCCTGGCCCGACCGGAGGTCGGTTGCGGGGAGCGTGCGCGCGGTGGCGGAAGGCGAAGCGTCGAAGGCCGGCATGGCAACTCCAGTGGGGGGATGGAGAGCGGGTACGGTCGCTACAGCGTCGTGGCCTGCAGCGACGGCAAGCATGTGTCGGCCGCCACATCCAAGTCCGGGTGCTGCGTCGCAAAAATCACGGCCCGGGGGGCCTGGAATCGGCCAGTCACAACAGCGAGGGTGGCCCGCGGCGCGTTCACCGAACATGAGCCAGGAGGCGTTATCGACGCCGAAACTGAACCCGCGCGACCTTAAATCAGGCGCGAGATGCGAAGTGGGAACTCCATCACGCGGCGGAGCCGCGCCGGCGCAGCAGCTCGCGGCTGCTCAGGATCGTGGCCACGTCCCGCCGGAACGCCGGCCACAGCAGGCACACCAGGCCGAACGCCAGCACGATCGCCACGAAGCCGATCGCCAGCTCCAGCACCGGCGTCTGCGCCCAGTGCCGCGCCGCCGCCCACGAGGCCGCGCCGCACAGGCCGTAGCCGACCAGCGCCCGCAGCCCGTTGTTGAACATCGCCCTGCCCGGCGCCTGGCCGACCCGGGTGACCCAGATCACCGACATCGGCCACATCAGCGCCAGGCCCAGCGCATAGCCGATCGCCACGCCCAGCGCGCCCCAGTGCGATCCGACCAGGATGCACACGATCAGCAGCGCGCGTGCGATCACCGAGTAGATCAGCTGCGCGCGCATCAGGCCCAGCGACAGGAACACCCAGTAGGTCGCATAGGCCACGACCTGGAACACGCCGCCCAGTGTCAGCACCTGGAAGATCGGCACCGCCCCGCGCCACTGCTCGCCCAGGAACAGCCGGATCAGCGGCTCGCCCTGCGCGCAGGCGAAGGCGAAGATGGCCACGATCAGATGGACCATCACCGTCTGCCCGCGCAGCAGGAAGGTCGAATAGCGTTCGCGCTCGTCCTGCAGCTTGGACAGCACCGGCAGGGCCACGGTGGTGGCCGGCGCGTTGATCTGGTTCAGCGGCATCATCAGCAGCTGGAAGGCGCGGTTGTAGAGGCCCAGCGCCTCGGCGCCCAGCCGATAGCCGATCAGCACCTGACCGATGTTCTGGCTGGCGTAGCCCAGCGCCTGGGCGGCCATCAGGTTCCAGCCGAAGCTGAGGAAGTGGCGCATCTCCACGCCGCGCTGCGGGCGGCCGGGCAGCCAGCGCGCGGCGACCATCGCGACCAGCAGGCCGACCGCGCCGCCGACCACCTGCTGGATCACCAGCGCCCAATAGCCCAGGCCGGCCAGCGCGGCGATCACCGCCGCGATCAGTCCCAGCGACTGCCCGCCGACATCGCTCAGCGCCAGGCGACCGAACATCAGCTCGCGACTCAGATGCGCGCGGTACTGGGTGTTCATGCCGCTGAGCAGGAAGGTCACCGACATGACCTGGCTGACCGCCGCCAGGCGCGGCTCGTGATAGAAGCGCGCGATCCAGCCGGCGCCCGCGAACACCGCCAGGCCCAGCACCAGGCCGATGGCGCTGTTCATCCAGAACAGGTTGTCGCGCTGGGCCTTGGACAGGCTCTTGGCCTGGATCGCGGCCGAGGACAGGCCGAAGTCGCGCAGGATCTCGCAGATGCCGACCAGCGCGGTCACCATCGCCATGACGCCGTAGTCTTCCGGGCTCAGCAGGCGCGCCAGCAGGATGATCCCGCCGAACTGCACGACCATGCGCGCGCCCTGCCCGGCCATAGTCTTGGCCGCGCCGGCCGCGGCCCGGCTGCCCAGGCCCGGATGCGACGCGCCCGCGTCCGACTTCACGGCCACCGACACGCCCTCACCGGCTGCGGTTGTCCGCGGCGCGCCGATCGCGCGCGGGGTCGGTGGCGGCAGCCTGCGTCTGGCCACGGCGCTGGCGGAGCGCGGCGAGATAGCTGCGGTAATGCAACTGCCCGGCCTGCGACCAGTCGCGCCGCGACAGATCGGGCGTCGGCGCGCGGGGCGTGTTACGCGCCTGCGCCAGGCCCCACTGGATCACCTGCGCATCCAGCTCGCCCTCGTACATGAAGACCCAGCCAGGCCCGACTTCGGCGGCGACGGCCGCGTTGTTGGCCGTGCGCGGCACCAGCACCGGCCGGCCCAGCGACAGGGCCAGCAGCAAGGTGCCGGAGTTGTGCATCTCCTTGTAGGGCAGCACGACCAGCTCGGATTCGGACACTTCCAGGGCCAGCGTCGGATCGTCGACGTACTGCAGCAGGGCGCTGACCCGCGGATCGCGTGCGCAGGCCGCCTCCACCAGCGTGCGCATCTGCGGGCTGGCCGGGTTGCCCACCACGCGCAGGCTGCAGCCGGGCTCGGTGAGGCCGGCCATGGACGTCAACAGCCCTTCCACGCCCTTGTAGGGCCGGATAAGGCCGAAGTGCAGCAGGCGCCCGGCCACCGGCCTGCCCTGCGGATGCGGCGCGAACCAGTCGACGTAATGGCCATGCAGCGCGGTATCGGTGCCCGGCGCGCGCGGCTCGGTGGTCTCGTTGATGCGGATCCAGCGCGAGGTCATGCGGTCCATGCGCCGCAGCAGCCAACGCTCGACCGCGCCGCCCTGCTCGTGCGGGGCCAGGTTGTGCAGCGTGCGCACGATCGGCGTGCGCAGCACGGTCCAGCGCAGCAGCAGCAGCGCGACGGCGCACTGGCGCAGGCCGCGGCCCAGGGCGGTGGCATGTCGCATCGTGTATTCGGGCCAGTGCAGATGCACCACGTCGTAGCGCGAGAGCAGCGCCGTGCGCAGCGACCAGAAGCGCACGCGCACCAGCGGCGACAGGGCCGCCAGCAGCTGCACCAGGTAGGGGTTGGTCTTGGGCGTGGGCGCGTTGAACTGCTGCAGCACGGTCAGCAGCGGCTTGCCGGTGGCGCGCGCCCGCGCGTCCTGGTCGTGCGTCGCCATCACGCGCGCCCCGCCGTGCCCAGCGCGGCGTGATATTCGTCCACGTAGCGTCCCACCACGTGGCGCCAGTGGTAGCGCTGGACGAAGTCCATGGCCGCCTGACGGCGCGTGGCGAAGGTTTCTTCCGGCACGGCCGTCAGCGCCTGCGCCGCCTGCGCACCGGCCTTCGGGTCCATCGGGTCGACCAGCACGCCCAGCCCGGATTCCTCCACCAGCCGCCGGAACGGCGGGATATCGCTGAGCACCGGGATCAGTCCAGCGCTCATCGCCTCCACCGGCGCGATGCCGAAGCCCTCGTGCCGCGACAGGCAGACGAAGTACTGCGCACGTTCCAGCAAGGCGGCCAGCTCGGCCTCGGAGGGCGAAGCCACCACCTGCACGTGATCGGTCAGCCCGCGCGCGGCGATGTCGCGCGCCAGGCCGTCGGCGGTGAGGTCGTATTCGCGGCCGGCGATGATCAGCTTCCAGTCCGGATCCAGCGCGCGCAGCGCTTCGAACAGCGCCAGCGTCTCCAGCAGCCCCTTGTTGACCGACCAGCGCCCGAAATAGATCAGCGTCCGACCCGGCGTCTGGCTGCCGCGACCGGCGAACTTCTGCACGTCCACGCCGTTCTCGATCACGCGCAGGCGCTTGGGCGCCACCACACGGGAGAACAAGCTGCCGTCGTTCTCGCTGGTCGCCACCACGCGCTGGTAGGCATGAGCCGAGGCGCGCGTGATGCTGGAAAACCAAAGCTGCTTGAGCCGCGAGGCGTAGCCGGTGTGGAAGAAGCCGCCGTGCGTGGACACGATCATCGGCTTGCGATGCACCAGCCGGGTCGCGGCCAGATAGTCGAAGAAGAAATCGATGCCGTGCACATGGACCACGTCCGCCGACCTGATCGCGCCCAGCACGCTCGGCGTGAGCGGATAGCGGCTGGACCCGGACCACGGCAGGCGCCTGACCGGGATCTCGCGATGCGCGGCCTGGGCAGGCAGGCGCACCTCGGGCTCGCTGAAGATGCGATCCAGCGTCACCACTTCCACCTGATCCTGGCTGTTGTCGCGATGATGCAGGGCGACGTTCAGCACCACGTCTTCCAGCCCGCCGACGGAGGGGTGGAACTGACGCACCACATGGACAACCTTCATCGCGCGACCTCCGGCGATGGCGCCACGGGGGGCCCCATCGCATGCGCCTCCTGCGCAAGACCGGTCGGCGTGCGCCAGGGCACGCCCTTGAGCTGCCACAGCGCACCGCAGACGAACCACCACAACGCCGCGGACTTGACCGAGAACAGGCTGTTGGACACCAGCAGACCGACGGAGAACGCCAGCATGAAGAAGTTCTTGAACGCCTGACCGTCCTCGGTCGGCATGTCCAGGCCGAAGGCGTAGGCCAGCAGGAAGAAGCCCACCACCATGATCGACTGCGAGGCGATGAAGTAGGCGATGCCGCTGTCGAAGTACTTGTAGGGCGCGTCGAAATCCAGCCCCATCCAGGCCTCGGCCGGCATCTGCAGCATCGCGTTCACGGTCAGGTAGACGCGCCCCAGCGTGTTGTCCTGGTAGGCGCTCACGCCCGAGATCCAGACGATCGCCGCCGCCCCCAGCAGCACCAGCGGCATGATCAGCAACGAGAGCCGTTGATCCAGGCGTCTGAGAAACGGAGCACCCAGGATCAGCAGGAGACTGGTGCCCACCGCAAGCCGTCCGTCGGTGGCCACGATCAGGAACAGCAGCAGGCCCACCGACAGCGCCACCTGCCCCAAGCGCATCGAGCGCCAGAACGTCAGCAGGATCGCCACGAAGAACACGATGAAATTGCCGGCGGTCACCGGCTCGACGAAGATCGAGGACGCGCGCGGCAGGTTGCTGCCCGGCAGGAAGTTGCGCTCGCCCGGACGCGTCGCGCTGACGAACAGGTTGCTGTCCTCGTTCCAGAAGCCACCCTCGTCCAGGCCGCGCGTGTTGACGTAATAGCTCTTCGGGTTGACCCAGTCGCCATACAGATCAGGCGCGGCCAGCTCGAAACCGGCCACCAGGCTGATGATGACGGCCATGCGCACGAACAACTTCGGCAGCGAACCGCCGTACGCCGATCCGAGCACCAGGAAGGCGAACGGAATGATCGCGTCGCGAATGAACTTCGCGTCCACCCGCCACTCGATCAGATAGCGGAACAGCAGCACCGCGACGATCACGGTGATCCCGGCGATCAGCGCGACGACCTTGGAGCGCTCCAGGGTCCAGATCCCGATGCCGAAGCAGCCGGCGTAGATCAGCAGCTCGGCGACATAGGTCAGCGCCGGCGAGACCGGCGTGACCTTCGCGTTGACGAAGGCGAGCAGGAAGTTGTAACCGACGGCGAACAGCAGCAGCAGCTCGATCAGCAGATCGCGTTGCCGGTACGTGGCCCGCGCGTGCGTGGCAGCGCGCACCGGCACGGCCTCATGGGGAACTGCGGCCATGGATCAGTACGCGGTCTTCTGGCCAAGCACACGGACGGCCGTGAGCACGATGATCTTGCAGTCCAGCCACAGCGACCAGCGGCGGATGTAGTCCAGGTCGTACTGCACGCGCTTCTTCATGGTGCGCAGCTCCGGCGTCTCGCCGCGGAAGCCGTTGACCTGCGCCCAGCCGGTGATCCCCGGCTTGACGTAGTGGCGCTGCATGTAGCGGTTGATCAGCTTCTCGTAATGGCTGTTGTGCTGGGCCGCATGCGGGCGCGGCCCGACGATGGACATGCTGCCGCCGAGCACGTTGAAGATCTGCGGCAGCTCGTCGATGCTCGTGCGGCGCAGGAACCCGCCGAAGCGCGTGATGCGCGCATCGCCCTTGGTCGCCTGCTTCACCTCGCCCTTGCCCGCGCCCGGCTGGTCGACATACATCGAGCGGAACTTGAGCATGTAGAACTCGCGGCCACCCAGGCCGTTGCGCTTCTGGCGGAAGAACACCGGGCCGGGCGAGCTGAGCTTGACGCCGATCGCCACTGCCAGCAGCAGTGGCCACAGCACCAGCAGCGCGCCGATGGCCACGATCTTGTCCTGCAGCGACTTGGCCACCACGAAGTAGTTGTTGCGGTCCACGCCGCCCTGGCGCAGGTTGATCACCGGCACGTTGCCGATCTGCTCGCCCTGCTGGTTGAGCATGCCGAAGTCGAACAGGTCGGGCACCAGCTTGACCGTGATCGGATAGCGGTCCAGCACCTGCAGCAGCGCCTTGATGCGGTCGCGGTCGCCCAGCGGCATGGAGATCCACACCTGCTCGATGGTGTTCTCCTGCAGGTAGCGCTCGAGTTCCTCCGGCGCGGAGATGCCCAGGCACGGCAGACGGCTGGACGCGGCGCTGGGCACCATGTCGTAGCGGCTCTGGAAATAGCCGACCAGCTGCAGACCCACCCAGCTGTTGCGCGACAGATAGTGCTGCAGCTTGAACACCGGCGTGCGCAGGCCGATCACCACCACGCGCTGGGTATCCAGGCCGCTGCTGCGCAGCGCGCTCAGCACGTTGCGCAGGACGGTACGGGAGGCCACCAGGCCGACGAACCCCAGCAGATACCAGGCGCCAAGCCAGCTGCGCGAGACAAACTGCCCCATCTGCACCACCAGCGCATGCACGGCGAACAGCGCGAACACGCCACTCCAGGCCACGCCCAGCACCATTACCTCGCGGCCCAGGCCGCGCCCGCGCCAGCTGCGATACAGCGGGAAGGCGGTGAAGCAGATCACCGCATAGAGCAGCGTGGTGCCGATCACGCCGCGGTAGCCCACCGCCGGCAACCAGGTGTCAAACCGCAGCCGATAGGCGATCAGGGCCGCCGCGACCACCACCACGATGTCCGAGACCCGCAGCAAGACATCCGCCGCCGCCGAATACTTGGAAAGCAGACGCGGCGAGGTGCTTGTATCGGTACCGCTACTGAGGTCAGCAAGAAGCATGGCGCTCTCCAATCTGGTGCTTCACTGGCATGGCGCCTGGGCGCGCATGCCGGGAAACGATGCTCGATGTGGTGGACCGTCTGGTTAACGCGCGAAACGCTTGAGAGCGTCCCGGACGTCAGGCCGACGGCCACCACCTCGCACTGGAGCACTGCATGTCCCCCTGTTCACCGAATAACTTCCCGGCGAACAAACCAGTTGCTGCGGTGCAACACTCGCAGAAAGACTGCGAAGGTTCTGTGCACCAGCTCACGGGTCGGGGCTCGAATGCAGGCTCCTCGTCTATTCAGTTTTGATGCGTCGTGTGGGGCTGCGAGCGTCGCAGCGAACCGGCCAGATGCAGCAGCAGCGCGAGCACCAGGCCGAGGAAGAAACCGAACACCAGGCCCAGCGCCAGGTTCACCACCAGCCGCGGCGAGCTGGGCGTGCTCGGAATTTCCGCCTTGTCGATGACCGAGATATTGTTGGCCCCGACGTTACCTGCGACGCCGATCTCCTTGAAGCGCTGCAGCAGCGCGTCGTACAGCTGACGGTTGGTGTCCACATCGCGCTTGAGCATGTTGTAGCGGATGCTGCGCTCTTCCAGATCCAGCTGGTCGTGCTTGAGCGCACTGATGCGCTGCTCGGTGAGCTGCTCCTGCTGGGCCGCCGCATCGTATTGCGACTTCAACGAGGCCCGGATGACCGCCACCTCGCGGCGGATCTGCTGGTTGCCCGCGTCGATGCGGCTCTTCAGGCGCTGCATCTCCGGATAGTCGGGCTTGTAGGTGGCCAGCTTCTGGTTGTACTCGGTCTCCATCTCCGACTGCGCTTCGCGCAGGTTCTGGATCAGCGGGCTGGAGACCACCTGCGGCAGGTTCATCCCGTCGCCGGCGCGCGCCTCGTTCCAGGCGGCCTCGGCCTGCAACTTGGCCGCCTGCGCGGTGGCCAGCATGCCGTTGAGCTCGCTCAGGTTCTGCGCGGGCAGCGAGGGCTGGTTGTCGCCGATCGAGACGATCTGCTGATCGCCCGAGTAGTCCACCAGCGCCCGCTCGGATTCCTCCACCTTGCCGCGCAGCTGCTCCAGCCGGTCGGACAGATACTTGACCGCGAAGGTCGAGGCATCGAGCTGGCGCTGCAGGTTGTCGGCGATGAAGGTCGAGGCGTAGGCGTTGGCGACCTGGGCCGAGAGCGCCGGGTCGGGCGAGCTGAAGTGGACCTTGGCCAGACGCGAGTTGCGCACCGGCTCCACGTCCAGCCCGGCCAGCACGTTGTCGGTCAGCGCACGCTCGACCGCCTCCTGCTGCCGCTTGCGCACCGTGGCCTTGTCGCCCTCGGCGCCGTCGGCGGCCTGCGCGGCAACCTTCTCGGCCAGCTCCTTGTAGGCGGGATGCTCGGCCAGATGGGTCGTGCGGATGACCTGCTGGGCCAGCGAACGGCTGCGCAGCAGCTCGTACTGCGTGTCGTAGAAGTCGCGGTCCATCGGCGACTCGGCCGGCATCAGGTTCTCGATGTTGACCACGTTCATCGCGTCGCGATTGATCTGCAACGTGGTGGTGGCCTGGTACTTGGGCGTCATCAGCAGCGTGACCACCAGCACCAGGGCGGCCACGGCCAGCGTCACGCCCGCGATCAGCCAGCGGCGGGTGGTGATGGCGTGCCAGTACTCCAGCAGGGTGACGTCGGCGTGTCTTGCGTTGAGATGACCGGAGTGGTGGTCGACCGTACTCATCGATAAGCCCTGAAAACCATGACGAAGGGGGTCAGCTCAAGCACGGTGCGCAGGAGCAGGCGTGCGTCGGAGCGATAGACCACGACGATGTCGCCTCCGTAGATTTCCGGATCGGGGTTGGCGCCCTTCTCGATCTCGGTCAGATCGAAGCGCGCGATCATCTTCTGCCCGCCGATCTCGCGGAACACCACCACGTTCTTGCGGCTGGCCAGATCGCTCACGCCCTGCGCCTCGGCCAGGGCCTGCTGCAGGGTCAGCTGCGTGGCGCCGTTGAGCGGATAGTTGCCCGGCTTGGACACTGCGCCGGACACGGTGATGCGCTGGCTGGTGAACTCCTGGATCAGCACCGAGACCTGCGGGTCCTGCAGGAAGCGGGCGCCGTAGCGCTGGGTGATCTCGCCCTCCAGCTCGCTGCGCGTCAACCCGGCCGCCTTGAGGTTGCCGATCAGCGGCAGCGAGATCATGCCCTCGTTGTCCACGCGCACCTGGCGCTCGAGATCCTCGATCTGGAAGACCTTGATCTCGATCAGATCGCCGGCACCGATGCGGTACTCCGGCGTTTCCTTCAGCTCGCCCAGCGGATCAGGGGCCGGCAGCGAGGTCGCGACCTCCTTGGGCACGGAATTGCAGCTGGTCAGAAACAGCACGCACGCCAGCGCGAGCCATGCGAACAAACTTCGAACAGAGGGCGATGAGGCCATAAAACGGTCGTCTACCTTTGGGTTGGGGGGAGGCCCGCGGGTGCCCAACCGGACGGGTGTTCCGGTGTGGCGAGAGTTTCGTGACGTGGTCCGACGATGTGACCTGTCGAACTCAAGGTCACCAGCCGAATGTGAATACGGCCTGCGATCGACTATCGCATAGCGATGCGTCGGCCTCCAGACTGACATCCCAACGAACGATGCCCCCAGTCACGAACCGCGTGCCGGCCTCCCCGGCGCATTTCCTGTCGTTTCCCGGCAAAACCCTTTGCTGCTGCTGCTTTGCACAAATTGGATAACGCGGGTCGTGCGCGACACCGGACAGACTTTTGTGACAGAGCGCGCGTCTGCGGCTTCAGGTCGCAGTTACTCCATGCTCAGCTAGCTCAAGACGGTTTAACGCCATGGGCTGGGAGGCGAGTAAATCGAGCGGGCATGGTCCCGGCGCAGAAACGCAAAACGCCCGGAAGGCCGGGCGTTTGTCTGGAACTCCACTGCGATTGGTCGGGACGGCCGGATTTGAACCGACGACCCTCTGCCCCCCAGGCAGTGGCCTAATCTGGCTTATGTCATTGATTTTTAGCGAAATCCAGTCGATTTCGCCT
>NZ_JBBCKO010000018.1:0-29262 GCF_037153335.1 Pseudoxanthomonas sp. USHLN014
CGTTGAGCGTCTGGCTTCGGAGGGGCAGCGGGGGGGGGGGGGGGGGGGGGGGGGGGGGGGGGGGGGCCGGGGGGCGCGGGGGGGGGGGGGGGGGGGGGGGCGCCGGGCCCGGGGGGGGCCGCCCCCCCCCCCCCGGCCCGCTGCCTCGCGCGTCAGGTCATAGGGCTTCGGCTTACGGAATCGTTTGATCTCTTTCTTCACGCAGAACGCGGCCAGTGACGGGAAATCATCGACTTGAGGCCCCCTCCCTTGCGCGTAGTGCAGGGGAGGGATGGGGAGGGGCCGGGGCTTTCCCGGTCAAGCCGCCGAAGCAACAGCAACAGCACCCCACCCCGGCCCTCCCCTTCGCCTGCGGCGAAAGGGAGGGGGCAAAGGAGCCCCAATCCTGCGCACGGCGGCACTTTTTATGGCCCTTCAGGTATGCATTCCTAATGCATACCTGAATCGACATACTCATGGTTTTCCTATTGTTGGCGACAAGATCGCGGGCTTTCCGAAGATTTAGAGGAATTTAGGGCATCCACGCCAATGGTTGCATTTGAGGGCAAGCGGGCGACGCTGCATACTGGCGAGCCCCCCGCGCGGCACTCCTGCTGCGCGCCACAGCTTGGATCCCCACTCAATGACGCAAACCATCACGGTCATCCGCGGCGACGGCATCGGCCCGGAAATCATGGAAGCCACCCTGTACGTGCTCGACGCACTCAAGGCCGGCCTGACCTATGAAGAAGCCGACGCCGGCCTGGTCGCGCTGGAGAAGCACGGCGACCTGCTGCCCGCCTCGACCCTGGCGTCGATCGAGAAGAACAAGGTCGCGCTGAAGAGCCCGCTGACCACGCCGGTGGGCGAGGGTTTCACCTCGATCAACGTGACCATGCGTCGCCACTTCGACCTGTACGCCAACGTGCGTCCGGCGATCTCCTTCCCCAACACCAAGTCGCGCTTCGGCAGCGGCGTGGACCTGATCACGGTGCGCGAGAACACCGAGGGCGCCTACCTGAGCGAAGGCCAGGAAGTCTCCGCCGACGGCGAAACCGCCGTGTCGATGGCGCGCGTGACCCGCAAGGGCTCCGAGCGCATCGTGCGCTACGCCTTCGACCTGGCCCGTGCCACCGGCCGCAAGAAGGTCACCTTGGTGCACAAGGCCAACATCATCAAGTCAACCTCGGGCCTGTTCCTCAAGGTCGGCCGCGAAGTGGCCAAGGACTACCCCGACATCGAGTGCAACGAGATGATCGTGGACAACACCTGCATGCAGCTGGTGATGCGTCCGGAGCAGTTCGACATCATCGTGACCACCAACCTGTTCGGCGACATCCTCTCGGATCTGTGCGCCGGTCTGGTCGGCGGCCTGGGCCTGGCCCCGGGCGCCAACATCGGCACCAACGCGGCGATCTTCGAGGCCGTGCACGGCTCGGCGCCGGACATCGCGGGGCAGGGCAAGGCCAACCCCTGCGCGCTGCTGCTCGCCGCCGCCCAGCTGCTCGACCACATCGGCCAGCCGGACAACGCCACGCGCCTGCGCAAGGCGATCGTGGCCACGCTGGAAGCCAAGGACTCGGTCACCCCGGATCTGGGTGGCACCGGCAACACCATGGGCTTCGCTAAGGCCATCGCCAGCCGCCTCTGAGCCCCGCCGACCCCGCAACGAAAAAGGGCGCCTCGCGGCGCCCTTTTTCGTCATGCACTTCGATCAGTGGCCGGGAGGAGGGGCTTTCACCATTCCCCACTCCCGATTCCCCATTCCCGTCAGTTCCGCGACTGCAGCTTGGACAGCAGACGCAGGAACTCCACGTACAGCCACACCAGCGTGACCATCAGGCCGAAGGCGCCGTACCACTCCATGTACTTGGGCGCGCCGGCGTCCACGCCGGATTCGATGAAGTCGAAATCCAGCACCAGGTTCAGCGCGGCCACCACCACCACGACCAGGCTGATGCCGATGCTGACCACGCCCGAGCCGTGCAGGTAGGGCACGTTCATGCCGAACAGCTGCATCACCATCGAGACCAGGTACATCACCATGATGCCGCCGGTGGCCGCGACCACGCCCAGCTTGAAGTTCTCGGTCGCCTTGATCAGGCCGCTGCGATAGGCCATCAGCAGCGCGAACAGCGTGCCGAAGGTCAGCAGCACGGCCTGGAACACCACGCCGTGGAAGCGCATTTCGTACAGGGCCGAGACCGAGCCGAGGAAGAAGCCTTCCACCAGCGCGTACAGCGGCGCGGTGACCGGCGACCATTCCTTCTTGAACACCGTCACCAGCGCCAGCACGAAGCCGCCGATCGCGCCGCCTATCACGTAGACCGCTGCGCCGGCGGCCGCCGTCATCTCGCCGTTGGGCAGGGCGATGGTGGACTGGTTCCAGGCGAAGGCCGCGGTCAGCACGCTCAGCAGCAGCAGGAAGCCGGTCTTGTTGACCGTGCCGTTCAGGGTCATCGCCCCGCCGTCGCGGGTGACCACCGCGCCGGTGCCGAGGTCGAGGAACGTGGACTCTTTCAGAGCCGGATTGCCGCTGCGGATCATGGTGCCTCCCTGGGCGATACCTTCGAATGATGCTGGTGCGAAAGGCGGGACTCGAACCCGCACGGGGGTTACCCGCTGGAACCTAAATCCAGTGCGTCTACCAGTTCCGCCACTTTCGCATGAGGTCGCGCGCATTCTACCTGTCCATCGCGACAGTAGGCGCTGACGATGCTGTTAGTGCTCGGTTTGCCCGATCGTTGCGGCAGCGGCGCTGGCCGGATCCAGCGGGCGGGGAAGTCGCCGCGCTGCCTTGCGCCGCGCCGGAGCGCGCGGCTTTGCGAAGCCGGAAAAGAAAGAAGGCGCCCAGAGCACTGGACGCCTTCTTGTTTGGTGGGCCGTCAAGGATTCGAACCTTGGACCTATTGATTAAGAGTCAACTGCTCTACCAACTGAGCTAACGGCCCCGAAAACTGGTCGCGCAGTATACGCGATGATTCGGTTTGTGCAACACCCTTGTCGAAGAAAACCGCTGCGGATTGGGGTGGCTGAGGGGACTCGAACCCCCGACATCTGGAATCACAATCCAGTACTCTAACCAACTGAGCTACAGCCACCACTGATACCGCATCCAGCCTCGTGCACCGGTGAATTGGCGCGCCCGACAGGAATCGAACCTGTAACCGCCGGCTTAGAAGGCCGGTGCTCTATCCAGTTGAGCTACGGGCGCCCGGCTGGATCGCATCCGGACTACATCGATCGGACCGCGTTGGATGGTCGGGGTAGAGGGATTCGAACCCCCGACATCCTGCTCCCAAAGCAGGCGCGCTACCAGACTGCGCTATACCCCGGAAACCGTGTGCGGGCCGGCGACTCGCCGGTCCCTGACCGACGTTGCCCGCCGGAAAGGACGCGTATTGTCTGGATGCGAGGTGCACCTGTCAACGCGCCTGGACGCATTTGTGGTCAAACCGCGCCCGATCGGCGAAACTAGCGCGTTCGGCAAGGGGCCCGACCGCGGCATCCGCGGCCCGCGTCCGAAGCAACCCCTTCAACCTTCAACAACGATGACCCGCGACCAGCCTTGCGTCGCGGTTGCAGGAGCTAAGTGAGATGACCGTTTCCGTCGAATCGACCGGCAGCCTTGGGCGCCGCATGAGCTTCACGCTGCCGGCCGAGCGCCTGGACAACCACATCGGCGGCCGCCTGCGCGAGCTCAGCCGCACCGTGCGCATCAAGGGCTTCCGCCCGGGCAAGGTGCCGGCCAAGGTGATCGAGCAGCGCTTCGGCAAGCAGGTGCGCGCCGAGGCCCTGGACGGGCTGCTGCGCGAGACCTTCGACTCGGCCGTGCGCGAACAGGCCCTGCAGCTGGCCGGCAACCCGCGCCTCGAGCCGGCCGGCGAGGGCGAGCTGGAGTGGGTCGCGACCTTCGAGGTGGTGCCGGACTTCGGCGAGATCGACGTCTCCAAGCTCAACGTCGTGCGCCATACCGCCGAGGTGACCGACGCCGACATCGACCAGATGATCGAGAACCTGCGCCTGCAGCGCCGCACCTTCGAGGCGGTGGATCGCCCCGCCGCCGAGGGCGACCGCGTCGCGCTGGAGACCTGGTCGCAGGCCGGCGACGAGCGCCTGCCCGCCGAGGGCGTGGAGACCGGCGCCACCCTGATCGGCTCGGGCGTGATGTTCGCCGACATCGAGCAGGCCCTGGTCGGCATGTCCAAGGGCGAGGACAAGGAGATCACCGTCGCCTTCCCGGCCGACTGGCGCGTGCCGCAGCTGGCCGGCAAGAGCGTCCAGGTGCACCTGAAGGTCACCGACGTGGCCGCCTCGGTGCTGCCGCCGGTGGACAAGGACTTCATCAAGAGCTTCGGCGTCAAGAGCGGCGACGAGACCCAGTTCCGCGCCGACATCCGCACCAACCTGGAGCGCGAGCTCAAGGGCGCCCTGGCCAACCGCCTGCGCCGCGAGGTGGGTGAGCAGCTGATCGCCGCCTACGCCTCGGTCGAGATGCCCGAGCGCCTGGTCGAGAACGAGGCCCGCGCCATGCTGGCCCAGCAGGTCGAGCAGGCCCGCCGCCAGGGCCAGAACGTGCAGGTGCCCGACGACGCCTACCAGGGCTTCCTGGACCCGGCGCGCAAGCGCGTGCTGGTTGGCCTGCTGGTGGGCGAGGTCGCCCGCCGCAACGAGCTGCGCCTGGACCCCAAGCGCGTGCAGGAAACCCTGCGCCTGATCGCCTCCACCTACGAGGAGCCCGAGCAGGTCATTGAGTTGTACCGCAACGACCCCCAGATGATGGCTGGGCTGCAGTCCCGTGTGATGGAGGAGCAGGTGATCGACTGGATCGCCGAGCGCGCCCAGCACACCGAACAGGGCCTGTCCTTCCAGGACGCGATCCGGCAGTAACGGTCCCCGGTTTCGCCATCGGTCCGGCGCCCCAAAGGCGCCGGCCGGTGCGGTGAGGCGGGATCCAGCGCAATCCACGTGTCCCCTCCCGGGGAGACGGATCCAACAACGATAAGGTGCCTCACTCCATGGATAACCTGACCAAGGCCTTGAATCTCGTTCCGATGGTGGTCGAGCAGACCAGCCGCGGCGAGCGCGCCTACGACATCTATTCCCGCCTGCTCAAGGAGCGCGTGATCTTCCTGGTCGGGCCGGTCGACGACCACGTGGCCAACGTGATCGTGGCGCAGATGCTGTTCCTCGAGGCCGAGAATCCCGAAAAGGACATCAGCTTCTACATCAACTCGCCCGGTGGCGTGGTCACCGCCGGCATGGCGATCTACGACACCATGCAGTACATCAAGCCGGACGTGAGCACCATCTGCGTCGGCCAGGCCGCCTCGATGGGCGCGCTGCTGCTGGCGGCCGGTGCGGCCGGCAAGCGCTATGCGCTGCCCAACTCGCGCGTGATGATCCACCAGCCGCTGGGCGGCTTCCAGGGCCAGGCCACGGACATCGACATCCATGCCCGCGAGATCCTGACCCTGCGCCACAAGCTCAACGAGATCCTGGCCAAGCACACCGGCCAGTCGCTGGAGACCATCGCCCGCGACACCGAGCGCGACAACTTCAAGAGCGCCCAGGACTCCAAGGCCTACGGCCTGGTGGACGAGGTGCTGGAGCGCCGTCCGGACGAGTCGATCCAGTCTGCCTGAACGAACGGCCGGCTGGCCGGGATCCTTTCGGCCCTCGCGCGCCGGGCGGCAACGACCCGGCGCGCGTCGTTTCAAGCCGGTCCAGCCGCCCGGGGCGGCCCGGGGCCCGGAACTTGCAGACGGATTTCTGCGTTCCGGGCGCGGCGGCGGGCAGACGCCAACGGCGCCGATCCGGTGCTATTCTCGAAATCGAATGCCCCCGCGGGGGCAGCTGTGAGTGGGTAAAACAAGCATGAGCGAAGACCGCCAAGGCCGTTCCGGCGAGAGCAACAAAATCCTGTACTGCTCGTTCTGCGGAAAGAGCCAGCACGAGGTCCGCAAGCTGATCGCCGGCCCGAGCGTGTTCATCTGCGATGAATGCGTGGAGCTGTGCAACGACATCATCCGCGAGGAACTCGAGGAGAAGGCGCAGTCGGCGCGCAGTTCGCTGCCCAAGCCGCGCGAGATCCTCGAGGTGCTCGACCAGTACGTGATCGGCCAGCAGCGCGCCAAGCGCACGCTCGCCGTGGCCGTGTACAACCACTACAAGCGCATCGAGAGCCGCCAGAAGAGCGACGACGTCGAGCTGGCCAAGTCCAACATCCTGCTCGCCGGGCCGACCGGTTCGGGCAAGACGCTGCTGGCCGAGACGCTGGCGCGGCTGCTCAACGTGCCGTTCACCATCGCCGATGCGACCACGCTGACCGAGGCCGGCTATGTCGGCGAGGACGTGGAGAACATCATCCAGAAGCTGCTGCAGAAGTGCGACTACGACGTCGACAAGGCGCAGCAGGGCATCGTCTACATCGACGAGATCGACAAGATCTCGCGCAAGAGCGAAAACCCGTCCATCACCCGCGACGTGTCCGGCGAAGGCGTGCAGCAGGCGCTGCTGAAGCTGATCGAAGGCACCGTGGCCAGCGTCCCGCCGCAGGGCGGCCGCAAGCACCCGCAGCAGGAATTCCTGCAGGTGGACACCAAGAACATCCTGTTCATCTGCGGTGGTGCCTTCGCCGGCCTGGACAAGATCATCCAGGCGCGTTCGACCGAGGCCAGCGGCATCGGCTTCGGCGCCAAGGTCAAGTCCTCGGAGAAGAAGCCGGAGATCGGCAAGGTGCTGTCCGAGGTCGAGCCGGAGGACCTGATCAAGTTCGGCCTGATCCCCGAGTTCGTCGGCCGCCTGCCGGTGGTCGCCACGCTGGAGGAGCTGGACGAGCCGGCGCTGGTGAAGATCCTCACCGAGCCGAAGAACGCCATCACCAAGCAGTTCAAGCGGCTGTTCGACATGGAAGGCGTGGAGCTGGAATTCCGCCCCGACGCGCTGTCGGCGATCGCGCGCAAGGCGCTCAAGCGCAAGACCGGCGCCCGCGGCCTGCGCACCATCGTCGAGTCGGTGCTGCTGGACACCATGTACGACCTGCCGTCGCTGGAAAACGTCGGCAAGGTGGTGGTGGACGAGTCGGTGATCGAGCACAAGTCCGAGCCCTACCTGATCTACCAGAATCCGCCGGCCGCGCCCAAGGTCGCATCGGCCGAATGATCGGGTAAGTCCTTGATCGCCAACGGGCTCCGGATTCTCGCTTGCATCGCCCAGCCAATGGCCCCATAACGGGGCCATTGGCATTTTTGCGGCACGTGTTCGCACTGCTTCCCAGCCTGCCTCCCCGCACTTTCCTGGAGCCCCCATGGCCCGTACCGAACCCCAGATCCTGGACCTGCCCGTGCTGCCGCTGCGCGACGTGGTGGTCTTCCCGCACATGGTCATCCCGTTGTTCGTCGGCCGCGACAAGTCGATGCGCGCGCTGGAGCAGGCCATGGCCGCCGACAAGCGCATCCTGCTGGTCGCGCAGAAGTCGGCCGACACCGACGACCCGACCGCGGCCGACCTCTACCAGATCGGCACCCTGGCCCAGGTGCTGCAGCTGCTGAAGCTGCCCGACGGCACGATCAAGGTGCTGGTCGAGGGCATCGCGCGCGTGGCGGTCAGCGAGATCGTCGAACGCGAGCAGTCGCTGTACGGGCAGGGCGAGGAGATCGACACCGACGAGGCCGCCGAATCGCGCGAGATCGAGGCCGTCGCGCGTTCGCTGATGAGCCTGTTCGAGCAGTACGTCAAGACCAACCGCAAGCTGCCGCCGGAGCTGCTGCAGACCCTGGCCGGCATCGACGAGCCAGGCCGCCTGGCCGACACCATCGCCGCGCACCTGGGCGTGCGCCTGAGCGACAAGCAGCGCCTGCTGGAGACCATCCCGGTCGGCGAGCGGCTGGAGCTGCTGGTCGGCTTCGTCGACGGCGAGATCGACGTGCAGCAGCTGGAGAAGCGCATCCGCGGCCGGGTCAAGTCGCAGATGGAGAAGTCCCAGCGCGAGTACTACCTCAACGAGCAGATGAAGGCGATCCAGAAGGAGCTGGGCGAGCTGGACGACGCGCCCAACGAACTGGAGGAGCTGACCCGCAAGATCGCCGCGGCCGGCATGCCCAAGGCCGTGGAGACCAAGGCGCGCAACGAGCTCAACAAGCTCAAGCAGATGTCGCCGATGTCGGCCGAGGCCGCGGTGGTGCGCAACTACCTGGACTGGATCCTCGGCGTGCCGTGGAAGAAGCGCTCCAAGGTGCGCAAGGACCTCAAGGTCGCCCAGGAGACGCTGGACGCCGACCACTATGGTCTGGAGAAGGTCAAGGAGCGCATCCTCGAGTACCTCGCCGTGCAGTCGCGCGTGAAGCAGATGAAGGGCCCGATTCTGTGCCTGGTCGGGCCGCCGGGCGTGGGCAAGACCTCGCTGGGCCAGTCCATCGCCAAGGCCACCAACCGCAAGTTCGTGCGCATGGCGCTGGGCGGCGTGCGCGACGAGGCCGAGATCCGCGGCCATCGCCGCACCTACGTCGGCTCGATGCCGGGCCGCATCGTGCAGAACCTCAACAAGGTCGGCACCAAGAACCCGCTGTTCGTGCTGGACGAGATCGACAAGATGTCGATGGACTTCCGCGGCGATCCGTCCTCGGCCCTGCTGGAAGTGCTCGACCCCGAGCAGAACCACACCTTCAACGACCACTACCTGGAAGTGGACCTGGACCTGTCGGATGTGATGTTCGTGGCGACTTCCAACTCGCTCAACATCCCCGGCCCGCTGCTGGACCGCATGGAAGTGATCCGCATCCCCGGCTATACCGAGGAGGAGAAGCTCAACATCGCCCAGCGCTACCTGGTGCCCAAGCAGCTCAAGGCCAACGGCCTCAAGCCCGATGAGCTGAAGATAGAGGAAAGCGCGGTGCGCGACATCGTGCGCTACTACACGCGCGAATCCGGCGTGCGCAGCCTGGAGCGCGAGATCGCCAAGATCTGCCGCAAGGTGGTCAAGGAGATCGCGCTGGCCGGCCCGCAGCTGGAGAAGAAGGCCAAGAAGGGCCAGGCGCGCATCGTGGTGTCCGAGAAGAACCTGGAGAAGTACCAGGGCGTGCGCCGCTTCGACTTCGGCCGCGCCGAGGAAGCCAACGAGATCGGCCTGGTCACCGGCCTGGCCTGGACCGAGGTCGGCGGCGACCTGCTGCAGATCGAGGTCACGCTGGTGCCGGGCAAGGGCGGCATGACGCTGACCGGTCAGCTGGGCGATGTGATGAAGGAATCGGCCTCGGCCGCGCTGTCGGTGGTGCGTTCGCGCGCCGAGAGCCTCGGCATCGATACCGAGTTCCTGCAGAAGCAGGACGTGCATCTGCACGTGCCCGATGGCGCCACGCCCAAGGACGGCCCGAGCGCCGGCATCGCGATGGTGACCGCGCTGGTGTCCACGCTGACGCGCAATCCGGTCAAGGCCGAAGTGGCGATGACCGGTGAGATCACCCTGCGCGGCCGCGTCTCGGCCATCGGTGGCCTGAAGGAGAAACTGCTCGCCGCCATGCGCGGTGGCATCACCACCGTGATCATCCCCGAGGAGAACCGCAAGGACCTGGCGGACATCCCCGAGTCGGTGCTCAAGGGCATGGAGATCGTGCCGGTGAAGTGGATCGACGAGGTGCTGGACCTGGCGCTGGAGCGCCCGGTCGGGCCGGTCGGCGGCTCGGAAGGCGACAAGGGCGTGGAGGTGCCGCAGCCGGCCAAGCGTGCGCCGCAGCGCGATGTCAAGCATTGACTTTGCGCGCTTCATGAAACCTAAAACGCGCTGAAACCCGCGCCGTTATTAGGTTTTTCGGTTGCGGCACCGGGGTGCGGCTGGTATAAAAGCCGCACCCAAGGACGTCCCCAACGGTCGTTCGCAGTGGGATCCAACCGGCCCGACGTGGCGCAAGCCCCGGGCCGGTCACACATTCAGCGGTTGCATACCGCACATGGAGTTATCGCAATGAACAAAGCCGAATTGATCGAGGCTGTCGCCAGCCGTTCCGACCTGAGCAAGGCTGATTCCACCCGTGCCGTCGACGCCGTCGTGGCCAGCATCACCGAAGCGCTGAAGGGCGGCGACTCGGTCACCATCGTGGGCTTCGGCACCTTCCAGGTGCGTGGCCGCGCCGCGCGTACGGGCCGCAACCCGAAGACCGGCGAGAACATCGAAATCGCCGCTTCGAAGAATCCTGCATTCAAGGCTGGCAAGGCTCTGAAGGACGCTGTAAACTAACCCGCTCAGCTCGCCAGGGTGCTTAGCTCAGCGGTAGAGCGTCTCCTTTACACGGAGAGGGTCGGGGGTTCGAAACCCTCAGCACCCACCAAGCACCACAGCCAAGAGTTTCAAGCGCGGAGCGGTAGTTCAGTCGGTTAGAATGCTGGCCTGTCACGCCGGAGGTCGCGGGTTCGAGTCCCGTCCGCTCCGCCAGTTGTTCCAAAAGCCCCCGAGCGATTGGGGGCTTTGCTTTCCCCGAAGGGTGAAGGCAGATGTTGTGCAAAGCGTTTCAAGCGCGGAGTGGTAGTTCAGTCGGTTAGAATGCTGGCCTGTCACGCCGGAGGTCGCGGGTTCGAGTCCCGTCCACTCCGCCAGTTGTTCAAAGCGCCCGCCGGCGACCCCGGCGGGCGTTTTCTTTTGTGCTTCACCGCACGCGGCGCGGGCAAACACATTTCGCCAGCCTCGACACGATCGTGTGCGGTTACTCGGCAGATGACTGGGATTTCTCTCCACCCGAAGTCTTAAGGCGTAACGCGGCGAGGCGGCGGTCCGGCGGGCGGTGGCCGCCACTAGCGAGGCAGGAGCCGAGCGCCTTAAGGCAGGGCAGGATGCCCTGATCGAGGGACAAGCGGCCACCGCCCGCCGGATCGCTGCCCCTCCGAAGCCAAACGCCCCACGCCCGGCCCCGGACCGGAGGAGAGTCTTTTCCTTCGGCTGAGCATGGCGTCAGGAGCGGCCAAGCCGGCGGCATTGCGCGTGGAACCACGCTAAACTGCGCGGCTTGCCGAACCTGACCTAACGACTCGATGCTGCAGACTCTTCGCGAAAAGACCTCAGGCTGGATCGCCACCGTGGTGATGGGCCTGCTGATCGTTCCGTTCGCCTTCGTGGGCGTGAACGAGTACATGAGCGGTGGTCCGGATTCCTCCGTGGCACGCGTGCAGGCCCCGCCGACCTGGTGGCCCTCGGCCCCGTCGTGGCCGCCGCTCTCGCTGCTGTGGCAGCACGCCGACATCAGCGTGCAGGACTATCAGCGCGCCGTGAGCGACGCACGCCGCCGCCAGCAGGCGCAGCAGCGCGATGCCTTCGACGCCCGCGAGTTCGACTCGGCCGCCAACAAGCGCAAGATCCTGGACGACCTGATCGACCGCAAGGTCGTCGAGCTGGCCGCCACGCGGGACGGCGTGGCGGTGAGCGATGCCGCGCTGCGCGAAGCGATCGCCTCGGACGCCAGCTTCCAGCAGGGCGGCAAGTTCGACGGCGCCACCTACGCCGCGATCCTGCAGCAGAACGGCCTGACCCCGACCACCTACCAGCAGCAGCTGCGCCAGGACATGACCATCTCCCTGGTGCCGCAGGGCCTGGCGATGAGCAGCTTCGTCACCGATCAGCAGATGGACCAGTTCTTCAAGCTGATGGGCGAGACGCGCGATGTGACCCTGGCCACCCTGCCGGCGCCGACCCCGGACACCGCACCGGTCACCGATGCCCAGGCCAAGCAGTGGTACGACGCCCACCGCGTCGACTTCCGCAAGCCCGAACAGGTCAGCGTGGAGTACGTCGAGGTCGACGCGTCCAAGCTGCCGCCCGCGCCGGTCGTCGACGAGGCCGAGCTGCGCAAGCGCTACGAGGCCGATACCGCGCGCTTCTCCACCGAGCAGCGCCTGGCCTCGCACATCCTGATCTCGGTGCCCGCCGGCGCCGATGCGGCCGCGCAGAAGGCGGCCGAGGACAAGGCGGCCAAGCTGGCCGAACAGGCCAAGGCGCCGGGCGCGGACTTCGCCGCGCTGGCCAAGGCCAATTCGCAGGACCCGGGCTCGGCCGAGAACGGCGGCGACCTGGGCTGGGTGACGCGCGGGATGATGGTCGGCCCGTTCGAACAGGCCCTGTTCGGCATCGCCAAGCCGGGCGAGGTGGTGGGCCCGATCAAGAGCGAGTTCGGCTATCACGTGATCAAGCTGCGCGAGGTCAAGGGCCAGTCCGCCAAGCCCTTCGAGGACGTGCGCGCGCAGCTGGCCGCCGAGGCGCAGAAGGAAGCCGACGCCAAGCACTACAACGACGTGGCCGGCAAGCTGGTCACCGCCACGCTGGACAACCCGGACTCGCTCGCCGCCGGCGCCCAGGCCGCCGGACTGCAGGTGCAGAAGGCCGGCCCGTTCTCGCGCGGCGATGCGCCGGGCCTGCTGGCCAACCCGCAGGTGCTGCGCGTGGTGTTCGACGAGCAGCAGATCGCCGACCGCACCGCCAGCCAGCTGATCAAGATCGACGATACGCACGCCCTGGTGGTGCGCGTGACCGACCACAGCGAGGCGACCGACCAGCCGCTGGACAAGGTCAAGGACCAGGTCGTGGCCGCCGTGCGCGCTGACCGCGCCGAGAAGGCCGCCGAAAAGCTGGCCGACGACGTGCTGGCGCGGGTGAAGAAGGGCGAGAGCCTCAAGGCCATCGCCGACGCGGCGCATTACCAGTTCGGGCAGATCCCGGGCCTGCCGCGCGGCGCCCAGATCCCCTGGCGCGAGGGCAGCCAGGCCCTGTTCGCCGCGCCCGCGCCCGAGGCCGGCAAGGTCACCCCGGGCAAGGTGCGCATGGAAGACGGCCGCTTCGTGGTCTTCACCGTGGACAAGGTCACCCCGGGCGATCCCACCAAGCTGCCCGAGGCCCAGCGCGACCAGTTGCGCCAGCAGCTCACCCAGCTCTACGCGGGCGCGGACGTGCAGCAGTACGTCCAGGACACGCGCCGCAAGTTCAAGGTCGTGGTGCACGAAGACAAGCTGTAAGCGCGTCTTCGTCGCACGACATCGAAAGCCGCGCCTGGCTGACAGGCGCGGCTTTTTCGTGCTCGCCGGTGTGTTGGGGCGTGCACCGATTGGCTCCAATGAGCGTGGAGCGGATGAACTGACTTGGCCAACGCGTCTAGATCCAGCCGGACGTGACTCCTCGGCTCGGTCCGCGCTCCATGGCGACCTCGCCACTGCGCTTCCGAAGCCAACGCATCAGTGCGCCGCGATCCTAAATCGGCAGATGAGCTCATTGAAGCATGAGCTCAGCCGCCATCGACCCCGCTCATCCCCAGGATGTTGTAACCGGCATCGACATAGGTGATCTCGCCGGTGATGCCGGCGGCCAGATCCGAGCACAGGAACGCCGCCGCATTGCCCACATCGTCGATGGAGACGTTGCGGCGCAGCGGCGCATGTTCCTCGACATAGCTGAGCGTCTTGCGGAAGCCCGCGATGCCCGAAGCGGCCAGCGTCTTGATCGGCCCGGCGGAGATGGCGTTGACGCGCGTGCCTTCGGGGCCGAGGTTGAGCGCCAGATAGCGCACGGTCGCCTCCAGGCTGGCCTTGGCCACGCCCATCAGGTTGTAGTTGTAGAGCGCACGCTGCGCGCCGAGATAGCTCAGCGTCAGGATCGCACCCTGCTGGCCCCGCATCAGCGGCCGCGCCGCGTGGGCGAGGGCGGCCAGCGAATAGGCCGAGATGTCGTGGGCCTCGGCGAAGTTCTCCCGCGTCAGGCCATCGAGGAACTCACCGGCGATGGCCTCGCCCTGCGCGAAGGCGATGGCATGCACCAGCACGTCCAGGCTGTCCCAGTGCTCGGCCAGCGCCTCGAAGCACGCATCGATCTGCGCATCGTCGGCCACGTCCAGCGGCAGCGCGATCTCGCTGCCGAAGGTGGTCGCCGCCTGCAGCACGCGCGGCTTGAGCTTGTCGTTCTGGTAGGTGAACGCCAGTTCGGCCCCCTGGCGATGCATGGCCTCGGCGATGCCCCAGGCGATGGAGCGGTCCGACGCGATGCCGGTGATCAGGACACGTTTGCCTTGCAGGAACCCCATTGCGCCTCTCGCGTGCGGGCCGAAAACGAGACGGCCATTCTGCCATCGCCCAAGGATGCGGGTCTCAGCGCAGCGGATCGGCCAGCTTCAGCACCATGCCCGGCTTGATCAGCGCCCGCTTGCCCAGCGCGTTCCAGCGGATCAGCTGCGCGGTGGCCAGGCCGTAGCGGCGAGCGATGGCCGAGAGCGTCTCGCCGCGCACCACCGTGTGCGTGGCCGGCGGTTCGGCCGGCGCACTGGACGACGCGGGAGCCGCGTCGCCGCCGCCCAGCGCACGCAGATCCGCGGCCACCGCCGGCGTGCCGGTGCGCGGGCCGGCCAACACCCACATCGTCTCGCCGCCCAGGCCGCCGCGCAGGCGCGACAGCGCCGGATTGAGGCCGGCGATCTGGTCCACGTCGCGGCCCTCGCGCGCGGCCCAGGCCGAGAGCGAGCCGTAGTCGGCCGGCAGCGCCGTGGCCTGCAGATGCGCGACCGGCCGCGCGAGCGAGGCCAGCCACTCCGGGCGCTCCCCCGCGTCCTCGAGCACACAGGCCAGCGCGTGCAGCTTGTCCACGTAGGCGGCGGTGTTGCGCGAGACCCCGGGCAGCGTCGTGGGCCGTTCCATCGCCGTGCCGCGGCCGGCGCGACGCACCGCCTGCACGATGCGGTTCTCGCCGGCGTTGTAGGCCATGATCGCCAGGCGCCAGTTGCCGTCGAACATGTCGTGCAGCGTCTTGAGATAGCGCACCGCCGCCTGGGTCGATTCCACCGGCGACAGCCGCCCGTCGTAGCCCTTGCGCATGCGCACGCCGTGGTTGCGCGCGGTCAGCGAGACGAACTGCCACAGGCCGGCCGGGCCCGCGCCGTTGGCGGCGCCCGGGTGGTAGCCGCTCTCCACGAAGGGGATCAGCGCGTACTCGGTCGGCAGGCCGGCCTGGCGCATCGCGCCGACCACGTAGCCGAACAGCGGCAGGATGTCGTCGTCCCGATCGGCCAGCCGGTTCGGTGCGTGGGCGAAGTTGCGCCGGTACTGCGCATCGCTGGCCTGCGCGGTGCAGCTGGGTTCGGCCAGCCCCTCGCGGAACTGGCGGAAGATCTCGCCGCCATCCACGCTCTGCTGCGCCGGATCGACGCCTGCATCGGCCGGCGCAGTCCCGGCCCCGCGCGCCTCGGCCGGCGCGTCGGTCGCCTGCTGCGCCCAGCCCGGGGAGACGCCGCCAGCCAGGGCCAGCAGACACACGGCCGCCACCCGCCTCACGCGCGGAAGCCGTCCTTCCAGCGCCGCAGCCCGGCGAAGGTCTCCACCCGGTCATCGGCCCGATGCCCCAGCCAGGCGTCCACCGCCTGGGCGACCTCGGGAACGTCCACGCGCAGGAACGGGTTGGTCGCGCGTTCCTCGGCCAGGCTGACCGGCAGGCTCGGCCGGCCCTGGGCGCGCAGGGCGCGCACCTGGTCGGCGCGCTGCCGCAGGGCCGCGTTGCCCGGTTCGACCGCCAGTGCGAAGGCGGCGTTGCTGGCGGTGTACTCATGGCCGCAGCACACCGGCGTGTCCCCGGGCAGCCCGGCGAGCCGGTTCAGCGAGGTCAGCATCTGCGCCGGCGTGCCTTCGAACAGGCGCCCGCAGCCCAGGCTGAACAAGGTATCGCCGCTGAACAGCTCGCCGCCCTCGGCCAGCCGGTGAAAGGCGACGTGGCTGCGGGTGTGCCCGGGCACGAACAGCGCCTGGAACCTCATGCCCGCGGCCTCGAAGGTTTCGCCATCGCCCACGCGGTGGGTCGCGGTGACGATGCGGTCATCGTCGGCGGTGATTACCGGCAGCCCGGGCCAGCGCGCCAGCAGTTCGGGCACGCCGCCGATATGGTCGTCATGGTGGTGGGTGAGCAGGATCGCAGCCGGCGCCAGGCCTTGCGCGGCGGCCTCCAGCACCGGCGCGGCCTGGCCCGGGTCGACGATCAGGGACTGCCCGGCATCGCCGCGCAGCACCCAGATGTAGTTGTCGTCGAAGGCGCGCAGCGCGGTCAGGCTCGGCATCATGGATCGGTCGGCAGACGCGGGGGCGTCCTCTACAATCCCCGACCATGCCTGCCGCCGCCTCCCAACGTCAACCCGAGCCCCTGGCGTGGTTCGGGACCGCGGACGGACAGCGCCTGCTGGCGGCTGAACAGCCGCGCATCGCCTCCCTGCTGGCCGCCAAGGCCGCCGCGCCCACGCTGTGGCTGCATCCCGGCGCCGGCGCGGGCGTCTCGGTGGTGGCCGCCGGCCTGGCGCTGCAGGCCTCCGGCGGCAGCTTCGACGGCCCGCTGCGCTGCGGGCCCAGCCTGCCGCTGGCCTCGGACAGCTTCAGCGCGGTGGTGGTGCAGCACGTGCCGGAGAACGGCGCGCGCGGTGTGCTGGCCGAATGCGCGCGCGTGCTCGAGCCGGGCGGCCGGCTGTGGCTGTTCACGCTCAATCCGGTCAGCCCGTACCGCCTGCGCTGGCGCCGCACCGGCCTGTCGGTGCGCAACCCCGGGCGCTGGCGCCGGCTACTGCTGCAGGCCGGGCTGGACTGCGAGGCCCATCCCCCGCAGTGGCTGGGGCCGGCCTGGCGCAACGACGGCCGCGCGCCGGACATGATGCGGGCGGTGTGCCTGCTGCAGGCCGACAAGCGCGGCCCCGACCTGATCCTCTCGCCCGCCCGGCCGCCGCGATGGCAGCCCGACGCGGTGCCGGCCTGACTTCCACGGACAGCTCCATGAAACAGATCACCATCCATTCCGACGGCTCGTGCCTGGGCAATCCCGGGCCCGGCGGCTGGGCCGCGCTGCTGCGCTACGGCCGCATCGAACGCGAGCTGTTCGGCGGCGAGGCGCATACCACAAACAACCGCATGGAGCTGATGGCCGCGATCATGGCGCTGGAGGCCCTGACCGAGCCCTGCCAGGTGATCCTGATCACCGACTCGCAGTACGTGCGCCAGGGCATCACCGAATGGATGCCCGGCTGGATCCGCAAGCAGTGGAAGACCGCCGCCGGCGGCGCGGTCAAGAACCGCGAGCTGTGGGAGCGCCTGCACGCGGCCACCCAGCGCCATCAGATCGACTGGCGCTGGGTGAAGGGGCATTCGGGCGACGCAGACAACGAGCGCGTGGACGTCCTGGCGCGCAACGCGGCCATCGCCGTGCGCGACGGTGCGGCGGCGTGAGTGCCCCGGCGCCCGAACAGACACCGGCGCTGCGCAGCGCGCGCCTGACCCTGCACCTGCCCACCGACAGCGAGCGCGATGCGGCGCTGATGCTGGCGGTGCTCAACGATGCCGACTTCATCGCCCAGGTCCGCGACGCCGGCGTGCGCGACCTGGCCACGGCGCGCGAGGCGGTGCGGCGCGGGCCGCTGGTGTATCGCGCCGCCAACGGCCTGGGCCTGTGCCGGGTGGTGGAAGCCGCGAGCGGCCGCGATATCGGCCAGACCGGCCTGGTCACGCGCGAATACCTGCCCGCGCCGGACCTGGGCTATGCGCTGCTGCCCGAGGCGCGCGGCAAGGGCTACGCCACCGAGGCCGCGCGCGCGGTGCTGGACCACGCGCGCGACGTGCTGCGCCTGCCGCGCGTGCTGGCGCTGGTCAACCCCACCAACACCGCATCCCTGACGGTGATGGACCGCCTGGGCTTCGTGTTTGAGACAATGGCCCAGCTGCCCGGCCTGGACCATCCGCTGCGGCAGTTCTCCATCACGCTGCACGAGGACCGCTAGGCCATGCGCCAGATCATCCTGGACACCGAAACCACCGGCCTGGAATGGAAGAAGGGCAACCGCGTCGTCGAGATCGGCGCGGTCGAGCTGATCGAGCGCCGCCCCAGCGGCCACAACTTCCACAAGTACCTCAGGCCCGATTGCGAGTTCGAACCCGGCGCGCAGGAAGTGACCGGGCTGACGCTGGAGTTCCTGGCCGACAAGCCGGCGTTCGAGGAGATCGTCGAGGAGTTCCTGGACTACGTGCGCGGCGCCGAGGTGATCATCCACAACGCCTCGTTCGACGTGGGTTTCCTGGACAGCGAGCTGGCGCGCCTCGGCGCGCAGTATGGCCGCTTCACCGACTACTGCACCGTGGTGGACACCCTGGCCATGGCGCGCGAGCGCTACCCGGGCCAGCGCAACTCGCTCGATGCGCTGTGCAAGCGCCTGGGCGTGGACAACACCCACCGCCACCTGCACGGCGGCCTGCTCGACGCGCAGATCCTGGCCGATGTCTACATCGCGCTGACCTCCGGCCAGGAGGAGATCGGCTTCGGCAGCTTCGACGAGGGCGGCGCGCATGCCGCGCCGGTGGTGCACGCCTTCGATGCCAGCAATGTCGGCCTGCGCGCGCGGGTGACGCCGACCGCCGGCGAGCTGGAGGCGCACGCCAAGCGCCTGGAGAAGCTGCGCGCCAAGGCCGGCGGGCCGTGCCTGTGGGATCTGATCGAGGCGCCGCCGGCGCTGGCCAACGCCGAGGCCGCTGCGGTCGCCTGAGGGGGCTGGGAGGCCTGGGGCAGGGCGGCGAATGCCCCGAGGCGGGTCTGCAGGTCCAAACGTGGAGAGGACCAACCCTTCCGTCATTCCCGCGAAAGCCCAGCGCCTGTAGCGCTGCAGGTGAAAGCCACTGGATTCCCGCCTTCGCGGGAATGACGGCGGTGGGTGGGTGCGTGGGTGGCTCGAAATGCGCGGCCGCTCCTGCGAGGCACGGCGGAGAGGCGAAACTTCCTGAGGCGGCTTCGCCTCACTTCAAACTCCAGGACACACACAGCGAGACGCCAGGCCAGGCCGGCGCTGCCTCGCCCTACTCAGCCGCAGCGCACCAGGATCGCGGTGACGTTGTCCGAGCCGCCGCCGTCGAGCGCGGCGGCGATCAGCGCGTCCACGCATTCCTGCGCGCTGCAGTCGTCCTGGCGCAGGATCGCGGCGATGCCGCGGTCGTCTACTTCCTCGGTCAGGCCATCGCTGCACAGCAGCAGCTGCATGCCGGGGCGGAACTCGCCGGTCAGCGTCTCGACATTGAGCTGCGCCGGGTCGGTCACCCCCAGCGCCTGGGTGACCACGTTGCGATGCGGATGCGAGCGCGCCTGCTCGCTGGTCAGCGCGCCCTGGGCGATCAGTTCCTGCACGTAGCTGTGGTCCTGGCTGAGCTGGGCCAGCTGGCCGTCGCGCCACAGGTAGGCGCGGCTGTCGCCGACCCAGGCCACCTCGAAGCGGTTGCCCTGCACGCGCGCGGCCACCACGGTGGTGCCCATCGGCAGGGAGTCGTTGCGCCGGCGCGAGGTGCGGATGATCTCCTCGTCGGCCACGCGGATGGCCTGGCCCAGCGCGGCGCCTGCGTTGATCTCGCGCACGATGGTCTCGCGCGCCAGGGCGCTGGCGACTTCACCGCAGGCGTGGCCGCCCATGCCGTCGGCGACCAGCCACAGGCCGAGCGCGCTGTCGCCGTAATAGGTGTCTTCGTTCAGGGCGCGCCGCAGGCCGACGTGGCTGAGGTGTCCGAACTCGATCATGTGGCGCCTGGCGTCCCCGGTTGCATTGAAAAATGAACGCCATGATCGCGTCGAAGCGGACAGGGGACAAGCTGCAGTGCATCGGCGGCGTCCGCCAACATCCGGTCGGGCGCCCCGCCGCGTGGTGCTTGTCCCGGGCCGGCGCGGCCCGTATCATGCGCAACCCCGGATCGACCCCCGGGGACCGCCGCCAGGCGGTGCGACACCCGGAGAGGTGGCAGAGTGGTCGAATGTACCTGACTCGAAATCAGGCGTACGTGTAAGCGTACCGTGGGTTCGAATCCCACCCTCTCCGCCATGTTCCGCAGACGGCCCCCGATGGGGCCGTTTGCTTGTCCGCCCTCCGCTGCGTGGCCTCGCGCCCACGGCGACGCCGGTACACTTGCGGCCTTTCATCGCGATGGTGCGCCATGTCCGAAATCCTCACTCCGGTCTCCTTCGGCGAGCTGCTGGACAAGATCTCGATCCTGCAGATCAAGTCCGAGCGCATGACCGACGCGGCCAAGCTGGCCAACGTGCGCAAGGAGCTCTCGGCGCTGGAGCAGACCTGGATGGCGCATCCGGCGGCGGTGCAGGACATCGCCCGCCTGCGCGCCGAGCTCAAGGCGGTCAACGAGCGGCTGTGGGTGATCGAGGACGACATCCGGCTCAAGGAGAAGGCGCAGGCCTTCGACGAGGAGTTCATCCGCCTGGCGCGCAGCGTCTACTTCGAGAACGACACCCGCGCGCGGATCAAGAAGGACATCAACCTGGCGCTGGGCTCGGCCTATGTCGAGGAGAAGTCCTACGAGGACTACAGCAGCGGCGCCGCGCCCTGACGCGTTGCCGGGGCAGTGGGCGTGACGGCGACCTGCGTGGCCGCTGCGTCCGTTTCGATCAGCCCGCCGTGTCGGCGCGATAGCGTTCGAAGGCGGCGATCGCATCGTCGACGGTGACCAGCGCCATCACCTCGTCGAACTCGATCTTGGTGCCCCATTTCAGCTCGCTCGCCGGCTTGTGCATGTAGCGCCGCGCCGCGTCGTCGTAGCGGTCCACGCAGTAGCGCACATCCGAGTACGGCCCGCTGCGGCGCGGGTTGCTGGCCGCATGCAGGCCCAGCACCTTGGTGCCCATGGCGTTGGCGATGTGCATGGGCCCCGAGTCGGGGGTGACCACCAGGTCGGCGCGGGCCAGCAGCGCCGGCAGCTGCTTGAGCGTGTCCTTGCCGACCAGGTCCAGCACCGGGCCACGCATCTGCGCGGCGATGGCGTCGGCGGTCTGCCGCTCCAGCGCGCTGCGCCCGCCGCACAGCACCACGCGCCAGCCCTGGGCGATGGCGTGGTCGGCCAGCGCCGCGTAGCGGTCGGCATACCAGTTGCGGCGCACATGGCTGGAGCAGGGCGAGATCATCAGCACGCGCCGGCCATCGTCCGGCCACTGCGCGCGGGCCCAGTCCCAGGCCTCGGGCGGGACCGGCAGGTCCCAGGTCACCACGTCCTGGCGCAGGCCCAGCGGTTCGCAGAAGCTGCCGATCGCATCCAGGACATGGATGCCCGGCCGGTCGGTGATGCGCTCGTTGACGAACAGGCCATGCAGATCCTTGGAGCGGCTGCGGTCGTAGCCGATCCGGCGGCGCGCGGGGACGAAGGCCGACAGCACATTGGCGCGCAGCGCGACCTGCATCTGCAGCAGCACGTCGAAGCGGCCGGGCAGGGTGGCGCGCAGGGCACGCATGCCGGCCAGCCCGGTCTTCTTGTCGTAGAGGTGGAAGCGCACCCCTGGCAGGCCGTCGAGCAGCTTGCGCCCGCCGCCATCGATGATCCAGTCCAGCGTCAGCTGCGGCCAGGCGCGCTGCAGCGTGCGTACCAGCGGCACCACGTGGGTGACATCGCCCAGCGCGGACAGGCGCAGCAGGCACAGGGACTCAGGGGCGTTGGACAAAATTGTTAGACTCGCGCGATGGCCGCTTTTGACGCGACGGAAGTGCTGACGCCGTACCGCGATGCGCGCGGTGACGGAGCGATTCTGTTCGACCGCCAGCGCCTGCGGCAAGCGCAGCCCGAATGGCTGGACCCCGCGCACTGGGGCGATCAGGCCCGGCCGGTGGACAGCGGCGGCCGCGGCGGGGCCTGGTTCGTCGATGCGCCGTTCGGGCAGAGTCTGCTGCGCCAGTACAAGCGCGGCGGCCTGGCCGCCAGCGTCAGCAGCGACCGCTACCTGTGGCGCGGCGCCAACCGCACGCGCAGCTTCGCCGAGTTCCGCCTGACCCGCGCGCTGCACCGCATGCGCCTGCCGGTGCCGCAGCCGTTCGTGGCCCGCTATCTGCGCCAGGGCCTGACCTACCGCGCCGCGATCCTGATGGAACGCCTGGCCGACGTGCGCTCGCTGGCCGACCGCTACCAGGTGGCCGGGCAGAGCGCGCCGCTGGAGGAAACCGGTCGCCTGATCGCGCGCTTCCACCGCGCCGGCCTGGACCATGCCGACCTCAACGCGCACAACATCCTGTTCGATGCGCAGGGGCGAGGCTGGCTGATCGACTTCGACCGCGGCGTGCTGCGCATCCCGGCCACGCGCTGGCGCGAGGCCAACCTGGCCCGATTGCTGCGCTCGCTGATGAAACTGCGCGGGGAACGTAGCAGCCAGCAGGTGCAGGAGGACTTCGCGCGCCTGCGCAAGGCCTACGACCGCGCCTGGGAACGGGGCTTCTGAGGGCCGACATGCGCTGGTCGCTGCGTTTCCAGGGCGTGGGCAATGCCTCGGCGGTCGAGCTGGGCTCGGCGATGGCGACCATCGAGCGCGATGGCGCGCCGTGGCTGACCATCGACTGCGGCAGCGAGGGCCTGGACGCCTACATCCGTCAGTACGGGCAGGCGCCGTCGGCGGTGTTCGTCACCCATACGCACCTGGACCATGTCGGCGGTTTCGAGCGCCTGTTCGGCAGCGCCTATTTCGATCCGGCGCGGCGCGGGCAGGTGCGGCTGTACGTGCCCGCGCCGGTGGTGCCGCTGCTGCACCAGCGCGTGGCCGAGTACCCCAACGTCCTGGCCGAGGGCGGGGCGAACTTCTGGGACGCCTTCCGCCTGGTGCCGGTGGGCGAGGCGTTCTGGCACGACGGGGTGCGGCTGGAGGCGTTTCCGGTGCGCCACCACTGGCCGCAGACCGCCTTCGGCCTGCGCCTGCCCGGCGCACTAGTGTGGACCGGCGATACCCGGCCGATTCCGGAGATGCTGGCGCAGTACGCCGACGCCGGCGAGGTGATCGCGCACGACTGCGCGCTGCACGGCAACCCCTCGCACAGCGGCATCGAGGACCTGGAGCGCGAGTACCCGCGCGCGCTGCTGGCGCGCTGCGTGCTCTACCACCACGCCAGCGCCGAGGACGCGCACGTCCTGGCCGGACGCGGCCATCGCGTCGCCTTGCCGGGGCAGGTGCTAGCGTTGCCGGACCCGATCCCAGGCCCCTTGCCGTCCTGACATGAACGCCTTGCCATGCACGCCGGAACTGCCGCTGGACCAGCGCGGCCGGCCGCTGCGCGATCTGCGCCTGTCGGTGATCGAGGCCTGCAACTTCCGCTGCGGCTACTGCATGCCGGCCGACAAGGTGCCCGACGACTACGGGCTGGACGCGGCCTCGCGCCTGTCCTTCGACCAGATCGAGACGCTGGTGCGCGGCTTTGCGTGGGTAGGCGTGAACAAGCTGCGCATCACCGGCGGCGAGCCGCTGCTGCGCAAGGACCTGCCGACGCTGATCGCGCGGCTGGCGCGCATCCCCGGCATCGACGACCTGGCGCTGACCACCAACGGCGCCCTGCTCGCGCGTCATGCGCAGGCGCTGCGCGATGCCGGCCTGCATCGCATCACGGTCAGCCTGGACGCGCTGGATCCGCAGCGCTTCGCGCAGATGTCCGGCGGACGCGGCGACATCGCCACGGTGCTGCGCGGCATCGACGCCGCGCACGCGGCCGGCTTTGCCAGCCTCAAGCTCAACTGCGTGGTCCAGCGCGGCGTCAACGAGGATCAGGTGCTGCCGCTGGTCGAACACTTCCGCGGCAGCGGCCACGTGCTGCGTTTCATCGAATTCATGGACGTGGGCACCTGCAACGACTGGCGCGTGGCCCAGGTGGTGACCTCGCGCGAGCTGCGCGACGCCATCCACGCGCGCTGGCCGCTGCATGCGCTGGATGCGCACTACCGCGGCGAAGTCGCGGTGCGCCATGCTTTCGACGATGGCGGCGGCGAGATCGGCTTCGTGTCCTCGGTCAGTGCGCCGTTCTGCGGCGATTGCCAGCGCGCGCGCGTCTCGGCCGATGGCCGGCTCTACACCTGCCTGTTCTCCGGCGCCTCCACCGACCTGCGCCCGAGCCTGGCCCAGGGCGAGCTGCCGCTGGCCGAGCGTCTGGCCGGGCTGTGGTCGCGCCGTGCCGACCGTTACAGCGAACTGCGCGGCCAGCCGGTCCAGCCGCCGCGCAAGCGCGTGGAGATGTTCCTGATCGGAGGCTGATGCGTGGACGCCGCGTTGCGCACGTGGTTGATCGCCCAGGAGCGCGCGCTGCTCACGGCCCAGGTGCGCGCCAGCGCCGCGCGCCTGCAGGCGCTGCTGGCCGAGGACTTCGTCGAGTTCGGCGCCTCGGGCCGGCGCTACACGCGCCAGGACATCGTGGCCGAACTGGCACAGGAATCCGACCAGACCCGCTACAGCGCCGACGCCTTCGAATGCGTCGAACTGGCGCCGGGGCTGGTCCAGCTGCGCTACGTCTCCCGACGCGAGGATGCCGCTGGCGTGCGCCTGGCCCGGCGCAGCTCGCTCTGGCGTCAGGAGACGGCGGGTTGGCGCATGGTGTTCCACCAGGGCACGCCGCTGCCGGACGCTCTAGACGCCGGCTGAGCGCGACTTGCACTACGCTTGCGCGATGAATGCACCGCGCACGCTCACCCATCTGGATGCCTCCGGCCAGCCGGCCATGGTCGATGTCTCGGACAAGGCCGTCACCGCGCGGCAGGCCACGGCCGAATGCCTGGTGGCGTTCCCGCGCGAGGTCGCCGAGCAGCTGCGCCGCGATGCGCTGCGCAGCGCCAAGGGCGGCATCGTCGAGACCGCGGTGATCGCCGGCACCATGGCGGTCAAGCGCACCCACGAGCTGATCCCGTTCTGCCATCCGCTGCCCATCGACGGCTGCCGGCTGGCCATCGACTGGCACGACGCCGACACGCTGCGCATCGAATGCAGCGTGCGCACCACCCATCGCACCGGCGTGGAGATGGAGGCGATGACCGGCGCCACCGTCGCGGCGCTGACGGTCTACGACATGTGCAAGGCGCTCTCGCACGCCATCGTGCTGGGCCCGGCGCGGCTGCTGGGCAAGCACGGCGGCAAGCGCGACTTCGGGGTGTCGGCATGACCGGCGTGCAGGTGCTGTACTTCGCCAGCCTGCGCCAGGCCGCCGGCGTGGAGCGCGAAAGCGTGCAGACCACGGCCTCGGACCTGGCCGGCCTGTATGCCGAGCTGAAGCAGCGCCATGGCTTCGCCTGGGAACCGGCGCATCTGCGCGTGGCCCAGGGCGGCGCCTTCGCGCGCTGGGACGATGCGATCGCCGAAGGCGCGCAGATCGCCTTCATCCCGCCGGTCAGCGGAGGCTGAGGATGACCCGCTTCGCTATCACCGACCAGCCGATCGAGCCCGCGCCTTTGCGCACGCAGCTGCTGAGCGCGCGCGCCGGCGCCTTCGCCAGCTTCGAAGGCTGGGTGCGCGACCACAACGAAGGGCAGGGCGTGTCGGGCCTGCACTACGAGGCCTATGCCGAGTTGGCGCGCGTCGAGGGCGAGAAGATCCTCGATGAGGCGCTGACGCGGTTCGCCATCGTCGACGCGCGCTGCGTGCATCGCGTCGGCGAGCTGGCCGTAGGCGAGATGGCGGTCTGGGTCGGCGTGTCGGCCGGCCACCGCGACGGCGCCTTCGCCGCCTGCCGCTGGATCATCGACGAAACCAAGGCGCGCGTGCCGATCTGGAAGCAGGAGCGCTACCTCGACGGCGCGCAGAGCTGGCTGCATCCACAAGCGGATCGCGGCGCGGCCAAGAGATGAGCCAGGCGCTCGGCCCTTCGCGCGGTGCATTGCGCTCGCGGCGGGCCGAAGGCGCCGGATTCGTCGCGCGAGGGACCTGGTTGCCGGGGAGCATGGCGGTCGACGCATGTTCCGGCCACCGCTTCCCACGGCATGCCCATGACGCCTTCGGCATCGGCCTGCTCACCTCCGGCGCGCAGGTCTCCTGGAGCGGGCGTGGCCAGGTCGAGGCACGGGCGGGCGATGTCATCACCGTCAATCCCGGCGAGGTGCACGACGGTGCGCCGATCGGTGAGAGGCGCACCTGGTCGATGCTGTATTTCTCACCGCAGACGCTCGGCGCGCTGGTCGAGGATCTGCGCACGGACCTGAGGACGGATTCGGAATTCCTCGCCCCGGTTCTGGCCCATCCCCGGTTGGCAGGGCTGGTCGCGGCGCTGTACCGGGCGGCGATCGACCCCGACTCCTCCAGCGATCATCAGCAGGCGCGCCTGTTGCCCGTGCTGGCGGCCTTGCTTGCCGTGCGCGAGCCGGGCCCTGCACCCCTGCCGGCGCGTCTGGCACGCGTGCGTCAACTGCTGGACGACATGCCGCTCGCCGCGCACTCGCTGGAAAGCCTGTCCCGGGAGGCCGGTTTGAGCCGGTACCAGACGCTGCGGGGATTCCAGCGATCGACCGGGCTGACGCCGCACGCCTATCTCACCTTGCGCAGGCTCGAGCACGCACGTGCCGCCGTCCGTGCCGGTGTGCCCCTGGCCGAGGCTGCGGTGGCGGCCGGCTTCAGCGACCAGAGTCACTTCCACCGCGCATTCGTCCGCCAGTTCGGCTTCACGCCCGGCGCCTTCGCGCGGGCGCTCGCCGTGCGGAGCTGCAAGATCGTCCAAGATCCAAGGCCGCTGCCCCCGACATGCTGACCGTGTCCTTCGACACCGAGTCCTCACCATGTCCGACGCTCCGCACGCCGAATCTCCCATGCACTTCCGCCCCTGTATGCGCGCCGACCTGGACGCCATGCTGGACATCGTCAACCGCGCCGCCGTTGCCTATGAAGGCGTGATCCCGCCCGACTGCTGGCACGCCCCTTACATGTCGCGCGCGGCGTTGAGCGAGGAAATGGCGCGCGGCGTGCAGTTCAGCGGCATCGCGCTGGACGGTGCGCTGGTGGGCATCATGGGCATGGAGCGGGTCGGCGACGTGTGCCTGATCCGCCACGCCTACGTGCTGCCTGGCTACCAGGGGCACGGCGTGGGCTCGACCCTGCTCGAGCGGCTGTGCGACGCGCATGCGCACACGGTGATCCTGGTCGGGACCTGGGCGGCGGCGCATTGGGCCATCGGCTTCTATCGACGCAATGGCTTTGCCAGCGTGCCGGACGCGCGCATCGCCCCGTTGCTGCGGGGCTACTGGAACGTGCCGCAGCGACAGATCGAGACGTCCACCGTCCTGTCGCGCCCGGCGTTGTCCGATGCGCAGATCGCGGGGCTGGAAAAAGGTGGCGGCCCCGCCGGCTGACCTCGGCGCCCGCGTCAGTCGATACCGTTGCTGCCTTCCGGCCCTGGCGGGATTTTCGACCTAGCGTCGCGAGGGGCCGACGGGGCCACCATGGACGCGGGCCGCGCATCGCGCGGCCCGGGTGCGTTGCGTCATCGTTGGAGGCGATGACATATCTGGCGGAGAGAGGGACTGCCGCGACGCTACCCAATGGGACGCAGTCAAACCCAACGCCAAAAAATTTTAGCACAGGGCTCAGTGGCTTAGCCACTCCTGGCCGCCAACTGATCCCAACGAACCCCAAGGGCAGCAAACGTTAAATGGCATACTGGATGGCATACCAGAAGACAGGAGTTCGAGGTGAGGGATGCCCCTGATCACCGATGCTAAGGCCCGAAGTTTGGGGCCTGGTGGCCAGGCGGTGGCTCACGGCGGGGTAACTGGACTCACGCTGATCCCATCGGCCACGCATAGGGGGCGCGGCAAATGGGTCCTGCGCTTTGTCAGTCCAGTGACAGGCAAGCGCCGGAACGCGGGCCTGGGCAGCTACCCCCAGGTTGGCATCGCCCTGGCGGGCAAGCTCGCCCGGGAGATGCGGGAACAAATCGCGGCAGGAAGCGACCCGCTGGAAACCAAAGCTGCGGAGGATGCCAAGCCTAAGACGCCGACGTTCCAGGAAGCTGCGGCGCAGCTCCACCGCGAACTAACGCCCGGGTGGAAGAACGCCAAGCACGCTCAGCAATGGCTCAACACGCTGACCGAGTACGCGTTCCCGACTGTTGGTTCTCTTCCAATCGATCTAATCCAGCCTCGGCATATCGCGGACGTCCTGCGCCCTGTTGGCTGGAGAAGGCGGAAACGGCGACTCGGGTGAAGCAGCGCCTCCACGCCGTGATGGCATGGGGATGGGCGCACGGCTTTAATGGGGCGAACCCGGTCGACGTGGTCACCCACCTACTTCCGCTGCAGCCTGGCAAAGCCGTTCGTCAGGAGCACCAGCCGGCCATGCCTTGGGCTACGGTTCCGTCCTTCGTGAAGGCGGAACTCGTCGGTGCGGGCGAGCTCGAGGTGACGCGCAACGCTCTGTTGTTCCTGGTCCTGAACGCCAGCCGTTCTGGCGAGGTGCGAGGGATGGCATGGAGTGAGGTGAACCTTCGTACGAAGCTGTGGACCATTCCAGCTGCACGAATGAAGTCCAAGGTAATTCATCGGGTGCCCTTGTCGCTGCCAGCCATCGAGATCCTCAAACGCCACGCAGGTCAACACGACGAGCTCGTCTTTCCATCCGTACAGGCTCGGTCCGTGATGTCCGATATGACGCTGACCGCTTTGCTACGCAGGGTGAATGCACCCAGCGACACACCTGGGCGCGTGGCGACCGTGCACGGATTCCGCTCGAGCTTCCGGGACTGGTGCAGCGAACGGGGCTACGCACGCGACCTAGCGGAGCGCGCCTTGGCACACGCCGTCAAGGACAAGGTCGAGGCGGCCTACCACCGTACTGACCTTTTGGAGCAACGTCGTCCGATGATGCAAGCATGGGCCGACTTTGTTCTGTCAGCCAAGAATGAGCTCAAGAAGAACACCACGACTCATGACAACTGAGCCACTCCCCGTCCGCGTCAAGCCGATGAGCCGCATGCTTGAAGGAGAGGATCCCGTTGACTTCATGCTCAGGCTGACCGAAATCGGTGGGAGATTCTACGTCCATGTTCCGGAGGGGTTTCGCTGTCACTTCAAAGAGCCTGGGCACCTATTCGCTCACCGTGTTTGTCCCGAGCAAGGTGCCGCTCCTTCTTCTATTCGCCATTATGGCGAACCCAGTTTCCTGCAGCTCGATGAGTGGCAGGTACAGAAGCTCATTGAGCACCAACCTATTGCTCTGCACATTTTCAGCGCAGGCGCTCTATTTCGACGGATGAGGGCAGATGGTCGCCCGTCAATCGATTTTGATCACCAGCCCATCCGTCAAGGCGTGCTGGAGCCAATAGCGCATTCGGTCGCGAGCGCGACACCTACCGTGACGACGCCAGGGCTCGGGCCTTCCAAAGTGCTGAAGGCCGCCAAACCAAACTCGAACATGTACTCGTACTATCTGTCCGGCGTGGGTTCTACCCCGAAATCACGGACGGTTGTAAAAGGGCTGAGAACTTCTGGTCTTGCCTGGCGACCCTTCGTCGCATCCTCGGGTTGTGGAACCGCTCGATGTATTCGAAC
>NZ_JBBCKO010000019.1:0-28032 GCF_037153335.1 Pseudoxanthomonas sp. USHLN014
GGGCGGGGGCCGCGCCTAGCGAGGCAGGACGCCGAGCGCCCGAGTCAGGGCAGGATGCCCTGATCGAGGGATAAGCGGCCCCCGCCCGCCGGACCGCTGCCCCTCCGAAGCTCGAACGCCTAAATGCCTCTCTCCTCAGGCGAGAGATAGACCAAGAAAAAGCCGGGCAATGCCCGGCTTCTTCATGGACACAGCAATGGCGAGGGCTTTCAGCCCTCGACCACGCTCTGCGCCGCTTCGACCACGTGGTCGGCGGTGAAGCCGAAGTACGGGAACAGCTTCTCCGCCGGCGCCGACTCGCCGAAGCTGGTCATGCCCACGATGGTGCCGTCCAGGCCCACGTACTTGAACCAGAAGTCGGTCGAGGCCGCTTCCACCGCCACGCGGGCGCGGATCGAGCGCGGCAGCACCGACTCCCGGTAGGCCTCGTCCTGGCGGTCGAACACGTTGGTGCACGGCATCGACACCAGGCGCGTCGGGATGCCCGCGGCCTGCAGCTTCTCGCGCGCTTCCGAGGCGATGCCCACTTCCGAACCGGTGGCGATCAGGATCACCTTGGCGGTGCCGCCCTCGGCCTCGGCCAGCACGTAGCCGCCGCGGTAGATGCCCTCGATCTCGGCCTTGCCGCGCGGCTGGGGCTTCAGATTCTGGCGGCTGAAGATCAGGCAGCTCGGGCCATCCTGACGGGCGAGCGCCGCCTTCCAGCAGGCCGCCGTCTCGGCCGCATCGCACGGACGCCACACATCGTTGTGCGGAATCAGACGCAGGCTGGCCAGATGTTCGACCGGCTGGTGCGTCGGGCCGTCCTCGCCCAGGCCGATCGAATCGTGCGTGTAGACGTGCAGCACATGGCTGCGCATCAGCGCACTCATGCGCAGCGCGTTGCGCGCGTAGTCGCTGAAGGTCAGGAAGGTCGCATCGAACGGAATGAACCCGCCGTGCTGGGCGATGCCGTTGGCGATGGCCGACATGCCGAACTCACGCACACCGTAGTGCACATAGTTGGCGTCCGGGTCGTCGCCGACGGCGGTCTTGGCGTTCTTCCACAGGGTCAGGTTGGACGGCGCCAGGTCGGCCGAACCGCCGACGATTTCCGGCAGCAGGCCGGTGTAGAACTCGATCGCCTGCTGCGAGGCCTTGCGCGAGGCGATCTCGGGCATGTCGGCCTGGACCTTGGCGATGTAGGCATCGGCCTTGGCCAGGAAGTCGTCCGGCAGCTTGGCGTGCGAGCGGCGTGCCAGCTCGGCGGCCTGGTCGGGGTACTGCTTGGCGTACTTGTCGAACAGCTGCTCCCACTCGGCCTGGCGCAGGCTGCCCGTACCGGTGGCACGCCAGCCGTCGTAGATCTCCTTGGGGATCTCGAAGGCCGGGTAAGGCCAGTCCAGCGCCTTGCGCGTGGCCTCCACCTCCTCCTTGCCCAGCGCCGAGCCGTGGCTGGACTCCTTGCCGGCCTTGTTCGGCGAGCCGAAGCCGATCGTGGTCTTGCACGCGATCAGGGTCGGCTTGTCGGTGACCTCCAGCGCCTCGTCGATGGCGGCCTTGATGGCGTCGGCGTCCTGGCCGTCGATCGGGCCGATGGTGTGCCAGCCGTAGGCGCGGAAGCGCGCCGGGGTGTCGTCGGTGAACCAGCCGTCGGTCTCGCCGTCGATGGAGATGTGGTTGTCATCCCAGAAGGCGACCAGCTTGCCCAGGCCCAGCGTGCCGGCCAGCGAGGCGGCCTCGTGCGAGATGCCTTCCATCATGCAGCCATCGCCCATGAACACCCAGGTGCGGTGGTCCACGACCTGGTACTCGGGGCGGTTGTAGTGCTGGGCCAGCAGCTTCTCGGCCAGGGCGAAGCCGACCGCGTTGGCGAAGCCCTGCCCCAGCGGACCGGTGGTGGTCTCGATGCCGGGGGTGATGTGGCTTTCCGGGTGGCCCGGGGTCTTGGAGTGCAGCTGGCGGAAGTTCTTCAGCTCTTCGATCGGCAGGTCGTAGCCGGTCAGGTGCAGCAGCGCGTACTGCAGCATCGAGCCGTGGCCGTTGGATAGCACGAAGCGGTCGCGGTTGAACCACTTGGGGTTGTTGGGGTTGTGGCGCAGGTAGTCGTTCCACAACACCTCGGCGATGTCGGCCATGCCCATGGGCATGCCCGGATGGCCGGAATTGGCGGCCTGCACCGCATCGGCGGCGAGGAAACGGATGGCGTTGGCGAGCTGACGGCGGGTCGGAGCGGACATGTCAGGGACTGGGGCGAAAGCGGCGCGTGAGGCACCAGGGACGCCTATTGTCCCATGAGGCACGGTTCGGAACGAGTGAGGCGGGGAGCGCAGCGGAGTGAGAAGCGAGTGAAAGCCCGGTCCGGGCGGCCTCCCAGCCTTAACGCATGCGTTCGGCCTCAATCCTCGCCTTTCCAGGCGGCGGCGCCTCTGCGCCAGCCGGCCCGCTTCGTTCACGCCTCTGCGCTCACTCCTCGCCCTTGGCCACCAGCGTGGCCAGCACCAGGTCGCCGGTCGTATTGAGCGTGGTCCGGCACATGTCCAGGAAGCGGTCCACGCCCAGGATGATGCCGATGCCTTCCGGCGGCACGCCGACCATGCCGCAGATCAGCGCCACTACCGGCAGCGAGCCGGCCGGCACGCCGGCGGTGCCGACCCCGCCCAGGATGCAGACGAACATCACCGTCAGCTGCTGCAGCAGGGTCAGCTCGACGCCGAAGAACTGCGCCAGGAACAGCACGGTGACGCCCTCGAACAGCGCCGTGCCGTTCTGGTTGGCGGTGGCGCCCACGGTCAGTACGAAGCGCGAGACCTTGCGCGGCAGCCGCAGGTTGTCCTCGGCCACGCGCAGCGAGGTTGGCAGGGTCGCGTTGGACGAGGCGGTGGAGAAGGACAGCACCATGACCTCGCGCACCGCGCCGAACCACTTCACCGGCGACCAGCCGGCCCACTTCAACAGCGCCGAATACACCACGAACATGTGGATCGCCAGCGCCAGCACCACCACGCCGACATACGCCCCCAGCCGGATCAGCAGCTCCCAGCCGAACAGCGCGGCCAGGTTGAACATGAAACAGAACACCGCGTAAGGCGCCAGCCGGATCACCAGGGTGATCAGGGTCATGGAGATCTCGAACAGGCCCTCGACCGCGTTGCGGAACGCATCGGTCTTGTCGCTGCGGGTCAGCACCACGCCCACCCCGACCATCAGCGCGAAGAACATCACGCCCATGAAATTGCCGCCCGCCGCCGCGGTGACCACGTTGGCCGGCACCAGCGAGAGCAGCATGCCGGCCCCGCCCGGCGCCTCCTTGCCCTTGCTGATGATCGAGTCGGCGCGCTCGGCGCCGGCCGCCAGCATCTGCTGGGCGGTGGCCGGGTCGGTGCCGGCGCCCGGCTTGAGCAGGTTGACCAGCACCAGGCCCAGCACTACCGCGATCCCCGACGCCAGCACCGTGAAGCCCAGCGTGCGCCAGCCGATGCGCCCCAGCGCGCGCACGTCGCCCATTTCCGAGATGCCCACCACCAGCGCCGAGAACAGCAGCGGCAGCACCAGCATGAAGATCAGGTTGAGGAACAGCTTGCCCGCCGGGTCGGTCACCGCGGTGACCTGCTTCACCCAGCCGGCGTCCGCGCCGACGGTGGCGTGCACGATCAGGCCCAGCGTCAGGCCGAGCACGAAGCCGATCATCATCTTCCAATGCAAGGGCAGCTTGGACTTGCCGGAAGCAGCGTCGGTCATGCGTGGAATCCTGGGGTTCGAGGGCAAACGGCCACTCTAGCAAGGCCCCGCGCCCGCCTGCGACGGCAGGGAAAGAGAATGACCGAACTGACAGCCAGGCCGTGCCTGGCCGTACGACCCGCTCAGCGCCGCGGATAAAGCGGCGCCAGCGCCTCGCCCTGCACGCTAGGGCCCGCCGGCACGCGCCAGGTCGGCCCGCTGGCGAAGGCCTGACGCAGCAGCGCACGCGCCTGGGCGCCATCGCCGTCGGCCCAGCGTGCGCGGCGCAGCGCCTCGATCGCCTGCCGCTGCGCCGGATCGGCCAATTGGGCGGAGACCGCGTCCAGATCCCGCGCCGGCGGCGCGGCCATGCCGATCAGGATCTCGCCGACTTCGTCCAGCGTGCCGGTGTCCAGCGCGCGGCGCAGGTCCGGCAGGCCGTTGCGCGCCCGCGACGCCGGGGCCGCCGTGACTGCGCCCGCCGCGCGGGCCGGCGCCGACGCGGGCGCACGCCGCGGCCGGCGCAGGAACCACACCAGCGTGCCCAGCCACAGCAGGCCGAACGCCGCGGTCAGCGCGATCCACGGCCACAGGGGGCCTGCCATCGATTCGACACCGACGGCCGTGGCCGGCAGCGCGCCGTCGCTGGGCGCCTGCGGCGCGGCGACCTCCGCGGCCGGCGCGGGCGCGGGCAAGGTCGCGTTGGCGAAGCTGCCAGACCCGGCGGCGACCTCCAGCTGCATGTCCGGCAGCGCCGCGGTCCTGGCCGCATCGGCCTTGACGTCCCACCAGTCCAGCTTGATGCCGGGCAGCGTCAGCCGGCCGGCGCCATTGGGCACGATCGAATAGCGCCGGGTGATCTTCACCACAGGCGTGGCGCCGTCGAAGCTGTCCTCGTACTGCGCCGGCTCGGCGAACACCTGCGCGCCGTCCACGTTCGGCGTGGGCAGGTCCGGCAGTTGCGCACGGGTGGCGCCGCGCGCCACCGCCTCGACCACGAAGCTGCTGGCCTGGCCGGCCTTGAGCTCGCGCGGCGCGCTGGCATAGCGCAGGCGCAGGTCGGCCAGCGGCAGCCACGGCTGCGGGGCGTTGGCCGGCTGCGGCTGCACGTGCAGGGTCAGGGCCTGACCGAACGCGCTCAGCTCGCTGCGCTGTCCCATACCCAGCATGCTGTCGAAGAAGCCGCCACCGCCGGCGGCGCGGCCGATGAAGCGCGCGGCCGGCAGCTGCAGGTCGCCGCTGCGGTCGGGCACCAGCAGGAAGTGGCGTTCGACCACGTTGTAGCGACGCCCGTTGACCTCGCGCGTGGACTGCACGTCCTCTCCTACTCGCTGCAGCGAGGTGCCCTGCGGCGCATCGAGGTCCAGTTGCCCGGAGACCAGCGGCACCGCGTAGAACAGGCGCAGGGTCACGCCGACGGTCTGCTGCACGTAAGGCGTGGGGTCGTCGACCTGGGTCTCGACATAGGCGTTGCTGCTGCCGGGCTGGGCGACGGGCGCATCGGTCACGCGCAGGCCCAGCGCGGGCGTGCGCTGGCCGTTGACCTCCAGCGCCGGCACGGTCAGCTCACCGGTGCGACGCGGCTGCAGGGTGATGGCCAGCACGACCGAGCGCGAGATGCGGCCGTTGACCATCTGCATCTGGCGGCTGGAGGAGGTGTCGACCACTGAGAAGTCGCGCTGCAGCGGGCTCAGGTCGGGCTGACCGATGTCCTGGTCGCTTTCGATGCTCAGCACCACCGGCTGGCCCATCGCCGTGCGCGAGCGGTCAAGCCAGGCGCGCGTCTGCGCCAGCGCGGGCAGCGTCCAGGCCAGCAGGACCAGCGCCAGCCATACGGTCCCGACGAACCGCGAGGCCGCGCGCCTGCGCTGCGGCGATGTGGAGGCGGCCGGCTGCATCATTGTCCTTCCCTCTGGCGACGCTGGTACTCGAGCTGGAACTTGGCGCGCAGCAGGCCCCCCGGATCGTCCGGCACGCGGCGCAGCCAGGCTTCGGTGGCCTGGCGCTGCTCGCGCTCGGCCGCGGTTTCCGGCTTGGCCTGGGTCGGCTCCGGCTGCGCGCCCTGGCCGGCCTGCTGCTGCATGGCCTGCTGCATGCGTTCGCGCTGGGCCGCGTCGGCGGCCTGCTGCTCGCGCTGCTGTTCGGAGGCCGACTTGGGCGGCTCGGACTTGGCGTCGCCGGAGGAGTTCTTTGCGCCCTTGTCCGCGTCCTGCTTGTCCTGCTGCTTGCCCTGCTGCTGCTTGTCTTGCTGCTGCGAGTCCTGCTGATCCTGGCCCGGCTTGTCGTCCTGCTTGCCGCCGGACGACTGCTGCTGGCCAGACTTCTGCTCAGGGGGCTGCTTGCCCTGGTCGCCGCCCTGCCCGCCCTGACCACCGGCCGGCGGCTGCCGCTTGCGCGCGGCCTCGACCGCGGCGCGGTTGGCGATGGCGTCTTCCATCCCCGGCTGGCGCTGCAGCGCCTTGTCGTAGGCGGCGATCGCCTCGTCGTACTTGCCCTGCTTGGCCAGTGCGTTGCCGAGGTTGTACAGGCCGTCGGCCGAGGCCAGGCCGGCGAAGTCCTTGGTGGCCGCGGCGTAGTCGCCGCCGCGGTAGGCCTTGGCACCCTGCTCGATGCGGTCCTGGGCCTGCTGATCGGCGCGCTTCCACCAGTCCATCGCCTGCGCGGGCTGGGCCATCGGCAGCACCACGCACAGCGCCAGCGCGGCCAGCACGCCACCGCGACGGAACGCCAGCAGCACCAGCAGCATCAGCGCCGGCAGCAGCCAGTAGCCCTGATCCAGCCAGGCGCTGCCCTTTTCGCCGCGGGCGGCGCTGGCGTCTTCGGCCTGCGGATCGAGCACGCCCAGCGCGCGCAGGTCGGCATCGTCGGTGCGCAGCACCTCAAAGCGCCCGCCGCCGGCCGTCGCCAGCCGCTGCAGCGAGGCCGCATCCAGCTGGGCGCGGCCGAACTGGCCATCGGCCTGACGATAGGCCGCCCCCGCCGGCGTTCCCAGGCCCAGCACCGAGACGCTGAAGCCGGCGTCGCGGGCGCGCTTGGCGGCGCTGTCGGCGGCCGGATCGGCGTGATCGGTCAGCAGCAGGATCTGGCCGCGGTCGAACCCGGCGCGCTGCAGCAGCTCTTCGGACCAGAGGATCGCCCGACGCGCATCGCTGCCGTCCACCGGCATGATCGCCGGGTCCAGCGCGTCCAGGAACAGCGCCACGTTGGCTGCATCGTCGGTCAGCGGCGCTACGGTGAACGGCTCGCCCGCGTAGGCGACCAGCGCGACCTGACCGCCGACGCGTTCGCGCAGCAGCGTGGCCAGCTTGGCGCGCGCCTGCAGCAGGCGCGAGGGCGGCAGGTCGTTGGCGGCGATCGAGCCCGACAGGTCCAGCGCCACCACCAGCGGCGCACGGGTCTGCCACAGCGGCTGTTCGCTGCGCTGCCAGCTCGGGCCGGCCAGGGCCAGCGTCGCCAGCACCCAGGCCAGCACGATGCCGACCAAACCGAGCACCTGCGCGCGGCCGCCGCCGACCTGCATATGCACCAGCAGATGCTGATCGACCAGGCCGCGCCACGCGTTGGCGCGCTGCTGGCGTCGCCGCCACAACCACCACAGGCCAGGCAGCGCGATCAGGGCCAGCAGCCACCACGGCCGCAGGAAATGAAAATCCGCCATGACCTGCACCAACGCACTCATGCCCGCAGCCCTCGCCAAGCCAGCGCCAGCACGCCCAGACCCAGCGCGAACGCCAGCGGCACCGGATAGCGCTCGATGCGCGGCTGCACCGCGCGACCCGGGCGCGAGATCGGCTCGATCTTGTCCAACTCCGAATAGATGCCGGCCAGCTCCTGCGTGTCGCGGGCGCGGAAGAAGCGCCCGCCGGTGGCCTGGGCGATGCGGCGCAGGCCGTCCTCGTCGATATCGTCCTGCCCCTGCATGCCCAGGCGCATGCCGAACACCGACAGTCCCCCACCGCCGCCGAAGGCGATGGTGTGGATGCGCACGCCTTCGCGCGCGGCCAGTTCGGCCGCCTTGTCCGGATCCAGCGCGCCGGCATTGCTGACGCCGTCGGTGAGCAGGATCAGCACGCGCTGGCCCTTGGGCTGGGCGGCCAGGCGCTTGACCGCCAGGCCGATGGCGTCGCCGATCGCCGTCTCGCGCCCGGCCAGCCCGCTGACCGTGTCGCGCAGCTGATCGCGCACCGAATCGCGATCCAGCGTCAGCGGCGCCACCGCATAGGCGCGGTTGCCGAACACCAGCAGGCCGACGCGGTCGCCCACGCGGCGGTCGAGGAAGTCGGCCAGCACCGCCTTGGCCGCGGTGAGCCGGTCGACCGGGGTGCCGCCCAGCTCCATGTCGGTCTCGCGCATGCTGCCGGACAGGTCGACGGCCAGCATCAGATCGCGCCCGGTCTGCGGCGGCGTGACCGCCTCGCCCAGCTGCTGCGGCCGCGCGGCCGCAGCGCACAGCAGCAGCCAGGCAAGCGCGGCCAGCCAGTTGATGCCGAACCGCCGCGCGGTGGCCGCGCTGACGGCGATGCCGTCCAGCGCGTCCCCATAAGGCACGCGCAGCGCCGGCGACTGGCTGCGCACCGCCGGGAGCAGCCAGGTCACCAGCCACGGCAGCGGCAGCGCCAGCCACATCCACGGCCAGGCGAAGCCGCCGAAGAGCAGCCTGACATCGTGCATCCACTGCGCCAGGAGGCTCATCGCCGGCCCTCCATCAGCTGCACGAAGCGTGCAGCCGCCAGTGAGCGCAGCGCCTGCATCTGCCGCGGATCCACGCGCGGGCGATAGCCACCGTCGAGCAGCAACGCACCCACATCTTTGCTGAAGGCATGTCCCTTCGGACCATCCAGGAACTGCAGCCAGGCCGCGCCCTGCAAACGATCGGCGCGCGGATCGACCCGGCGCGCGGCCCGGCGCAGCAGCTGCGAGGCGGCCGCGACCTGCTCCGGCGGCGGCAGCGCGCTGGAGCACTCGGCTTCGAACAGCCGCAGCCAGCGCGCACGACGCCGGCGACGCCGCGCGCGCCACAGCAGCGGCACCGCCACCAGCACCGCGACGGCCAGCAGCACCAGCCACCAGCCGGGCGCCGGAGGCCACCAGGCCGGCGCCGGCGGCACGTGCACATCGCGCAGCACCAGGGGCGCGGGCGCGCTCATGCGGTCGCCGGAGCGGTGGCGCGCGCCAGCAGCGACAGCCACGCGTCGCTGGGCGCGTCGGCGCGCAGCGCCATGGCACGTACGCCGCGGGTGGGCAGCAGCGCCAGCGCGGCATGCAGGGGCTGGACGAATTCCCGGCCCCAGCGCTGGCGCTGCGCGGTATTGGCCAAGTCCAGTTCGACCCGATGCTCGCCGCTCTGGAACGGCAGCGACGCCCGCGGCGGCGCCTGCTCCAGCGCATCGGTCATCAGCAGCACGATGACTTCGCAGCGCGCCGCCAGCGACGGCCAGCGCAGCTCGGGGATCTGCGCCACGCTGCGCGGATCGGCCAGCACCACCAGCCGCGAGCCGGGGCGCAGCACGCGCTGGGCGTGCTCCAGGGCCACGGCCAGGCCCTGGTCGTCGTCCGGCGGCTGCGCATACCAGCGGGTCAGCGCGTCAAGCGTGCGCAGCGCCCCGCGCGTGCCCGAGGCCGGCGGCAGGGACGGCTCGCGCCCCGCCCCGCGCAGGACCGCCACGCGATCGCCGTCGGCCACCGCGGCCCAGGCCGCCAACGCGCCGGCGCGCGCGGCCTGCACCGACTTGAAGCGCACGCGCGTGCCGAAGTACAGCGTCGGCGCGGTATCGGCCACGATCAGGGTCAGCCGCTCGCGTTCGGCCTGGAACAGCTTGGTGTGCGGCTTGCCGCTGCGCGCGGTCAGGCGCCAGTCGATATGACGCGCGTCGTCGCCGGCGACGTACTCGCGCGACTCGGCGTACTCCATGCCGCGCCCACGCAGCGGCGAGGCGGCCGGGCCGCTGAGACGGTGGCTGCCGCGACGCGCGGCCGGGCGCCGCTGCGCCAGCGCACGCAGCTGCACCAGTTCGGTCAGCGTGGCGCGCAGGCCGTCGTTGACCGCAGCGGGATCCGGATCGGCGTGCGAGGTGGGAACCGCGCTCATGACGGCGGCACCTGCCAATGCGGGCGCGCCGAAGGCATGCGACGCAGCGCGCCTGCAAGCTTGGTTCGACGATGAGGGATCATCGCGTAGCTCGCCTGTTCCGGCCCACGACTCAAGGCAGGGGCACGCGTTCGATCAGGGCTTCGACCAGCCGACCGCCGTCCCAGCCTTCGGCCGTGGCCTCATAGCTGGGCAGCACACGATGGCGCAGCACGTCGCCGGCCACGGCCCGCACGTCCTCGGGTGTGACGAAGTCGCGCCCGGCCAGCCAGGCATGCGCACGCGCGCAGCGCTCCAGCGCGATCGAACCGCGCGGGCTGGCGCCCCAGGCGATGCGTCGTCCCAAGGCGGCGTCATAGCGCGCGGCATCGCGCGAGGCCAGCACCAGTTCGATCAGATAGCGCTCCAGCGCCGGCGCCATGTGCAGGTCCAACACTTCGCGCCGCGCCGCGAACACGTCCTCCAGCGGCATCTGCTGCAGCGGCTCGGCCACCGGCGCCAGCGCATCGCGGGCGCGCTCGCGCGCCAGGCGCAGGATCTCCGACTCGGCCGCCGCTTCGGGATAGCCGATCTTCACGTGCATCAGGAAGCGGTCCAGCTGCGCCTCGGGCAGCGGGAAGGTCCCCTCCTGCTCGATCGGGTTCTGCGTGGCCATGACCAGGAACAGCGATGGCAGCGGATAGGTGTGCCGGCCCACCGTGACCTGGCGTTCGCCCATGGCCTCCAGCAGCGCCGACTGCACCTTGGCCGGCGCGCGGTTGATCTCGTCGGCCAGCAGGATCGGATGGAAGATCGGCCCGGCCTGGAACTCGAAGCGCCCATCCTGCGGCCTCCATACCTCGGTCCCGGTCAGATCGGCCGGCAGCAGGTCGGGCGTGAACTGCACGCGCGCGAAGCCGGCTTCCATGCGCGCCGCCAGCGCACGCACCGCCATGGTCTTGGCCAGGCCGGGCGCGCCTTCGACCAGCAGATGGCCGTCGGCCAACAGCGCGATCAACAACCGGTCCACCAGCAACTGCTGTCCCACGATAGTCGCCGACAGCGAGCTGCGCAGCGCCATAAAGGCCTCGCGCAGGCGGCCATCGGGCGCGGGCGCGACGGGAGGCGCGGGTGGCTGGAGGTTCTGGGACTGTTCCATTACGGGCTCTCATGGTGGAGATCAGGCGCGTCGTTTCGACCGGGCCTCATCGAAAGGGTTCCGCGTCCCACCTTACCTTGGGCCTCGCGTTCAGCGAAGCGCCATCATCGGCTGGGCGGCGCAGCTGCCGTCCCCACTTGTGAGTGCGCACAAGACACCAACGCGAAAACGGGGCCGATCGGCCCCGTTTTCCTCTTCACTTGGTCCGCGATTACTGGCGGACCGCGATCACCTTCGGCGTCACGAAGATCAGCAGTTCGGCCTTGTTCTTTTCCTTGCCCTGCTTCTTGAACAGGTTGCCCAGGAAGGGGATGTCGGCCAGGAACGGAACCTTTGAGACCGAGGTCTGGTCAGTGAACTCATACACGCCGCCGATCACCACGGTCTGCCCATCTTCGACAAGCACGGCAGTATTGATCTCGCGCCGGTTGAGGGTCGGCACGGTGCCATAGCCGGCCAGCGTGATGTACTCGGCCACGTCGTCCTTCTTGACGAACATATTTAGGAAGATGCGTCCGTCATGTGTGATGGTCGGCGTGACCTTCAACTCCAGCAGCGCTTCCTTGAACTGCACATTGGGCGTGGCCGCCGTACCGGCGGTACCACCGGTGATCGTGACATAGCCGATTTCCGTACCCTGCTTGATGTCGCCTTCGCGCTGGTTGGCCGTGATGATGCGCGGATTGGACACCACCTCGCCGCGCCCTTCTTCTTGAAGCGCGGAAAGTTCCAGATCCAAGTTGAAATTGGCGCCCAGTAGTGTGTAAGCGATGCTGGAAGGGGTGCCGTTGGTAAACGTTCCAGCGGGCATATTTACATTTAGGCCAGCTGGCAATACACGCTTGTCACCATTTGCGATATTCACCACGTCGGTGATGTTCCCGCCGATAATTTGGGTGCGGTCTCCTGTTCGCGTGCCCGAGACGCCAAAGCGCGCGCCCAGATCTCGGGCAAATGTATCGGTGGCCACCACGATACGCGCCTCAATCAGCACCTGATCTACGGGTCGGTCGATCACCGCGATCAACTCGCGCATCGAGGCGACCTTCTTCGGGATGTCGCTAATCATCAGGGTATTGGTGCGTTCGTCGGCGACCAGACGACCGCGAGAGGAGAGGAAGCCATTCTCTTGGCTGCTCTGGCCGCCACCACCGCTCTGACCACCTATTCCCTTCGCCTCGGTCAGCGCCTTATAGATCTCAGTGGCGCTGTGGTAGTTGATCTGCACGTAGTCGGTGATCAGATCCTCGCGATTCTCGATCGCGATACGCGCGTCTTCCTTATCCTGCTCGAACTTGGCCAGCTCGGGCTGCGGCGCCACCCAGACCACGTTGCCGTCGCGGCGCTTGTCCAGACCCTTGGCGCGCAGGACGATATCCAGCGCTTGATCCCACGGCACATTGACCAGGCGCAGGGTCACGCTGCCCTGGACGGTGTCGGAGGCGACGATGTTGAGGTTGGACTCCTCGGCGATCAGCTGCAGGACGGTGCGCACCGGCACGTCCTGGAAGTTGAAGGTCACCGGCTTGCCCACATACGGCTTGACCCCGCCAGCGGCCAGCTGCGAGGCGCCGGTGCCCTGAGCCGCGGCGCCCATCGCGGGCTTGCCGGACTTCTGGCTGATTTCGACCACGTACTGGTCTTCGGTCTGGTAGGCCAGCGACTCCACGGTCCCGCGGGTGTCGAGCACCAGCTGCGCGCCCTTGCCCGAGGCATGCGCGTCGATGCGCTGCACCGGCGTGGCGAAATCGGTGACATTCATCGGCCTCTGCAGGGAGGCCGGCAGAGTGACGTTGGCCATGTCGATGATGACCTTGCCGTTGTCGGTGCGCAGATCCGGCACCGCGCCCTTGCGGTCGAACTTGAGGATCAGGCGCCCGGCGCCGTCCTCGCTGCGACGGAAGTCGACGTCGGACACCTGGACCGGCGCGGCCTGGGCGGCGCCGGCCGGCGCCGCGGCGGCCGCCAGCACGGGCGCGCTGCCCGAGGCGAGCGCGATCGCCAGCACCAGTGCACCCCACCGGTGGGCGGCCAGTCGCCGCAGGGGACGCAGGCCATGAGCGTTGGAAGCGGTCATCGTGTATCCCCTAATCATTGGTCTAGCGTCACGGCCGCCGGACGCTCCAGCCAGCCACCGGCGCCGTCAGACACCAGTTCTACGAGGTTGATGCGGTCGGGCTGGACATCGGTGATGCGCCCATCGTTCTGCCCCAGGTAGGCACCGGGCGAGACGCGATAGGTCACCTTGTCCGGCGCCATCACCAGCCCGACGATGTTCGAACCGCTGCCGATGGTGCCGACCATCTTCAGGCTGTCCAGCGGGTACTGCTCCAGCGTTTCCTTGCGCCGGTTCGGATCCGGTCGCAGGCCGCTGCCGGCATCGGACGTCGTCCAGGCGGTGCTGAACGGATCGCGCAGGTTCTGAGCCGCGTACTCGAAGGTCTCGAACTGCTGCATCACCGGCAGCGGCTCCAGCGGCGGCGCCGGACGGGCGCGCACGTCGTTGACCCAGTTCTGCAGATTCGGCGCATCGCCGGGCGTACTGGTAATGCTGCGCGAGCAGCCGACCAGGGCCAACAGGGCCAGGCCTGCGAGCAGGAGACGGGAACGAGCGGAAGGGATCCGGGTCATGGCGTGGCCCCAGCAGGTTGCGTGCCAGCCGCCGCAGCAGCCTTCTCCTGCGCGGCGGTCTCTTCCTCGTCGAGGTAGCGATAGGTCTTGACCGTACCGGACAGCTCGAGATTGCCGTTGGCGATGCCCTGCTTGGGATCCACCGGCTGCAGGGAGATGTCGTGCATGGTCAGGATGACCACGCGCGGCAGCGACGCCACGCCGCTGACGAAGGCGCCGAACTGGTGATAGCTACCCACCATGCGCAAGGCGATCGGCTTCTCGGCGTAGAACTCCTTCTGCGATTCCTCACCGGGCTGGAACAGCTCGTTGGTCAGTCCGCTGGACAGCGCGGTCTGCGAAATGTCGACGATCAGGTCGGGCATCTCGGTCTTGCTGGGTAGCTGGCGCAGCATCTGCTGCAGCACCTGCTCCATCTGCGCCAGCTGCTGCTTGAGCGGCTGCAGATTGGCGGCGCGGCCGGCCTTCTGCTCGAACTCCGAGCGCAGGGTGGTCTCTTGACTCTCCAGCCCTTCCAGTTCCTCGGCCTGCCCGCGGAACACGAGCAGATAGGCCAGGATCAGCACCAGGGCACCTAGCAGCACGCAGAACCCGATCTTGTAGTTCCGCGGCCAGCCGCCGATGTTGTTGAAGTCCAGCTCGCTGATCTTGATCTTCTTCTGGCTCATGACGCCGGGCTCCCTTGGGTCTGCGGCGGCGTGGTGGCCTGCGGCGGCTGACTGGTCGCCGGCGTCGCGGCACCGGCAGGAGCGGCGGCGGGCGCGGTCGCCGGATCAGCCGCGGGCGCGGTGCCGGGATCGGCCGGATTCGCCAGTTCGACCTTGAGGCTGAACATGTAAGGCAGCGCCCGTCCGACCACCGAGATGGGCGCGCTCTGGCCCTGGCCCTCGGCGGCCTTGGCCTCGATCACCGACAGGTCCGGCTTGGTCATCCAGCCCGAGCCTTCGAGGTTGCGCATGTAGGTACTGACCCGCGCATTGGACTGCGAGCGCCCCTGCAGCGTGAGGACATTGCCCTCCTGCTTGATGCTGGTCAGCACCACGCCGTCGGGAATGGTGCGCACCAGCGAGTCGAACAGGTGCACCATCTGCGAGCGGTTGGCCTGCAGCTCCTCGATGACCTTCTTGCGGGCCAGCAGGCGGTCTTTCTGCTTGTCCAGCGCATTGATCTCGGTGATCTGCGCGTCGACCTTGGCGATCTCGCCCTGCAGGAAGGCGTTTCGTTCGTTCTGGCCGTCGATCTGGCCGTTGTAGTAGAACCAGATGAAGAGCGCCAGCAGCACCGAGATGGCCGCGGCCACGCCCAGCATGCCGTAGAACTCTTTCTGGCGTTGCGCGCGGCGCTCGGCGCGCCACGGGAGCAAGTTGATCTTTGCCATCAGTCGAAGCTCCGCAGCGCCAGGCCGGTGGCGATCATCAACGCCGGCGCGTCTTGGGCCAGCGCATGCGCCTGCACCTTCGGACCCAGCGTCATCTGCGCCAGCGGATTGGCCACGATGGTCGGCACGCCGAGCTGCTCCTCGACCATTTCGGGCAGGCCGGCCAGGGCGGCGCAGCCGCCGGCCAGCACGATCTGGTCGACGCGGTTGAATTCGCTGCCGGCATAGAAGAACTGCAGCAGGCGGCTGACCTGCTGGACCGTGGCTTCCTTGAACGGCTCGAGCACTTCGATCTCGTAGCTTTCCGGCAGGCCGCCCTGGCGCTTGGCCATGCCGGCTTCCTCGTAGGTGAGCCCGTAGCGGCGCATCACCTCGTCGGTCAGCTGCTTGCCGCCGAAGACCTGCTCGCGGCTGTAGAGGCTGCGGCCGCTGCGGATGACGTTGAGCGTGGTCATGGTGGCGCCGATGTCCACCAGCGCGACCACGCCGTCATGCGGGACCGGCAGCTCGCCCGCCAGCAGGGCGAAGGCGTTCTCGACCGCGAAGGCCTCCACGTCCATCACCTTGGCGGTCAGCCCGCCCAGCTCAAGCGCGGACTGGCGCAGCTCGACGTTCTCCGAACGCGAGGCGGCCAGCAGGACCTGGACCATCTCCGGGTTGCCGGGCATGGGGCCCAGGACCTCGAAGTCCAGATTCACTTCCTCGATCGGATACGGGATGTAGTTGACCGCCTCGAGCTCGATCTGGGCTTCCAGGTCGTCCTCGTCCAGATCGGCGGGCATGGGAATGATCTTGGTGATCACCGCCGAACCGGCCACGGCCGCGGCGGCGTTCTTGACCTTGGTGCCGGCGCGGGTCACGGCGCGGCGGATCGCCTCGCCCACCGCCTCGACCTCGACGATGTTCTTTTCGACCACCGCGTTGGGAGGCAGCGGCTCGACGGCGTAATGCTCGACGCGGAAGCGGTTTCCCACGCGCGTGAGCTGGAGCAGCTTGACCGCAGTCGAGCTGATATCCACGCCGAGCAGCGCAGATTGGCTTTTTGGGATGAGCCCCACGGTGTATCCCCTTCCGACCGGAAAACCACAACGGGCTAGTTCAGCCAGCCCTCACATTAGTAATGAATTTTTTACAACTTGCAAGGACCACAAGGCCTCCCGTGACGGGTTGCCGCTTTTTGCTAAGGATTTCCCCCAAGTACTTGTTTCCCCCCAGGAAGCCGGTCCCCGCTTCCGACTCATCTATACTCCGGCGCCACGAATTGTGCAATCGGAAGTCTCCCGATGTCCCGTTTCCGCCGCCTGCTCCGCTGGGCGCTGCTGTTATGCCTGGCTGGCGCCCTGGTGGGAGCCGTCGTCCTGGGCTTCTTCTACTACTCCATCTCCTCCAAGCTGCCTTCGATCCAGTCGCTGCGCGACGTGCAGCTGCAGGAGCCGATGTACGTCTATGCCAATGACGGCAGCCTGATCGGAATCTTTGGCGAGACCCGCCGCTACCCGGTCGACATCAGCAAGGTGCCGGTCAACGTCCAGCGCGCGTTCGTGGCCGCGGAGGACTCGAACTTCTACGAACATGGCGGCATCGACCCGACCGGCATCTCGCGCGCGGTCTGGCAGACGCTGACCAAGGACGGTCGCGTGGCCGGCGGCAGCACCATCACCCAGCAGGTGGCGCGCCAGTTCTTCCTGAGCAACGAGTACAGCTACACCCGCAAGCTGGCCGAAATGATGCTGGCCATGCGCATCGAGCGGATGCTCACCAAGGACCAGATCCTGGAGCTGTACCTCAACAAGAGTTTCTTCGGCAACCGCTCCTACGGTGTGGCCGCGGCGGCGGAGTTCTACTACGGCAAGACGCTGGACCAGCTGACGCTGGGCGAGGCGGCCACGCTGGTGAGCTCGCTGAAGTTCCCCTCCAGCGGCAATCCGATCAGCAACCCGGAGCGCAACCACCAGCGCAGCGTCTACGTGATCGACCGGATGCTGGAAGACCACTACATCAGCGCGAGCGAGGCGGCCGCGGCCAAGGCCGAGCAGCCGCACGCTGCGCCGCACGAGCGCCCGATCGACGTCTATGCGCCGTACGTGGCCGAGATGGTCCGCCAGGAAATGGTGGCCAAGTTCGGCGGCGAGGTGCTGGACAAGGGCTACCACGTCACCACCACGGTCGATCCCGTGCTGCAGCCGGCAGCAGACCAGGCGGTGCGGACGGGCCTGGCGACCTACGATCATCGCCACGGCTGGCGCGGCGCGGAGAAGCATTTCGAGGTGACCGGCGATGCCGACGCTGAGTCGCTGGCTGCACACCTGGTCGGAATCGTGTCCGAGGGCGGGCTGGATCCGGTGATCGTCGCCTCCACCAGCGGCGACACCGCCACGGTGGTGACCCGCGACGCGCAGCAGATCGTGCTTGGCCCCAGCGCCAGCCGCTGGACCGGCAAGACGCCCGGCCGCCTGCTGCAGCGGGGCGATCTGGTCCGTGTCGGCGCCGAGCGCAAGGACAAGGACGCCGAGGACAAGACCAAGCCCGCGACCGAGGCCAAGCCCGAGTACGTCTACACGCTGGACCAGCTGCCGCAGGCGCAGTCGGCGCTGGTGTCGCTGGACGCCAACAGTGGCGCGATCCGCGCGCTGGTCGGCGGCTTCAGCTTCGCGGCCAACAAGTTCAACCGCGCCACCCAGGCGCGGCGCCAGCCGGGCTCGAGCTTCAAGCCGTTCCTGTATTCGGCCGCGTTCGAGAAGGGCTTCAACCCGCTGTCGATCGTGCTGGACGCACCGGTGGTGTTCCGCGACCGGCGCGGCCATGTCTGGCGTCCGGGCAACGACGACGGCAAGTTCGACGGCCCCATGCGCCTGCGCGAGGCGCTGGTGAAGTCCAAGAACCTGGTCTCGGTGCGGCTGCTGGACGCGATCGGCGTGGATTTCGCGCGCAAGTTCATCGCCCAGTTCGGCTTCGACGAGGCCGAGCTGCCGCCCAATCTGTCCATGGCGCTGGGCTCGGCCTCGCTGACGCCGATGTCGGTGGCGCGCGGCTATGCGGTGCTGGCCAACGGTGGCTCGCTGGTGACGCCCTGGCTGATCGATGAGGTCAAGGACCGCGACGGCAAGGTCGTGTTCAAGGAAAACCCGGCCGTGGCCTGCCGCAGCTGCGGCCGTCACGGCGCCAACGCGCCGGCGCCCAGCCAGGTGGTGGACGGCTTCAACTTCGGCCCGGCCCAGGACACGCAGGCCAAGGCCGAACCGCTGGCGACCTCCAAGGCCGAGCCGGCCGACGAGCAGGCGCCGCCGCCGGGCACCAACGTGGCGCCGCGCGCCATCGACGAACGTACCGCCTACCAGCTGGTCTCGATGATGCGCGACGTGGTCCAGCGCGGCACCGGCACGGCCGCCAAGGTGCTCGGCCGCGCGGACACGGCCGGCAAGACCGGCTCGACCAACGACCACCGCGACGCATGGTTCTCCGGCTTCGCCGGGCCGTATGTGACCACGGTGTGGGTCGGCAAGGACAACTTCCGCTCGCTGGGCTACCGCGAGTACGGCGGCAAGGCCGCGCTGCCGATCTGGATCGACTACATGCGCGTGGCCCTGAAGGACAAGCCGATCACGCCTAACGACCCGCCCGAGGGCATGGTCCAGGTCAGCCGCAACGGCGCGACCGAGTGGATCAAGGTCGAGGACCTGGAGCGGATGCAGGGCGAGGACAGCCTGCAGGATCAGAACGCGACCGACGAGGCGGCGTTCGATATCTTCTGAGGCAGGGCCGGTTGAGCGCGGAGAAGCGAGCAGCGAGCGAAGGTGAAGGCGCACGGCCAGTCACTTCCCACTCACTCCTCGCTGCTCCACACTCAAGCCACAAAACCTGAGGGGTCCGCCATGCATCACGCTCGCCAGCACGCGCAGACCCAGACCGCAGAACGGCGCCGCCGCCTGGCCCACGAGGCCGCACGGCTGATAGCCGAGAGCGGCATCCGCGATTACCGCCAGGCCAAGCTCAAGGCGGCCAGCCGGCTGGGCATCTCCGACGATGCCTCGCTGCCGCGCAACCGCGAGATCGAAGAGGCGCTGCGCGAATACCAGCGCCTGTTCGCTGGCCCCGATCACGCCGGCATGCTGCGCGCGCGACGCGAGGCGGCGCTGCAGGCAATGGAATTCTTCGCAGGCTTCGCCCCGCGCCTGGTCGGTCCGGTCCTGGACGGCACGGCCGATGCCCAGTCGCCGGTGCAGCTGCATCTGCACAGCGACGACGAGGACGCGGTGGCGCGTTTCCTGGAAGACCACCGCATCCCGGCCGATGCGCGTGTGCGCCGGCTGCGCATGGACCGCCAGCGCCATGCCGATGTCACCGTGTGGGTCTTTGCCGCCGACGGGATCAGCTTCGACATCGCAGTGCTGCCGCGCCAGGCACTGCGCCAGGCGCCGCTGTCGGTGGTGGACGAAGCACCGATGGACCGCGCCTCGGCCGCCCAGGTGGCGGCACTGCTGGCCCGCGAAGAGATCGCCGGCTACGAGGCCGGCTGAAGCCGGGCGGGCCGCCCCCGCTATACTTGCCGGCTCCTTCGATTCCCTGCGCGCCCGCCCGGGCGCGACGACCATGTCCGATGTGTCCCGCGAAGCCGCGCGCCGCCGCACCTTCGCCATCATTTCCCACCCCGACGCCGGCAAGACCACGCTGACCGAGAAGCTGCTGCTGTTCGGCGGCGCGATCCAGATGGCCGGCAGCGTCAAGGGCCGCAAGGCCGCGCGCCATGCGACCTCGGACTGGATGGCGCTGGAAAAGGAGCGCGGCATTTCGGTCACCTCCTCGGTGATGCAGTTCCCCTACGAGGACAAGATCGTCAACCTGCTCGACACGCCAGGCCACGCCGACTTCGGCGAGGACACCTACCGCGTGCTGACCGCGGTGGACTCGGCGCTGATGGTCATCGACGTGGCCAAGGGCGTGGAGGAACGCACGATCAAGCTGATGGAGGTGTGCCGCCTGCGCGACACGCCGATCATGACCTTCATCAACAAGCTCGATCGCGAGGGCAAGGACCCGATCGAACTGCTGGACGAAGTGGAGACCGTGCTGGGCATCCAGTGCGCGCCGGTGACCTGGCCGATCGGCATGGGCCAGCGCCTGAAGGGCGTGGTCCACCTGCTCACCGGCGAGGTGCACCTGTACGAACCCGGTCGCAACTTCACCCGCCAGGATTCGACCATCTTCGCCTCGCTGGACGCGCCGGGCCTGGCCGAAAAGATCGGCGAGAAGATGCTCGCCGACCTGCGCGAGGAACTGGAGCTGGTGCAGGGCGCCAGCCACGGCTTCGACCCGCAGGCGTACCTGGCCGGCCAGCAGACGCCGGTGTTCTTCGGCTCGGGCGTGAACAACTTCGGTGTGCAGCCGCTGCTGGACTTCTTCGTCGAGCACGCGCCGTCGCCGCAGCCGCGCGCCACCACCGGCCGCGAGGTCGAACCCACCGAGAGCAAGCTGACCGGCTTCGTGTTCAAGATCCAGGCGAACATGGACCCGCAGCACCGCGACCGCGTGGCGTTCATGCGCGTGTGCTCGGGCCGGTTCTCGGCCGGCATGAAGGCCTTCCACGTGCGCAGCGGCAAGGAGCAGAAGCTGGCCAACGCGCTGACCTTCATGGCCTCCGACCGCGAGATCGCGGCCGAGGCCTATCCGGGCGATGTGATCGGTATCCACAACCACGGCACGATCTCCATCGGCGACACCTTCACCGAAGGCGAAAGCCTGAGCTTCACCGGCATTCCCAACTTCGCCCCGGAACTGTTCCGCCGCGCGCGCCTGCGCGATCCGCTCAAGCTCAAGCAGCTGCAGAAGGGCCTGGCGCAGCTGAGCGAGGAAGGCGCCACGCAGTTCTTCCGCCCGCTGATGAGCAACGACCTGATCCTGGGGGCCGTGGGCGTGCTGCAGTTCGACGTGGTCGCCTATCGCCTGAAGGACGAATACGGCGTCGATGCCATCTTCGAGCCGGTCGGCGTGACCACCGCGCGCTGGGTGCACTGCGACAACCCGAAGAAGCTGGAGGAGTTCCGCGAGAAGAACGCGATGAACCTCGGCATCGACGCGGCCGGCGAGCTGGTCTACCTGGCGCCGACCCGGGTCAACCTGCAGCTGGCGCAGGAACGCGCGCCGGACGTGCGCTTCTCGGCCACCCGCGAGCACGCCCACGCGCTGGACGCGGGCTGAGCCGAGCCCGCGGCTCGCGTCCGGTTTTGCTGAATCCGTCCCGGTCAGCTGGCGCCACTGTGACTGCTGCGACGCACCACGCTCATCGCGGTGCGATAAAGTTCGCAGCATGGCTCTGCAGGCGCATCCCGAGACCAACCTGCGTGACGAGATCGCCAGCGCCCTGACCCATGGGTTGGGCGCGGTGGCGGCGCTGGCCGGCGGCGCGGTGCTGATCACCCTGAGCGCGCTCTACGGCGACGCCTGGCAGCTGGGCACGGCGATCGTCTTCAGCAGCACCTTGCTGCTGCTCTACGTGGCCTCCACGCTGTACCACGCCATCCAGCACCCGATGGCCAAGGCGCGGCTGCAGATCTTCGACCACTGTGCGATCTATCTGCTGATCGCCGGCACCTACACGCCATTCACGCTGATCGGACTGCGCGGGCCGTGGGGCTGGGGCCTGTTCGCGGCGATCTGGACCATCGCCCTGATCGGCGTGGTGTTCAAGCTGTTCTATACCGGCCGCTTCAAGCTGTTTTCGACCATCGTCTATGTGGTCATGGGCTGGCTGGTGGTGGTCGCGATCGAGCCGCTGCTCAAATCGGTCGATGCCTTCACGCTGGGCTGGCTGCTGGCCGGCGGGCTGTTCTACACGCTGGGCACCTACTTCTACCAGCGTGATTCGGTGCGCTATTTCCACGCGATCTGGCACCTGTTCGTGCTCGTCGGCAGCGTCTGCCACTTCATCGCCGTCACCGGTCAGGTCCTGGTGCCGCGCCTGCATCAAGGCGGCTGACACCGCCTGCGCGTGACCAATCGGCGGCGCGCTCTTCGCGGCACGTGAACACCTGGCTTGCCGATAGTAGGGCCCATGACGCCCGCAGATACCACGCCGCGCCCCTTCGTTCGCGCCCATCCCGTGCTGACCGCACTGGGAATCGTCGCAGTGCTGATCGTGCTGCTGATCATCTTCTGGGACTGGAACTGGTTCAAAGGGCCGGTCGAGCGCGCGGTGTCGGCCAAGACCGGGCGCGCCTTCCACATCGACGGCAACCTGGACGTGGATCTGGGCCGGATCAGCACCATCCGCGCCGACGGCCTGCGCCTTGCCAATGCGGACTGGGCGCTCAAGACCGCCCCGGAAATGGCGACCGTCCAGCACCTGGAGCTGGACCTGGACGTGCCGCAACTGCTGTTCCACCGCAACGTCTCGCTGCCCGCGATCCGCATCACCCAGCCCGTCGTCGAGCTGCAGAATCGCACCACCGCGCAGGGCGGCGGCAACTGGAACTTCAAGCGCGACGAGCCCTCGCAGGACGGCGGCATGGACGTACGCTTCGGCGCGGTGATCGTCGATGCGCTGCGCCTGCACTATCTCGACCCGCCCAACAAGACCGACCTGCGCGTGCAGGCCAGCAGCGGCAAGCCGGACGCGCAGTACCGCGCGCCGCCGATCGACCTCACCGGCGCGGGCCGCTGGGGCGCCAACGCCTTCACGCTGAAAGGACGGATCCAGTCGCCGCTTGACCTCACCCAGACCGAGCGCCCGTACCGCATCGATCTCAATGCCGCCGCCGGTGCCACCAAGGCACACGCACGCGGCACGTTGATCGATCCGCTGCATCTGGGCGGCTTCGACCTGCGCATGGCGCTGTCCGGCCAGGACCTGGCCGACCTGTATCCGCTGATCGGCGTGGCCCTGCCGGAAACGCCTCCCTACGCGATCGACGGCACCCTGACCCGTGCCGGCAATGTCTGGCATTACGACAAGTTCGCCGGCAAGGTCGGCGACAGCGATCTGGGCGGTTCGGCCGCAGTCACCGTCGGCGGACCGCGGCTGAAGCTGGACGCCGATCTGGTGTCCAAGCGCCTGGATTTCGACGACCTGGCCGGCTTCATCAATGCGCCCTCCAAGGGCGGACCGGCCGAGACGCGCAGCGCCAAGCAGGAAGCGCAGGCCGCCAAGCTCGCCGCCAGCCCGCGTGTGCTGCCGCAGGAGCGCTACAACCTGTCCAAGCTGCGCGCGATGGATGCGGACGTGCGCCTGAAGGCGACCCGCATCAACGCGCCCAAGCTGCCGATCGACGACATGGATGCGCACCTGCTGCTCGACGACGGATTGCTGCAGCTGCAGCCGCTGAACTTCGGCGTGGCCGGCGGCGACATCCGCTCCAACATCCGCATGGACGCGCGCCAGCCCGTGATCCGCACCCGCGCCCAGATCGCGGTGCGCACGCTCAACCTGGGCCAGCTGTTTCCGAGCGTCAAACTCACCCAGGACGCGATCGGACGCATCGGCGGCGGAATCGATATCGACACCACCGGCAACTCGATCGCCGAGATGGCGGCCAACGCCAACGGCCAGCTGGGCGTCGGCATGGGCAAGGGGCATCTGCCGCAGCTGCTGGTCGAACTGGCCGGCCTGGATGTGACCCAGTCGCTGGGCTATCTGTTCGACCGCAACAAGCAGGTGCCGATCCGCTGCGCGTTCGCAGATTTCGGCATCAAGGACGGCCTGATGCAGACCCGCGCGATGGCCTTCGACACCACCGACACCCTCGTGCTCGGCGAGGGCACCATCAACCTGAAGGACGAATCGCTGGACCTGGTGCTGCGGCCGCGGCCGAAGGACCGCAGCATTCTGAGCTTCCGCACGCCGCTGGATATCGGCGGCACCTTCAAGGATCCCTCGTTCCGCCCCGACCTCAAGAAGCTGGGCCTGCGCGGCGCGGTGGCCTTGGCGCTGGGCAGCATCGCGCCCCCGGCCGCGCTGCTGGCGACCCTGGATCTGGGCGGCGGCGAAGACGCCAACTGCGGCGGCCAGTACGCCAAGTAAGCCGCCCCGTCATTCCTGCGAACGCGGGAATGACGGGGACTTAGGCGCTATTGCAGGAACGCCAACGATCCCTGCCCTTGCGCGACAGACCCCGCTAACCTCAATCGACCGACTGACGCCGAGTCGTCGCCTCCGCTGCCGGCGTGAATCCCTGCCGCGCCGGACGCCATTGATCGATCAGATACAGCGGCCGCTGCTTGGATTCCTCGTACAGCCGGCCCAGGTATTCCCCGATCAGCCCCAGCGCGATCAGCTGCGTCCCGCCCAGGAACAGCACCACCGTCATCAGGCTCGGCCAGCCCGCCACCGGGTCGCCGTGCAGCATCGCGCGGGCCACGATGACCACGGCGAAGACGAACGCCATCGCCGCCACCAACAGCCCCAGATAGGTCGCCACCCGCAGCGGCGCGGTCGAGAAACTGGTGATGCCCTCGAGGGCGAAGTTCCACAGCTTCCAAGCGCCGAACTTGCTGTGCCCGGCGATGCGCGCCTCGCGGTGATAAGGCACGGCCAGCTGCGAGTAACCCACCCAGCCGAACAGGCCCTTCATGAAGCGATGCCGCTCGCGCAGCTGCCTGAGCGCGCCCAGCGCGCGCGGCGAGAGCAGGCGGAAATCGCCGGTATCGGCCGGAATCGGCGTCTTGGACAGGCGTCCGATCACGCGATAGAAGCCATGCGCGGTCAGGCGCTTGAGCCAGCTCTCGCCGTCGCGCTCCACGCGCGTGCCGAACACGTTGTCATGGCCCTCGCGCCAGGCGGCGACGAACTGCGGGATCAGCTCCGGCGGGTCCTGGCCGTCGGCGTCGAGGATCAAGACCGCGCTGTCCTCGGCGACCTGGTCCAGGCCGGCGGTCAGCGCGGCTTCCTTGCCGAAATTGCGCGACAGGCGCAGCAGTTCGACCAGCGGGTCCTGCTCGGCCAGGCGCTGCATCACCGACCAGGTCGCATCGGTACTGCCATCGTCGATGTAGAGCACGCGTCCGGTGACCCCGTCGAGCCGGTCCAGCACCGCGCGCAGGCGCGGGTGCAGGCGCGGCAGGGCCTCCTGCTCGTTGCGCGCGGCGACCACCACGGTCAGCAGGTCGAAGGCCATGGTCACTCCAGGGATTCAAGATAGTGGGTGCCGCCGATCTGGCGGACCTGACGCTGGATCCAGCCGGCGCGGCGGGCCACGTAAGGCCCCGGCCGCGCGGCGTCGTAGTTGCGCGGCGCCGGCAGCACCGCCGCCAGCTGCGCTGCCTGCTGGGCGCTGAGCCGCGAGGCATCGGTCCGCCAGAAGCTGCGCGCCGCCGCCTGCGCGCCGTACACCCCGTCGCCGAACTCGGCGATGTTGGCGTAGACCTCCAGGATCCGGCGCTTGGGCCAGAACAGCTCGATCAGCACCGTGTACCAGGCCTCGATGCCCTTGCGCACATAGCTGCGCCCGGACCACAGGAACAGGTTCTTGGCCACCTGCTGGCTGATCGTGCTGGCGCCGCGCACGCGGCCGCCGCGCTCGTTGTGCGCGCGCGCCTTCTCGATGGCCTGCAGATCGAAGCCGTCGTGATCGGCGAAGCGCTGGTCCTCGGCGGCGACCACCGACAGCGGCAGCGCAGGCGCGATCCGCTCCAGGTCGCGCCATTCGTAAACTGGGTGGAAGCGCCAGTCTCCCTCGCCCCAGGCCTCCAGCTGCCGTGCCACCATGAACGCGGAGAACGGCGGGTCGACGAAGCGCAGCACCATCACCTGCAGCGCCGAGGCGGCGGCGATCAGGAACGGCAGCGCCAGCAGCCAGCGCAACCAGCGACGGCGGCGGGAGACAGCAGGCTTGGCGTCGATGGCGGAAATCCTCGGCTGGCGGCGATGAAGCGCGATGATGTTACCTGTTCACCCCCCTCTTCCCGCAGGCCACGCGTGGGCGGGCGCTTGGAAAACGGCCGCCGCGACCGCATTGAAGGGGACCCAGGGCGGCCGGGCTGCGTCGCCATTCCCACTTCTTCCTGGATTCACCTGTGACCGCATCCGCCGACACCACCGACCTGCGCACCCGCTTCCTGTTGCCGGAGGCCGGCGTGCGCGGCGTGGCCGTGCGCCTGCGCCACGCCTGGGCCGAACTGCTCGAACCGGCCGACTATCCGCCGCAGGCCCGCGACCTGCTCGGCAAGGCCATCGCCGCCGCCGCGCTGTTCACCGGTCACATCAAGATTGAGGGACGTCTGTCCGTGCAACTGCGCGCCAGCCGCGGCCTGCGCACCTTGTTCGCCGAGTGCACCGCCGCGGGCACGGTGCGCGGCATCGTCCAGTTGGGCGAGGCCGGCGATGCGCCGGCCGATCTCACCGCCCTGGGCCAGGACGCCCTGCTCGCCATCACCATCGAGAACCCGGGCCTCGACCCGCGCCAGCCGCAGCGCTACCAGAGCCTGGTCGAGCTGGGCACGCCGACGCTCGACGCCGCGTTCGAAGGCTACTTCCGCAATTCCGAGCAGCTGCCGACGCGCCTGCTGCTGGCCGCCGACGGCGAACAGGTCGCCGGCCTGATGCTGCAGAAACTGCCCGGCGACGAAGGCGACGCTGACGGCTGGAACCGCGCCGGCCTGCTGTTCGACACCCTGGGCCGCGAGGAACTGCTGGGGACCGCCTCCACCGCCCTGCTGCACCGGCTGTTCCATGAGGAATCGGTGTCGGTGCTGGACCAACGGCCCGTGCGTTTCGGCTGTTCCTGCTCGCGCGAGCGGGTGGAGAGCATGCTGGTCTCGCTGGGACGCGAGGAGGCGGAGGCCGCCGCCGAGACCGGGCAGGCCGAGGTCCGCTGCGAATTCTGCGGGCGCACCTATCAGTTCACGCCGGCGCAGATCGACGCGCTGTTCGAGCCCACGCCGATGGTGGCGAGCAGCTCGGAACGGCTGCAGTGAACCGGGCGGCAGCGCACGATTTCACGTCATCTTGGCTTGTTAAATAAACATAAATAAGTTAGCTTGAGGATGTCGGGAGGGGAACTTCATCCCGCTCTGCTGGTCCAAGCCGAACCATGCGCCTGCGTACTTCTCGAACGCTGCTTTCCCTGATGCTCGCCGTGTCCACGGCGGGGACGGGTGCGCTCGCACAGACGCGCGCCAATTCGACCACGATGCTGCCGGTGTGGAACAGCAACGGCCAGGTCGAAGGCGCCCTGATCCTGGAGCCGACCGACGAAGCCGCCGCCGGCGCCCGCTGGCGCATGGGCCGCAACACGCTCAGCGCCGCCTTCGGTCTGGATGCCGGCGAATCGCTCGGTCTGCTGTGCAACAACCGCAATGGCATCGGCAGCAGCATCAGCAGCCTGATCACCTACTGCAATGTCGCCCGTCTGGACGACGACGGCCAGAACAACGGCCAGCACCTCAGCGCCACCACCAGCCTCAGCCGCCCCGGCGGCAAGGTGGGCTTGAGCCTGGGCAGCGGTCACGACACCCTGCCCGCCTGGATGACCGGCAACGGCGTGTCGCCGGGCCGCTTCGAGCAGAACGACCTGGCCGTGTTCGGCCAGAAGAACCTGGGCCGCGAAGGTTTCGTCACCATCGGCGGCACCGTGGCGCACGCCAAGCTGGTGCCCGCCTCCGAGCTGACCAGCATTCCCGACCAGTGGACCAGCCGGAGCCTCAGCCTCGGCGGCGGCTACGGCGCCTTCAGCGGCAGCATCATCGGCCGCGTCGTCGACGCCCCCGGTCAGCCAGGCAAGTGGGAAGGCCTGGGTGTGGGCGTGACCTGGCGTACCCCGTGGAGCGGCCAGCTCACCGTCGGTGCCGAGAACATCGTCACCAGCGGCAAGAACCCCTTCGCTCCCAACTCGCCCATCGGCGACGACGGCACCGTGCCTTACGTGCGTTACGAGCAGGATCTGTAAGGGCGCAAAGCCAGCACGTAAGACAGCCTCTGAAAATGGCGCCGCTTCGGCGCCATTTTGCTGTCTTGAGCAGGGCCAGCGCGGGATCAGTGCAAGGCTTGAAGCAGAACGTCGATCGCCCCCGCAAGGCCGGGGGGTGGCAGCGGGGGGGGCCCTACTACACCCCCCGCCCGGCGGGGCCCGGGGAGGGGGGCCGGGGGGTGGAGCCCGGGCCCGTGGCGGA
>NZ_JBBCKO010000020.1:0-16592 GCF_037153335.1 Pseudoxanthomonas sp. USHLN014
CGCGCCCACCTTGGTCAGCGCCGCCGTCAGCGTCGTCTTGCCATGGTCAACGTGACCAATCGTGCCCACGTTCACGTGCGGCTTGGTGCGCTCGAACTTACCCTTTGCCATTGTCGTAATCCTTCAAAAGTTGTGTCAGTTGGAATGCGGTGCGAAGCGGTCGATTACTTCTTGGTGACCGCTTCGGCGATGTTGGCCGGCGCTTCGGCGTAGTGGTCGAACTCCATCGAGAAGGTCGCGCGACCCTGCGACATCGAGCGCAGCGTGGTGGCGTAGCCGAACATCTCGCCCAGCGGCACCATGGCGTTGATGACCTTGCCCGACGGGCTTTCGTCCTGGCCCTGCAGGATGCCGCGACGACGGCTCACGTCGCCCATCACGTCACCCAGGTAATCCTCGGGCGTGACGATCTCGACCTTCATCATCGGCTCGAGCAGGACCGGCGAGGCCTTGGAGAAGGCTTCCTTGAACGCCATCGAGCCGGCGACCTTGAACGCCATTTCGTTGGAGTCCACGTCGTGGAACGAACCGTCGACGGCCTTGACCGCGACGTCCACCACCGGGAAGCCGGCCAGCGGACCATTGCGCATGGCCTCTTCGATGCCCTTGCCCGCGGCGGCGACGTATTCCTTCGGCACCACGCCGCCGACGATCGCGCTCTCGTAGCTGAAGCCCGCGCCACGCTCGGCCGGCTCCATCTCGATCACGATGTGGCCGTACTGGCCGCGACCGCCCGACTGGCGCACGAACTTGCCATCCTGCTTGACGCCCTTGCGGATCGTCTCGCGGTAGGCCACCTGCGGCTTGCCGACGTTGGCTTCAACGTTGAACTCGCGCTTCATGCGGTCGACGATGATTTCCAGGTGCAGCTCGCCCATGCCGGCGATGATGGTCTGGCCGGATTCCTCGTCGGTCCGCACGCGGAACGAGGGATCTTCCTGCGCCAGGCGACCCAGCGCCAGGCCCATCTTCTCCTGGTCGGACTTGGTCTTCGGCTCGACCGCCATCGAGATCACCGGCTCCGGGAACGTCATGCGCTCCAGGGTGATGATCTTGTCCTGCGCGCACAGCGTGTCGCCGGTGGTGACGTCCTTCAGACCCACCGCCGCGGCGATGTCGCCCGCGCGCACTTCCTTGATCTCTTCGCGGTTGTTGGAGTGCATCTGCAGGATGCGGCCCACGCGCTCCTTCTTCGACTTGACCGGGTTGTAGACCTGGTCGCCGGAGTTGAGCACACCCGAGTAGACGCGGAAGAAGGTCAGCGAGCCCACGAACGGGTCGGTCATGATCTTGAACGCCAGCGCCGAGAAGGGCTCGTTGTCGCCCGCCTTGCGGCTGTCTTCCTGCTCGTTCTCGTCGATGCCCTGCACCGGCGGACGATCCACCGGCGACGGCAGCAGCTGGATCACGCCGTCGAGCATGGCCTGCACGCCCTTGTTCTTGAAGGCGGTGCCGCAGTAGACCGGCACGATCTCCACGCGCAGGGTGCGCTCGCGCAGACCGCTCAGGATCTCGGCCTCGGACAGGTCGCCGCCGCCCAGGTACTTGTCCATCAGCTCTTCGCTGGCCTCGGCCGCGGCCTCGACCATGAAGCTGCGGGCCTCGTCGGCCTTGGACTGCAGCTCGGCGGGGATGTCGCGGTACTCGAACACGGTGCCCTGCGAGGCGGTATCCCAGTGGATCGCCTTCATCTTGACCAGGTCGATCACGCCCTCGAAGCCGTCCTCGGCGCCGATCGGCACCTGCATCGGCACGGCGTACGCGCCCAGACGGGCCTTGAGCTGGTCCACGACCTTGTCGAAGTTGGCGCCGGTGCGGTCCATCTTGTTGACGAACGCCAGACGCGGCACGGCGTACTTGTTGGCCTGACGCCACACGGTCTCGGACTGCGGCTGCACGCCACCGACGGCGCACAGCACGAACACCGCGCCGTCGAGCACGCGCAGCGAACGCTCGACTTCGATGGTGAAGTCGACGTGGCCGGGGGTGTCGATGATGTTGAAGCGGTGCTGCGGCATGGACTTGTCCATACCCGTCCAGAACGCCGTGGTGGCGGCGGACGTGATGGTGATGCCGCGCTCCTGCTCCTGCTCCATCCAGTCCATCGTGGCGGCGCCATCGTGCACCTCACCGATCTTGTGGCTGACACCGGTGTAGAACAGGATGCGCTCCGACGTGGTGGTCTTGCCCGCGTCGATGTGGGCCATGATGCCGAAGTTGCGGTAACGCTCGATGGGAGTGGTGCGAGCCACGAGGAGTCTCTCTTTTTGATGAAAAGAACGTCGCGCCATGGGCGCGAACGGGGGCGATGATCACACGGGTCCTAAAGACCGAATGCCGCCCGGGGGCGGCTTTCGCTGTCGTGCGCGATGATCAGCGCGTTGTGTGGCGCCTAGGTGGCGCCTGGGGCCCGAAGATTCAAGGCCCCCGGTACTGCCTTACCAGCGATAGTGCGCGAACGCCTTGTTGGCTTCGGCCATGCGGTGGGTTTCTTCACGCTTCTTGATGGCGCCGCCGCGGTTCTCCGAGGCGTCGATCAGTTCGGCGGCCAGCTTGCGCGGCATGGTGTTCTCACCGCGCTTGCGGGCCGACTCGATCAGCCAGCGCATGGCCAGGGCCAGGCGGCGCGAGGCGCGCACTTCGACCGGCACCTGATAGGTGGCACCACCGACGCGGCGCGACTTGACCTCGACGGCCGGCGCGACGTTGTCCAGCGCCTTCTCGACCAGCTCGAGGGCGTTGGGATTCTTTTCGCCGATGACGTCCATGGCGCCGTAGACGATCTTCTCGGCGACGGACTTCTTGCCGCTCAGCATCACCATGTTGATGAAGCGGGCGATGGTGTGGCTGCCGTGCTTGGGATCGGGCAGAACGGTGCGCTGCGGCGCGGAACCTTTACGAGACATGTCTTATTCCCTTAGCTCTTCGGACGCTTGGCGCCGTACTTGGAACGGGCCTGGCGGCGCTTGGCAACGCCGGCGGCGTCGAGCGAACCGCGCACGGTGTGGTAACGCACGCCCGGCAGGTCCTTGACGCGACCGCCGCGGATCAGCACCACCGAGTGCTCCTGCAGGTTATGCCCTTCGCCACCGATGTAGCTGATGACTTCTTCCTGGTTGGTCAGGCGCACCTTGGCCACCTTGCGCAGCGCCGAGTTCGGCTTCTTGGGCGTGGTGGTGTAGACGCGCGTGCAGACGCCGCGGCGCTGCGGACAGTTGTCGAGTGCCGGCGAGGCGCTCTTGTAGGTCGTCGCCTGCCGCGGCTTGCGGACCAGCTGGTTGATCGTTGCCATCTTTGGATTCTTTGGATGAAGGCCGTGACGCCGGGCCTTTTGCGTGAAAACGACGGCAGGCCGTAGATGCGGCCTGCCGAGACAGGAGAGTATAGCTGGCAGCGGAATTTGTCGTCAACCGACGAAATCCTCACCACCGTCTGGCCGGTCCCGGGCCGGGATACGGGGCACATCCTGCGCCCCCTTCCGCTTGGTCAGGCCGGCCCCGCCTGGGGCCGGCCCGTCTTGCTGGCTTACTGCTCGGTGCTGGTTTCCGACTCGGCTTCGCCACCTTCGGCCACGGCCTCGGCGGTCACCGGCCCGGACAGGGCGGCCATCTCCGACTCGGTCAGGCCCGAGGCGTTGCGACGGCGCTGGCTGTGGTAGGTCAGACCGGTACCGGCCGGGATCAGACGGCCGACGATCACGTTCTCCTTCAGACCGCGCAGGCTGTCACGGGTGCCGCGCACGGCCGCCTCGGTCAGCACGCGGGTGGTCTCCTGGAAGGAGGCCGCGGAGATGAACGACTCGGTCGCCAGCGAGGCCTTGGTGATGCCCAGCAGGACCGGCTCGTACTGCGCCGGCAGCTCGTTGCGGGCCACCAGCCTGGCGTTCTCTTCGATCACGCGCTGCTTCTCGACCTGCTCGCCGGCCAGGAACTTGCTGTTGCCCGCGTCGGTGATCTCCACCTTGCGCAGCATCTGGCGGGTGATCACCTCGATGTGCTTGTCGTTGATCTTCACGCCCTGCAGGCGGTAGACGTCCTGGATTTCCTTGACCAGGTACGCGGCCAGCGGCTCGACACCCAGCAGGCGCAGGATGTCCTGCGGGCTCGGCTCGCCGTCCACGATGGTCTCGCCCTTGGCCACGTGCTCGCCTTCGAACACGATGATCTGGCGGAACTTGGGAATCAGCTCCTCGTGCTCGTTGCCGTCGGTGTCCTTGATGATCAGGCGCTGCTTGCCCTTGGTGTCCTTGCCGAAGCTGATCACGCCCGAACGCTCGGCCAGGATCGCCGGATCCTTCGGCTTGCGCGCCTCGAACAGGTCGGCCACGCGCGGCAGACCACCGGTAATGTCGCGGGTCTTGGACGCTTCCTGCGGCACCTTGGTGACCACGTCGCCCACGCCGACGGCGGCGCCGTCCTGCAGGTTGACCACCGAACGCGGCGGCAGCAGGTACTGGGCCGGCATGTCGGTGCCCGGGATCGACAGATCCTTGCCGTCCTTGTCGACGATGCGCACCAGCGGACGCAGGTCCTTGCCCTGCGAGCCACGACGCTTGGGATCGGTGATCTCGCGCGAGGCCAGGCCGGTCAGTTCGTCGGTCTTCTCGATGACGGTGATGCCGTCGACGAAGTCCACGAAGCGCACGAAACCGGCCACTTCCGACACGATCGGGTGGTTATGCGGATCCCAGTTGGCCACGGTCTGGCCGGCCTTGACCGCATCGCCGTCCTTGACGGTGATGGTGGCGCCGTAGGGCAGCTTGTAGCGCTCGCGCTCGCGACCGTGGGCGTCCAGCACCGACAGTTCGCCCGAACGCGACACCGCCACCAGCGAACCGTTGGCGTGCTCGACCGACTTGAGGTTGTTGAACTTCACCGAGCCGGTGGTCTTGACCGTGATGTTGTCCACCGCGGCGGCACGCGAAGCGGCACCACCGATGTGGAACGTACGCATGGTCAGCTGCGTGCCGGGCTCGCCGATCGACTGGGCGGCGATGACGCCGACCGCTTCGCCGATGTTGACGATGTGGCCACGGGCCAGGTCGCGGCCGTAGCAGTGCGAGCACACGCCGAAGTCCGAGGTGCAGGTGATGGTCGAGCGCACCTTCACCATCTGCACGCCGGCGTCTTCCAGCTTCTGCACCCAGGCTTCGTCCAGCAGCGTGTTGCGGGTGACGATCGGGTCCTCGTCGTTGCCCGGCAGGAACACGTCCTCGGCCACGATGCGGCCCAGCACGCGGTCCTTCAGCGGCTCGACCACGTCGCCGCCTTCCACGATCGGGGTCATGGTCAGGCCGTCGGTGGTGCCGCAGTCGACCTCGGTGATCACCACGTCCTGCGCCACGTCGACCAGGCGACGGGTCAGGTAACCGGAGTTGGCGGTCTTCAGCGCGGTATCGGCCAGACCCTTGCGGGCGCCGTGGGTGGAGTTGAAGTACTCCTGCACGTTCAGGCCTTCGCGGAAGTTCGCCTTGATGGGCGTCTCGATGATCGAGCCATCGGGACGGGCCATCAGGCCGCGCATGCCGGCCAGCTGGCGGATCTGCGCCTGGCTACCACGCGCGCCGGAGTCGGCCATGATGTACAGCGAGTTCATCGACTTCTCGTTGATGGTCTCGCCCTTGGCGTTGAGCACCTTGTCGGTACCGATGGTGTCCATCATCGCCTTGGCGATGCGCTCGTTGGTGCGCGACCAGATGTCCACGACCTTGTTGTAGCGCTCGCCGGCGGTGACCAGGCCGGACTGGTACTGCTCCTGGATCTCGAGCACTTCCTGCTCGGCCTCGCCCAGGATGCCCTTCTTCTCGTCCGGGATGACCATGTCGTCGATGCCGATCGACACGCCCGCGCGGGTGGCGTAGGCGAAGCCGGTGTACATCAGCTTGTCGGCGAACACGACCGTGTCCTTCAGACCCAGCTGGCGGTAGCTGGAGTTGATCAGACGCGAGATGTTCTTCTTGGTCAGGTCGGTGTTGGCCAGCGCGAACGGCAGGCCGTCGGGCAGGATCTCGGCCAGCAGCGCGCGCCCGACCGTGGTGTCCACGATCGAGGTCTTCTTCTCGCGGCTGCCGTCCTCGGCGATCACCGTCTCGGTGATGCGCACCTTGACCTTGGCGTGCAGTTCGACCACGCGGTTGTCGTAGGCGCGCTTGACCTCGGCGATGTTGGCGAAGGCCATGCCCTCGCCCGCCTTGTTCTCCAGGGCGCGGGTCATGTAGTACAGACCCAGCACCACGTCCTGCGAGGGCACGATGATCGGCTCGCCGTTGGCCGGCGAGAGGATGTTGTTGGACGACATCATCAGCGCGCGCGCTTCCAGCTGGGCTTCCAGCGAGAGCGGCACGTGCACGGCCATCTGGTCACCGTCGAAGTCGGCGTTGAACGCGGTGCAGACCAGCGGGTGCAGCTGGATGGCCTTGCCCTCGATCAGCACCGGCTCGAACGCCTGGATGCCCAGGCGGTGCAGGGTCGGGGCGCGGTTCAGCAGCACCGGGTGCTCGCGGATGACTTCTTCCAGGATGTCCCAGACTTCGCCTTCCTCGCGCTCGACCAGCTTCTTGGCGGCCTTGATCGTGGTGGCCAGGCCGCGACGCTGCAGCTTGGCGAACACGAACGGCTTGAACAGCTCCAGCGCCATCTTCTTGGGCAGGCCGCACTGGTGCAGCTTGAGGTACGGGCCGACCACGATGACCGAACGGCCCGAGTAGTCCACGCGCTTGCCGAGCAGGTTCTGGCGGAACCGGCCCTGCTTGCCCTTGATCATGTCGGCCAGCGACTTCAGCGGACGCTTGTTGGTGCCGGTGATGGCGCGGCCGCGACGGCCGTTGTCCATCAGCGCGTCGACCGATTCCTGCAGCATGCGCTTTTCGTTGCGCACGATGATGTCCGGAGCGTTGAGCTCCAGCAGGCGGCGCAGACGGTTGTTGCGGTTGATGACGCGGCGGTACAGGTCGTTGAGGTCGGAAGTCGCGAAGCGGCCGCCGTCCAGCGGCACCAGCGGGCGCAGATCCGGCGGCAGCACCGGCAGCACGGTCATGACCATCCATTCCGGACGGTTGCCGGACTCCAGGAAGGCCTCGACCAGCTTGATGCGCTTGGTCAGACGCTTGAGCTTGGTCTCCGAACCGGTGCTGGCGATCTCCTCGCGCAGCTTGACCATCTCGGCCTGCAGGTCGATGTGGCGCAGCAGTTCGAACACGGCCTCGGCGCCCATGGCGGCGTCGAAGTCGTCGCCGTGCTCCTGGCGCGCGGTCAGGTACTGCTCTTCGGTCAGCAGCTGGCGGCTTTCCAGCGGGGTCAGGCCCGGCTCGGTCACCACGTAGGCTTCGAAGTACAGCACGCGCTCGATGTCGCGCAGGGTCATGTCCAGCATCAGGCCGATGCGCGAGGGCAGCGACTTGAGGAACCAGATGTGCGCGACCGGCGAGGCCAGGTCGATGTGGCCCATGCGCTCGCGGCGCACCTTGGCCAGGGTCACCTCGGTGCCGCACTTCTCGCAGACCACGCCGCGGTGCTTCATGCGCTTGTACTTGCCGCACAGGCACTCGTAGTCCTTGATCGGTCCGAAGATGGCGGCGCAGAACAGGCCGTCACGCTCGGGCTTGAAGGTACGGTAGTTGATGGTTTCCGGCTTCTTCACTTCGCCGAAGGACCACGAGCGGATCAGATCCGGCGAGGCCAGCGCGATCTTGATCGCGTCGAAGTCCAGGGTCTGGCGCTGCTGGTTGAAGAGGTTGAGCAGGTCTTTCATGAGTTTCTCCGGGATTCGGAATTCGAGATTGGGGATTCGTCAGAGCGAGGATCCGGGAGCGTGGGAGCGGCTTGTGCCACTCCCCGATCCCGAATCTCCAATCCCGAACCTCAGTTGTCTTCCAGCTCCATGTTGATGGCCAGCGAGCGGATTTCCTTCACCAAGACGTTGAAGGACTCCGGCATGCCCGCGACCATCTCGTGTTCGCCATCGACGATGTTCTTGTACATCTGGTTGCGGCCCTGCACGTCGTCGGACTTGACGGTCAGCATTTCCTGCAGGGTGTGCGCCGCGCCGTAGGCTTCCAGCGCCCAGACTTCCATTTCGCCGAAGCGCTGGCCGCCGAACTGCGCCTTGCCGCCCAGCGGCTGCTGGGTGACCAGCGAGTACGGGCCGGTGGAACGGGCGTGCATCTTGTCGTCGACCAGGTGGTTCAGCTTCAGGTAGTGCATGTAGCCGACCGTGGTCTTGCGATCGAACGCCTCGCCGGTGCGGCCGTCGTACAGCTGCATCTGCGTCTTGCTGGCGTTGAAGCCGAGCAGTTCGGTTTCCGCATCGCCGTCCGGATAGGCCAGGTTGAGCATCTCGCGCAGCTCGTCCTCGTGGGCGCCGTCGAACACCGGGGTGGCCATCGGCACGCCATCGGTGAGGTTATGCGCCAGGCCGATCAGCTCGTCATCGCTGAACTGGTCCAGGTCCACACGATCACCGGCCAGGGCCTTGTCGTGGTTGTAGACCTTGGCCAGGAACGCGCGCAGCTCGCTGACCGCGCGCTGCTGCTCGAGCATCGTCTGGATGCGCTTGCCCAGGCCCTTGGCGGCCCAGCCCAGGTGCACCTCGAGGATCTGGCCGATGTTCATGCGCGAAGGCACGCCCAGCGGGTTCAGCACGATGTCCACGGTCTGGCCATTGGCCATGTACGGCATGTCCTCGACCGGCACCACGTTGGAGACCACACCCTTGTTGCCGTGACGGCCGGCCATCTTGTCGCCCGGCTGGATGCGGCGCTTCACGGCCAGGAACACCTTGACCATCTTCAGCACGCCCGGGGCGAGGTCGTCGCCCTGGGTGATCTTGCCGCGCTTGTCGGCGAAGCGACGCTCGAACTCCTTCTCGTGCGCCTGGACCTGCTTCTGCGCACGCTCGATGGCGTCGGCCGCGTCGTCATCCTTCATGCGGATGGCGAACCAGTCGGCCTTCTTCAGGCCGTCCAGGTAGGCGTCGGTGATGGTGTCGCCCTTCTTCAGGCCGGCACCGCCGTTGGCCACCTTGCCGACCAGCTGCGAGCGCAGGCGGGCGAAGATCGCGTTCTCCAGGATGCGGAACTGGTCGTCGAAGTCCTTCTTGACGCGCTTGATCTCGGAATCCTCGATCTGGCGCGCGCGCTTGTCCTTCTCGATGCCGTCGCGGGTGAACACCTGCACGTCGATGACCACGCCGTCCATGCCCGGGGGCACGCGCAGCGAGCTGTCCTTCACGTCGGAGGCCTTCTCGCCGAAGATCGCGCGCAGCAGCTTCTCTTCCGGGGTCAGCTGGCTCTCGCCCTTCGGCGTGACCTTGCCCACCAGGATGTCGCCAGCGCGCACTTCGGCGCCGATGTACACCACGCCGGACTCGTCGAGGCGGTTCAGCGCGCTCTCCGAGACGTTGGGGATGTCGGCCGAGATTTCCTCCGGTCCCAGCTTGGTGTCGCGCGCCTGGACGGTCAGTTCCTCGATGTGGATCGTGGTGTAGCGATCCTCTTCCACCACGCGCTCGGAGAGCAGGATGGAGTCTTCGAAGTTGTAGCCGTTCCACGGCATGAACGCGATCAGCATGTTCTGGCCCAGGGCCAGTTCGCCGATGTCGGTGGACGGACCGTCGGCCAGCACGTCGCCGCGCGCCACCACGTCGCCCACGTTCACCAGCGGACGCTGGTTGATGCAGGTGTTCTGGTTGGAGCGGGTGTACTTGATCAGGTTGTAGATATCCACGCCGGCATCGTGCTCGCCGGAGATCTCGTCCTCGTTGATCTTGACCACGATGCGGGCCGCGTCGATCTGCACCACTTCACCGCCGCGACGGGCATTGACCGTCACGCCCGAGTCGCGCGCCACGGCGCGCTCGATGCCGGTGCCGACCAGCGGCTTCTGCGCACGCAGCGTCGGCACGGCCTGGCGCTGCATGTTGGCGCCCATCAGCGCGCGGTTGGCGTCGTCATGCTCCAGGAACGGCACCAGCGCCGCGGCGATGGAGACGGTCTGCATGGGCGAGACGTCCATGAAGTCCACGTCCGACGGCGGCTTGAGCAGCGACTCGCCCTGGTAGCGGCATGGCACGAACTGCTCGGTCAGCTGGTTCTTGGCATCGCTGAGCGCGTTGGCCTGGGCGATGACGTACTCGTTCTCCTCGATCGCCGACAGGTACTCGATCTCGTCGGTGATGCGGCCGTCCACGACCTTGCGGTACGGCGTCTCGAGGAAGCCGTAGGCGTTGGTGCGGGCATACACCGCCAGCGAGTTGATCAGGCCGATGTTCGGGCCTTCCGGCGTCTCGATGGTGCAGACGCGGCCGTAGTGGGTCGGGTGCACGTCGCGCACTTCGAAGCCGGCGCGCTCGCGGGTCAGGCCGCCCGGGCCCAGGGCCGAGACGCGACGCTTGTGCGTGACTTCCGACAGCGGGTTGTTCTGGTCCATGAACTGGGACAGCTGCGAGGAGCCGAAGAACTCCTTGATCGCGGCGGCCACCGGCTTGGCGTTGATCAGCTCCTGCGGGGTCAGGCCTTCGGACTCGGCCATCGACAGGCGCTCCTTGACCGCGCGCTCGACGCGGACCAGGCCCACGCGGAACACGTTCTCGGCCATTTCGCCGACCGAACGCACGCGACGGTTGCCCAAGTGGTCGATGTCGTCGACCACGCCGCGGCCGTTGCGGATCTCGGTCAGGACCGAGATCACGTCCAGGATGTCCGAGCTCTGGCCATTGGTGGCGACCAGGCGCTTGGATTCCTCGTCGTTGCGCACGCTGAAGTACTTGTGGTCGTACAGCACCGACTCACCGGTGGTTTCCTTGCGGCCCACGCGGCGGTTGAACTTCATGCGGCCCACGGCCGACAGGTCGTAGCGCTCGAAGGTGAAGAACAGGTTGTGGAACAGGTTCTGCGCGGCGTCCTTGGTCGGCGGCTCGCCCGGACGCATCATGCGGTAGATCTCGACCAGGGCCTCGAGCTGGGTCTTGGTCGGGTCGATGCGCAGGGTGTTGGACAGGTAGGGGCCACGATCCAGATCGTTCACCCACAGCGTGCCCACCACCTCGACGCCGGCCTTGCGGAACGCGGCCAGCTGGTCGTCGGTGATCTCGTCGTTGGCGTTGGCCAGCAGCTCGCCGGTCGAGGCATCGACCACGTCGTGCGAGAGGATGCGGCCCACCAGGTACTCGTCGGGCACGGCCAGCGCGGCGATGCCGGAGGCTTCCAGCTGCTTGACGTGGCGGGCGGTGATGCGCTTGCCGGCCTCGACGATGACCTTGTCGCCATCGGCCAGGTCGAAGTTCAGCGTCTCGCCGCGCAGGCGCTCGGGCACCAGCTCCAGCTGCACGCCTTCGCTCGGGTCGATGTGGAAGGTGTTGATCTCGAAGAAGTGGTTGAGCATCTCCTCGTTGGAGTAGCCCAGCGCACGCAGCAGGATCGACACCGGCAGCTTGCGGCGACGGTCGATACGGGTGAACAGTGCGTCCTTCGGGTCGAACTCGAAGTCCAGCCAGGAACCGCGGTAAGGGATGATGCGGGCGCTGTACAGCAGCTTGCCCGAGCTGTGGGTCTTGCCGCGGTCGTGATCGAAGAACACGCCCGGCGAGCGGTGCAGCTGGGAGACGATGACGCGCTCGGTGCCGTTGACGATGAAGGTGCCGTTGTCGGTCATGAGCGGGATCTCGCCCAGATAGACCTCCTGCTCCTTCACGTACTTGATGGCCTTGGTCGAGGACTCGCGGTCGTAGATGACCAGGCGCACGGTCACGCGCAGCGGCGCGCCGTAGCTCATGCCACGCTGACGGCACTCGCGCTCGTCGAACGCCGGCTCGCCCAGCTTGTAGCCGACGTATTCCAGCGCGGCGTTGCCGGAGTAGCTGGAGATCGGGAACACGGACTTGAGCGCGGCGTGCAGGCCACGGTCCTCGCGCTTGGCGGCGTCAACGTGCTCCTGCAGGAACTCGCGGTAGGAATCGACCTGGATGGCGAGCAGGAACGGGACCTCGAGGATCGACCGCTGCTTGCCGAAGTCCTTGCGGATGCGCTTCTTTTCAGTGAACGAGTATGTCGTCGACATGGGACATTGCCTCTGGCATCGGGGGGCCACGCGTCCGCGACCCCTGGGGAACATTCTTTCGAATGGGAAGAACTGTCAGTTGGAAGTCGCTGGTATTGCCGGCACCAGCACGCCATCTCCCGCTACTTCCAACTACCAACTCGTGGATTTTCTCGCCGCGGTGCGGCGGACAACGAACGGCGTTGTTTGCTACGACTTGCGTGTTGCGGACTGCTTTTTCAACAACGACCGAAGGCCAGGGGCTTTCGCCCCCGGCCTTTGGGTGTCGCCGATGGAACTAGGCGACAAATTGCAATTACTTCACTTCGACGGTCGCGCCAGCGGCCTCGAGGTCCTTCTTCATCTTCTCGGCATCTTCCTTCGACACGCCTTCCTTCAGGACGCCGCCGGCCTCGGTGAGGTCCTTGGCTTCCTTCAGGCCCAGGCCGGTGATGGCGCGGACGGCCTTGATGACGTCGACCTTCTTGGCGCCGGCGTCCTTCAGGATGATGTTGAACTCGGTCTGCTCTTCGACGGCGGCGGCCGGGCCAGCGGCGGCGGCAACGGCAACCGGGGCGGCGGCGGAGACGCCAAACTTGTCTTCGATCGCCTTGACCAGCTCCATGATCTCCATGAGGGTCTTTTCAGCGATGGCGTCGACGATCTGCTCGGTGGACAGGGACATTGTGTTTACCTTCGGTCAAATTTCTGGAATGGGATACGGGAATCAGGCCGTTTCAGCCGGGGCTTCCGCCTCGGCCGGCGCTGCATCGCCACCGCCCTGCTGCTCGGCCACGGCCTTGATGGCGCGGGCGAACATCGTGACGGGTTCGGCCAGGACGCGGGCCAGCATGGCCAGGGCCTGATCGCGGGTCGGCAGCGAAGCCAGGACGTCGACGTGGCTGGCCGGATACAGCTGGCCGCCCACGGCCACAACCTTGGGCTGCAGCTTGTCGTTGGACTTGGCGAATTCCTTGATCAGGCGACCGGCAGCGCCGGGCTCCTCGGTCGAGAACGCGTACAGCAGCGGTCCGACCAGCGAGTCCTTGGCGCACTCGTATTCGGTACCTTCCACAGCACGGGCGGCCAAGGTGTTCTTGACCACGCGCAGGTACACGCCGGACTCGCGCGCCTGCTTGCGCATCGCGGTCATCTGGGAGACCGTGGTGCCTGCGTACTCGGCGGCGATCAAGGAGTGCGCCTTGGCGGCGACGTCTGCCAGCTCGGCGACAACTTCTTGCTTCTGGGACAGATTGAGAGCCATTAATCACTCCTCATTGTGAACTCCGCTCACGGCTCCTGCCGCTTGCGGTCCAGGGCAGCGTCCATCCTGGACGCCGGGGACGCCTTCGCGTCCCACTGGTGGCCTTATCAACTGGCCCGCGCGAAGCAAGACCAGAAACCGATGAAGGCGGCACCATCTGCGCGGGCTGGCACAAGGCCAATCAAGCAGTCCCGCTAGCGCCGACGCCGAATCCTTGCCAGGACCGAGCTTCCCTGCCCGTCGTCGGAGCGCGCTGACCGCACCTGCGGTCTTTGACGGCTTTCTGCGGCTCGCACCGCAGATCGCCCCCAAACGCGGGAACACATGGAGGGGATCGAGAGACGAGTGGCCGGCGCTGTTGCTTTGCCTTGACTCGTCGCCCTGCCCCGCTACGCGTTCCCGTCTTTCTTACTTCAGGTTCAGCGAGGACTGGTCCACGGTCACGCCGGGGCCCATGGTCGAGCTGATCGAGATCTTCTGCAGGTACTGCCCCTTGGCGGTCGAGGGCTTGGCCTTGACCAGGTCGGCCAGCAGGGCCTGCAGATTGTTCTTCAGGGCTTCGTCCTCGAATGAGGCCTTGCCGATGGTGCAGTGGATGATGCCGGCCTTGTCGGTGCGGTAGCGCACCTGACCCGACTTGGCGTTCTTCACCGCTTCGGCCGGGTTCGGCGAGACGGTGCCGACCTTCGGGTTCGGCATCAGGCCGCGCGGGCCCAGGACCTGACCCAGCTTACCGACCACGCGCATCGCGTCCGGCGTGGCGATGACCACGTCGTAGTTCAGATCGCCGGCCTGCATCTTCTCGGCCAGGTCGTCCATGCCGACCGCTTCGGCGCCGGCGGCCAGGGCCTCGTCAGCCTTGGCACCGGCCGGAGCGAACACCGCCACGCGCACGGCCTTGCCGGTACCGGCCGGCAACACGGTCGAACCGCGCACCTGCTGGTCGGACTTCTTGGCATCCACGCCCAGACGCACGGCCACGTCGATGGACTCGACGAACTTGGCCTTGGCGGCGGTCTTGAGGATGTTCACGGCCTCTTCGAAGGCGTACGCCTTACCCGGGGTCACGGCGGCCAGGATGGCCTTCTGTCGCTTGTTCATTGCCATGTCTTCAGCCCTCGACCGTCAGACCCATGGAACGGGCCGAGCCCGCAATCGTGCGCACCGCTGCGTCCAGATCGGCCGCGGTCAGATCGGGCTCCTTCGCCTTGGCGATGTCCTCGAGCTGCTTGCGGGTGACCTTGCCCACCTTCTCGGTGTTGGGGCGCTTGGAGCCGGACTGGATGCCCACCGCCTTCTTCAGCAGCACCGAAGCCGGGGTCGACTTGGTCACGAAGGTGAAGGTACGGTCCGAGTAGGCCGTGATGATGACCGGGGTCGGCAGACCCGGCTCGAGCTTGGAGGTCGCCGCGTTGAACGCCTTGCAGAACTCCATGATGTTCAGACCGCGCTGACCCAGCGCAGGACCGACCGGCGGCGAGGGGTTGGCCTGACCGGCCTTCACCTGCAGCTTGATGTAACCGACAACTTTCTTTGCCATTTCAATGCTCTCCGGGTGCTAGCGCCTAGGATCAGGCTCCCCATCGGATCGGGAAAATCACGCGTCCCGACATCGCGTATGCGTTCGCGACAAAGGCCGCCAACGAGGGCGGCCATTGCGGTTGCCCGGCTGACCGGACAAGGGAGCCGCGCACTATAGCAGGTTTTGGGCCGTCCGGCGCAAGCGGCGCCGGCGGCGGGGGCTCAGGCCTTCTCGACCTGGCCGAATTCCAGCTCCACCGGGGTGGAGCGGCCGAAGATGAGCACGGCCACGCGCAGGCGGCTCTTCTCGTAATTGACTTCCTCGACCACGCCGTTGAAGTCGTTGAACGGGCCGTCGACCACGCGGACCATCTCGCCCGGCTCGAACAGCACCTTCGGACGCGGCTTCTCGACGCCTTCCTGAACACGGTCCAGGATCGCGGCAGCCTCTTCGTCACGGATCGGCAGCGGACGGTCGGCGGTGCCGCCGATGAAGCCCAGGACCTTGCTGGTGTCCTTCACCAGGTGCCAGGACTCGTTGTCCATGCGCGGGATGCCGGCTTCGTCGTGGGTCTCGATCTGGACCAGCACGTAACCGGGGAAGAACTTGCGCTCGGACCGGCGCTTCTGACCCGACCGCATCTCCACCACTTCCTCGGTGGGCACCAGCACGTCGCCGAAGCGATCTTCCATGCCGTCGCGCACGATCCGATCGCGCAGCGCCTGTGCCACGGACTTCTCAAAGCCTGAATAGGCGTGTACCACGTACCAACGCTTCACTGTGGAAATCTCCTCAACGGCCCATCGTGAACAGTTTTTCGACCAGCCACTGAATGCCGAAGTCGAAGCCAGCCAGGATCAGGCTGAGGATCACCACCACCACCATCACCACCCAGGTCATGCGCAGCGACTCCTGACGGGTCGGCCACACCACCTTGCGCAGCTCGAAGCGCGACTCGGACAGGAATTCCAGGGTGTCCTTGCCCTTGGCCGTGGCCACAAACACCGCGGCGCCGGCGACCAGGCCGACGATCACGATCAGCGCGCGCAACGGGGTCGCCCACTGGCCGGCAGACCACCACCACACCACCAGGCCGGCAACGACGAGTGCCCCGGCCGCCACGTACTTGGCGATATCGCCCGCGGACGTGGTCGGCGCCTTGGATGGTTGGATCTTGCTGTTCATTCGGGTTGGATGTGCCGCCTTGCACTGCACCGCCTGCGAAGGCGGGACGATCTGGACAGTGGCACGCCAGGAGGGACTCGAACCCCCAACCTGCGGTTTTGGAGACCGCTGCTCTGCCAATTGAGCTACTGGCGTATGAACTGTAAAGGCACCGGCGAACCGCAAGACTCGCCCGTGCCGATGCGTGGACTCCCGCGGGTGCGGGACTGATTACTGGCGCCGGACCCCGCTTTCACGGGTCGATGTCGCCGTGTCGGACCGCTGGATCCCCGCTTTCGCGGGGACGACGATCTGACAAAGCCCTGCGCGCCTTGGCGCGCAGGGGTCAGATCGTCACTTGATGATCTTGGCTACCACGCCGGCGCCGACGGTACGGCCACCCTCGCGGATCGCGAAGCGCAGGCCCTCGTCCATCGCCACCGGGTTGATCAGCGTGACCTTCATCTTCACGTTGTCGCCCGGCATCACCATCTCGGTACCTTCCGGCAGCTCGATCGCACCGGTGATGTCGGTGGTGCGGAAGTAGAACTGCGGACGGTAGCCCTTGAAGAACGGCGTGTGACGGCCACCCTCGTCCTTGGACAGCACG
>NZ_JBBCKO010000021.1:0-8967 GCF_037153335.1 Pseudoxanthomonas sp. USHLN014
GCCGCGGGTGGGTGTCCCCGGGTGCGGCGTTCGTCGTGCGTGGGGGCCGGCGTCCGCCGGGCTCGCGCCCCGCGCCTGCCCCCCCCCTCCCCCCCCTCGGGCGGCTCCCACAAAAGCCGGCCCGTCAATCGCCTGCCCATCTTGAAATCCGCCACTGCGCCCACACCCGAAGAAGCCATCGGCGGCCGATCAGGCCGGTCCCACCACGGAGCAAGACGACCCATGACCACCGACACCCATCCGGAGACCCACAAGGAAACCCGCGGCTTCCAGACCGAGGTCAAGCAGCTGCTGCAGCTGATGATCCACTCGCTGTACTCCAATAAGGAGATCTTCCTGCGCGAGCTGGTCTCCAACGCCGCCGACGCGGCCGACAAGCTGCGCTTCGAGGCGCTGACCGATGCCTCCCTGCTGGAAGGCGACGGCAGCGACCTGCGCATCCGCATCTCCTTCGACAAGGACGCGCGCACGGTCACCATCGAGGACAACGGCATCGGCATGAGTCGCGAGGAGGCCATCGCGCACCTGGGCACCATCGCCAAGTCCGGCACGGCCGACTTCCTCAAGAACCTCTCCGGCGACCAGAAGAAGGACGCCAACCTGATCGGCCAGTTCGGCGTGGGCTTCTATTCGGCCTTCATCGTGGCCGACCAGGTCGACGTCTACAGCCGCCGCGCCGGCCTGCCGGCCAGCGAGGGCGTGCACTGGTCGTCCAGGGGCGAGGGCGACTTCGAGGTCGCCACGATCGACAAGCCGCAGCGCGGCACCACCATCGTGCTGCACCTGAAGGAAGGCGAGGAAGGCTTCGCCGACGGCTGGCGCCTGCGCGGCATCGTCAAGAAGTACTCCGACCACATCGCCCTGCCGGTCGAACTGCTCAAGGAGCAGCCCGCCCCGGCCGAAGGCGAGGCCCCGGCCGCGCCCGAATGGGAGGCGGTCAACCGCGCCAGCGCGCTGTGGACCCGGCCCAAGTCGGAGGTGACCGACGCCGAGTACCAGGAGTTCTACAAGCACATCGCCCACGACCACGCCGACGCGCTGGCCTGGAGCCACAACAAGGTCGAGGGCAAGCTCGAGTACACCTCGCTGCTGTACACGCCCTCGCGCGCGCCGTACGACCTGTACCACCGCGACGCGGCCAAGGGCCTGAAGCTGTACGTGCAGCGCGTCTACATCATGGACCAGGCCGACCAGTTCCTGCCGCTGTATCTGCGTTTCATCAAGGGCGTGGTGGATTCCTCCGACCTGCCGCTCAACGTCTCGCGCGAGATCCTGCAGAAGGGCCCGGTGATCGACTCGATGAAGTCGGCCCTGACCAAGCGCGCGCTGGACATGCTGGAGAAGCTAGCCAAGGACAAGCCCGAGGACTACGCCAAGTTCTGGAAGGAGTTCGGCCAAGTCCTCAAGGAGGGCCCCTCGGAGGACTACGCCAACCGCGAGAAGATCGCCGGCCTGTTGCGCTTCGCCTCGACCAAGTCCGGCACCGACGCCCAGGACGTGGCGCTGGCCGACTACGTGGCGCGCATGGTCGAAGGCCAGGACAAGCTGTACTACCTGACCGGCGAGAGCTTCGCGGCGGTCAAGGACAGCCCGCACCTGGAGGTGTTCCGCAAGAAGGGCATCGAGGTGCTGCTGCTGACAGACCGCATCGACGAGTGGCTGATGAGCTATCTGACCGAGTTCGACGGCAAGTCCTTCGTCGATGTCGCCCGCGGCGACCTGGACCTGGGCGCGCTGGAGTCCGAGGAGGACAAGAAGGCCCAGGAGCAGATCGCCAAGGACAAGGAGCAGCTGGTCGCGCGCCTGAAGCAGGCGCTGGGCGAGGATGTGTCCGAGGTCCGCGTGTCGCATCGCCTGACCGATTCGCCGGCGATCCTGGCCATCGGCGAGGGCGACCTGGGCCTGCAGATGCGCCAGATCCTGGAAGCCAGCGGGCAGAAGGTGCCCGAGGGCAAGCCGGTGTTCGAGTTCAACCCGGCCCATCCCCTGATCGAGCGCCTGGATGCGGAAAGCGACGAGGAACGCTTCGGCGACCTGACCCGCGTGCTGTTCGACCAGGCCGCCTTGGCCGCGGGCGACAGCCTCAAGGACCCGGCCGGCTACGTGCGCCGCCTCAACAAGCTCTTGCTCGACCTGTCCCGCTGACCCACTTGAGCCCCTCTCCCTCCGGGAGAGGGGTTGGGGTGAGGGTACGGCCAGCCCGCGGCATTCCCCACCTTCATTGCATCCCGTCGCCCCCCCCCCCGCACACCAGGCCTTCCAGACCCCGGTGTTAGCATCTGCGCCCTCATTTTTCGCATTACCAAGGCTGCACATGGTCAGTTTCTTTCGCCGCAAGAAGCCGCAGGACGCAGCGTCCGCCCAGGATGGCAGCACCCGCCGCTATAGCGTGGAAGAGCTGGCCGCCGCCTTCCCCGAGGCGCGCCCGGTCACCGCCGACGCGGCCGCCGCGCTCGAACAGGCGCGCGAAGTCGCCGACATCCTGCAGGCCGCCGAGCCCGCGCCCGCACCGACCGCGCCCGAGCCCCAGCGCTTCGCGCCCGCCGCGCCGGTCCAGCCCGATGTCGTCGTGCCCGGCCCATCGACGCGGCAGCTGATCGATACCCCGGTTCCCGCCGCACCGGTGGCCGACGCGCCCGTCGTGGTCGCCGCCCCACCCGCGCCCGCGCCGGCTCCGACACCTGCGCCACCGATCGCCCCGCCGCCCGTCGAAGCGCCGGTTCCCGCGCCCGACACCGCACCCCGCCCCACCTCCATCGACAAGCCCGCCGCCGCCCCCGGCAAGACCGGCTGGCGCGAACGCCTGCGCGGCAGCGCCTTCGCGCGCAGCTTCGGCGGCCTGTTCTCGCGCAACCCCAAGCTCGACGACGACCTGCTCGACGAGATCGAGACCGCGCTGATCACCGCCGACGTCGGCGTGACCGCCACCACGGCCCTGGTCGAATCCCTGCGCAAGCGCATGAAGGCGCGCGAGTTCGCCGATGCCAACGCGCTGCTGGCCGCCCTGCGCGCCGAGCTGATCGCCATCCTCCGGCCGGTCGCCGTGCCGCTGGCGATCGACCGCGACGCCAAGCCGTTCGTGGTGCTGACCGTGGGCGTCAACGGCGTCGGCAAGACCACCACCATCGGCAAGCTGGCCAAGCGCTTCAAGGACGACGGCTTCAGCCTGATGCTGGCCGCCGGCGACACCTTCCGCGCCGCCGCCGTGGCCCAGCTGCAGGCTTGGGGCGAGCGCAACGGCGTGACCGTCGTGGCCCAGGGCCAGAACGCGGATGCGGCCTCGGTCGCCTTCGACGCGCTGCAGGCCGGCAAGGCGCGCGGCACCGAAGTGCTGATCGCCGACACCGCCGGCCGCCTGCACACCCAGACCGGCCTGATGAACGAGCTGGGCAAGATCCGCCGCGTGCTCGGTAAGGTCGATGCCAGTGCGCCGCACGAGGTGCTGATGGTGATCGACGGCACCACCGGCCAGAACGCGCTCTCGCAGCTGCGCCAGTTCCATGCGGCCGTGGGCGTGACCGGCCTGGTGGTGACCAAGCTCGACGGCACCGCCAAGGGCGGCGTGGTGTTCGCCCTCGCCCGCGAGTTCAACATCCCGATCCGCTACGCCGGCATCGGCGAACGCCCGGAAGACCTGCGCGTCTTCGACGCAGAAGCCTTCGTCGACGCCCTACTCCCCGAAACCCTAGGCAGCGCCTGACGCCTGTAAGCCCCTCTCCCCCCGGGACATCAGCCCCATCTTGGGGGGAGGGGTTGGGGTGAGGGTCAGGCCGAAGTCATATCGTTTAAACACCCAGCGCTTCACCCAAACTCCGACACTCCGTGCCCCCCAGCCCGGAGAAGGCAGAGCAAGCCAGCCCGAGCCAGCCCCCCATCGACACCTTCGCCACCCAGCTCCTGACCTGGTTCGACCAGCACGGCCGCCACGATCTGCCCTGGCAGCATCCGCGCACGCCGTACCGCGTGTGGCTGTCGGAGATCATGCTGCAGCAGACCCAGGTGCGCGTGGTCATCCCCTACTTTGAGCGCTTCCTGCAGGCGTTTCCGACGCTGCCGGACCTGGCCGCCGCAAGCTCGGACGAGGTCATGGCGCAATGGGCGGGACTTGGCTACTACGCCCGCGCCCGCAACCTGCATGCCGCCGCCAAGCGCTGTGTCGAACTGCACGATGGCGAGCTGCCGCGCGACTTCGATGCCTTGCATGCCCTGCCCGGCATCGGCCGCAGCACCGCCGGCGCCATCCTCAGCCAGGCCTGGAACGACCGCTTCGCCATCATGGACGGCAACGTCAAGCGCGTGCTGTCGCGCGTGCACGGCATCGCCGGCTGGCCGGGCCTGCCGGCCATCGAGAAACGGCTGTGGGCGTTGGCGGTCGAACACGTCCAGCACGTGCCGCAGGGTCGGCTGGCCGATTACACCCAAGCGCAGATGGACTTCGGCGCCACGCTGTGCACGCGCGCCAATCCGGCATGCCTGCTGTGCCCGGTCTCTCCGCAGTGCGTCGCCTTCCGCGAAGGACTTACCGAGGCCCTGCCCACGCCCAAGCCCGGCAAGCCGCTGCCCGAGCGCAGCGCGGTGATGCTGATGGCCTTCGACGCGCAGGGCCGCGTGCTGCTGCAGCGCAGGCCGCCGGTGGGCATCTGGTCCGGCCTTTGGTCGCTGCCTCAAGCCGACGACACCACCTCCGCGCGCGCCTGGTTCGACGCGCACCTGGCCGGCGACTTCGACGCCGCCGACGAACTGCCCGACACCCCGCACACCTTCACCCATTACCGCCTGCACATGCAGCCGCTGCGCTGGGCGCGCCTGTCACCGCGCGATGCGGTGGGCGACAATGCGGACCTGCGCTGGGTCGCCCCGGCCGAACTGACCACGCTGGGCCTGCCTGCGCCCATCCGCAAACTCCTGGATGCCTGACATGCCCCGCACCGTGTTCTGCCAGTACGAGAAGAAAGACACCGAAGGCCTGGACTTCGTCCCCTATCCGGGCGAACTGGGGCAGCAGGTGTTCGCCCATATCGGCAAGGCCGGCTGGGCGGCATGGCTGGCGCACCAAACCATGCTGATCAACGAGAACCGCCTCTCGCCGCGCACGCCCAAGGACCGCGCCTTTCTCGAAGCCGAGCTGCGCAAGTTCCTGTTCGGCGGCGAGGCCGAGAAGCCCGCCGGCTACGTCACGCCAGACCCGCAGGCCTGAGCCTCAGCTGCCGGCGTCGGCGGCCTCGCGTTCGGCCAGCCTCGCCTCGCGCAGCGCCTGTTCCGATGCACGGATGGCCTGGGTGTCGAGCCTGCGGATGCTCTGGATCCGGCAGCTGACGTGGAAGCCGCCCGGACGGTCGATGACCGTCACCCGGTCCATGCCCGCCGACACCTGCCCGAGCAGGTTGGTGATCAGGATCGTGGTCGCGTTGTTGAGCCCGTTGCAGCTGTTGCCCAGATCCAGCAGATAGGCCTCGTTGGGGCGGGTCCAGACCGCCACGGCCTCATCCCCCAGCGCGGTCCAGCCGATCAGGCGGTCGGCGTTGCTGAAATTCTTCTGCGGCGCGCCGGCGTGGGCGCGGTACAGCGCCAGTCGCTGGCTGTCGCTCAGCCCGGTGGTGGCGCAGCCGGCCACCAGCAGCGCGGCCGCCAGCGCCAGCGTCGGCAGGGATGTCCATCGGCTCATGGCGGATCTCCTTCTTGCGTGGCGGATGCCAGGCATCGATCAGAGCGCCGAGCGCGCAAGCGCGCCGTGACGGCCACCGGTCATTGGTTGCCCGCCGGCGGCGCGCCGGCCTGGCGTTCGGCCGCGTTGGCCTGGCGCAGCTGTTTCTGCGCCTGCCGCAGGGCCTTGACGTCCAGCGGCCGGATCTCGGCGATCCGACACGGCATGCGGAAGCTGTTCTGCAGCCCGCCCAGCACCAGCACATCGTCGAACTTCGCGTAGACCCGGCCGCCCTGGTTGGTCACGGTGATGGCCGGCGCCGAATCCAGATCGACGCAACGCCCGGTCAGCTCCAGCAGGTAGGCCTCGCTGGGCCTGGCCCACACCGCCAGCGCGGCATCGCCCAGCGGCGACCAGCCGTTGAGCTGGCCGAAGACGGTGAAGCTCTTGACCGGCTCGCCGGCGTGGGCCTGGTACAGCGCCAGTTCCTGCGCATCGGTCAGCCCGGTGGTGGCGCAGCCCGCGCCTAGGGCGGCCAGCAGGCCGGCGGCGAGCAGGCGGGCGAATCGCGGACGTTGCATGCGGCGTCTCCGGTGGCGAACCGTGTCGGGGACAGCGATGATGCACCCGGCCCCGCCGGGTCGGCACGGCCGCGCGGCGACACGTTCAGTGATCAGGCGTCTTGCCGGATCGGGAATCCATCCGTATCATGCGCGCCTCGCTTCGGCTCGGCCGCAAGTGCAGCACTGGCCGGGTAGCTCAGTTGGTAGAGCAAGGGATTGAAAATCCCTGTGTCGGGGGTTCGATTCCCTCCCCGGCCACCACTTCAGGTGGCAAAAGTTGTAGCGATTCAATTACTTAGGCCATCCGCGAGGGTGGCCTTTGTCGTTGTACGGACGCGAGTACGGAAAGCCGGACTCAAATTGTTGTCTGTGTGCCCGTTACTCTCCATGCTCAGCCTGGGCTGGATGAGCCCACGGATCATGGAGAGCATCATGGCACTAAGTGACGAATGGGAAGACCAGCACCTGACGCCATCCGGCTGGGTAAGCGGAAGCTACAAGCATGACCATGGCCACCGGGAGGAGAAACCGATCCCTCCGGACACCGTATTGAGCGTGCGCCGGCATGTGGTTGTCGGTGCGCTTGGAGCAATGCCAAGCGTCAGTGAAAGCCGGCAGGTGCGCGGCGGAGCGGATCCAGCACTCGTAGCAGAGTTGGAAGAAAACTTTGGCCCTCCGATTTTCGGCTGCTGATATTCGCCAAGGAGCAGGGAATGGCTTTGATTGCGTGCAAGGAATGCGGACAGACGGTCCGCGATCAGGCCGTGGCTTGTCCTCACTGCGGAGCCCCCGTCGCTGGCGCACCCCAAGCGACGCACCCGCATATGGCAGCGAAGAAGCCGACCAGCACTGCGAGGATCATCCTCTGGACCCTGGCCCTGATCATCGGCGTGCCGGTCGTGCTGTTCGTGGGCTCGGCGGTGGTCGCCGGGATCATGGAGGCCAGCGGCGGCCGGGCCACGTCGCAGGCCAAGCAGTACACGGGCAGGCTGCGCGTCGACTCGGGAACGATGTTCGTCCTGCGCGATCAGCCCACGTCCATCGGCGGCGCATGCGCGGGTTGGAGCACGGTTTCCCTGCAGCGGCCCGACGGCAGCGGCGCGATGACAAACCTGATGTGCTGGCGGCGCGATGGGGACACCATCACCGTCACCACCGAGAAGGGCGACATGCGGAAGACACACCCCGCTTCAATGCTAACCGACTAACGCAACGCGCGAGGTTTCCCCATGAAGGAATCAACTTTACGGCGGATGCTGGGAGGCTTAGGGAACGGTTTGACAGCGCCAAACTCGTGGGAGCACGAAGGCACCTTCAATCTACCAGGCCAAGAAGGATCCAGCCGATACACGCTTAGGCATTACTTCCACGGCGATCAAAAGTTCAACGTGTGGGTGGACGAGGAACTCCCACAAGAATTGTTCTTTTTGATCATGTTCTTCCATAGGGAGAACTATCGAGGCGATCTTGTCAGCGCTCAAAAGGAAATGCTTCAACATGCCATGAGCTCTGCGAAAGATTACGCCAACGTCATCATGCTTGCAGGATATGCAGCTCTATTCACGATGCTCTCGCAAGGCAAAGACTTCACGAAGGCGACCTCACTTTCCGCGGGCGTCCTCTTGGCTTTGTCTGTTCTTTGCTTCGTTGGCCTGGAAGTTTTTGGCATGCTGCTTCGTAATAGTTCCAATAAGGCCATAGCTCGCGCCGTCAATGACCCTTATCGGTTCGAACAGCACATCTCCAACTACCAAGAGTCGACTGCTGAGCTCGCGAGAAAAATGATCCCTTTCCAAAGTGCAGTTATGTGGATAGCGATCACCACCGCGCTCATCGCCTTCCTAATTATGCTGTCTGCGATGATCGATGGTTTGTGGCTCAACTTTCTTTCCGAATCAATAAAAGCAGCAGCGCCGCCCTTCAAATAGCAGAGGCCCCGCCGTAGCGTGACCCCGGTCGCCTCAAGCCTCAATGTGCCCCCATGATTTGGCGAAGGCTCAGCGACTGCCGGCGTTGTCGCGGACACCTCCGGCTGGTCCGGCGCGGCCACGACCAAGCGTCCATTTCACATGCTAGCCTCTCTAGGCGGACAAGAGGTCCGCATGGAGATTTACGGAGCATTGAATGAAGATGTTGAAGATGGCCGCTCTTACATTCGCGGCATCTGTTGGAATTGTTGGATCCGTCAACGCGCAAGACGTTGGCCTGAAGGCGTGGTCCGCAAGTGCGCATATCGAGAACGCACAATCCACCGCGCCCGCTGGAGCTACGCTGGTGCAGCTGTATCGCTACTACAATGCAAAGGAAGTCAATCACTTCTCCGGCCGCGAAATGCCGCAAGGGTGGAGCGATCTGGGTTGGAGGCAGGATGGGACGAATGGATTCATCTCTTTCACCCCGTTCTCTGGCAGTAGAACGCTTTACAGTTGCTTTATCCCCGGAGGGATTGATCGCTTCACATCTAGTGACCCCAATTGCGAAGGTCAGGGGCGCGATTCGATGAATTCAATCCTCGGCTACGTCGCTGAAAGTCAGATCCCCGGCACGGTTCCACTCTACCGTTGTCAGCGCGGCGGCATTAAGAAGATCAACGGCGTTTGGCGTTCGGACCATTTCGACACCCTGAGCTCCGTCTGCGAGAACGTGCCTAGGGTTCACCCCCGTTTTCACGGACACTTACGAGAAGGCCGATCAAGGCCATGAGGAGTGTTCATGTCGAAGCGAAGGAAGTTCAGCACCGAGTTCAAGCGCGGTGCGGTT
>NZ_JBBCKO010000022.1:2500-5435 GCF_037153335.1 Pseudoxanthomonas sp. USHLN014
GAAGGTGACAGCCCTGTATTTGAAAGGGCCATATCAGTGAAGACGAGTAGGGCGGGGCACGAGAAACCCTGTCTGAACATGGGGGGACCATCCTCCAAGGCTAAATACTCCTGACCGACCGATAGTGAACCAGTACCGTGAGGGAAAGGCGAAAAGAACCCCGGAGAGGGGAGTGAAATAGATCCTGAAACCGTGTGCGTACAAGCAGTAGGAGCCTCGCAAGGGGTGACTGCGTACCTTTTGTATAATGGGTCAGCGACTTACTGTTCGTGGCAAGCTTAACCGTGTAGGGGAGGCGAAGGGAAACCGAGTCTGATAAGGGCGCATAGTCGCGGGCAGTAGACCCGAAACCGGGTGATCTAGTCATGGCCAGGGTGAAGGTGCCGTAACAGGTACTGGAGGCCCGAACCCACGTCTGTTGCAAAAGACGGGGATGAGCTGTGATTAGGAGTGAAAAGCTAATCGAACCCGGAGATAGCTGGTTCTCCTCGAAAGCTATTTAGGTAGCGCCTCATATGTATCCTCTTGGGGGTAGAGCACTGTTATGGCTAGCGGTCCATCGCGGATTAGCAAACCATTGCAAACTCCGAATACCAAGACGGACTGTATGGGAGACACACGGCGGGTGCTAACGTCCGTCGTGAAAAGGGAAACAACCCAGACCCACAGCTAAGGTCCCAAATTTCGTGCTAAGTGGAAAACGATGTGGAAAGGCACAGACAGCCAGGAGGTTGGCTTAGAAGCAGCCACCCTTTAAAGAAAGCGTAATAGCTCACTGGTCGAGTCGGTCTGCGCGGAAGATTTAACGGGGCTAAGCACGAAACCGAAGCTTGGGGTGCATCGCGATAAGCGATGCGCGGTAGAGGAGCGTTCCGTAAGCCTGCGAAGGTGGATTGAGAAGTCCGCTGGAGGTATCGGAAGTGCGAATGCTGACATGAGTAACGATAATGCGGGTGAAAAGCCCGCACGCCGAAAGCCCAAGGTTTCCTTGCGCAACGTTAATCGACGCAGGGTTAGTCGGTCCCTAAGGCGAGGGCGAAAGCCGTAGTCGATGGGAAGCAGGTTAATATTCCTGCACCTCGCGTAAGTGCGATGGAGGGACGGAGAAGGTTAGGCAGGCCAGGCGTTGGTTGTCCTGGTGAGAGCGTTGAGGCGGTTCCCTTTGGCAAATCCGGGGGAGCAACGTTGAGACGAAGGACCAGCCCTTTAGGGCGAAGCTGCTGATATCACGCTTCCAGGAAAAGCTCCTAAGCTTCAGCTTACGCAGACCGTACCGTAAACCGACACAGGTGGGTAGGATGAGAATTCTCAGGCGCTTGAGAGAACTCGGGTGAAGGAACTAGGCAAAATAGCACCGTAACTTCGGGAGAAGGTGCGCCTCTTCTGGTGAATAGCTGGGGGAGGCCGAAGTGACCAGGCCGCTGCGACTGTTTATCAAAAACACAGCACTCTGCAAACACGAAAGTGGACGTATAGGGTGTGACGCCTGCCCGGTGCTGGAAGGTTAATTGATGGGGTCAGCCGCAAGGCGAAGCTCTTGATCGAAGCCCCAGTAAACGGCGGCCGTAACTATAACGGTCCTAAGGTAGCGAAATTCCTTGTCGGGTAAGTTCCGACCTGCACGAATGGCGTAACGACAGCGGCGCTGTCTCCACCCGAGACTCAGTGAAATTGAAATCGCTGTGAAGATGCAGCGTTCCCGTGGCAAGACGGAAAGACCCCGTGAACCTTTACTATAGCTTTACATTGAACGTTGAGTTCGTCTGTGTAGGATAGGTGGGAGGCTATGAAACTGTGGCGCTAGCTGCAGTGGAGCCAACCTTGAAATACCACCCTGATGTGCTTGACGTTCTAACCTAGGTCCGTTATCCGGATCGGGGACCATGTATGGTGGGTAGTTTGACTGGGGCGGTCTCCTCCCAAAGAGTAACGGAGGAGCACGAAGGTACGCTCAGCGCGGTCGGACATCGCGCACTGTGTGCAAAGGCATAAGCGTGCTTGACTGCAAGATCGACGGATCAAGCAGGTACGAAAGTAGGTCTTAGTGATCCGGTGGTTCTGTATGGAAGGGCCATCGCTCAACGGATAAAAGGTACTCCGGGGATAACAGGCTGATACCGCCCAAGAGTTCATATCGACGGCGGTGTTTGGCACCTCGATGTCGGCTCATCACATCCTGGGGCTGTAGTCGGTCCCAAGGGTATGGCTGTTCGCCATTTAAAGTGGTACGCGAGCTGGGTTCAGAACGTCGTGAGACAGTTCGGTCCCTATCTGCCATGGGCGTTGGAGATTTGAGAGGGGCTGCTCCTAGTACGAGAGGACCGGAGTGGACGAACCTCTGGTGTTCCGGTTGTCACGCCAGTGGCACTGCCGGGTAGCTATGTTCGGAAGCGATAACCGCTGAAAGCATCTAAGCGGGAAGCGCGCCTCAAGATGAGATCTCCCGGGACACAAGTCCCCTAAAGGAACCATCAAGACTAGGTGGTTGATAGGTCAGGTGTGTAAGCGCTGTAAGGCGTTGAGCTAACTGATACTAATGATCCGTGTGGCTTGACCATATAACCTCAAGTGGCTTCGCCCTAGCGAAGACCACCTTAGCCTCGACGCACGTCGATGCTCACTAATCGCTCTCTACATCACAAGTAACTACGCGAGACTGAGCGCCTAATCCAGCTGTATCGGATGGCGACGCTCCAACCGTCTCCCTGGTGAAATTAGCGCTGTGGTCCCACCCGATCCCATCCCGAACTCGGAAGTGAAACGCAGCTGCGCCGATGGTAGTGTGGCTTAAGCCATGCAAGAGTAGGTCATCGCCAGGGTCTTACCCCAGACCCCCTCAGATCCAACGATCTGAGGGGGTCTTCTTTTGCGCCTGGGAAAAGCAAAGCTGCCGCGCGGCCTGGGACGCAACGCAGAGAGCCAGGCAATACGCCCG
>NZ_JBBCKO010000023.1:0-1224 GCF_037153335.1 Pseudoxanthomonas sp. USHLN014
GGGTTCACCCCCGTTTTCACGGACACTTACGAGAAGGCCGATCAAGGCCATGAGGAGTGTTCATGTCGAAGCGAAGGAAGTTCAGCACCGAGTTCAAGCGCGGTGCGGTTGAGCAGGCCAGCCAGCCGGGCGTCAGCTGTGCCCAGGTGGCCCGGGAGCTGGGGATCCGGGATGCATTGCTGACCCGCTGGAAGCGGGAGGCCCAGAGCCGGGGCCAGGTGGCCTTCGGTGGCACCGGGACGCCCCGGGACGAGGAACTGGCGCGGCTCAAGCGCGAGCTGGCCCGGGTGAAGAAGGAGCGGGATTTTTTGCGAGAAGCGGCGACGTTCTTTGCCAAGGGATCATCCTGAGGTATCAGGTGATCGAACGTTGCCGCGATGAGTTTCCAGTGCGACTGATGTGTCGTTGCCTGCGGGTCTCGGCCAGCGGTTACTACGACTGGAGTAAGCGCTTGCCCAGTGCCCGGGAGCGCGACAACCAGCGCTTGCTCGGCCGGATCCGTGAGTTGCATGAGGACAGCCGGGGCACATTGGGCGCCGGCCGGATGCATGAAGACCTTGCCGAGGAAGGCGAGACGGCGAGCCTGAACCGGGTGGCGCGTCTGATGGCGACCGATGGCCTGCAGGGTTGGCCGCGACCGAAGCGGCGAGGCCAGCGCGGCAAGCCGGCGCTGACGCCGCCGGGTGTGCGCAACCTGCTGGAGCGGGACTTCACCGCGTTGGAGCCGGAGACCAGGTGGGTCACCGACATCACCGAGCTCAAGACCCGGCAAGGCAAGCTGTATCTGTGCATCGTGCTGGACCTGTTTGACCAGCGGGTGGTGGGGTGGTCAATGCATCATCGTCAGGATCGTCAGATGGTGATCAGGGCCGTGCAGATGGCGGTCTGGCAGCGCCAAGGCAGCCATCCACTGATCCTGCACTCCGACCGTGGCAGCCAGTTCCGAAGCGGCGACTACCAGCGTTACCTGGCGGCCAACGGCTTGGTGTGCTCGATGAGCGCGGTGGGCCACTGCGGTGACAACGCCGCGTGCGAAGGCTTCTTCGGCCTGCTCAAGCGCGAGCGGGTCTACCGCATGACCTACCCAACGCTCGATGCCGCGAGGGCGGATGTGTTCGAATACATCGAGCGGTTCCACAACCCGAGGATGCGACGAAGGGTCGCCAGGCAAGACCAGAAGTTCTCAGCCCTTTTACAACCGTCCGTGATTTCGGGGTAGAACCC
>NZ_JBBCKO010000024.1:0-408 GCF_037153335.1 Pseudoxanthomonas sp. USHLN014
CGGCGGCTCGCGTCCCGGCGAGAAGCGGTTTTGCTTCCTTTTGACAAGACAAAAGGAAGTCGCGCCGCAGGCGCGAAAGCTTTGCACTTGGCGCGCCGCAGGCGCGTTGCTTTCGTCCAATCAGCGCTGCGCCAGTTCTTAGCAAAACTTGAATTTAATTTGCAAGCAGAACTTGAGCACCATGCGGGGCGCTTTTCAAAAGCAAAGCTTTCGCACGGCTTCGCCGCGCGAGCTACTTTTGTCTTGTCAAAAGTAGCCAAAACCGCTTCTCGCCGGGACGCACGCCGATGCTGCGCATCGGTCCCCTGCGCTCCTCGCGAAGCAGGGCACGGCGCCCAAACTCGCTTCGCTCAAACAGGGCGCCTCTTCGGCCCTGCTTCGCTGCGGTGCTCGGCGTGCTTTACGGCT
>NZ_JBBCKO010000025.1:0-404 GCF_037153335.1 Pseudoxanthomonas sp. USHLN014
CGCTCCACGTCGTCACGCTTGGTGCCGCGCAGCAGCAGACCCGCGTTGTCGCCCGCCTGGCCCTGGTCCAGCAGCTTGCGGAACATTTCCACGCCGGTCACGGTCGTCTTCTGGGTCGGGCGGATACCGACGATCTCGATTTCCTCGCCCACCTTGATCACGCCGCGCTCGATACGGCCGGTCACCACGGTGCCGCGGCCCGAGATCGAGAACACGTCTTCCACCGGCATCAGGAACGCCTTGTCGACGTCACGCTCCGGGGTCGGGATCCAGGTGTCCAGCGCCTCGACCAGCTTCAGGATCGCCGGCACGCCGATCTCCGACTGGTCGCCTTCCAGCGCCAGACGGGCCGAACCGTGGATGATCGGGGTGTCGTCGCCCGGGAACTCGTACTTGCTCAGCAG
>NZ_JBBCKO010000026.1:0-223 GCF_037153335.1 Pseudoxanthomonas sp. USHLN014
GCACGTGGAATACGAATCGCCGAGCCGCCACTACGCGCACGTGGACTGCCCGGGCCACGCCGACTACGTGAAGAACATGATCACCGGCGCCGCCCAGATGGACGGTGCGATTCTGGTGTGCTCGGCCGCTGACGGCCCGATGCCGCAGACCCGCGAGCACATCCTGCTCTCGCGCCAGGTGGGCGTGCCGTACATCGTCGTGTTCCTGAACAAGGCCGACATG
>NZ_JBBCKO010000027.1:0-223 GCF_037153335.1 Pseudoxanthomonas sp. USHLN014
CGGCAAAAAGCTTTGAATGCAGACGTCTAATCCAAGCTACGTATCGCTTGCATTTCTACAATCTCTATGTGCTTGTATAAGTCATCTGCAAGATGGACAGCTCGTCCTTCCCGCAGGCGCCCACACAAGTCACCTGCGCATACTGTCAAAGAGCTCGAAGTCGGCCTCAGCGCCTTCCTTCGTGTACTTCAGCGTTTCGCCGAAGTGAGCCGCCCATTATAGG
>NZ_JBBCKO010000028.1:0-223 GCF_037153335.1 Pseudoxanthomonas sp. USHLN014
GCCCTTGAAGAACGGCGTGTGACGGCCACCCTCGTCCTTGGACAGCACGTACACCTCGGCCTCGAACTCGGTGTGCGGGGTGATCGAACCCGGCTTGGCCAGCACCTGGCCACGCTCCACGTCGTCACGCTTGGTGCCGCGCAGCAGCAGACCCGCGTTGTCGCCCGCCTGGCCCTGGTCCAGCAGCTTGCGGAACATTTCCACGCCGGTCACGGTCGTCTTC
>NZ_JBBCKO010000029.1:0-223 GCF_037153335.1 Pseudoxanthomonas sp. USHLN014
CATCCTGCTCTCGCGCCAGGTGGGCGTGCCGTACATCGTCGTGTTCCTGAACAAGGCCGACATGGTGGACGACGCCGAGCTGCTGGAGCTGGTGGAGATGGAAGTCCGCGAACTGCTGAGCAAGTACGAGTTCCCGGGCGACGACACCCCGATCATCCACGGTTCGGCCCGTCTGGCGCTGGAAGGCGACCAGTCGGAGATCGGCGTGCCGGCGATCCTGAAG